>CALSML010000016.1 GCA_943787445.1 uncultured Alphaproteobacteria bacterium
GGGCTACCCCCCCCCGAATAGCCACGATCACAATGCTCACAAGAATTATTTGAAATAGATGTGACCTCCACCTCACCAGCAACAAAAAAACCTAAAAATACAGACACAATTATATGCCATTTTTTGGTCTGAATATGATTTTTATCGTTAATAATCAGCATGTTATATATTTCGGTTTGAAATATAATTTTCGTATAGATTCTGTTAATTGAGATCTTCAGCACATCTTTATTTGGGACACATATGAGCTAGGATTGATAACTTTCTCTCCGTTCCAACGGTACGCTACGAGCCTTCCGCCAGGCTTGGCAACGCTGTAGTCGAGACACGCAATATTTGGTGCGAGGGGCGCAGGTTCCCCCTCCATCCAATAATGCCCGAGAAACACCGGCTTCTCTTCAGGGCCATATTCGACCATGTGGTCCTGGACGATCGCCTCGTCAGGGATTTCTGCGGTCGCGCTCGGGGGACCCATATAAATATCCCGATAAGTGCGCCCTCCTGTCCACCAGCGCACTCTAATCTCATTTCGGCGCGTTCCATCCTTATCATGGAAGTATGCCCCATCTGGCAGTGGAACCTCTTTTCCCTTTAAGAGGGTCTCGACGGCCTTGAATTGCCATGTCCCTCTACGGGATGACTCCACGAGCAAACTTTCTGGAAGGCCGGTTTGGCCCCGGTAGTCCCTTGAGATTTGCTCAATAGAGGAGCGGTCCCAGCACGCATGAACCACCCTCAGGCCATCCAATTCGAGCCATAGCGGTAATTTTTGAACCATTCGATGGTATCCGCCCAGATAGCTTGATCATCGGCAAACTCATCAAGAAACGCCTGATGCTGCCGCGTATTCTTATCGTTGCGTGCCCGCAAATGACCGCCCTCACCGTCCGCAGTGAAGTAAGCGATGGCATTGAACTCGTGGTTCCCCATAACCGCCAATGCTGATCCGGACTCAAACATGGGCCTGACAATCTCAAGGACGCGGCGCTGCTGAGGACCACGGTCAACTAAGTCGCCGAGGAAAATGACCCGCCTACTCTCGTGCCGGTAGCAAGGGCCATCCAATTGATAGCCAAGCTTTACAAGCAGAGCTTCAAGCTCGGCAGCGTGGCCGTGAATATCACCAATAAGATCGTACATAACGACTTGTTAGCATGTGGAGCATCCCCATTTTCCTTATCTCGAGCATCATCGCTCACATGTCTTTAAAAGGGATGACGTTTTGCTCAAACATTTTGAGGTGCGACCTCCACATCTTTTGCGAACGGGCGAAACGCGGCAGATTTTGCGAAGATTTTGCGAACAGGCATAAAAAAGGACTCAGCCCTTCGGCTAAGCCCCTGATTTAATTGGTCGGGACGAGAGGATTCGAACCTCCGACCCCCTCACCCCCAGTGAGATGCGCTACCAGACTGCGCTACGTCCCGACCGATGCAGCGGACTATAGTGCCAATGCGGGCCGGATTGGAACCGGCTAGCGGGCAGAATCGAGAAGTTTTTTCAATGCCTCGAGTTCGCTCAACAGCGCCTTCAATTCACCCGGGTCCGGGCCCGCGGGATTTGCGGCTGCCGGCGGTACCGGTGCGGCCGAGGGGTGGCCGGTGCTACAGTCTCTGCGTGAGCCGGTGCTTCCTGCGGTGCAGGCTCATCGGGCTTTCCACCACCTTCACGCAGCAGTTTCTGCACACCTTTGATGGTGTATCCGTCGTCATAGAGGAGTGCCCGGATGGACCGCAGAAGATCTACATCCTCGGGCCGATAATACCGGCGACCACCGCCCCGCTTCATCGGGCGCACCTGCGTGAACTTGGTCTCCCAGAACCGCAAAACGTGCTGCGGCACATCCAGATCCGTCGCAACCTCGCTGATGGTGCGAAAGGCTTCGGCGGATTTGCTGCCGCGTCTCGTCGAAAGGTTTGCGGTTTCAGACATTCAACCGCTAGTAGGAGGTTTCAGGCTCTGGCGCCGGGTCAAATGACGTCTCGGACGATCCGCCCTGCGCGCTCACATCCCCGTCATTGATGCTTTTCTTCAGCACATGGCTCGGACGGAACACCAGGACACGGCGTGGGAGAATTGGGACCTCTTCGCCGGTTTTCGGGTTGCGTCCCATACGTTGCCCCTTCTGGCGCACCTGAAAGCTTCCGAATGACGAGAGTTTCACCATCTCGCCACGAACCAACGCATCCGACATCTCGGCCAGAACAGACTCCACGAGATCCGCAGATTCGTTCCTCGAAAGACCGACTTCCTGATAAACAGCTTCGGTCAATTGCGCGCGCGTAATTGTTTCGCCCACACCTGTTCTCCCCGTATTTCCCATATTCAAAGACGGTACCGTGACAGGATAAATCCGTCAATATCAAAGGATTGGTACGGACGCTTAATGCAAAACTTTTAAATTTTTTCGTAGCCTACAGCTACCAGCGGATAATTCCCGATCCCCAGGTCAATCCGCCGCCCATCGCTTCGATCAGCACCAGGTGGCCATGCTGAATACGGTCATCCCCGACACCCACGGACAATGCCAGCGGGATCGACGCGGCCGAGGTGTTGGCATGCTTGTCGATGGTCACGACCACGCGGTCTGCGCCCACGCCGAGCTTACGCGCCGTGCCGTCAATAATCCGCTTGTTGGCCTGATGGGGCACAAACCAGTCAACTTCATCTGCCTTCAGACCCGTAGCTTCGAGAGCTTCGACCACAACTTCGGACATCTTCGTCACCGCGTGACGAAAGACCTCGCGGCCTTCCATACGCAAATAACCGACTTCGCCGGTGGAAGACGGTCCGCCATCCACATAAAGCAGATCATGCAGGCTGCCGTCGGAATGCAGATGGGTGGACAACACACCGCGGTCATCCGAGGTACCCTTGCCATCTTCGGCCTTCAGCACCATGGCCCCGGCACCATCGCCGAACAGCACGCAGGTGCCGCGATCTTCCCAGTCGAGGATGCGCGAGAAGGTTTCGGCCCCGATCACAAGTGCGGAATTCGACCTGCCCGGCCTTGATGAAATTGTCGGCTGTCGCCAGCGCATAGACGAAGCCCGAACACACGGCCTGAACATCAAACCCCATGCTGCCATTCGCGCAGCCCAGCTTCGACTGAACGACGGTGGCAGATGCGGGAAAGGTCTCGTCGGGCGTGGAGGTCGCAACAACGATCAGGTCCACATCGTCCGGCCCCATCCCCGCGGCCTCGAGCGCCTTCCGGGCAGCATTGGTGGCCAGGTCCGAGGTGAATTCCCCGTCGGCCGCGATGTGGCGCTGGGTGATTCCGCTGCGCTCGCGAATCCATTCATCCGACGTGTCGATCTGTTTCGCCAGATCGGCGTTCGTCACGATGCGTTCGAGGAAGATAGTGCCCGACACCAGCAACAACAGAACGGCGCATGCTAGCTCGCCGCCGCGGATGACTGCGGGCGCAGAATTTCAGGGTCGAGACGCTCGATATTGGTCTTTAACAAGGCAGTTCCATCATACTTGATCATGTCGATCGCAACCCCGATTGCCGTGGCAAACCCGATTGCGTCAGTTCCACCATGACTCTTAACGCAAACACCATTGAGTCCCAGAAACATTGCGCCATTATATCGGCGGGGATCGCTGCGGCTGCGCAACTTGTCGAATGACGGTTTGGCAAAAAGGTAGCCGATCTTGGCCCAGAAGGAATTGCGGAAGGTCTCGCGCACGAAGGCGTTGATCAGGCGGGCTGTGCCTTCGGCTGTCTTCAGGGCAACATTGCCGGTAAACCCATCGGTCACCACCACATCGACCGCACCCGAGGGAATATCATCCCCTTCGACAAAGCCGACAAATTCACCGGGCAGGTCCAGATCGCGCAACAGATGTGGCAGCCAGTCTTCAGGGCATCATTGCCCTTGGTCTCCTCTTCGCCAACATTCAGCAGACCGATCGTCGGATCGTTGATTCCCAGAATCGTGCGCGCGAACACCTCGCCCATGATCGCGAACTCCACCAGATTGCGCGCATCGCACTGGATATTCGCACCCAGGTCGAGCATCACGGTCTCGCCGCGCTGGGTCGGAAAGAACGACGCAATCGCCGGCCGGTCGATGCCGTCCAGCCGCCGGAGGACCAGCATCGCCATTGCGAGCAATGCGCCAGTATTGCCGGCAGAGACAATCCCGTCCGACTCACCGTCCTTGACGGAGGTGATGGCTTTCCACATGGAGGTTTCCTGGCCGCTGCGCACGATCTGCGAGGGCTTGTCATCGGGTTCGACCTTTTCCGATGCGTGACGAATTTCGACAAACTCATCCAGCCCGCGCTGCTTTGTCACCAGCGCGGCAATCTCTTTTTCGTCGCCGTAAAGCAGAAACCTGACGTCAGGATGTCGCCGGCGCGCAATATTCGCACCCGCCACCACAATCTGCGGTGCGTCGTCGCCGCCCATGGCGTCGAGGGCGATAGTGATCTCGTCGCTCAACCGGTCCGCTCCCCCACCGGACGCGAGGTCCGGGGTCAGTCAGAAAGAGACTAGATCTTCTCTTTGACCTCAATGACCTGGCGGCCCTTGTAGAAGCCAGTTTTCATATCGACGTGGTGAGGCCGATGGAATTCGCCCGTGGTCTCGTCTTCGACATAGGTCGGCTGCTTCAGTGAATCGTGTGAGCGCCGCATACCCCGACGGGATTTCGATATTTTTTTCTTGGGTACAGCCATGAGATTTCCCTTTCGCGGGGAAGTAAGAATTCTTTGCGCATGCCGGAAGGCGGCTGCTAGATATCCAAAAATGCACCTCGGAGCAAGCGAATCGCAAGTTTTCTTGTCGATTTCAGAAGCTTGAGGGCTATTTTTTTGGTTTATCGCCCATATCGCGCAGTTGCGCCAGCGCTGCGAAGGGTCCGGAGGGTTCTCCGGCCTCATCGTCAACCGCTTCAAAGGCCACACCTGGCGCGCGGGAATAAGGGTTCAGTGCCAGCGAGAGGTTCTGCACCAGCACCTCTCCCACCTCGATTTCATCATCCACGATAGGCTCTACCGGGTCCTCGTCCTCGGCTTCCTCGTCGTCTTCCCTGTCCGTGAAACGCTGCATGATCGAGTCTTCGACACTGTCGCGGACGGGTTCGAGAGTCACCACACAAGCCTGTTCGACATCCGCTGCGATGTCCCCAAAGATGCTCACATCACCGGAAAGTTCCCGCAGGACATAGATGTCTGCCGAAAACGAAGACATCGAAAGCAGCTTCAAGCGCGCGGCAATCGCCGCGCATTCCTCCGCGGTGGCCTCGAACACCATGTGATCACGCTGCCCTGGCTCGAGCTCCGCAACATCAATCGCACGAACGAACTCATGTGTCTCGATCGTTTCGTTCATTGCACAGCCTCGCCGGTCTGCGCCGCCGGTCCTGCAAATGCCGGCCTCCCCGTCAGCAGCTCGGCTTCTGACACGTCGTCCATCGCACGCCGCGCCGCACGGATATAAGTGATCATCCGAGCGACCTGTTCATCGCTCGGCTCGGCGCTCGCATACATGTTCCGGCGCAGGACAACCGCCATCTCCGCATCTCCGTCAGCAAGTCCGGCCTCATAGACCGATATCCGTCCGTGCAGATTGCGCGCCAGTTTCTTGATCCGGTGGCCGATCCCCATATCGCCCAGCCCCGCCTCGCGCAAGCGCCACATCGAAATCATCAAAGATCAGATCATGCAGGGTCTGCGCCAGACGTGCCTCGCCGTCGCGCTTGAGCCGCGTCAGAACCAGATAGGCGTGCAGGCAGACCATTTCATAACGGCCCAGCATGGTGTCGGGCACGCCGAGTTCGGCATAAAACACCGGATCACGCGACTGGCTGACAATCGCTCATGCAGCTGCAAGGCCTGTATTCGCCGTCGCTTGCGTTCTCGAATTCGAGTTAACATTCTTCAAGTATCCCGATTGTCCTGTCACCGCCCGGTGCGGTTGACAGGATGAAAGAGCGGGTGCCATCGTCTGCCCATCACCCGATTCTCAACAGCTTCCGACGAGACACTCGCCGAATGAATTCTTTCGTCCGACATGGCCGTATCCTGGTCCTTCTTTCCGCACTTACAGCCTGCGCCCCCGTTATCACGGCGCATGGGCACCAGCCCGACCCGGAAGTCCTTGCCGAGATCGAGCCGGGAAAATCGCTCACGTCGCGAAGTCGGACGTGCTCTGGGCACACCGTCGACCCAGGGGGTCTTCCGCGAAAACATCTGGTACTACATGTCCGAACGTACGGAAAGAACCGCTTTCTTCGAGCCCGAACTCCTCGAGCGCAAGATCGTCGCCATCGTCTTCGATGATGAGGGCGTGGTTGAGGATGTCGTGACCTACACCGAGAATGACAAGCAGGACGTCGAACTCGTGTCGCCGGGTCACCCCGACCGCCGGCAACGAACTGTCGCTGCTGCAGCAACTGTTCGGCAATGTCGGACGTTTCGCAGGTTCCCAGTAGCCCTTCGACACACCGTAAGCTCACCCCTCTAATTCACAAAGAAAAACCCCGGGGCCGTAGCCGACCCCGGGGTTTTCGCTACGCAGCGACTGCGCGGCTGTTAGTGCGCCAGCATAGCCAGCAGCAGCAGCGCCACGATGTTGGTGATCTTGATCATCGGGTTCACAGCCGGGCCGGCGGTGTCCTTGTACGGATCGCCGACGGTGTCGCCGGTCACCGCGGCCTTGTGGGCCTCGGAGCCTTTGCCGCCGTGGTTGCCGTCTTCGATGTACTTCTTGGCGTTATCCCATGCACCGCCACCGGCGGTCATGGAGAGCGCCAGGAACAGACCGGTCACGATCACACCCATCAGCAATGCGCCAAGCGGCGAGAACGCCGCCGACTTGCCGCCAATCGCGTAGAATCACAAAGAACACAACGACCGGAGCCAACACCGGCAGCATCGACGGGACGATCATTTCCTTGATCGCTGCCTTGGTCAGCATGTCGACGCAAGCGCCGTACTCCGGCTTTGCCGTGCCTTCCATGATGCCCGGGATGTCCTTGAACTGGCGGCGGACCTCTTCCACAACACTGCCCGCCGCACGGCCGACCGCAGTCATGCTCATGGCGCCGAACAGGTAGGGCAGCATGCCACCCAGGAACAGAGCCGACGACCACATACGGGTTGGACAGGCTGAAGTTGAGGACCACACCTTCGAAAGAACGGATAGCCTCCGGATCGCTGATGAAGTAGTCCAGATCGTAGTAGTAGGCCGCGAACAGGATCAGCGCACCCAGACCGGCGGAACCAATGGCGTAGCCCTTGGTCACGGCCTTGGTGGTGTTGCCGACCGCGTCGAGCGCATCCGTCGTGACACGCACGCTTTCTTCCATCTCCGCCATCTCCGCGATGCCACCGGCGTTGTCCGTTACCGGGCCGTATGCGTCGAGGGCGACAACCATACCGGCAGCGCCAGCATCGCCGTCGTCGCAATGGCGATGCCGAACAGGCCAGCCAAAGCATAGGAGACGATGATCGCCGCACAGATGATCAGCGCCGGACCGCGGTCGCTTCCATGGAGATCGCCAGGCCTTGGATCACGTTGGTGCCGTGACCGGTGGTCGAGGCCTGGCGACGACTCGCACCGGACGGTATTGCGGTGCCGGTGTAGTACTCGGTCACCCAGATGATCAGACCGGTCACCGCCACGCCAACAATGGCGCAGAGGAACAGGCTGAAGCCGGAGAACTCACCGTCCTTGGCAACATACGTCTCGCCGAAGCCCATCAGGAACCAGGTGACGAAGAAGATGCCGACCAGGGAGAAGCACCGCACTGGCGATGAAGCCCTTGTAGAGCGCGCCCATGATGTTCTTGGACGCTCCGAGCTTCACGAAGTAGGTGCCATGCGATCGAGCCCAGGATGCTGACGCCGCCAATGGCAAGCGGATACATCATGGCTGCCGAAAGCTGAGCGGCTTCGGCGGCGAAGAAGATCGATGCGAGCACCATGGTGGCGACCATGGTCACCGCATAGGTCTCGAACAGATCCGCTGCCATGCCGGCGCAGTCACCGACGTTGTCGCCAACGTTGTCAGCGATCACGGCCGGGTTGCGGGGATCATCCTCGGGAATGTCCATCTCGACCTTGCCGACAAGGTCCGCACCGACGTCCGCACCCTTGGTGAAGATGCCGCCGCCCAGACGGGCAAAGATGGAGATCAGCGACGCGCCGAAGCCCAAGGCCACCAGCGGGAAGATCAGCTCGCGGCCCGTTCAATGCCTGCATCCAGCAGGATGACGTAGTAGCCAGCCACGCCCAGCAGGGCCAGAGCCAGCGACCAGCATGCCTGTTACCGCACCGGAGCGGAACGAACGATCCAGGCCAGCAGCCAGGCTGGTGCGAGCGGCCTCGGTCGTGCGCACGTTGGCGCGAACCGAGACGAGCATGCCGATGTAACCGGCAGCGCCCGAAAGCACGGCGCCGATCAGGAAGCCGACCGCGGCAGCAAGCCGAGGAAGATAACGATGATAACGAACATCACCGCACCGACGATGCGCGATGGTGGTGTATTGGCGCTTCAGATAGGCGGCTGCGCCTTCCTGAATGGCGGCGGAGATTTCCTGCATACGCTCGGTGCCAGCACTCGCTGCGAGGATCGAGCGTGACGCCCAAATCCCGTAGAGCACTGCCAGACCGCCACATGCGATGGCGAACCAGACGATAGGAGCCATTGTTGTTGTCCTTTGGTTTCTATGTTGTTCGGATCGCGCTGCAGATCACCACGCGTACCCCAAGACAGGTGCGAATCACCTGACCCGTCAAAAGCGGCGGGAACATGCCAAAAAGGCGGGAACATGGCAACCGCGTGAGAGTGCTGGTCAGGCTCGCGACAGGTTTCCGCTTCCAGCGCAACCAGAGCACCGCCAGACACCACCAGCACCAGCAACGGTGCCGATGTCAGGTTCACTGCGAAGAAGCCGAAGCTCTTGTAGATCACGCCTGCCAAGCAGCGAACAAACCGCAACGGTGCCGAAGACAAACAGGTCGTTGATCCCCTGAACCTTGGCCTTTTCGGCCGGCGTGTAGGTGCTCAGCAGCAACGTGGTGCCGGCCGTGAACATGAAGTTCCAGCCCAGACCGACCAGCGCCATTCCGATCCGCAGATGCCAGAGCGAATCGCCGCTGAAATTGACACTGAGACACACCACCGAGATCACGGCACCGGCCAGAATGATGTTCACGTCGCCGTATTTCTTGATCAGCCAGCCGGTAAAGAAGCCCGGCGCGAACATGCCCAGCACGTGCCACATGATCACATTGTTGATGTCGAGTTGCCCGAAGGGATGGGTCGGGTGCAGATGCATGAAGATCGGCGTCGACAGCATCACGAAATTCATCACCCCATAACCGATCATCGCGCTCATCAGCGCCACGATGAAGGCCGGCTGCAGCGCAATTTCGCGCATCGGGCGCACATGGCCCGTGCGCTCCTGCTCGCTGGGCGCGGGAATGTCCGTGAACCGCAGGAGAATCATCATCATCACCTGCATGGCAAAAATCACGATATAGACGCCGCCATAAAGAATCGGCCGAATCATGTCGTAGCCCCAGGACGAAAGGCTCGGCCCGACCAGCGCGGCAAACACGCCACCCGCAAGAACTAGGCTCACCGCCTTGGCCCGAAATCCATCACTGGCAGCATCGACAGCGGCGAAGCGGAACTGTTGATTGGCGCCGGCCGATGCCCCGAACAAGGCCGATCCGACGCAAAACAACACGAAACTCTGAACATAGAGCGCATAGACCATCAACACCGCCCCAAACAGCCAATCAGCAGGAAGACGGTAATCCGTTGGCCGCCCGATACGCTTCATGAGGAAGGCCGCGGGAACGTCGACAAGGTCATGAACACGAACTGAAAGGTAATGGGAACCGTGGCCCACGCCACACTGGGAGCTATCGACGCCCCAATGATCGAAGAGACAGAAAACACCAGGATCATCTGTGTCTGGCCCAGTGCCTGACAAAGAGACAGTAGGCTGACGTTACGGATTTCGCGTGTAAGTTTCATCCGCGGACATTCTTCCATGGTCAGAGAAATTACAAGCCCACTGTGTTAATATCAGCTTTGCAATTTACGGGACCGAATCAGCTGTCCTTACGCAGCACGTTTTCGACAAACAGGTCGATCACCGACGTCCTTGCCCAGTGTGCGTTGCGCCACATCGCGCAAGCCGGTACTTCACCGCATCCAGCGGGACTGGATACGCCCTTGCGGCGCGCCACAAGCGCGTGCAGCTCCACGATCATGGCGTCCCGCAGACCGTGAGCGCCCGGCATCCAGCACCATCGTACGCTGGTCCCCGCTTCGGCGATCTCCAGCTGTGGCCGCCACCGTATAGAGGCCGATACGACGCTGTCTTCGCCGAACAGATGTCACCGTGATCGTATCCAGTTCGCACATAGTGGTGCTCGGCAACCCCGCCATTGTTCTGTTCCTTGGGCGGATCCGCCGCGTAAGCTGCCGGCATCAGACCGGCAAACTCAAAGGCGTTCGTCAGGACACGACCCCGCCAATACGAGCGCCATCAGAATGGCCATGAAGAGCATAAGGCTGCTTCATCGTCGACCTCGCATCTAGCCCGGCAGAACCCGTACATGTCGCGAACCAGGACATCGTTCACCGTCGCCGGTCCCCAGGATGCGGTTGTTTCTCTGCCCGGATGCGGTTCTTCAGATAGACCGATCTTGATCGACCCCTCGCCCGGCCCGCGGATAAGGACGCGACGTCAGCGAACGCGGACATAGGCTTCGCGCAGGCGGGGGATCAGAGATGCCCAGACACGCTTCTCGTCACTCTGATGCTCGGCGCCCGACCTCCAGCGAGAGGACAACAACGATCTTGTGACGGTGTCCATCTTCGGTCTGAAACGGCACAAACAAGGGATCCAGGTCAATGTAAACGAGATCAAGCGGCTCATCAGATTCCGGCTTGGGCTCAGGGACTTCAGCGTGAACGGGCTCGTCCTTGGCCAGAACGAATTTATAGCCTGCACCACCTGCCGCCCCGATCAGCAAGATCAAAATCAGCAAAATGAGCTTTTTTTTGCCCTTTTTCTTGGGCTTGTCGTCGGAGTTCGGGTCTTTGCCCGCACGCATGGCACGAATCGCGGCTTCGCTTTCCTCTCTACTCATATCTCCGGAAGTGCTGGTATCCGCCATTGCCCACCTCAAGCTGATTGCCGGTGTCGTCGCGTATGACGACGCTTTGACCAGCAGAATTACGTTCGATCATGCGGCCAATTCGCGTGATCGGCACTCCCGAATCCCGCGAAATTGCCTCGATGGCATCGCGCACAGTCTCCGGAGCGGTAAAGACGATCTCGTAATCATCCCCGCCAGACAGAAGACTAAGGTGCAATGGTTGATTGTCCGTTACCGTTCTTCGTCCAGCCGCCGATAACGGCACAGATGAGAATCCAATCTCGGCTCCCAGTACAGACGCTTCGCAGATATGGCCCAGATCAGCGATCAACCCGTCAGACACATCTGCCGCCGCGCTCGCATATCCAACCAGTTTCGGCCCGAGAAACACCCGCGGTTGAGGAAGGCAATACCGATCAACCAACGCCATCCGGTCCTGACCTTCGGGAAGTTCCAATGCACCCTGTTCGACGGCCAATCCCAGGTACGCATCACCGATCGTACCGGTCACATAAACATCATGACCAACGCGTGCGCCGGAACGAATAATTATATTATTTTCCGTTACTTGCCCGAATATATTAATACTTAACGACAATGGCCCGTCGGTGCGGGTAGTATCCCCACCGAGCAATCCAAGCCCGAACTCCTGCTGGTCATCGGAAAGACCATTTGCGAAGCCGGACAGCCAGGCTTCATCCGTTTCGGAGGGCAGTTGCAGCGTCAGGGTGTAGGCGAGTGGCACGGCACCCTTGGCCGCGATATCCGACAGGTTCACCCGCAATCCACGGCGCGCAATATATTCGGGCGGAGAATGGGTGAAAAAATGGACGCCGGCAACAATGGCATCTGCTGAAACGACCAGATCAAAGCCGGGTTCGGGACGCAGGACGGCTGCATCATCACGCAACCCAAACGCCCCCGGCATATCGCGGGCCAGCGGTTTGAAAAACCGCGCGATCAGATCGAATTCATCAACTGGCTGCGCCATCTCCGGCCGTGTCTCTCTGCGATGTTTCGTCCTCACGCAGGACGCGGGCGAGCCGGTCAAGAACGGCATTGACGAGACCCGGCTCCCGACTGTCGAAAAACGCGTCAGTCAGGTGGACATATTCGCTGATCGTGACCTTGGCGGGGATATCGGAACGTGTCTGCAATTCGAAGATTCCGGCCTTCATGATGGCGCGCAACAGAGGCTCAAGGCGCTGGGCCGTCGTGCCGCCATCCAGACATCCATCGAGCGTGGTTTCGATCATCTCGCGCTCACGCTCGACGCCACCGACCAGATCCGCAAACAATGCCTTGTCCGCCTCCAGCCGCACCTGCGTATCGGTCTCTTCGTCCACCATTTCGGTTCGGTGTTCGAGAAACTCGGTCACCGTGGCTTCTGCCGTTCCGCCCCGGATATCGATCTGGTAGAGCGCCTGAACCGCCATCAGACGGGCAGCACCGCGCGCCGAAGCACCGGAATTTCGGCCCTTGCCCGAATTCAACTCGGTTTGCGCATTCATCAGCGTGGGAACATTCGGAATTGGCGCTTGAACTCGACCATTCTCAGGCAGGCATTGGCTGCGTCAGCGCCCTTGTTGCCGCGATCCACTGCGGCACGGGCCATGGCCTGATCCATGTTTTCGGTCGTCAGGATACCAAACCCAAGGGCGAGACAATGACGGGTCGAGAGTTCCTGCAGACCACGCGCGGCTTCACCGCACACATAGTCGTAATGGGTGGTTTCACCGCGAATTACACAACCAAGCGCAATATAGCCGTCGAACCGGCGGCGCCCGCCAGAAAACTCGGGGGATCGCATGGCAATAGCAATCGCAGCAGGAATCTCGAAGGCACCGGGAATTTCGTAGAGCTCATGGGTGGCCCCGGCTTCTTCCAGAACGCCGAGCGTCCCGGCGAGAAGCGCACTGGCAACCTCTTCGTAGTAACGCGAGAGCGCTATCATGATGTGCGGTTGATCGGACATATGCGCCTCCTTAGGCCTTGTCTGCCAATGGTACTGACCGGGTTTCCACCAAACGCAGACCAAATCCTTCCAGACCCACAATAGAACGCCGGGAATTCGACAACAGGATGATATCGCGAACCCCGAGGTCCGCCAAAATCTGCGCGCCAACACCGTAGTCGCGCAGTTCATTCACCGGACTGCCCGGTGCTGACTTCACCCGTTTGATCCTTTCCGACAAGGCATTGGGCGAGGTATCGCGAATCAGCACGACCACGCCCTTCCCGGCTTCTCCGATCAGTTCCATCGAACGCTGCAGAACCCCGGCATCAGGCGCATCAAGGCTGCCCAAAGCATCGGTCCCGATACTGAAAGCATGCATCCGGACCAGTACCGGCTCGTCAGGGTCAATTTCGCCCTTAACGATCGCGACATGCTCGGCGTATTCAACCGTGTTGTGATAAATGTGCCAGTTGAACTCGCCACCATATTGCGAGTTGAACTTGTGCTCCATGAGCCGTTCGACAATCCGGTCATTGCGACGGCGATAGGCAATCAGATCGGCGATCGCGCCAATCTTCAGGCCGTGAAACTGCGCAAATCCGATTAGATCGGGCAACCGGGACATGGTCCCATCTTCGTTCATGATTTCGCAGATAACTGCCGAAGGGTTCAGTCCCGCGAGACGTGCAATATCAACACCGGCTTCCGTGTGCCCCGCGCGGACAAGAACGCCGCCATCTCGCGCTGCCAGCGGGAAGATGTGCCCCGGGGTCACGATATCGGCCTCCGTGGAACGCGGATCAATTGCGACGGTAATGGTGCGGGCACGATCCGGTGCGGAAATGCCGGTGGTCACACCCTCCGCAGCTTCAATCGACACGGTGAAATTGGTTGCCAGCCGCTGGCCATGGGTCTGCGGCATCATCGGCAGCCCCAGCTGTTTGGTGCGCTCACGGGTCAGGGTCAGACAGATCAGGCCCCGTCCATGGGTCGCCATGAAATTCACAGCATCGGGCGTTGCCATTTGTGCCGGAATGACGAGGTCCCCCTCGTTCTCGCGATCCTCATCATCGATCAGGATGAACATCTTGCCGTTGCGGGCATCTTCGATGATGTCCTCAATCGGTGAGAGAATCTGCTCATCTCCCACGGTTTGTTCCATGTCCTGCTTGGACGAGGGTGCCAGTTGTTTCGGTTTTATCAGCCACGATCAATCACGCTCCAGCAACCGGGCGACATAACGCGCGATCACATCAACTTCCAGATTTATCCTTGCACCCGACGTCAGGTCGGCAAAGGACGTATGATCCCAAGTATGGGGAATTATGTTCACGCCGAACACCCGGTCGGCCACTTCATTCACAGTTAAAGAGACACCATCAACCGTGATCGAGCCTTTTGAGGCCACGTAATGCTTCAAACTGTCCGGCACTTCGATATCGACCCGATGATTCTCACCCTCGCGCTCCAGACGCACCACCGTGCCAACGGCGTCAACATGACCGAGAACCAGATGTCCTCCCAATTCGTCGGCAGCCTTCAGAGCGCGTTCGAGATTGATCTTGCTGTTGACGACCCAAGTGCCAATGGTCGTTTTGTCCAAGGTCTCGCCGGACACATCTACAGCAAAATGCCCCGGGGTGGTTTCCACCGCTGTCAGACATGCGCCATTGCAGGCTATCGACGCACCCAGAACGATTTCAGACGTGTCATATGACGTCGCAATCGTCAGGCGCCGACCAACCTCAAGCTGATCAATCCGGGCCACACGCCCGACATCTGTGACAATTCCTGTAAACATGCCGCTTCGTTACGGCACTCGAACGAAAATATCCAGCATGTCGTCACCCACTGGCCTGCGTTCAACCGACCGGAACGCCGGCATATCGGACATATCGCCGACCCCCAGATCCCCAAAGGGCGGCACTCCGTCACCGCCAATCAACGACGGTGCACGAAACCACAACAACTGATCGACAAGTCCGGCACGTAAGAGCGAGGTCGATACCTGCGCACCGCCCTCGACCATCAGGCGGGTGATGCCTTCCGCACCAAGCGCACTCAGTGCGGCTTTCGGGTCGACCCGCCCATCGGTCTTCGCAACGGTCAGCACGCGCACGCCCGCATCCTCCAGTCTCGCCTTGCGGTCGGCATCCGCCCCATCGCAGGCGACAATCCAGGTCGGGATGTCTTGCGCTGTGGACACGAGCTGCGCCTCGATCGGCACGCCAAGCCGGGAATCAAAGACGACCCGCAGCGGCGATCTGTCGCTCATACCCGGCAGGCGACAGGTTAGGCTGGGATTGTCTGCTGCAACGGTTCCGGCTCCGACGGCAATCGCATCATGGGTGGCCCGCATCAGGTGAGCATGGGCCCGAGCCGCATCTCCGGTGATCCACTGGGAGGCCCCGGTCCGGGTCGCAATGCGTCCGTCCGAAGTCGTCGCGGTCTTGAGCGACACAAGCGGGCGTCCGGCACGCACGCGAATTAGAAAACCTGCATTGATGGTTTCGGCTTCGCCCAGACACAAATCGGTTTCCACCTGAATACCGGCTTCACGCAGATGCGAGACCCCTGTTCCCGAGACCCGTGCATCAGGATCCTCACAAGCAACAATCACCCGCGCCACACGTGCGGCACGCAACGCCTCGGCGCAAGGTGGTGTCTGCCCTGTGTGACTGCAGGGTTCGAGAGTGACATAGACATGCGCGCCAATAATCGCATCGGTCCCAAATCGGGCCCGAGCCTGATCGAGCGCGACAGTCTCTGCATGAGGACGCCCTCCAGGCTGGGTCCAGCCCCGTCCAAGGACATGACCACCCTGCTCAGGGGCAGCGACAATCACGCAACCGACTGCCGGATTGGGCCAAACATTGCCCAACCCACGCTGCGCCAACCGCAGCGCCGTCGTCATAAAGTTGCGATCGCGAATCATCAGGACACAGGGCCGGGCGAACGCCGGTCCCGATCAATCGTCTTTGATGGGCTCGCCGTCCTTGGAAAGTCGTTCATTGCCAATGAAGTCTTCAAAGTCGCGGACCTCTCGGAAGTTCTTGTAGACAGATGCAAATCGCACATAGGCGATGGCGTCCAGGTTCATCAGCGCATCCATCACAGCCTCACCGATGGCATCAGATGAAATATCGGTTTCGCCGGACGATTCCAGACGCCGGACAATGCCACTGATCACACGATCTGTCCGATCCGGATCAACCGGGCGCTTGCGCAGGGATATCCGCATCGACGCTTCAAGCTTGTCCCGGTCAAAGGGCACCCGCTGGCCATTTTTCTTGACCACCATGAGATCACGCAGATGAACCCGCTCGAACGTGGTCCAGCGCGCACCGCAATCGGGACACGCGCGACGGCGACGGATCGCCGTGTTGTCCTCGGTCGGCCGCGAATCTTTGACATGCGTATCGTCATGTCCACAGAACGGACAGCGCATCAGTTAATCTCCCCCGAATTCGCAGTCTTGTCGTTGTTCCAGCCGTCAGGACACATTGTAGATCGGGAACCGTGAGCACAGTTCCTCAACCCTGCGGCGTACCGAGGCTTCGACCTGCGCATCACCTTCCGGATTCGCTGCCAGACCGTCGAGCACTTCGACAATCAGCTCACCAACGAGCCGGAATTCATCGGTGCCGAAACCACGGGTCGTGGCTGCCGGACTTCCTAGACGGACCCCGGATGTCACCATCGGCTTTTCCGGGTCGAACGGAATACCGTTCTTGTTACAGGTCAGGCCCGCGCGCTCGAGCGCATCCTCCGTAATATTTCCGGTCAGCGATTTGGGACGCAGATCGACCAGCATCAAATGCGTGTCCGTGCCATCGGATACGATATCCAGCCCACCGGCGGACAATGTCGCGGCCAGTGCCTGAGCGTTGTCGACGACATTCTGCGCATAGACCTTGAATGGAGGCTGCAGCGCCTCGCCAAAGGCCACGGCCTTGGCAGCGATCACATGCATCAGCGGACCGCCCTGCAAACCGGGGAACACAGCCGAATTGATATTCTTTCCCAGATCCTCGTCATTGGAGAGGATCATGCCGCCCCGCGCACCGCGCAGGGTCTTGTGGGTGGTGGTGGTGACAACATGTGCATGCGGCAACGGACTGGGATACACCCCGCCAGCGACCAGACCCGCGAAATGCGCCATGTCGACCATCAGAAACGCGCCGACAGAATCCGCGATTTCACGGAACCGGGCGAAATCGATGACCCGCGGATAGGCCGAACCGCCCGCAATGATCAATGTCGGCTTGTGCTCGTCAGCCAGACGCGCCACTTCGTCCATATCGATCCGCGCGTCGTCCTTGCGAACCCCGAACTGAACAGCGTTGAACCATTTTCCCGACAGGTTCGGCGCGGCTCCATGGGTCAGGTGACCGCCCGCAGCCAGAGACATGCCCAGAACCGTGTCGCCCGGCTTGCAGAGCGCCATGAAGACAGCCTGATTGGCCTGAGCACCCGAATGGGGCTGCACATTGGCAAATGAACACTCAAAGAGTTGTTTCGCCCGATCGATCGCTAGGGTTTCAGCCACATCAACAAATTCACAACCACCGTAATATCGGCGTCCAGGGTATCCCTCGGCGTACTTGTTGGTCAGAACGGTGCCCATCGCCTCGATTACCGCGCGCGAGACAATATTCTCCGACGCAATCAACTCAACCTGATTCTGCTGACGGCCGAACTCCTGTGTGATCGACGCGAAAATTTCCGGATCGGCTTCCGCCAGACCGCGCCCAAAAAAGGCATTGTCGTTGTTTTCGGCGCTCACCGCCTCGATTGTCATCGACATTTACGTCCTCGTTCCTTGATTTCGTTCGCATACCCGCTTGGATCGGCTATGGCGCTATCCCAGTTTTTCAATTCGTCGCACATGGCGCTCACCACCACTAAATGCGGTTGTAACAAATGCATCGAGGCAATCCAGTGCCACTTCCGTCCCGATCATCCGAATGCCAAGCGCCATCACATTGGCGTCGTTGTGTTCACGCGCCAGTCGGGCTGATGTCGCGTCATGGCAAACCGCGCATCGGATGCCGGCAATTCGGTTGGCCGCAATGGAGATGCCGATCCCGGTGCCACAAATGACAATGCCGCGCTCTGCCTTCCCCGAAACCACGGCTTCCCCCACCGCACGCCCGAAATCCGGATAGTCAACGGACTCCTCGCCATGGGTCCCCAGATCGAGCACCGTGAATCCGCGCTGTTCCAGCTCGGCCTTGAGCACTTCTTTCAGAGGTGGTCCGGCGTGGTCCGAACCAATCGCAATCGTCCCTTCGCTCATGCATCAAGTCCATTTGAATGTGGCAGACACAGAAATAACTGCCAACATTCAAGTTACCACATCTCGTGACCACCTGCCAGAGGAACACAAGCTATCGCGTCTATTTGTGTGGAAAACATTTCAGTTCGTTTTGCGGCACCGTACAATTTCTACATCAATTCGATCATGCATCGATGCAGAATTGATCGATTCAAACGGTCTTGCCCATTGAGCCATTCCTGCCGTTAAGACCACCTCTACTTGAGTATGAATAAAACTACTGACGATTACTCAAATACCAAGTTGACTGTTCTGGACTGGCCATGCGATCCTCTATTTTTCAAATCGCGACAAAACAGAGATCGGGACATCATAAATGCAGGACACCAACACTGATTCCCTCTCGCGCGATGCCCTCCTTCAAATGACGACAAAGGTCGTCTCGGCTTATGTGGGCAACAACACAATTTCGGATGTGCAGATTTCCGATGTGATTGAATCGGTGTACGGAAGTCTCGAGGGTCTGGGCAACGGCACCGGCGCACATCAGACCAAGCAAAAGCCTGCGGTTCCGATCAAACGTTCGATCACGCCCGACCACATCATCTGCCTAGAAGACGGCAAGAAGCTGAAGATGCTCAAGCGCTACCTGCGCACCACCCACGGGATGAGCCCGGACGAGTATCGTGCAAAATGGGGTCTGGCAGCCGACTACCCGATGGTCGCGCCCAACTACGCCAAGAAACGTTCGGCCTTTGCCAAGGAAATCGGATTGGGCAAGCGCAAGGCCTGAACGGACTCGGGACATTGTTCCCGAGCGTCAGGCAAACGTTCCTCTAACGCCCAATGCCTGAGGCTGACGCTTCTCGCGCATGTAACGAAGCTTGGCCATGGCGGTACGTCGTAGTGCGGCTTAGCCGGCATTGACGGGACCCACGATCGAGACTTCGAGACCCGTTTGCGGATCTATTGCGCAAACCTTTACCGAATTGCCGACTGCCGAGAATTCGAAGATCATATCACGGGGCATCGCAATCTTGTGGCGGCCTGCTTGATCATGGGTCATATCGACGGGTATCCGGTTGTATGCCTCTTCATGGTCATCGAACTCACCCCGACTTATAGCCTCCGGACCACACCACACTTAAGGGGTAGAGACCGTGACACCCAAAAAACAAAAATTTATGGTTAAACATTTCGAGAATGCCGATCATTACACCGGCAAACATGCCCATATGACAGACTTCCAGATGATCTACATACTGCAGGGGGCTGCACGGTTCTGGTTTGATGGCGAAGGCGAAATCGAAGTGTCCAAGGGAGATTGCTTCTATCAGCCCGACGGCATCATGCATGACGCCTTGTGGATGTCGAAATACTGCGAACTCCTCGAAATTGCGTCCCCGGGCAAGTTCGAAACCGTCGCGCCCTGAAGTTCAATTTTTTTGTCTCACAGCGTGAGTTCCGCGACTTGCAGCTATGAAACGCCGACCGCAATCGCTAGGTTGGCGTATCTTTAAACAGGAGCATCTAAATGAGTCTCGCATCTGAAAGCACGTCCGGAGCCGCGCCGCGTGAAAAAGCCCGTTTTCAGTGGGAAGACCCGCTGCTGCTGGAAGATTCGCTGAGCGAAGATGAGCGCATGGTGCGCGACACCGCCCGCGGTTATGCTCAGGAAAATCTGATGCCACGGGTCCTCGAAGCCAATCGCAACGAGGTGTTTCATCGTGAGATCATGAACGAGTTCGGTGAGCTTGGCCTGCTCGGCTCGACGCTGCCTGAGAAATACGGCTGCGCGGGGGTGAACAATGTCTGTTACGGCCTGATCGCCCGCGAAGTCGAGCGTGTGGATTCCGGCTACCGGTCGGCCCTGTCGGTCCAGTCCTCGCTGGTGATGTGGCCGATTTACACTTACGGTTCGGAAGATCAGCGCATGAAATATCTGCCCAAGCTCGCCACTGGCGAGTGGGTTGGCGCTTTTGGTCTGACGGAACCCGATCATGGATCCGACCCCGGCAGCATGGTGACTCGCGCCAAGTCCGTCGACGGTGGCTATCTGCTGAATGGCGCAAAAATGTGGATTTCCAACGCTCCCATCGCAGATGTCTTCGTGGTCTGGGCGAAGGATGATGAAGGGGTCATTCGCGGTTACATTCTGGAACGGGGCATGGAAGGCCTGTCCACCCCGAAAATTGAAGGCAAATTCTCCCTGCGCGCTTCGTCAACTGGCGAAGTGGCCATGAGCGACGTGTTCGTGCCCGAAGAGAATAAGCTCCCCAGTGCCCGGGGACTTGGTGGCCCGTTCGGATGCCTCAACAAGGCGCGCTACGGCATTTCCTGGGGCGCGCTGGGCGCTGCGGAGTTCTGCTGGCAGGCGGCACGTGAATACACTCTGGAACGCAAGCAGTTCGGACGGCCGCTTGCCGCCAATCAGCTGATTCAGAAGAAGCTCGCCGATATGCAGACCGAAATCACTCTGGGCCTGCATTCCAGTCTACAACTGGGCCGCCTGATGGATGATGATCGGGCGACACCGGAAATGATTTCATTGATGAAGCGCAACAATGCCGGCAAATCCCTTGAAATCGCGCGGGTCGCCCGGGACATGCATGGCGGCAACGGAATCTCGGATGAGTATCACGTGATCCGGCATGTCATGAATCTGGAATCCGTCAACACCTATGAAGGCAGCCACGACGTGCATGCGCTAATTCTTGGCCGTGCCCAGACCGGTATTCAGGCTTTCACCGGGGGTTGATCGTGTCGCGTTCAGCAGTCGCGCGCATCGCTCGGATCAAAATTGATACAGAAGCGCTTGGCATCTTCACAGGACAGGTCCGCCTGCTTGTAACCGCAACGCATATTGCCGTCGTCGGTTGAACCCTGAAAATGGCCGCATGACGTGCAGATGCCCATATCCTGCCCGCCGCAGCGCGCCTGCAGGTTCGTGCAGAGTTCCTGCAGTCCCCTGGTCATAGTGTCGACCGTATCAGCTGACAAACGGTCGATCGCTAGATCCAAACAGTTGAGTGGATCTTCAGCGAGAATCTCTTCGCCCGCAGGGGTCAGTTCAATATGCCGGATCCGCTTGTCTTCGGCATCGGGTACTCGTGTTAGGTATCCCTTCTTTTCGAGAGCATTCAGGGTCTGACTGGCTGTCCCCTTGGTTGTCCCAAGGAACAGTGCGAGCGCGCCCGCGGTCCGAGAAAAGAGATTCGAATGAGCCACAAACCGCAAACTGTCCCATTGGGCCGGGTTCAAGCCATGACAATATTGCAGACCACGCGCCATCCGGCCGATACGATCGAGAAGCCGTGCCAGGCTTTCTTTGTCTACATTTTCAATAGGTTGCGCGCCCATTTTATTTGTTCTCATATATCTATAATCTACGCAATATTATGATTATTGTGTATGAAATGGATAGTATCGAGTCGACAGAGATCCATGATTCCCTTAAGTCCGTACAAGTATCGAGTCGAAACGATAAGCAAGATTACTGCAGCTTCGATATAGCCCTCAATGATGTTTTGTCAAAGGATTGAAGACCATGGCCGCTTTCGCAAGCCAAACTATCGAACAGGGAAACCGCCGCTACGCCAGCAGCGTCATGAAAGCCCCCATCCTGGAACGGGAAGAAGAATTCGAACTCGCCCGTCTGTGGCGCGAGGAAGAAGACGAAGCCGCGCTACACAAATTGACCGAAGCCTATGCCCGCTATGTGTTGAAAATAGCATGGAAGTTCCGCGGCTATGGCCTGCCGGTCGGGGATCTGGTCCAGGAAGGCAATATCGGGCTCATGAAAGCCGCCCAGCGGTTCGAGACCAATCACAATGCCCGGTTCTCCACCTATGCATCGTGGTGGATCATGTCTGCGATTCAAGACTACATCCTGCGCAACACATCCATTGTCCGTGTCGCCACGACTCCCGCCCAGCGCCGATTGTTCTTCAATCTGCGCAAGGTACGAGCTAAAATTTCCACCGGTGCAAATGGTGATTTGACCGATGAAGACCGCGATCTCGTGGCCGATCATCTGCAGGTCAAGTACGCCGATGTTGTGCGCATGGAAGCCCACCTAAGCGGACCCGACAACTCGCTCAATGCCAGTTACGGCGATGACGATGATTTCGAGTTTCAGGACGCCCTGCACGATGAAGGTCCGAATCCCGAGGACATCACTGCCTGGCACCACGACGGCAAGGTGCGCTCGGCCTGGGTCGAGGACGCACTGGAAACCCTCAGCGAGCGGGAGCGCGAGATCATCGTCCAACGCTTCCTGACCGAGAAGAAAAACACGCTCTCGGATATCGGCGAGAATTTCGGTGTCAGCAAGGAACGCATTCGCCAGATCGAGGCCAAGGCTCTCGACAAGCTGAAGGTTGCCATGTGCTCTCAGGGGAACGACCCCAAGTCGATTCTGGACAACGACCTCTTCGTTTAGTCGAATATATATCGCACATAAAAAAGGGCGGCCCCGAAGGCCGCCCTTTTCGTTGAATTGTCTCGCGGGAGAGAAATTAAAAACTGTCAGGCCGCAGTTTTGGCCCGCAAGAACTCTGCAACGCGAGTTTCAAAGCCCAGCTGTTGCATCCAGAAGCGCTCGACATCGCGCTATGCGGAATTAGCCTCGTTGAGTTACCCTTCGTCAATATAATCTGAAACCGGCTCAACGTGACGTTCGAACATGCCCTCGAGCAGGCGGCTAAGTTCCAGCTCCTTCTCGGTCAGGCGCGGACGAAAATCGCGCGATGATCAACGCCACCATAAATGGCCCGCAAAAATCAGAGCCGCACGAAACCCCAAAAAGCCCAGACGATCGGCCACAAATCCAAAACACACGTTAGTACGAAAATAAAAATAGAACCGAGAACCTTAACCGTAACACCTAAAAAGTCAGATGAGTTGTGGTTTCAGATCCGTTACTCAGCAGACTTTGAACTACAATGTCTGACGTCAACGCTCATAGAACATATCAGCGGAATTTCCGAAGAGAGGATTCCTAACTCATCGCAGTTACAGAAGGGAATGCACCGGTATGCTTAATCAGATCAGAGATGCGCTCGTAGCGCTCGTAGCGCTCGTTGCCATGGCCAATGCTATGAACATTCTCCCAGCGATGCATGCGCTCGCAGACCCAGCGCCGCAAGAAAGTACTCTGCGATTCGAAGTCATGCTTGACGGCCGGCCTATCGGCGGACATGCCCTGACTTTTGATCCACAACCCGATGGCAGCCTGAAAGTGGCCATCGATATTGATCTCGATATACGGTTAGGCCCATTCACTGTCTTTGCTTACAACCACCGAAATCGGACCTTATGGCGCGCCGGGAAACTCTTGTCCCTGCAAAGCGAGACCGACGACAATGGGACCGAGTACCGTATCCGAGCGACGGCAGGTTCACAGGGATTACAAATTCACGCAAATGATGAAGCGCCGTTCACCATTTCCGCATCGACCCTTCCATCAACCTATTGGATGGTCACGACTATCCAACAGAACCAGCTGATAAACACCCAGACCGGCGAATTACTCGAGATATCGGTCCGTAAAGTCGGGCGCGAACAGGTAACCGGGCCCAGCGGTCTATTCGAAGCGACGCACTTCCGAATGGAGGGCGACCTTGAAATTGACCTTTGGTACGACGACACCGGTGTTCTTGTCGGGCTCGCATTCGAAACACGCGGATCTCAGGTCACCTACCGGCTGGTCGAGCGTCAAGGCAATGTGCCGGCTAGCAGTGCCGACACTGTCTTGAACATGCGGAACTAACTCGGGTGGATCAAGCCATGCGCATTGCCGGTCCTTCGCCTCTCTCCAATTTACAACTCCTCACCTATGGTTTGCCCGGCTTGCCGTTGGCGATCCTGCTGCTGCCGCTTTTCATCACGGTCCCGACTTACTACGCTGACGATCTGGGCCTCGGCTTCACAACCGTTGGGATCGTTCTGTTGCTAGCAAGGATGTGGGACGTCGTCACCGATCCGCTTATCGGCATTCTTTCAGATCGCACCCACCACCGTTTGGGCCGACGCCGTCCGTGGCTTCTGGCTGGCGTCCCGTTGATGGTCTTGGGAGCGTGGGCCCTGTTTCGCCCAGCGGCTGACGTTGGCTGGGCCTATCTGGCAGCAGCGACAATCACTCTGTATCTCGGCGGCACGATGGTGATGTTGCCCTACACCGCCTGGGCGGCGGAACTGTCGCCCGACCATCATGAGCGTAGCAGGATCGCGGGCGCGCGTGAGGCCGCACTCGTGATTGGCACTATTTGTGCCATGGCGGTCCCGGCCCTGTTCGGGGTCGACCGCGCAATCATCATGGATGGAACTGCGATAGCAATTCTGATCCTGGCGCCGGTCACGGTCGCAGTCGCGCTGATGACGCTACCCGACCCGGCCACGCCGAGGATCGCAACCCGACCAGCCTTTCGCAGCTATGAGCGGCTCTGGACTAATCGGCCCTTTCGCCAGCTGATCTCTGCCTATTTCGTGAACGGTGTCGCCTACGGCCTCCCCGCCACCTTGTTCCTTCTCTACGCAGAACATGTCCTGGGCCGACCCGAATGGGCCTGGGTGTTATTGATCATTTACTTCGCTTCCGCGATCGTGGCCCTGCCAGTCTGGCTGGCCGTGAGCCGCCGCCTGGGTAAGCGGCGGACCTGGATCGTCGCCATGTCACTCGCTGCAGCGGGATTCTGGCCCGCCGCGCTGCTCGGCGAAGGTGATTTGATATGGTTCATCTTGATCTGTATTTGGACAGGCACCCCCCTTGGCGCCGAGCTGGTGATGCCGCCGTCGATGCAGGCTGATGTCGTCGACCTCGATGCGGCGAACAACGGCGTAACGCGGACGGGCACCTTGTTCGGCCTATGGGGCGTGGCAACCAAGATTCCCCTGGCATTGGGGGTCGGCATCGCGTTTCCAATTCTGGGCCTTGTAGGATTCAGCGGAGATGCCGCAACGAACGGCCCCATCTCTCTCGCCGTACTCGCCGGCCTATATGGACTGGTCCCGGTGCTCTTCAAACTCGTGGCTATCCGCCTGATCTGGAGTTATCCGCTCGACGCAACCTAATCACGCCTAAGTCGCGCGCGTCGGATGCGAAGGCCAAGCTTGACAACCTTGCTGGCAATGCCAGCAGTCTTGAAGGGCTGGGCCGGCTTGGAGGGGGACAAGGGGGTGCCGACAGCGGTGAGTGTGATTGTGAGAGATTTTGAGCTGGATTAATAATTCGACACGCGCGTAAGCGTCAGAACTGAATAGGCCGTAGATTCAATACCCAGAAAGTGATGCGTGCTGATGTCAGAAGAGCCATGCGTATGACGCGCATCTGAGCATGGTCACCATCCGTAAAAAGGACTTCTGAACCAAATTAGGGTAATCAATCATGTTTAATTTTTTGTGTCATATCGGTGAAAAAATTTACCGCAGTAAGTCCGAACAGTCTTGGATAAACGGCGGTATCTAGTTCTAACACCATTGCCTCCATATAATTTTAGGCAGGCTTTACGACAGGTGAAAAATCCTGATCCGAAACTATAGGACGGAAGCCATGCGCACGAAAGAATCGGTGCGCTTGGCTCCGCCCCGTCGATTCGGCTATGGTGCCCCGCCTTTCAATCAAACTCTGGAATTTCCATGACGCGTGGCCCGTCAACGCCAGTGGGTGTTTTTCCGCAAACCCGCATGCGCCGAAACCGGCGTTGGGACTGGTCGCGCCGTCTGGTGCGCGAAAACACGCTCACACCCGATGATCTGATCTGGCCGGTCTTCGTCTGCGAGGGCAAAGATCGAACCGAAGATGTTCCGACCATGCCCGGGGTTGTAAGGTACTCCGTGGATCGGCTCCCCGTTGTAGTGGGCGAGGCCAAGTCGCTGGGCATTCCCGCCGTTGCCATCTTCCCAGCCACTCCGGCTGAAGCCAAGACTCCCGGAGCAGAAGAAGCCTGGAACCCCGACAATCTGGTCTGTCAGGCTGTGCGCACGATCAAGGACGCGCACCCGGATATGGGTGTGATGTGTGACGTGGCGCTGGACCCGTTCAATTCCGATGGTCATGACGGCATTGTGCGTGACGGGCATGTCGTCAATGACGAGACACTGGATGCGCTCTGCCGTCAGGCGCTGGTGCAGGTCGAAGCAGGCTGCGATGTGATCGCGCCCTCAGACATGATGGATGGCCGGATCGGCGCACTGCGCAAGGCACTGGATCAGGACGGACACGATCGTGTCTTGCTGATGTCCTATGCTGCGAAATATTCCTCGGGCTTCTATGGCCCATTCCGGGATGCCATCGAAAGCGCAGGCTTCCTCAAAGGGGAAAGCAAGGACACCTATCAGATGGATCCGGCCAATTCCGATGAGGCATTGCGCGAGGTCGCGCTCGATATCGAGGAAGGCGCCGATATGGTGATGGTCAAACCGGGCATGCCCTATCTGGACATTGTCTATCGGGTCAAGGAACGCTTCGGTGTCCCCACCTTCGCCTACAATGTCAGCGGCGAATACGCGATGCTGCGCATCGCGGCCGACAAAAGCGCGCTGGACTACAACCGCGTGGTGCTGGAAAGCCTGATGGCGTTCAAACGCGCCGGCTGCAACGGTGTTCTCACCTATTTCGCCGTCGATGCGGCCCGGCTGCTCCATGACGCATGAACCTGAAACCGACGAACCGGCAATCGAGGACGGCCCACCACCGCCCCTGCATGTCCGTTACAGCGCCACGGTTCAGACCTTCCGGGGCTTTGCCATTCTTGCCGTGGGTGCGCTGGCGCTGATCATCCCATTCGTCTCCGTGGAGCAAGGCCCCGAAACCTGGCAGTTTACCGGTGTTATCGTGGGAGCCGCCGTGATCTGGGCCTTGTGGACGTTCAACCGTGCACGGAACCGAACCCCCCAGGTCGTTGTCGATGAAAACGGAGTATATTTCCGTGAATGGGTTGTGGGCACCGTTCCCTGGGAGAACATCGACTACATCGCCCATTCCAGTTCGATCCGTCGCGGTCTAGTCGCCTCCATCACACGGACACGACGCAAGCCCTATCTGCAGTTCCGCTTTATCGAAACCCCAAAGGTGAAGCCAACGGCACCGATCCCCTTCTCCTGGTGGCAGTTCGTTTCAGCAGAGTTCACCATTCAGGAGCCAGTGATCCAGCAATACGGGCTCGACACGCCGGTCAACACAATCCTCGAAGCCATTCAGGCACATATCGCGCATTGGCAAAAAGGCCGCCCGGACATCGCCGAATTGCCCGAGCCCCCCGCGAAACAGGGCTCCTAACTTTCTGATTCTTGGCGCGGGCGCTTGCCACGTTATGAGAAAGTTACTACCATAGGCTGAAAGCCGCACGACGCGGCACAGCAGCGTCGCAATCGCTGCCTCGGGGATTTCAACAGGAGAAAACAAACATGACCGTCCAGATTGGCAGTACTGCGCCTGATTTCGAGGCACAGACCACAGAAGGCGTTATCAATTTTCACGACTGGCTGGGCGACAGCTGGGGGATTCTGTTTTCACACCCCAAGGACTTCACCCCTGTCTGCACGACCGAGCTTGGCTATATGGCCAAGCTGAAGCCGGAATTCGACAAACGTGACGTCAAGATCATCGGCCTAAGCGTTGACCCCGTCGACAATCATGCAGCCTGGGTTGCTGATATCGAGGAAACACAGGGCTCGAAAGTCACCTACCCAATGATTGGCGATACCGAACTGACCGTGGCCAAACTCTACGGCATGCTTCCTGCCGACGAGACCGGAACGTCAGAGGGCCGTACAGCCGCGACAAATGCCACAGTTCGCAACGTCTATGTCATCGGTCCAGACAAGCAGGTCAAACTTGTCATTTCCTATCCGATGAGCACGGGCCGCAACTTCGATGAAATCCTCCGCGTGATCGATTCACTGCAACTCACTGCCAACCATAAAGTGGCGACACCGGTGAACTGGAACCAGGGAGAGGACGTCATCATTCTTCCGGCCGTCTCTGATGAAGACGCGAAAGCGGCTTATCCCGATGGCTGGGACGCTCCAAAGCCGTATCTGCGGATCGTGCCGCAGCCGAAGTAAGAAACCCGGCAGACTAACTTGCCTTGATACGGGCGCTCTCCAGAGCGCCCGTTTTCATGTCGTCAGCCCGAAAAACACACTGGCGCATTGATCATGCCAACGCCCGGAGCGGCCATGAAAACCGACATGACCGCCACCCGAAGCAATTTCGATCCTCACATGGTCGGGCAACGGCCTCACATCGCGATAGGGCGCAACGGGAATCCACGGATCGTTGTTCCCATGAAGCAACAACGTCGGGACGCCGATCTCAGTCAAAAAAACGGCCCGAAGCATTGCGGGCATAATAGTCAGCCGCATCAGAAAATCCGTTCAGCGGCGCGACAACACCATCGTCGAATGCCCGTATCGTCAGAGCATTTTTCAAAACTTCGGATTGGGTCGCGCCTATATCGAGCGGCCCGGCCTGCCAATCCTGCTTCATGCGATCGAGAAGCCAACGGTGATAAACCCGGTTGCGGTTATTCTCGAGCCGGGCAGAAGCCGCTGCAAGGTCCAGCGGCGCAGAGACCGAGATCGCGCGGGCAATCAACGCATCAGGCCCAGTTTCTCCGAGATATTTCAGCAATTGATTACCCCCGAGCGAGTACCCCATCGCAAACATACCGTTCGAGCCCAAGCCCTGACCAAGAAGTGCCCGTAAGGCAAGGTCCAGATCCTCAGTACGGCCCGCATGATACATAGTGCGGCACGCAGCGCGGGACGGTCCAGCCCCACGCATGTTCAGGCGAAAGACATCAAAGCCGTCATGCAGCAAATGTCGGGCACTGGCGCGCACATAGGCACTGTCCTCACAACCGGTCAGACCGTGCAAAAGCACAACGATTGCGTTCCGAGATTCCGTTGCCTGATGCAGCACGCCGCTGAGGTGGTCTCCGTTTTCCGCCACGAAGGTCATCCGCGATCCCGGCCACATGTCGAGATCGGCGTGATCCTTCAGAACCGCATTGCGAATGGTTTGCAGATCACCCCCCCACCAGGGCGGACGCGGGCGAAACGATGGTAGAGCCATATCGTGCATCGTCATGCCTGCAAAAAACCGCTGATGGATTTGATCTGATCCCGCGCCATCAGGGCCGGGGCATGCCCGACTCCTTCAAACTCCAACAGAATTGCGTTTGGGCCGCGCTTGGTCATCGCTGCAGCAACATCCGGCAACAGTAAGTCGGACAATGCCCCGCGCAACACCAGCGTGGGCAGCGAAATCATGTCCCAGAAACTCCAGAGATCCGCATCCGCAACGGGTGCCGCAACAAGAGGCAACCGAATATCGGGATCATAGGCCGGCGCAATCAGACCTGTCCCGGTGACCCGATGGGATGTCTCCGCCAGATGCCGCCACTGTGTATCTGTCAGGTCGCCAAACGGGGCCCAAATCTCGCGCAAATACGACTCAAAAGCTTTCAGGTCCGGAAAATTGGGGTCGGTGCCGACATAATCCCGAATCCGTTCCACCGCAGTCCTGGGCACAAATGGGCCGACATCATTCAGCACCAGTCGCTGCAACAGCGTCCCGTTCTGAACCGCCAGAAACATGCCGATAATGCCCCCCATGGAGGTTCCAACGAGATCAAATTCGGCAACGTCGAGATGGGCCATCAACGAAATCATATCGGACACATATTGCGGGAACCCGTAATGCATCGGATCCGGCAACCAGTCGCTTTTGCCTCGTCCGACGACATCGGGACAAATCACCCGATGGGTTGTCGAAAGCGCAACAGCCAGCGCATCAAATGATCGTGCAGTCTGCGTCAGTCCATGGACGCAAAGAACAACCGGCGCGCCCGGTTCGCCCCATTCGGTGTAGTGGATCGAATGCTCCCCTTGCGGGTTCTGCGCCTTGAAAAACCGTGACCGCATGGCGGCGAGCCTTTGCCCTTGAACGAAATCGCGGGAACGGTAACCCACGCTGACCGGACCTCCAAGACCATAGGAAGACAACCGCAATATGGAATCCATTTTTGTTGGACCGCCGGCGAGCGAACCCTGTCAATCGTACGAAACCGCCGGATCAGCATAGTGCTGCTACGTAAGAACGCGATGTCCATCAACATCAATGGTACGGCATCCGCAAGCGAACTTGGCGCCAACGAATAAAACGAACAGGGAGAAGATGCGCCCGCGCACAAAACCGAACTTGCAACCGACCAGTCGCTCGGCTGAACGGATCCATAAAATTGACCCCGCCCCGGTTTTGCGCAACTTCGGGGCACCCGATACAGTTCCTGCCACATTAATACTGTGCCCCCGGATGGCCCCATGACGACCCAGACGCCCAAGCCACCGCTGACGTTCTATCGGACCGGCCCCATGCCCTGCCCTTACCTCGGTGGCCGGGTCGAGCGGAACCTGTTCACCGAATTGAACGGGGCACAATCCCAGCGATTACACGACCAGCTGGCCGAGGCTGGTTTTCGACGATCTCACCACATCGTCTATCGACCCTCCTGTCCTGACTGCAATGGCTGCATTCCCGTGCGAATCCCGGTTGCAGCATTTGAAATGTCACGCTCCCAGCGGCGTGTCTGGAGCCGGAATACCGATCTCAGGGTTACCACGGGTCCCGCACGTGCAACCGAAGAACATTACGCGCTCTTCGTCCGGTATCAGGACGCGCGTCATCAGGGCGGTGAGATGGCAACCATGTCGTTCTCGGATTTCCGCGCCATGATCGAAGACGCCGTAGTCCAGACCGAACTCGTCTCCATCCGCGACGATGCCGGACGCTTGGTCGGAGCCTGCCTGACCGATCAGCTTACGCGCGGATATTCAGCCGTTTACAGTTACTTTGAACCCGATGAGGATCGCCGCAGCCTCGGCACATTCTGTGTCCTCTGGCTGCTCGACCGCGCCCGATCCCAGAAACTGGATCATCTCTATCTCGGCTACTGGATCGCCGAATGCGCGAAGATGTCTTACAAGAGCCGCTTCCAGCCGGTAGAACACCTTGGAACCAAGGGGTGGCAGACCGGTCCTCTGCCCCGTGCAACTTACTCAGACTGACCCTAGACCTCATACTTTTGTATAGCGCGCATTCCGTTGCGCACCCCAGAATAACGGAATAACCTCCCGTTAAAGGTGGATGCTCAGAACAAAGTCGAATTGCCCTTTTCAAAAATGGCTCGAGGCATATCTGACTAGAGTAGCCATAGGAGATCGCTGAAAGAGCTATTTGGGGATTATAATGAATAGACGAGATTTTATTTCGGGGGCAGCTGTTGGAGGCGTTGTTGGAATTGGTGCTACAGCGGCGGTAATGACATCAACGAAGGAGGCTCCGGCCCCACAGGTAGCTGAAACAACCGTTACAGCGCCTGCTGTAGTCAGCGATCGTATCGAATTCGCCATGGTCAGCACCTGGCCGCGCGACTTCCCCGGTCTTGGTACTGGCGCACAACGCTTCGCAGAACGGCTCGCCGCCATGAGCGACGGCCGTATCCAGATGCAGTATTTCGCCGCGGGCGAACGCGTTGGTGCGTTCGACTCCTTCGACGAAGTTGCTTCGGGCAACGCACAGGGCTACCACGCTGCCGATTACTACTGGAAAGGCAAGCACCCGGGCTGGGCCTATTTCACAGCAGTTCCGTTTGGCCTGACCTACACCGAGATGAACGCCTGGGTCCGCTTTGGCGGTGGTCAGGAATTGTGGGACGAGCTCGGTGCCGAGTTCGACCTCAAGGGTCTGATGTGCGGCAACACCGGCGTTCAGATGGGCGGCTGGTTCAACAAGGAAATCAACACGGCCGACGACCTCAAGGGTCTGAAGATGCGTATCCCGGGCCTGGGCGGTGACGTCATGGCCAAGCTGGGTGCCTCTCCTGTCTCCCTGCCGGGTGGTCAGATTTATGAAAACCTCGTCTCCGGCGCCATCGACGCCACCGAATGGGTTGGTCCCTGGAACGATCAGGTGATGAAGTTCTATGAGGCCGCGAAGTTCTATTACTATCCGGGCATGCACGAGCCGGGCTCGATGCTTGCTCTTGGCCTTAATGCCTCCTTCTGGGGCAAGCTGTCCAAGTCGGATCAGACCATGATCGAAGCCGCAGCGGCGATGGAAAACGACGTGATGATGTCGGAATACAACGCCAAGAACGGTGCGTCACTCGCGCAGCTGATCAACAACAACGGCGTTGAGTTGCGTCAGTTCTCCGACGAGATCTATGACAGCTTCGGCAAGGCCGCGGACGAAGTGTTCAGTGAAGTGGTTGCCCATAGCGACCTCGCCTCACGCATCCACAACAGCTTCCTCAAAGCTCGCGAGGAAGTTGGTGGCTGGACGAACATTTCGGACCAGGCCTACGTTGCCCAGCGCAACCGCGTTCTCGGACTCTAATCCCAACGCAAGACCACACGAGAAAACGGAGCCCCCTCGGCTCCGTTTTCCATGCGTGGATGATACAAATGTGAGTAATGTCAGCACAGATAGCCGCTGATAGACTGATCGGGCGCTCAAGACACAGTCCGGGAGAGTTCAGACACAATGACGGCGACCACACTTGGCAGCGCGGACTCCAGCGAACACGGACAAGCATGGGCGACAGCATTTCGCATCTTCGCTTTGTCGATCATTGCCATCTGTGTCGGCTTCCTCATCAACAATTACCTCACCTACTGGCGCGATTGGCCAGGTATCGGAAATCTGTTTTCCCACCTGCAATGGTTCGGTGCCGAGGCCTTGCGCAAGCCGCTCGCCGACGGCGCACCGCTGCTCGGATGGCTGCAGATACTGCTTTACGTCGTGTTGATCGCACTTGTCGCAGCTTATGTGGGCAGAACGTCCAAACGGGGCCTGCGCGCAGATGCAGAGCATCTGTCAGGCCTGGCCGCCTTCATCATCCGCGCCGCCTTCTGGTCAGTACTTCTGATCGGTGTCATCGATACGGTGATTTCATTTCTGCGGGTGGAAGGGTTTCTGGCGTTGTTTGTCGGTGAAAAACTGACAACCGAACTGGGCCTATCTCAGTTTCGCGGGGCCTTTGTGCACTACCCGCTGATCCTGATCTCACTTGTGATTGCCTATTTTACGCGAACCCTGGGCTTTACCTGGCTGGCGCTACTGGTTGTGATTGCAGAGCTCCAGATCGTCATCGCACGCTTCATCTTCTCCTATGAGCAGGCCTTCATGGGCGACCTCGTACGGTTCTGGTATGCCGCCCTGTTTTTGTTCGCGAGTGCCTACACATTGACAGAAGAAGGCCATGTGCGCGTCGATGTGCTCTATGCCGGTTTCAGCGAACGCAAGAAAGCCTGGTCGAACGCGCTCGGCTCTCTTTTTCTCGGATTGCCGCTCTGCTGGATCATTCTCTCCATGGGTATGGCCGGGCGCGCCACGGTCATCAACAGCCCTCTTCTTAGTTTCGAGACCTCCCAGAGCGGGTTTGGTCTCTATGTCAAATACCTTATGGCCGGTTTCCTGGCCGTTTTCGCGGTTTCGATGATGGTGCAATTCACCAGCTATTTTCTGTCGAGCGTTGCGGATTTGCGTGGCGAGCCGGGGAAACCGAAACCGGCTGACGCGCCGCCCCACTAGCCACCGAAACCCGGACGGATACGCACCATGGAAGTCTTCTTCATCGCCGTTCTGGTTCTGCTCATGGCCGGTGCTCTGGCCATGGGTTATCCAGTCGCTTTTGCCCTGCCGGGATCGGCCATCCTGACCATTGCGCTGGCCTCACTGACCGGTTGGATCTTTGCCGGTAATACCGGAAGCTATTTCGCCCAGGACGGGCCGATTCAGTGGCTGACTGCCGGTGTGACAAATTTCCGCGGTGTCTATTGGGAAGTCGAACGCGACACTCTGATCGCCATTCCCCTGTTCGTCTTCATGGGCATCATGCTCCAGCGTTCAAAGATCGCCGAGGATCTACTGGTAACCATGGCGCAATTATTTGGCCCCATCCCCGGAGGGCTGGGCATGTCCGTGGTGATCGTGGGCGCCTTGCTTGCGGCCACAACCGGAATTGTCGGCGCAACCGTTGTCGCAATGGGCCTGATCTCCCTGCCGGCGATGCTTCGGAACAACTACTCCCATTCACTGGCCACCGGCACGATAGCGGCATCCGGCACTTTGGGGCAGATCATTCCGCCATCAATCGTCCTGATTATTCTGGCCGATCAGCTTTCCAGCGCATCGGACCAGGCCAGCACTGCACGCAAAGCCGAATACAAGGAAGCAACAGGCGAATTCTCCATGCCTGGCGAGTTCGACATTACGTCGACCAGTGCCGGCGACATGTTCCTCGGTGCCTTTCTCCCCGGCATGGTCCTGGTCGGTCTCTATCTCGCCTATATCCTGATCTTCGCCCTCATCCGGCCGAAAAATGCGCCAGCGGTAAAACGCGAGGGTGCCTTCGATCTCCGCTTCGCCCTGCGTGTTCTGCTTGTGCTGATCCCGCCGCTTGCCCTGATCCTTGCCGTGCTCGGCTCCATCATTCTGGGCATTGCTACCGTCAATCAGGCGGGTGCCATCGGCGCGGTCGGCGCTATCATCATGGCGGGTTACCGGCTGACCGAAGGCAATCGGCTCACCTATGTTCCGGCCCTGATCGCCATCGCTGCAATCGTGGCCATATTCTTCCTGCTGAGCAGTTTTGATCTCAACATCAAGAGCATCGATACCGGGACGGACCTGTTCGGTATCCTGCTAGCAGTTGCCGCCGTTATTGCATTCCTGATCGCAGTCCTCTGGAGCGGCTGGCGGGTACACAAAATTGACGACACCATGCGCAGCGTGATGATCGAGACGGCGAAGACCACCTCGATGGTGTTCATCATCCTTCTGGGCGCCGCCATGCTGACCGCGGCGTTCCGCGCGTTTGGCGGTGAGGAACTCGTCAAGGAATTCCTCGGTGGCCTGCCTGGTGGCTTCTGGACCCAATTCATTGTGGTCATGGGCGTGATCTTCATCCTCGGCTTCTTTCTCGACTTTATCGAGATTGCCGTTGTGGTTGTGCCCATCGTGGCTCCGATTCTGCTGCAGGATCCTTCCGCGAACATTACAGCGGTCTGGCTGGGCGTGATGATCGGCGTCAATATGCAGACGTCCTTCCTGACACCGCCATTCGGCTTTGCGCTGTTCTACCTGCGGGGTGTCGCACCAGCGATTGTCAAAACCACATCCATGTACAAGGGCGTTGCTGCCTTTATCGCCCTGCAGCTGGTTGGCCTCGCCATCGTTGGCGCCTCCCCCTCACTGGTGAATTTCCTGCCGAACCAGTCATTCCTGTCGGCTGAAACTGCGCCACCACCGAAAAACCCGCGACTGCAACTCTGCCTCGAAGAGCATTTGTTCCCGGTTTACGATCAGGAAAAAAGCGCGCTGATCGCAGCCATCGAACAGGGTCGAAACCTTGACTTCAGCTATCTCCCCGCTAAGCGAGGCAAGGACTTGACCGCAAGTTTCGACAAGGCACTTGCGACCTTTGACCTGGTCGAGGCTGTGCGCACAAGTCAGGCGGCCGTGCAGGCCTATGTTCCGGAATACCAGCCAATTCATCGCAACGTTCGCGCCATTCAGGCTGATATTCGTGATCACAAGGACGAAATTGCAGAGCTGCGCAAAGAGCTTCGTCAGAACGAACGCAACGGCGTGGTGATCGCCAAGGATGTCGCCAATGCCGATGCGCGAATTGTCGAAGCAGAAGCCGAATTGAAAGAACTCGAATCCTCACTGCCTGCCAATTGGGAGGACGCCCGCAAGAAATATGTTGCGCTCGCCAGCGCCGAAAAGAGAGCGCGTCTCACATATCGACGAAACGTCGATCAGGCCTATGTACCGATTGTCGAGGTCCGCGATATTCTGGCCGATGCCGATGACTTTGCCGCTGTGAGGGACACCATCACAGCATTGCCCGGGCCCTTGGCCAATCAGTCCTCCGAGGACGCGGTTGTGACTCTGAAAGCGGCGGAATCGGCGCTCTCCAAGCTCGCCGACACGAGCAAAATCCGGTCCGCACTCACTCAGGCGCGCCGCGCTCTGACGGCACGGAGCCCGAAACCTGAAAGAGCCATCAAGGAGGTTCAGAAAGCCGTTGCGCTCTATCTCGACGAGCTATCTTGGCGAATGCGCGCAGCGGAGCAGATGACCGACACGCTGGCCACATACGACAAGTCCATTGCCCATACCATCGGGTTACGTCAGCAGGACCGACTGCCATCCGAAAACATCAGCGACATGGCATCCTGTCTGGCAATCCATCGGGACATATCCCTCAACTTCTGATCAAAACAAACACCGCTACAAGAAACGGCCGCCCTGCAAGGCGGCCGTTTGTGATTCTGCGTGTTGAAAATGCGGCGAATTAGCGTCTCGGAAGCAACTTCCAGATTAATGGCAGAACAGCTGCCGCCAGAGCGATTTTCACGATTGCACCGACGATGAAAGGCTGGAAGCCAGCAGCAATGGCCTTTTCCGTTCCCCCCATGATCGTCGACAACCAGGCGACACCGAATGCAAAGATGATGGCCGTACCGGTCAGATTGGCAAGAAACGTCAAGGCTACATTCCGATCCCAGCCGCGTTCTGCGAGCCAGCCCACCAGCACGGCCGCGATCAGAAAGCCCAGAAGGTATCCGCCAGTCGGTCCAGCCATATAGGCCATACCGGCACCGCTCGCGAAAACCGGAAGCCCCATCGCGCCCTCGGCGAGATAGAGAAGAAGGGTCGCACCCGCGAGGCGGGCGCCATAGGCCATTCCAATCACTAGAACAGCAAAAGTCTGCATGGTCATCGGCACCGGCCACATGGGCACCTGAATCTTTGCCGACACCGCCATCACCACGCTTCCGGCAATCGCCAACAAAACCAGACGCAGAACACCGCCCGTCTCGCGAGGCCAAATTGCATTGATCAAAGTTGGACCAGTACCCGTTGCTATTTGCATGGTTCGTCTCCGTGTCGATGGCTCAAAGTCAGTCTACGACAGTTATCAGCTTCGCGACGCGCTCACAATAAGAAGCGCCTCAACGAAAACGCGGCGCTGCCGGAAATCCGCGTGGCACCTTGCGCCCGGCCTGGGCGCGTTTGCCGATCCAATCCTTCAATTCCTGCTTGGTAAAGGTGCGATGCCGATCCCCGGTCATCGTCGTCAGACCATCCTTCATATCGAATGTCGCAACATCAGACAGCATGTCGTTGGAATAGCTTTGCAGGACGACACCGCGGCCGCGAGACATCTCAGGCAGTTCACTGAGCGGATAGACCAGCATTTTGCGTTTGCGCCCCAGCACAGCGAGATAATCTCCGATAACAGATGCGCAGGCTGCAGCCTCCACATCACCCTTGACGTTGAGCACCTGTTTTCCGCTTTTGGTCTGCGCAACCACATCGTCCTCGGGGACGATGAACCCGCGACCGTCACTGGCTGCGACAACAAGTTTTGCACCCGGCTTGTGTACCTGCAGCGCCACGATATCTGCATCATTTCCAAGATCGAACATCAGGCGCAGCGGTTCTCCATGCCCACGTCCGCCGGGCAGTTTATCAACCCCAATCGTGTAGAAACGCCCATTCGTTGCAAAGACAAGCAATTTGTCTGTGGTCTCTGCCTCGAGAATGAATTTTCTCTTGTCGCCTTCCTTGAACTTCAAATCTTTTGCGACAAGGTCGTGTCCCCGCAGCGCCCGTACCCAACCCTTGTCAGAACATACGATCGTCACCGGCTCACGTTCGATCATCGCTTCGAGAGGAACAGCAACGACAGCCGGCGCTTCTGCAATATCCGTCCGGCGTTTGCCCAGCTCGGTTTTCTTGCCAAACCGCTTCTTCACATCGGCCACTTCATCTGCGAGATATTTGAGGCGTTTGGCCTTGTCTTTTATCAATGCCTTGAGCGACTTCTGCTCACCCTCAAGACCCTCGATCTCCTTGCGGATGGCGATTTCCTCAAGCCGCCGCAAGGAACGCAATCGCATATTCAGAATTGCATCAACCTGCGCATCGTTCAGGTCCCAGCGCTTCTTCATGACTGCGCGTGGGTCATCTTCCTCGCGGATAATCGCGATGATCTCGTCCAGATTGAGGAAAACAATCATGTAGCCCTTGAGCACATTCAGGCGCTCGGCAATTTTCCCCAAGCGGTGCTTGGTCACCCGCAACAGCACATCGTGCCGATGATCCAGATAGGCCTGCAGCACTTCGCGCAGCGTCATGACCCGCGGTACGTGATCGGCATCGAGCACATTCATGTTCAGCGACACACGGGATTCCATCTCGGTGTTCCGGAACAAGCTCTCCATCAGCATTTCTGCGGTGACGTTTCGGCTTTTCGGCTCCAGCACCAGCCGGATATCATCCGCGGATTCATCCCGGATATCCCCAAGCAAGGGTAACTTGCGATTGTGCATCAATTCCGCAATCCGCTCGATCAGCCGCGACTTCTGCACCTGATAGGGAATCTCGGTGATCACAACCTGATACTGGCCACGCCCGAGATCTTCGCTTTCCCATCGCGCACGAACCCGGAAACTGCCGCGTCCGGAAGCATAGGCATCAACAATCGTGGCTCGGTCTTCCACCAGCATTCCACCGGTCGGAAAGTCCGGCCCGGGCATCAGATCAACCAGCTTTGCGATGGTCGCATTCGGCGTTTTCAGGAGATGGGACAACGCGTCGCAAGTTTCACCAACATTGTGCGGCGGAACGCTGCTGGCCATGCCAACCGCAATGCCGGTGGCGCCGTTGGCCAGAAGATTTGGAAAATTGGATGGCAGGACAACCGGCTCGCTGCCCTCCCCGTCATAGGTCTCCCGGAAATCAACCGCGTCATCGTCAATACCTTCGAGCAGGGCCTGAGCCACTTCGGTCATACGTGCTTCGGTGTAACGCATGGCAGCGGCGTTATCGCCATCCACATTGCCGAAATTGCCCTGCCCATCCACCAACGGGTAACGCACGGCGAATTCCTGAGCGAGACGAACCAGCGCATCGTAAATCGCCTGGTCACCATGGGGGTGATATTTACCCATGACATCGCCCACGACCCGGGCACATTTCTTGTAACCCTGATCAGGGTCCAGGCGCAGTTGCCGCATCGCGTGGAGCAGGCGCCGATGGACAGGTTTCAATCCGTCGCGCACATCTGGCAGCGACCGCGCCATAATTGTGGAAAGCGCGTAACTCAGATAACGCTCACTGAGCGCATCCTTGAACGCCTCCTGGCGTACACCGCCGCCGACAATCGTCATGTTGAAAACTCCGCTGAAACGAAGCCCCTTTTAGGCCCTGCGCCTGATTCACCTCAACAATCCGTCGCAGGATCCTACTGATCAGTCCGCATGCGTGTCACAAGGGTCTCCAGACGCTCTCGTGACGCCGGGAGCCCCCGGTCTAGGGGGTCAAAGGCATGCCGGGCCAGAAAAAAACCCGTCAGCTTCAGGCCATCGGAGAAATCGGTGTTGTCGGCCCCGTGACCGCGACCATCAGGACGCAGAAACCGCGGCAGGGTCAGCATTCGGTCACGATAGGGATGCCCCGCTCCTTGAGATACTGCACGACCGGTTCGCGGACTGACATAGATCAGATTTTCAACCTCCCCGGTCGCCGCACAGGAACTGAGATCGAGACCAAAACCGAGCTCATGCAGAAGTCCCAATTCCCACTGAATATAGACAGCCGGCCAGATATTCGCCTCGCCATCAGACAAGGCATCAAACAAGGCACCGGTCGCTGCATAGAGCCCGGGGTGGGGTTCACGTTCGGGAATGATCGTTTCCACCACTGAACAGGCCGCTGACAGAGCCGCAAGGCGTGCGGGGTCATCCATGAACTGCGCGGCAGTATGGCGCGTGGATTCAATGGTATAGCGCCCGAGATGTTCGTTCAGTCGGGCCCGCCAGACCGCATCGACACGGTTTCCAGGTTCGACCATCCCGCGCTTGCCCCGGGAATTTCCGCCATGCATCAGGCCCGCATGACGGCCATGCTCAAGGGTGAGCAGCTGCACAACGGCAGCACCTTCCCCATGCGGTCGAGCCGCCAGCACGATACCTTCGTCACGCCATTCCATTGAATAACACTCGATGGCTGATTGTGTGCTCATGGAACACAATCAGCCGCGCCGGGGCAATCCGAACCGGACCTGACAGGAACTAAGCGTCGAAACGCAGTCCCCATTCACGGAAATGGCCCGGATCATCAGCCCATTTCTCACGGACCTTCACGCGCACGAAAAGGTGGACCGGCCGCCCGATCAATTCCGCCAGCTCTTCCTGTGCTTCGGCCCGGATTCGGCGGATCATCTGTCCGCCCTTCCCGACAACAATGCCCTTGTGGGATTCCCGCGCGACGGTGATCGCCTGCTCGATCCGCACGCTGCCATTGTCGAAGTCCTCCCAGCTTTCCGTCCCAACGGACAGGGCATAGGGAAGCTCCTGATGAAGATACAGATAGGCCTTTTCCCGTGTCAGTTCGGCGGCCAGCAACCGCTGGGGAATGTCGGAAATTTCATCTTCCGGAAACAACCACGGCCCAACAGGCATCCGCGCGCTCAACGCGTCCTCGAGGTCACTGACACCGCTGCCATTCAAAGCTGAAATCATGAAGGTACGTTCGAATGTTGCCATCGCATTCAGTTCCTCTGACAGCGACAGCAGCTCTTCACGACGGATGGTATCGACCTTGTTGAGGACCAGAGTGACTGTTGATTCGCGCTTGTTCAGACCCTCGGCAATGCGACGTACATCCGCATCGATCCCGCGTTTGGCATCGACCAGAAGTACAATCGCATCCGCATCTGCCGTTCCACCCCAGGCCGCATCCACCATAGCTCGATCGAGCCGACGTTTGGGCGCGAAGATGCCCGGTGTATCGACATACACAATTTGGGTATTCTCATGCAGGGCAACTCCGCGAACCCGAATACGTGTAGTCTGTACCTTTGGAGAGACAATCGAGACCTTGGCCCCGACCAGGCGATTGACGAGCGTAGATTTACCCGCATTCGGTGCGCCCAGCACCGAGACTATTCCACAATGTGTCTGCCCCTCAGGCATCCTGTTTGACCCCCAGCCGGGCCAGCATCGCAGCCGCGGCATCCTGTTCTGCCGCGCGCTTGCTCGGCCCGACCGCGCGGGCAACCTCTTGATCCTGAATGATAACTTCCACGGTAAACTCCGGTTGGTGGTCAGGTCCACTTCGACCGACATCCCGGTATATAGGCAGACCCTGGCCCTGAGATTGCGCCCATTCCTGTAAAGCGGTTTTCGGGTCCCGAGGCGGACGGGAACGCGTTTCGACCAATGGATCCCAGACGTTCCGAATAAACGCTTCGGCCCGGGCCATACCACCATCGAGGTAAAGCGCTGCAATCAGCGCTTCCACCATATCGGCGATGATGTTTTCGTTGAGTACGCCCGGTGAAATTCGGGCAAATCGCTCGACCCTCAGTTCAGTGCCGACCTGAGCAAGTGTGCTGGCCTGTACAAGGGCAGCAAATCTTCGTCCAATCTCGCCTTCATTTTCCGCAGGAAACCGCTCGAGCAGCAATTGGGCCACAACCAGCCCCAGAACTCTGTCACCGAGAAATTCCAGACGTTCGTAGGAATTGGCATTCGCAACACTTGAATGGCTCAAGGCCCGGATCAGCAATCCCCGGTCGTTGAACCGATGTCCAAGAGTACCAAACAATTCTTCGATAGCGTCGCTGTTCGTCATCAATCAATAGAGTCAAAAATGCGATCGATGCGTGCGGCCTGCACCCAGCGCCACGGCTTCAGCCAGCCTGCTGTCCCGTCTGTAGAATAGAAGATCAATTCGGCCCGTCCGACCAGATTTTGCGCCGGGATAAAGCCCCAGCTCCGGCTGTCATTACTGTCATCACGGTTGTCGCCCATCGCAAAGTAATGGTTTTCCGGCACGATGAATTCCCGTGTGTTGTCAGCCGGACCGCGATCGGCCTGCCCTTCCCGAATGGTATAGGTCCGTTCGCCCGGCAGGGTCTCGGCATATTGGGGCACCCGCCGGACACTGCCCCGGAAATCGCGAGACACGTGATCCTCGATGCGCTGGCGCGGCAACACCTGACCGTTCAGATACAAGCGCCCGTTGACCATCTGGATGCGATCCCCTGGCAAGCCCACAATGCGCTTGATGAAGTCGTCACGATTGGTTGGCGGATGACGGAACACGGCCACATCACCCCGTTCGGGCGAACTGCCGAAAATTCGGCCGGAAAAGAAGCCCAGACCAAACGGCATGGAATATCGGCTGTAGCCATAGGAAAACTTCGACACAAACAGATAATCACCCACCAACAGGGTCGGAATCATGGAGCCCGAAGGGATGTTGAATGGCTGGAACAGGAAGGTGCGCACAACCCCCGCAATCAGCAACGCATAGATGATCGTGCGCACCGACTCGAATATACCGCCTTCTTTCTTCTTCTTTCGGTCGTTCGCCATTCTTCGGCCTTTATCGGTTCATGCGTCGCCAGAACCGCGGGTTCTAACCGCGTCTCGACCTCAGCACCAGTGAAGATTGGTGCACTGCTGTATCAGGGTTTGGATCAGTCTGCGATATCGGGAATTGCCGAGATGATAACAATCGCCTGTGCAAATGGGGGTTCGTCAGTGATGGAAAGTTCGATCAGCGGCTTCATACCAGGCGGCGTAATTTCGGCAAGGCGGGCCGCCGCGCCATTCGTCAGACGCATGGTGGGCTTTCCGGAGGGCAGATTGACAACCCCCATATCACGCCAGAACACCCCTTTGCGAAACCCTGTTCCAAGTGCTTTTGAACACGCTTCTTTCGCCGTGTACCGTTTTGCATAACTATCCGCGCGGTTGCAGCGACGATCAGACTTCGCACGCTCGACATCGGTGAAACAGCGCGCCGTAAAACGCTCCCCGAACCGCTCGAGTGTGCGCGCCACCCGGGTGATGTCAATTAAATCAATGCCCAATCCGATAATCATCGGATACATGGCCATCACCGGTTTTCCTGCGGCCTCGTCACTCATGCGATGGCCTCACCAATTGCTTCTGATCGGGCCTGATCCATAAGCGCACGCATACGCTTGATGGAACTGTCCAATCCACCAAATATGGCCTCCCCAATCAGGAAATGCCCGATGTTCAATTCCTCGATCTGAGGGATCGCTGCAACCGGTCCGACCGTGTCGAAGGTGATGCCGTGCCCGGCATGCATCTGCAATCCAATTTCCGTCCCATATTCTGCTGCATCGACAATCCGGGCCAGCAACCGGTCCGCTTCGGGCTCATCCCCTGCGATCAACGCATCACAATAGGCCCCGACATGGATTTCCACAGCCGGCGCCCCGATCGAACGCGAGGCATCTAGCTGCTCACGATCCGGTTCGATAAACATCGAAACAATCGCACCGCTTTCTCCCAGACTGTCCACGAAGCGTTTGAGATGATTGTGACCTGAGGCCACGTCCAGGCCGCCCTCGGTTGTCCGTTCCTCGCGTCGTTCCGGCACAATGCAGACTGCGTGAGGACCGTGTCGCAACGCAATGTCCAGCATCTCATCCGTGGCCGCCATCTCCAGAGTCAGAGGAATTTCGATTGCCTCCAATAACCGGATCAGGTCGTCATCGGATATATGCCGGCGGTCTTCACGCAGATGGGCAACAATGCTGTCCGCGCCAGCCGCTGCAGCAGCCTGCGCGGCACGAACAGGATCGGGCAAACCGCCCCCGCGCGCATTGCGGATGGTTGCCACATGATCAACATTGACGCCGAGGCGCAATTCAGAAGCCATTAAAGTATCTCATGGTTTCGGGTTGAATCCTAAAATCGGCCTTCGGAAGACGAAGGTCAAGCTGTCACCCGATCAGCTTCGCGCACGCTCGATTGTACTCACGGATTTATGGCCACGCAGCGTGGTCATGATCGCGTTGAGATGCTTGGCATCGGCAACCTCTATGTCAACGACCATGTCAAAGAAATCAGCCGTACGATTGGTGAATTTCAGGTTGGAGATATTGCCCTGTGCCCCGGCGATGGTCGTTGCCAGATCCGCCAGGCTGCCGGGCTCATTGATGAGCGTCACATTCAACCGGCTGACCAGTTCACCAGCAGCGATATCAGAATCCGGATCCCACGACACATCGACCCAGCGCTCGGGACTGTCTGCAAAAGCTTCCAGAGTCATGCAATCGATCGTGTGGATCGTCACACCTTTGCCAGTTGTCATGACACCGACGATGCGGTCACCGGGCAGTGGATAACAACATTTCGCCATGTGAACAGCGATCCCAAGTGTCAGGCCGCTGATCGGCACGGCATGCTCACCGCCACCTGCCGGTATTGGCTTCTTTCGTCGCAGAGAGAAAATCGAGCTCGAACTCTTCGCAAGCTTCCCCCCATCTGCCTTGTCGGGAAACACGACCCGGGCAACGTCACGCCCGGTGTAAACGCCCTGCCCCACCATCGCGAACAGATCGTCGGCTGACCGGGCGTGAAACTCCCGCAACGCCTTATCGAGAGACGCGTTCTCCAGAGACTCTTCAAACCGGTCGAACGCCTTCCCGACAATGCTGCGTCCGAGATCAATATACTGACGCGTTTCCTGTTCACGCAGCACGCGGCGGATCCGTGCCTTGGCCTTGCCCGTAACGACCAGTTTCTCCCAGTCCGGCGACGGGGTCTGGTTTTTCGAAATCAAAATTTCGACCTGGTCACCGTTCTGCAGCGCGGTCCGCAACGGCATGTTCCTGCCATTGATCTTCGCGCCGACACATTTGTCACCGATATCGGTGTGCACCGCATAGGCAAAATCAATCGCCGTGGAACCTCGCGGCAGCGAATAGACCTCGCCCTTCGGCGAAAAGCAGAAGACCTGATCCGAAAACATTTCCAGCCGCGTATGGGCAAGGAAATCTTCCGGCGCTGCGGCATTCTCGAGAATCTCGAGCAACTCCTGCAGCCAGCGATACTGACGATTCTCCTCGCGAAGTGCGCTGGATGCCGGGCCCGATCCTGTCTCCTTGTAGACCCAGTGTGCGGCCACCCCACGTTCGGCCACATCGTGCATATCCCGCGTTCGAATCTGGATTTCAATCCGATGATCGGCCAGTCCAACGACGCTGGTGTGCAGAGAGCGATAGCCATTAGGCTTGGGAGTCGAGAGGTAGTCCTTGAAACGTCCGGGCACGACCTGATAGCGCCCATGGACCACGCCGAGCGCCTGATAGCATTCAGACACGGTGGGCACCACCACGCGAAATGCAATGATATCGGAAAGTTGCTCGACCGAGGATTGGGTGCGCTGCATCTTGCGCCAAATCGAATAGGGAGACTTCTCGCGCCCGGCGATATCTGCTTCGATCCCGGCTTCGGCAAAGACGGCCCGCAACTCGACGAGAACGGCCTCGACCACGCTGTCCCCTTCCGAGCGCATGAATTCAAGGCGGCGCGAAATCGAATCCCGTGCATCCGGATACAGCTCACGAAAGGCGCGGTCTTCCAGTTCATCCTTGATGTCGTGCATGCCGATCCGCTCGGCGAGCGGCGCGTAAATGTCCATGGTTTCACGGGCAATACGATGGCGACGGTCTTCCTTAGGCACATGATGCAGCGTGCGCATGTTGTGCAACCGGTCTGCCAGCTTCACCAACAGAACACGAATATCCCGGCTCATGGCCAACAACATTTTACGGAAATTCTCGGCCTGCTTGGCCCGGTCGGACTGCAACTCCAGCTGGGTCAGCTTGGTGACGCCATCCACGAGTTGTGCGACCTCATCGCCAAACAACTCGGCAATCTCGGCGCTTGTAGCGTCCGTATCCTCGATGGTGTCGTGGAGCAGCGCCGTGATGATGGAAGCCGTATCTAGACTATAATTCGTCAGGATTCCGGCTACTTCAAGCGGATGACTGAAATACGGGTCTCCCGATGCGCGTTTTTGCGCGCTATGCGCCTTCATCGCGAAATCATAGGCGCGGATCAGGGCCCCTTCATCCGCGCTTGGGTCGTAAGCACGCACCTTCTCGACAAGTTCGGATTGAAGCATCATTTGGACATCATAGGCATGAAACAGGGTGAACGAAAAAGCCCGGGCACATCTTTGTGTCCCGGGCTTCCGTTCGCAATCGCGAAAATCTTATCTCGCAGCAGCTTTGCGCCGCCCTGACAGCACGATGTCAGCTATCCGGGGTCTCGTCGACCGCATCCTCAAACCGCATCTGCGGCATGTCGGAATCGACGGCATCCTCGCCATCGGCAACCGGCATATCGGGCTGTACGCCCGGAATATTACTTTCGGATTCGAGCAACTCGATAATCTCGTCTTCCTCGGAAAGATCGAACTCGACATGCTTCTGCTGTCCAGACACCAGGGATTCACGGAGGTTTTCGATATCGACCGTTTCATCGGCAATTTCGCGCAACGCGATCACCGGGTTCTTGTCATTGTCACGTTCGACTGTGATCGGCGCGCCTGCCGCAATTTCACGGGCTCGCTGACCGGCGACCATCACCAGATCAAAGCGGTTCGGGATACGTTCGATACAATCTTCAACTGTCACGCGTGCCATTCAGATGTCTCCGGGCAGGAATTCGAATTTGGCAGCTATATAGGCGCAAAATGCCGGAATGCCAACCATTTACGCGATGAAAGGCGCTAATCCTCGCCACAGCCCTCACCCAGAAGACGCACACCAGAGCGGTCAGTTGCCTTGTCCAACAGTTCCGAGACCGTGACGCCTGTCAACGGATGCCGCCAGTCCGGCGCGATATCCTGTAACGGAACGAGGACGAAGGCCCGTTCCGCCATGGCAGGATGCGGCAGGAGTGGCCAATCCGTGGAGACTTCACCATGAAAGTCGAGCAGATCGATATCGATCACCCGCGCCGCGTTCCGCGCGCTCCGGATCCGCCCGAACGCGGCCTCGATCCCGTGCAGCGCTGTCAGCAAGGCTGACGCATCCATCTTGGTTTCCAGCGCTGCAACGATATTCACGTAATGCGCCTGGTCGGATGCAGGCACCGGCGTACTCGCGTACCAGCGCGACACGGCCATGACCTCCATGCCCGCCGCACCAATCGCATCCAACGCCGCGCGGAGGGTCGCTTCGGGCGCCCCATATCGGGGACTCGCAAGATTGGCACCCAATCCGATCAGGATCATGGCTTCCTCGTTCACCCGGTCTCAAACTGAGCCGTTCGGCTGGCTGGACAAGCTCAGATCGGCGAGTTATCTAACCCGTCATTGAAGATCACCGCGTGATGTCGCGGCGAATATTTTGCAATTTTTCCGGCCATTATCTGCCGGAGACATTTTAGTCAGGGATTCAAAAGCATGCTTAAAGCCAATGAAAAGACTGTTGTTTTTATAGATGGTGCCAACCTCTATGCAACCTCACGCGGCCTCGACTTCGACATCGACTACAAGAAACTTCTCGCGATGTTCCGTGATCGCTCCGATCTCATACGAGCATATTACTACACGGTCCTGATCGAGGATCAGGAGTACTCCCCGATCCGCCCTCTGGTCGATTGGCTCGACTACAACGGCTACACGCTGATTACCAAACCGGCGAAGGATTTTACGGATTCATCAGGACGTCGGCGCATTCGCAACTCGATCAATGTCGACCTCGCCGTTGACATGCTCGAAATCGCCGAGCGTGTCGACCATATCGTCCTTTTCTCCGGCGATGGCGGATATCGTCGCCTGATCGAGGCTGTGCAACGCCGCGGCACACGCGTGACCGTCATCAGTACGGTTGCCACCAACGCCGCGACAATCGCCGATGAACTGCGCCGTCAGGCCGACAGCTTCGTCGACCTGAACACGCTGCGAGGTGACATCGCGCGGGCCCGCAGCAGCCAGTCTCCCGCCCAGATAGACGATGACGAGTACGACGACGACGACGATTACTACGATGAAGATGACTACATCGAAGACGAGCAAACCAGTCCGCCGAATACGGGGCGGGGCTAGAGTCCGGTGAACACCCCTTACGCCAATGTACCCGCGCATGATTGTGCGCTCTGCCCCCGGCTGGCAGAGTTTCGCAACCAGAACGCGGTCAAATCCCCGGATTTTCACAACGGTCCGGTTCCCAGTTTTGGCGATGCCGGTGCACGTCTTCTCATCGTCGGACTTGCACCAGGATTGAAGGGGGCCAATCGCACAGCCCGGCCCTTTACCGGCGATTACGCCGGTGACCTTCTTTACCCCACCCTCAGGAAATTCGGGTTTTCACGTGGCGACTACTCTGCCACCCCGGATGACACTGTCGAACTGATCGACTGCCGTATCACCAATGCGGTGCGCTGTGTGCCGCCACAAAATAAGCCGATTGGTGCCGAAGTCGTAGCCTGTCGCCCATTCTTCGAATCCGAGTTGCTGATGATGCCCAAGCTAAGGGTTGTCCTCGCATTGGGGGGGCTGGCCCACAAAGCCACCCTGGCGACACTGGGGTACACCCAATCAGCGTTCAAATTCGCACACGCCGCGATGCATGAGATCCAGGCCGACCAACGACCGCTCCTTCTGGCCAACAGCTATCATTGTTCCCGCTACAACACGAACACCGGTCGACTGACGACCGGGATGTTTGAGGATGTCTTTACGATTGTACGCGAACATCTCGATCAACTCGATTGAACAAACTCAGTACAGGTCGTTTTCAGCGCGTATGACCTGGACCCGACGACAAAAGGCACAACCATGACCAAGACGCTGAAATCACGTTCCGGATCCCGGGTCTATCTCGATCTCAAAAACTTCGTACCTTATCGCATGTCGATCCTCACAAACCGGATCAGCAGCGCAATCGCGGATGACTACGAAGACCGCTTTGGCCTGAGCGTTCCCGAATGGCGCTGCACGGCGGTGCTGGGGCGCTTCGGTGCAAACACGGCTACAGGAATTTGCCAGCGAACGGCCATGGACAAGGTCACAGTCAGCCGGGCGACCAGCAGCCTGCTCAAAAAAAACCTGATTTCCCGCAAAACCGACCCTGAAGACCGTCGACGCACCATCCTCAACATGACAACCATCGGACGCCGTATTCACGATCAGATCGTGCCGCTGGCTCTGGCGCACGAAAAGCGGTTGCTCGCCGGACTCAATGCTTCAGAAGTCGAACAGTTCAACCATCTTCTGTCCAAACTCGAAGAACATATCGACGAGGCCTAGTTCAAACGAAATGTTCCGTCAGCGGTGCAAACCCGTTGAACCCGATTGAAGCATAGGTCGACGTATAGGCGCCGGTGTTCCGGAACGTAACCTGATCCCCTGCTTTCAGTCCCGCCGGTACATCGTAACTCGCATCCTCATAGAGGACATCGTGGCTATCACAGGTGGGACCGGCAATCACTGCAGAGACAAATTTATCCGGCAAGCCCGAAAATTCGAGTTGATACTGGATCGCTTCACCCTCTGTCTCCGCTAGACCGCCATACCGTCCCACATCGAGATAGACCCAGCGCTGCCGCCCCCCATAAATTCGCTCTGTAACCAGAATAACCTCACTGCGCAGCTTGCCGGCTGTCGCAACCACTGCGCGCCCCGGCTCAATCAGAACACGCGGTAGGTCGTCGCCGAAGGCTTCGTGAAGCGCCCGTTTAATCGCATCGAATACTTCACCAAGGTCCGGGCCGTCATCATTGCGATAGGACACCGGAAAACCTCCCCCGAGATTGACCAATTCAAGCGCAACACCTTCGGCGGCCAGTTGTTCAAACAGAACTGCGCAGCGACTGATGCCTTCACGCCAGCGTTCAGGTTCGGTCTGCTGACTGCCAACATGAAATGACAGACCTGCGGGCACCAGACCGGCCTGTGCCGCGGCCAGCAGCAACGGCGCAGCCTCATCGGGGGCGCAACCAAACTTGCGGGTCAGGGGCCAGCGCGCGCCATCATTCGCCACAACGATGCGACAGAATACCTTCGCACCCGGAATCGCGGTCGCAAGCTTTTCCACTTCACCCAGACTGTCGAACGCGAAAAGGCCAATTCCTCTGGCCGCGGCCGTTGCAATATCGGCTGATTTTTTGACGGTGTTGCCATAAGAAATTTGCTGCGCAGGAACTCCGGCCGCAAGACACGCCTCGATCTCGGGGATACTCGCTGCATCAAAGGAGCACCCGACATTGTTCAGGGTGGAAAGGATCGGCATGGCCGGATTGGCCTTCACCGCATAGAAAACTTCGGCCCAGGGTGCCAGTTCGGTCATGGATCGGAAGTTCTGTACGATCTGTTCCAGATCGACGACAACGCACGGTGTCGCGGGATTATTCTGTTCAAGATAGTTGTCGATTTTCACGGTCATGCCAGATCACCTTTGACGCAGTGGTGGCGCGTTATAGTCGAATACGGAGCATCGTGAACGAATTTTTTTGACAGGTTTGACCAAGTCTCATGAATGCTGGCCTGCGCCCCACTGATTGCCCTGAATCGCGGCTGCATGGTAACGGAAAAACTGACATAACTTCGGGACGAATGACGTGGCAACGCAGAAATCCATATGGGTTCTCAATGGCCCCAACCTGAACCTGCTCGGTGAACGGGAACCCGGTATCTATGGCAGCAAATCTCTTGCGGATATCGAACAGCGCTGCCGGGACACCGCAACCAAAGCGCAATTCGACTTGGAGTTTCGCCAGTCGAATCATGAGGGTGAACTCGTGGCCTGGATCCAGGAGGCACGAACGGTTGCTGCCGGACTGGCCATCAACGCTGGCGCCTATACCCACACATCGGTTGCCGTGCACGACGCATTGCGTCTGCTCGATATCCCGATTGTCGAAGTACACCTGTCGAATATCTTCGCCCGCGAGGAATTCCGACATAAGTCCTATATCAGCGCAGCTGCAACAGGGGTTGTATGTGGTTTCGGGCCAATGAGCTATGTGCTTGCAATCGATGCTTTGACCGCACAAATGGATTTGTAGCTGCTGATGATCGAACCCTTTGATATCGATGCTGATCTGGTCCGAAAGCTATCAGGCCTGCTTGAAGAAACCGGTCTGGGTGAAATAGAATATGTAGATGGCGGCAAACGCATTCGCGTGGCCCGCCCCGCTTCCGTTGCCACGGTACCCGCGCTCGTCGCAGCAAATACTGTTTCACCACCGCCGGAGACCAGCGATGATTCCGCTCATCCTGGCGCCGTCACGTCACCGATGGTCGGAACGATCTACCTCTCCCAATCCCCGGGCGACCCGCCTCTTGTCAAACAGGGCGACACCGTTAGCGAAGGTCAGACGCTGATGCTGATCGAAGCGATGAAGACTTTCAACGAAGTGAAGTCACCCCGCGCCGGAACCGTTTCAAATATCGCCGTGACCAGCGGACAGCCTGTCGAATATGGCGAGTTGCTCGCCATCGTCGACTAGATCGCACAAGGTCCGTCGCGACATGATCAACAAGGTCCTGATTGCGAACCGGGGCGAAATCGCGCTGCGCATTCACCGTGCCTGCAAGGAAATGGGAATCTTGACCGTGGCGGTGCATTCAATCGCCGATTCCTACGCCATGCATGTTCGCCTGGCCGACGAAAGCGTGTGCATTGGCCCGCCGCCTGCCGCGGAGAGCTATCTCAATATTCCAGCCATCCTTTCCGCGGCGACGCTCACTGGCGCCGATGCGATTCATCCGGGTTACGGTTTTCTCTCCGAAAACAGTAATTTTGCACGGATCGTTGAAGAACACGGAATGGCGTTTATCGGGCCGACCGCAGAGTCCATTGCCACAATGGGGGACAAGGTCGCCGCCAAGGATGCCATGCGTGCCGCGGGAGTGCCGGTGGTTCCGGGTTCAGACGGTGCTGTCGAAAACGTCGCCGAAGCCACCCGCATTGCTGGCGAGATTGGCTACCCCGTGATTGTCAAAGCGGCTTCAGGTGGCGGCGGTCGCGGCATGAAAGTGGTCGAGGCACCCGACGGCATCGAGACGGCCTTCAAAATGGCACGCACCGAAGCCAAGGCGAACTTTGGCGACGAAACGGTCTACATCGAGAAATATCTCGGTCAGCCGCGTCATGTTGAAGTTCAGGTTATCGGCGACGGGCAAGGCCATGCAGTGCACCTGTTCGAACGGGATTGCTCGCTGCAGAGAAATCACCAGAAGGTCGTGGAAGAAGCCCCCTGCCCTGTTCTCGACGATGCCACACGCAAGCGCATCGGAACCATATGCGCCGAAGCCACGGCGAAGATGAACTACCGCAGTGCAGGTACGTTCGAGTTCCTCTACGAAAATGGCGAATTCTTCTTCATCGAAATGAACACCCGGGTTCAGGTCGAACATCCAATCACGGAGATGATCTGCAATTTTGACATCGTTGCCGAGATGATCCGGATCGCCGGAGGGGCACCGCTATCCATCCAGCAGTCCGATGTCGTCATGGAGGGGCACGCGATTGAGTGCCGGATCAATGCTGAAGATCCGGTTTCATTCGCGCCGTCCCCTGGTTTGGTGGAGGAATATCATGCACCCGGAGGTCTCGGCGTTCGGGTAGATTCGGCGCTTTATGCCGGTTATCGGATCCCGCCCTATTACGACAGTCTTGTCGCCAAGCTGATTGTCCACGGACGTAATCGTGATGAAGCCCTGATGCGGCTGCGCCGAACGTTGAGCGAAATGGCTGTTAGTGGCATCTCCACAACCATCCCGCTGCATCAGCGGGTGGTTGAGGCCCCCTCCTTCACCTCAGCAGATTATGATATTCATTGGCTCGAACGTTTCGTCGAAACTTCGTAGCAAGCGACTGTCCATGGCGGGTTTGACCCCACAACTCCTTCTCGGTGCCTATGCCAGCGGGATATTCCCGATGGCCGAGAGCCGGCACGATCCCGACCTATACTGGATTGATCCGGATATGCGGGGAATTATTCCCCTTGAGTCTTTCCATATACCCCGTCGACTGCGCAAAACCCTGCGAACGTCGCCCTATGACATTCGCTGCGACAGTGACTTCATTGGCACCATTCGCGCCTGTGCGGAACCACAGGGTGAACGGGCCGAAACCTGGATCAACGACGAGATCGAACAGCTTTACGATGCTCTGTTCGAAATGGGTTTCGCCCACTCGGTTGAATGCTGGGAGAATGATATTCTGGTTGGCGGCCTCTATGGCGTCTCAGTCGGTGGCGCGTTTTTCGGAGAAAGCATGTTCACCCGGGTCCGCGATGCCAGCAAGGTTGCGCTTTGCCACCTCGCGGCACGACTGCGCAAAAGCGGCTACGTGTTGTTGGACAGCCAGTTTGTCACCGACCACCTGCGGCAATTCGGAACGATCGAAATTGACCGCGCAGAGTACAAAGCTCAATTGGCAAAGGCGTTACGCGTCAACGCCGATTTTCAGCCGGAATTGTCAACCGCGGAGCTCGACGCCTTTATACAATCGACCACCCAGACGTCGTAGACCGGATGCTCCAGCGCCGACACCGCGGGGCTTGAGGCAAACATCCAGCCCGTGAACAGAGTGCGGATACGACCGGTCTCGGAGCTTTCCTCGATTTCAAGGAATGCCGTGCTTTCCGGCGCCTCTGTTGGCGGTGCCTTGTGACAGGCACGAACCTGAATGGTCAGGGAACCGAAGGTGATCAGATTGTCAAAGGGAACCTGAATCGCTGATATGCGCGCGGTCACCTTATCCAGCCCCTGTAGTACGGCTCCCACAGTCGCCGGCGCAGCCGATTCCAACGGCGGCTCCGGGGATTGCGCAGCAGCCGGCACGGCGCACAGCGTTCCCACAACCCACAGAGACGCCAGACGCCTGACACGGCTATGCATTTTGATCTTCTTTCATATTCGAGGGCATTCCGGAAATACGATCTCGAAGAAGGCTATTTCTTATCGGTTGCAAGAAAGATGATTTCGGAAACCGTGTCTTCGAGCGCCTGATAATCTCGCGTCCGGGAAATCTCCTGACCTGCGGAAAGCGTTTCCTCAGACTGACCGGGAAACAGTCGCAGATACTTGCCACCGAGAAGTCCTTCTCCGGTCACACCAGCTTCGGTGTCCGCCGGCAATGCAATGTCACTGCGGACTGAGAACGTCACCACGGCTTCGAAATTTTCTGCATCCAGCTTCCGTTCGATCACGGATCCGACTTTGACACCCGAAATACGAACATCGCTGCCACGCTCAAGTCCCCCGACCTTCAGAAAGCGCGCACTGAGTTCGTAACCATCATCCGATTGTACATCGATCGCCCTGGCCCCCAACACGACAAAGCCAACTGCGACGACAAGAACCAGCGCCCCCAGAATGGTTTCAACAGCACCGCGTTTCATTGGTTGCTCTCCTTTGCGTCAACATCTCTGTTGGAACGCGCCTGGGAAATGATCAATCCAAACAAGTCGTCAAGGACCACCGCATCCTCGGTAAACCGGATTTCACCACCGTCTTCAATCACGTCGCTGCCGCCACCAATATCGATGAGCACCAGCTTGCCCCCAAATATCCCATCGGTGACAATTGCCGCACTCGCTTCATCGTCGAGTTCGACAGTGGCATCGATCTGCAGGGTGGTTCGCACCCGAAAGCCATCGATCAGATCCATCGCGGTGACTTCACCCACCGAGACGCCCGCGGCCTGAACCGGATTGCCGATCACGAGTCCGTCTATCCGCTCGAAAGTCGCATGCACCTGATAGGTCGACGTTCCGGCCAACAGCGAGGGCCCGAAGACCAGCACCATTGCCACAACAACCACCGCACTTACGCAAAGTCCGACGATGACATCGCGAACTTCTCTGTAGGCTGAGGTGTTCATGGGCTTCCAATCATTTTCGGCTGCTTCGCAGGGCGTAGACTGGGGAAACACCTATTCCGGTGTCCATGGTTCATAGTCCCCGGTGCCACGTTTGCGCTCACCATCGCGCAAAATGCTTCCAGGGGGATGATAAGCAGCCCGTGTTCCGGTCAGATTCGGAACATGCTCCTGCTGCCAGTCATGTCGATCATTGTTGTCCAGCGGCTCGTCGCTGATGTGATGCAGCCAGGCATGCCACTCCGGCGGCACTTTGCTCGCCTCGGGTCGGCCTTTGTAGACGACCCAGCGCCGCTCACGATTGTAGCGATTGCGGCTTTTCCCGCGGTAGTACCGATTGTCGAACTTGTCCGTGCCCACAAATTGGCCCGAGACCAATGTCCGAAGCAACGTTCCGATTGTCGCCATGTCGCCTGCAAGTCCCTGTTCACGCTACGAATTGGCCGGACTATCGCACCGCATGGCGCGTCTGGTCCAGCATCTTGATGCAATTTGCCCAATTGGCTGTCTGCGTCGCTCAAACACACAATGTAGACGATAATTACACCGCAATCCCAAAATGTGGTTGCGGCGCGAATATCTTGTGGTTTAGCCTGTCTAAGTCGTCGAGATTTGGTGTTTTTTGAGCTCGTTTCAGGATCTTCACACCAACTCGGCCGGGGCTGCACACCACATAATGGCGAGTACGTATGCAGTGTCCCTGGCTCATTGATTTGTTATGGCGCGGCTAGCATGCGTCGGTATTGGGGGAAGATATGCGGATCGAACGCCGCTTTACAGTTGAGGGTGCAAGTCCGTACGCGGACATCGAGTTCAGAACCACGTCGAGCGAAATCCGCAACCCGGATGGCTCCGTGGTCTTTGCTGCTGCCGATATAGACGTACCTGCTGCCTGGACGCAGGTGGCCTGCGATATTCTGGCTCAGAAATATTTCCGCAAGGCCGGGGTGCCAGCAAAACTCAAAGCAGTGCCAGAGGATGACGTCCCCGGGTTTCTTTGGCGCAAGCAGGCCGATGAGCCGAAAATCAAGAAGCTGGCGGAAGACAAACGCTACACGGGCGAAAGCGATTCCCGACAGGTTTTCGATCGTCTAGCCGGCACCTGGGCCTATTGGGGCTGGAAAGGTGGATATTTCGATTCCGCTGAAGATGCGAGCGCCTATTACGACGAGATGCGCTTCATGCTGGCCAGCCAGATGGCTGCGCCGAACAGCCCGCAATGGTTCAACACCGGACTCCACTGGGCTTATGGAATCGACGGCCCGGGTCAGGGTCACCACTATGTGGATTTCCAGACCGGCAAGCTTACCAAGTCCAAAAGCGCCTATGAGCACCCGCAGCCACACGCCTGTTTCATTCAATCCGTTGCCGATGATCTGGTCGGTGATGGCGGCATCATGGATTTGTGGGTGCGCGAAGCACGTCTGTTCAAATACGGGTCCGGCACCGGTTCGAATTTCTCGAACATTCGCGGCTCGAATGAAGCGCTGTCAGGTGGAGGCAAATCATCCGGTCTGATGAGTTTCCTCAAGATTGGTGATCGTGCCGCGGGCGCCATCAAGTCCGGTGGTACCACCCGTCGTGCCGCCAAGATGGTTGTGGTCGATATCGACCATCCCGATATCGAGGAATACATCGAGTGGAAGGTCCTCGAAGAACAGAAGGTTGCCGCTCTGGTCACCGGTTCGAAAACTTGTCAGCTGCATCTGACCGCCATCATGGAAGCCTGCAATGGCGCCGACGCACCGGAAGGTGATGAGCGCTTCAACCCGGCGGAAAACCCGGAACTGAAACGCGCCATCCGTGCCGCCCGCAAGGCCATGGTGCCCGACAATTACGCCCAGCGCGTGATTCAGTTCGCCCAGCAGGGGTTCAAGGAAATCTCTTTCCCCACCTATGATACGGACTGGGATTCCGATGCCTATCTGACGGTTGCGGGTCAGAACTCCAACAATTCCGTGCGCGTCACGGACGACTTCCTTAAAGCAGTTCAGGCAGGCGCGGACTGGGATCTCACCAGCCGTACCGATGGCGGTGTCGCAAAGACCGTCAATGCCAGCGAACTCTGGGACAAGGTGTCCTATGCGGCCTGGTCCTGCGCGGATCCGGGTATCCAGTACGATACGACAATCAACGACTGGCACACCTGCCCCCAGTCAGGCCGGATCAATGCGTCGAACCCGTGTTCGGAATATATGTTCCTTGACGATACGGCGTGCAACCTCGCATCCCTGAACCTGATGACCTTCTGGAATAACGACGGCAGTTTTGATGTCGACGGTTTCACTCACGCTGTGCGTTTGTGGACCGTGACACTCGAAGTTTCCGTTCTCATGGCACAGTTTCCCTCGAAGGAAATTGCCCGCCGGAGCTATGAGTTCCGCACGCTGGGTCTTGGCTACGCCAATATCGGTGGGCTGCTGATGGCCTCCAGCCTGCCTTACGACAGCGATGCGGGTCGGGCTCTCTGCGCCTCCATCACCGCGCTCATGACCGGCGTCTGCTACGCAACCTCGGCAGAAATGGCCGAAGAACTGGGCACCTTCCCGGGCTATGCCAAGAACGCGGACGATATGCTCCGCGTGATCCGCAATCATCGCCGTGCAGCATATGGTGACACCAAAGGCTACGAAGCACTGGCAACCCTGCCTGTGCCTCTCGATCACGCCAACTGCCCTGACACGCCCATTGCCGCCGCAGCCATGGAGGCATGGGACCTTGCCTTGGAGCGTGGCGAAAAGCATGGCTATCGCAATGCGCAGACCACGGTGGTCGCACCCACGGGCACGATCGGTCTGGTCATGGATTGTGATACCACCGGTATCGAGCCTGACTTCGCGCTGGTGAAGTTCAAGAAACTGGCCGGCGGCGGCTACTTCAAGATCATCAACCGCATGGTCCCACAGGCCATGCAGCGCCTCGGCTACACGCCCAAGCAGATTGACGAGATGGTAAACTATGCCGTCGGTTATGGCTCACTAGCCGATGCCCCCGCGATCAATCATGCAACCCTTGCCGAAAAAGGCTTTGGTGATGAACAGATCGCCGCGATCGAAGAAGGGCTTGGCACCGCTTTCGACATCCGGTTTGCGTTCAACAAATGGACCCTGGGCGAAACCTTCTGCACCGAAACACTCGGTCTTGAAGTCGCCCAACTCGATGACATGTCCTTCGACCTGCTCGCCTCAATCGGCTTTACCGAAGAGCAGATCGAGGCGGCCAACAACCACGCCTGCGGCACCATGACCCTCGAGGGCGCACCGCATATCAAGGATCAGCATCTGCCCATTTTCGACTGTGCCAATCCCTGCGGCAAGATAGGCAAGCGCTTCCTGTCAGTCGACAGTCACATCCGTATGATGGCGGCATCCCAGCCGTTCATCTCCGGGGCCATCTCCAAAACCATCAACATGCCCAACAGCGCCAGCGTCGAAGAATGCGCCGATGCCTATATGCTGTCTTGGAGCCTGGGTCTGAAAGCCAACGCGCTTTATCGCGATGGCTCCAAGCTAAGCCAGCCGCTGCAATCCCAGCTGCTCGCGGATGATTCGGATGATGCTGAAGATATCATCGAAGCCTTGATCGATGCCCCGAACGGGCAGCGCGCCGAAATGGTGGCGGAACGGATCGTCGAACGAATCGTCGAGCGTGAAGTTGATCGTCAGAAGCTTCCCCATCGTCGCAAGGGATACACCCAGAAAGCCATTGTCGGAGGCCACAAGGTCTATATCCGCACCGGCGAATATGACGACGGCACCATCGGTGAAGTCTTCCTCGACATGCACAAGGAGGGCGCTGCCTTCCGCTCGCTGATGAACAACTTCGCCATCGCGGTGTCCATCGGCCTGCAATATGGCGTCCCACTGGAAGAATTTGTGGATGCTTATACATTCACACGCTTCGAACCCTCGGGCCCGGTGGAAGGGAATGAGACCATCAAGATGGCAAGTTCCATTCTGGACTATGTGTTCCGCGAACTGGCCATAAGCTATCTCGGGCGCAACGATCTCGCGCATGTGGAAATCGACGACCTCGAGCCCGACACGATGGGCCGGGGCGAATCCGATGACGGATTGCCACCACTGTCGAAACTCACAGAATCCGTCGTCAGTACGGGCTATGTCCGCCGCTCCACCCTGTCGGTGATCGAAGGCGGCTTACGCGAACTCGAGCCGGTGCAACAGGCACCGGAAGCTTCCGTTGCAGCAACAGGCACCGACGGAATGGCCACCGGGGAGATTGAATCCGCGGTGACCCCCATGCCCTCGGCCGGGCAGCAGCAGCTCGATCTGGAATATGTGGTGCAGGAAGAACGTTCAATGCGCATTCGTCAGGCACGCCTGAAAGGATACGAGGGTGATGCCTGTGGCGAGTGTGGAAACTTCACACTTCTGCGAAACGGAACATGCATGAAATGCGACACCTGTGGCGGAACCAGCGGGTGTAGCTAAGGAATTCAGGCGGGGCCGGACCCCAATCGCCTGAATGGTCGACCCCGTGCCAGTCCGATTGGCACCGGGTTACACTCTCCTCCCTGACCTCCGGGGTGTGCAAAGGTAGGCGCACCCCGGTTTTTTTGATGGAATCAGGCTGCAGAACGCCTGCCTAGCCTGTCATACTCAATTCCACAGCACACGATTATCGAAGGACAAACCATGGCTGGAAAAATCGACGTACGCCTTTCCGAACTCGGAATTGAACTCCCCGCCGCCAATGCCCCGGCCGGAAACTACGTGCCTTTCGTACGTACGGGAAATCTGCTTTTCGTCTCCGGGCAAATCCCTATGGTCGACGGCAAGCCTGGTTTCGTTGGACATCTCGGCGCCGAGTTTGACGTCGAGGACGGCGCGGCAGCGGCACGAATTTGTGCACTTTCAGTGATAGCGCAGGCCAAGGTGGGCCTCGACGGTGATCTCGACCTCATCACACGGGTCGTGAAGCTGACAGGTTTTGTGGCAGCCACACCCGACTTCAAGGCCCATCCCACGGTCGTCAATGGTGCCTCTGATCTGATGGCGGAAGTCTTCGGTGATGCCGGCGCCCATGCCCGCGCGGCAGTCGGCATGTCCTCCCTGCCCGCCGGTGTCGCGGTCGAGGTTGAAGCCATATTCGAAGTGTCCTGATCGGGGTCTGCAAGACTGTGAGCCAGATCCACTCCCATTCCCATGGACCCGCACCGGTTGATACGCCGGGTGGCGACAAGCGGCTGGCCTTTGCCATCGCCGTCAATGTGCTGCTGACCGTGGTGCAGGTGATTGGCGGTGTGTTCTCGGGCAGTCTGGCCCTGATCGCTGATGCCATCCACAACCTCTCCGACGCCGCGGCGCTGGCCATTGCCCTGATCGCACGCAAGATTTCCCGCCAGCCTGCCGATGCCAACCACACCTACGGGCATGGCCGGGCTGAGATGATCGGTGCGGTGTTCAATCTGGCCTGGCTGATCTTCATCGGCCTGTTCCTGATCGTGGAGGCCGTCGACCGGCTGATCGACCCGCAGCCCGTCGAGGGCTGGACCGTTGTGATCATTGCCGGTGTCGCCCTGATCGTCGACACCGCGACCGTGATGCTGACCTACGCCATGGCAAAGCAGTCGATGAACATTCGGGCAGCCTTCATCCACAACCTCTCGGATGCGATGGCATCGGTCGGAGTGATCATCGGCGGCACCCTGATCATTCTCTACGAATGGCTCTTCATTGATGCGATCGTCACCATGGCGATCTCGATCTATATCCTGGCCCATGCCGGTATCGAGATTCCCAAGGCCATCCATATCCTGATGCAGGGTGTCCCGCAAGACATCGACGTCACCGAAGTCACGCAAAGCCTGCAGAAGGTCGAAGGTGTGCGAGATGTCCATCACGTGCATATCTGGCATATCGATGAACACCGCCTGTCGCTGGAAGCCCATGTGGTGATTAACCCGGTCGACATGGGTCAGATGGAAGACATCAAGAACGCGATCAAGGCATTGCTGCTAGCAGAGTTCGACATCGGACATTCGACCCTGGAGTTCGAATTCCCCGGCCGTGATGACGCGCCGCTTGGTGTCGAAGAGCCCGCACACTAGACTGCCGTCATGCCCGACGGTGACACAGCACTTTCCGCACGAATTGTCGAACACATCGCGAATATCCCGGCCGACACGTGGGAGAAACTCGCCGGTGACGGCAATCCGTTTGTCAGTCACCAGTTTTTGCATGCGCTGGAGGAAACCGGCTGTGCGACGAATGAGGCTGGCTGGCTGCCCCAGCATCTCGTGGTCGAAGAGACCGACGGCACGATCATTGCCGCCGCACCGATGTATCTGAAAAGCCACTCCCAGGGCGAGTATGTGTTCGACCATGGCTGGGCCAATGCGTGGGAACGCGCCGGAGGCCGCTACTATCCGAAAATGCAGGTTGCCGCGCCTTTCTCCCCGGTGTCAGGGCCGCGTCTGCTGGCCGGCGCGGGTCCGGATTCGGATGATGCCCGCCTGACGCTGCTGCGGGCACTCGAAACCGTGTGCAAACAGCTCGATGTGTCATCCGTGCATGTCACATTCTGCACCGAGCGCGAACATGCGCTGATGGGGATTGCCGACTGGATTCCCCGGGTGGGCCGCCAGTTCCACTGGCACAACCGCGGTTATGAGACATTCGATGATTTTCTTGCAGCCCTGACCAGCCGCAAACGAAAGATGATCCGCAAGGAGCGGCGACAGGTTGCCGATCAGGGTATCCGGGTCCGCGCCCTCAGCGGCGATGACATCCGCCCCGAACACTGGGATGCCTTCTATCAGTTCTATGTGGATACCTATGACCGGAAATGGGGCTACCCCTATCTGACCCGGGCTTTCTTCGAAGCGGCACAGGCCCGGCTCGGGCAGAAGATCGTTCTGGTGATAGCAGATATGGACGGGCTCCCCGTCGCGGGTGCGCTCAATCTGCGGGGCACAGACGCTCTCTATGGGCGCAACTGGGGCTGCCTCGGCGACTTCCGGTTCCTCCATTTCGAAGCCTGCTACTATCAGGCGATCGAATATGCGATCGACAATGCTCTCTCCACGGTCGAGGCCGGCACCCAAGGCCCCCACAAGATCCAGCGCGGCTACGAACCGGTGCAGACCTATTCAGGTCACTACATTCCCAATGATGGCTTCCGAGAGGCGGTCGCGCGTTTCTGCGAGGAAGAACGACGCGAGGTGGACTGGGAAATGGAAGCCTATGCCGAGCACCTGCCCTATCGGCAGGAGAATTAAACCTACGGGCGTTCGCGTCTACTTCTCGACGAGCGCCGGTTCCTTTTCGCCATCACCGGAATCATCGGGATTCGGCTTCTTCCGCTTCTTGCCGGATCCGCCGTCACCCGAAGGCTTGTCCTCGGCAATCCCGAAGGTCAGTTCGCCATCCTCGACCCCCACATTCACAGCCCCGCCCTTGCTGAGTTTTCCGAATAACAATTCTTCAGCGAGCGGCTGTTTCAGGCTTTCCTGAATCAAGCGGGCGAGCGGACGAGCGCCAAATTGCGGGTCATAACCCTTCTTGGCCAGCCACTCGCGGGCATCGTCATCCAGCGTGATGGTGACGTTGCGGTCTTCCAGCTGGGATTCCAGCTGCATGACGAACTTGTCGACCACACGGCCCATCACATCCGGCGAGAGGTTTTTGAACCCGATCACCGCATCTAGGCGATTCCGGAATTCCGGGGTGAACAGCGATTGATCGCTTCTTCATCATCTCCTTCACGCACGCCTGCCCCAAACCCATAGCGGGCTTGGCCAGATCGGATGCACCGGCATTGGTGGTCATGATCAGACCACATTGCGGAAGTCGACGGACTTGCCGTTGTGATCAGTCAGTTTGCCGTAGTCCATCACCTGCAACAGGATGTTGAACAGATCAGGATGGGCCTTCTCGATTTCATCGAGCAGCAACACCTGATGCGGGTGCTGATCGATCGCATCGGTCAGCAGGCCACCCTGGTCAAACCCGACATATCCCGGCGGCGCACCGATCAAACGAGAGATCGAGTGGCGTTCCATATATTCCGACATGTCGAACCGGGTCAGTTCCACACCGAGGGAGCGCGCCAGCTGACGTGCAGCTTCGGTCTTGCCCACCCCGGTCGGACCGGAGAACAGATAGGCCCCGATGGGCTTCTCCGGCTCCCGCAAACCCGCACGCGCCAGCTTGATCGCTCCGGACAGGGCGGTGATGGCATCGTCCTGGCCAAACACCATGGTCTTGAGATCGCGCTCCAGATTTTCCAGCGCGGTCTTATCGTCCCGGCTGACCGTCTTTCGGCGGAATGCGGGCAATCTTGGCGACAACAGCCTCCACATCCTTCACGCCGATGGTCTTCTTGCGCTTGGAGGGCGAGAGCAGTGACTGCGCGCGCACCGATTCATCAATGACGTCAATCGCACTGTCGGGCAGCTTGCGATCACCGATATAGCGGGCAGACAGTTCCACCGCCGTTCGATGGCCTGATCAGTGAAGCGGATTCATGGATGCTCCTCGTAATACGGCTTCAGACCACGCAGGATCTTGACCGCATCCTCGACCGATGGCTCATTCACATCAATTTTCTGGAACCGGCGCACCAGTGCGCGATCCTTCTCGAAATAGCTCCGATATTCCTTGTAAGTGGTTGACCCGATGCACCGCAGCTTGCCGCTGGCCAAGGCAGGTTTCAGCAGATTCGAGGCATCCATCGCGCCGCCGGATGTGGCGCCGGCACCAATCACCGTGTGAATTTCATCGATGAAGAGCACTGCACCGGGCATGTCCTCCATCTCGTTGATCGACCGCCTTCAGACGCTCCTCGAAATCACCGCGATAGCGGGTGCCGGCCAGCAGCGCCCCCATATCGAGCGAGAAGATCATGGCATCCGCCAGAACCTCCGGGACTTCGCGTTCGACAATGCGTTTGGCGAGCCCTTCGGCAATCGCCGTCTTGCCCACACCCGGATCGCCGACATAAAGCGGGTTGTTCTTCGTGCGCCGGGCCAGAATCTGGATTGTTCGTTCCACTTCGTGCTCACGCCCGATCAGCGGATCGATATCGCCGTCTTCTGCCTTCTGATTGAGGTGCACGCAATAGGCGGTCAGGGCTTCCTGTCCCTTCTTACGACGGTCTCACCGTCTTCCCCTCTTCTTCTGCACCGCGCGCGGCACGGGGGTCTTCCTGACCCGGCACCTTGGCGATGCCGTGGGATATGTAGTTCACCGCATCCAGACGCGTCATCTCCTGCTGCTGCAGGAAAAACACGGCATGGCTTTCGCGTTCGGAGAAAATCGCGACCAGAACATTTGCCCCGGTCACCTCTTCGCGCCCCGATGACTGAACGTGGATCGCTGCGCGCTGGAGCACGCGCTGGAACCCGGCCGTCGGCTTGGATTCCTCGATCCGGCTGGTATCAGACTCGATGAGCTCATTCATCGATATATTCGCACAGATCTGCCGCAACTGATCATATCGACGCCACAGGCGCGCAGAACGGAAACCGCATCCTGATCCTCGGTCAGAGACAGAAGCAGATGCTCCAGCGTCGCATATTCATGATGGCGTTCATTCGCAAGCGCCAGCGCGCGGTGCAATGACTGTTCGAGGTTCTGAGACAACATTTGCGAAGGTTACCTTTCGCGTCGGGGCTTCGTCATCTTGGACATACATTACATCCGCTGCAGCTCAGTCCTTTTCAAGTGTGCACTGCAAGGGATGCTTCATTCTTACGCGCCAAATCCATGACCTGTGTCACTTTGGTCTCTGCGACTTCATAGGTAAAGACACCGCAAATCCCCGACGCCCTTCTGATGGACATGAAGCATGATCTGGATGGCTTCTTCGTGCGACTTGCTGAAAAACTGCTCGATCACCATCACGACAAATTCCATCGGCGTGTAGTCATCATTCAACATCAGAACCTTGTACATCGACGGTTTCTTCGTCTTGGTTCTGGTCTTGGTGGCCAGGCCGGATTGACCGTCGCCATTGCCACCAATCCCGTCATCCGAATCATCCTCGGCCCCGCTGCACGGAGAGGCGTGAAATGATCGTCGATCAGATGTGAAAACGTGCGTGACATGATTTGTGCTGTGGTGCCGGTTGGTTCGAAAGACATTCTAGACGACCCTTGGTCCGCTGCGAAAGCCATGCAGCCCTACCCCGGAACTCCTAATTGTGTACGAATACCTCGAAAAACAAGCCCCAGACATGGCAACGGCCCGACCAGAACTACTGGGTCGGGCCGTCTAAACGCCTACGTATGGGAGGAGAGTTACGCGGCGATTGTCTTGGTAAAGGTTTCAACGGCCTTGTTGATGCGCTCGTTGATCGGCTGGGAAGCCTGATTGGAGACCTTCACCGAAATATCCTGAAGCTTAGAGGATTCTGCGACAAATCCGTCAAATGCGCTCTTGGCCCATTCGGACTGCAGATCCATCAGCTCCTGCGGGTCTTTCGCCGTGCTCAGATTCTTAGCCGGCAGCCATGTTGGCTTCTATTGCCTGCTGGGCATATGCGGCGAATTCCTTGCCAACAACCTCAAAGCCTTTCGCAACGATGTTGCTGGAGACGATGGCGGCTTCAACATTCTCACGATTGAAATCGGAGACCTCGTCAAAATTGCCGAAAATGGACTGCTGGGCTTTGGCCAGCTGCTCACGTGCCGAGTTGTAGAACTCCTCATAACCCTTCGCAAATGTGTCGGTACCGGCCTGCAAGGCGTCATCAAAGGACTTCTTCTGGGCTTCAGCGACGGTCTCGAAAGTTTCCTGAACCGATTTCGCGGAAGCGGTCTTCTTCGTGGTAGCCATGGTATAATTTCCTTCTATATTTTGTGAGCTGCATTGCACAATCTGTGAGGGGCTCGCGAAACGTGAACTGACCAGGCCCTTTGAATTCATCTCGTTGCTGCACTGCAACATGGCACATATATGGGGGAGCCCCCCTGACCTGTCAATAAATTTATTGTGCATCGCACCATTTATTTGTAGAGACGCTAAGTTTTCCAGAAAACCGGCGGTTTTCTGTATTCTTCAGGCCAAATACCGAAATTATTCAATAAAAATTTCGGCCCGCAGACGCACTTGCAACATAGACTCAGCCCGGCAAGGCCAATGGGGAACATCTCCATCGCGGAGCCGCAGGTCGGGCTAGTGGTCGCCAATCCAGCTGATGGCAAGATCACTCCACTCACCACCCGGCGCCGCCCCTTCACCCAAAACCGAAAAATGGGTCTTCCCGGACATCTCGAGCGTGTCCACATCTGCACCGGCGACCGCAAGGGACGCTGCAAATGCCTTCCCCTGTGGAATCAGGAACGGGTAGTCGTCGCTTCCCCAGGAGACGAGGAACGGCGGCAGATTTCCGGCCAAACGATGCTGTGGACTTTTCTCCCGCCCATCATCTCCTTCCGCAAGACAGGGCGGGCGGCCAGTCGGCGTAATCCGCTTCCGAGGACACATCATAAACCCCTGATATCGGGAGGCAGCCCTTGATGACATTACGTGCCAGACCGTGGCGTGCCTGCCAGTCGCCCGTCACCGCCAGCTGCGCCGCATAATGACCTCCCGAAGAATGACCACCGATGAATATCCGATTTGGATCACCCCCATGGCGGTCTACATTCGCAGCCAGACAGGCAATCCCGTTACAGAGATCAGGAAAACCTTCGTCAAAGTGGCTAGGAGCTAGACGGTGCCCGAGACTCGCAAAGGTAATTCCGGCGTCATGGAACGCCGGTGCCATGAACGCCATAGCTTCCTTATGACCGCTGGTCCAGCGTCCACCATGAACAAACGCGAAGACCGCGCCTGTAGGCTTGGCAGCCGGATAAATCGCAATGCGCTGGTAGATGTCATCTCCCCACGCAATATCGACCCCTTCAATATCCCGGCTTCGATCCCAGAGTTCATTCTGAAATGCGAGAATGGGCTCAGGCCGTGGCAATTGCGGCGGATAGTCCTCAAATCTCAGAAGCGGCATCATCGTCCCCCAAAAATTCACTCAAAAAATCTGATTCTAAAGCCTGCCGACTGTGCCATCGGCAGCGTCATTGATCTTGATATAAAAGGCGCGCTCATCAAACCCCTCGACCAATTTGGCCTTCCGAAAGGTGACGCCTGTTTCGTCATGGCGCAAAAGTACAGAAGCAAAGGCAAGTGCGTTCAGGTCCACCCTGTCCTGATCAAATGCCGATATTCGAAATTCGCCCCCCTGGCAGACCGCAACAATCCAGTAGTATCCACCACTCCCGAGTTGTTGGCCGGCCGAATCCGGAGACGCAGCGACATCTTCCCGATAGGCATTGATAATCTGCGAGACCTGAGCTTCGGTCAGACGGCTTTCAGATTTTTGCAATTCCCACGGACCGAGAGGATTCGAGAACGAAAACCGCCCGACATTGCCACTTTCGTTGCGCGCGCGCGCCGAGTACTCCGCCCCACCGTTGTCAGTTTTCAACTCATAGGCGCGGATTTGTCTCTCGTAGACACCATTGTAGACAAACCGAAAATGGTCGGGGCTGCCAGCCAAACAGGCTGACTTGATATCGTCTCCTGCCACAAAACTGAACCAGGTGAACGAGCGTGAGACCGGATTGCCGACAGAGTCGGTATATGTCGTGCATGAGGCGAGAACCAACAGGGCTGACAGGATCGAAATCTTCGAAATCATGGTTCTCATCGCAGGTCGAAGTCTCGGATTTGTGATGCTTTATTGCGACACGCTATTTACACGCTTTCGGGACGTTGACTAGAATTTGCTTGATTCAATTGAGAAATCAATCCTGCGCCTCAAATGATGGGACCGCCGCCCGTGTTCGAATGCCTAAGCAATGCAGTTTACAGCATTGGGCGACGCGCGTCGCGTTGGGGGCTGGGTCTGGCTGTCCCCGTCTTGGCCGTGATTGCGATCGCTGCAACTTCGGACACGGCAGAAGCCAAATATGCGGCATTCGTGATCGATGCCAATACTGGTCAGGTCCTTCTACGCCCGCAATGCCGACACCCGGCGTTTTCCGGCCTCACTCACGAAAATGATGACTCTCTACATGGCCTTTGAGGCCCTGGAGACAAGAAAGCTGACAGCAGATCAGCCGCTACCGGTGTCACGGCGTGCCGCCGGTCAGGCACCGTCAAAGCTCGGCCTGAAAGCCGGGCAGACGATCACCGTCGAAGAAGCCATCAACGCCCTGTCTGTAAAATCAGCCAACGATGTGGCCACGGTTGTGGGCGAGGCCATTGGTGGAACCGAAGCGAATTTCGCGCGCCTGATGACACGCCGTGCCCACGCGCTGGGCATGACCAACACAACCTTTATGAACGCATCCGGGCTCCCCAACAGTCGCCAGAAAAGTACGGCGCGGGATATGGCAACCCTGGGAAAAGCCTTGCTGGACAATTTCCCAGGCTATTACAGCTACTTTTCCAAACTCAACTACAAACACAACAAACGCACCTACCGGAACCACAACAAGTTGCTGCGCACCTATGAGGGCATGGACGGCATCAAGACCGGATATATCCGGGCTTCGGGTTTCAATCTTGTCGCATCGGCGGAACGCGACGGCGTGCGACTGATCGGCGTCGTGTTTGGCGGCAAGACAGGCCAGTCGCGCGATGCACATATGGCATCATTGCTGAACAGGTCGTGGCCGAAGGCAAAAGCCAATTCCACCGTCGCCGCCCTGCCCGTTCCCAAGCCGGGGCTTCCCGGCGAAGACGCGCCGGCTTCAATACCCAAACCAAAGCTTGCCCTGGCACAGCCAACCACGGATATCCGCTGGGGTGTTCAGATTGGCGCATTTCGCGGACAAAGCAAGGCTCGCTCCGCTGCCGGTTTCACAGCCAAACGCCTGCAGGATCTGCCGGCAACCGCGATTGTTCAGGTCACGCCTCTGCACGGCGAACGTGAAACACTCTACCGCGCTCGGATCGTGGGTATGGACCGGAATATCGCCAGCAATGTCTGCCGCAAACTGCGCAGGACCGGATCACCCTGCGTCATGGTGACACCAAGCGGAGACCTGCAAATTGCCAATGCCGGACGCAGCTGACGCAGCGCAGACCAACATGGCTGAGCTGCATCTCGAAGACTTCTCTGCCGGACAGACCTTCGAACTGGGTGAACACCACTTTACCCGTGACGAAATTCTCGAATTCGCAACCGTTTTCGACCCGCAAACCTTTCATATCGATGAAGCTGCGGCCGCGCAGTCAAACTACGGTGGACTGATCGCCAGCGGCTGGCACACAGGCTCTGTCTTCATGCGACTGCTGGTCGACGGGCTTCTGCATCGATGTGCTTCCATGGGATCACCCGGTGTCGACGAGCTTCGTTGGCTCGCCCCGGTTCGACCGGGAGACACCTTGTCGGCACGCCTGAAAATCGAAGACGTCCACCCCTCCAAGAGTAGACCTGATCGCGGATTCATCACCACAAGTGCCGTACTCACAAATCAGGATGGTACCGACGTGCTGACACTACGTGCGCCTTTGATGATGCAACGCCGCACACCGGACTAGTCCACAAAGAAAAAGCCCCGCCGACAGGACGGGGCTTCCTCAATTCTGTCTGACGGCTGTCTATTCTGCGGCTTCCGATTTGCCGATCGCAGCATTGACGCGTGGCATGACCTCTTCGGCCATCAGCTGCATCGAGCGGCGGCCCAGGCTTTCATCCACCCAGTCCATGCCGGCATAGACCAATTCACCAAAGTCACCGGTGACTTCACGGAATGCGAGGATCTGATCGACCACATCGTTCACCGTTCCGGTGATGACCAGATCATCAAGCACCCGATCAATCGTGATCGCATCATCAGGCTCATCACGATCATGCTTGAAGACAACATGGCGATTGGCTTTCTTCAGCTTCGTATAAAGCTGGTTGTAGTAGAAACGATAGGGGCTCTTTGCATCGTCCTTGCCATAGCTTTGCGCGGTGGCATCATCGTCAGCGACAAAGACCGTCCGTGCGATACGCCAGTCCGAAGTGTCCGCTTTGATGCCAACCTCTTCCTTGCCCTGCGCGTAGTTGTTCCAGTGGGTGGGCAGCCCATTTGTCGAGCAGGAAGTTCGCTGATAACGGATGGAAATCCCGCTTGCCCATGGCGATCACACCTTTGGAAAATGGTGCCACAACCGTACCGACAATTTCCGGACGCGGGTCCTGATACGGCTTCGGCATGATCCCGACGCCCGTTTCCGCGAACAGCGTCTGCTCGGTGGTCACCTTGAACCGGTTCCCGGGAAGATCGATCTTGTAGGGTGGGGTCGCGTTGCCAGATTTCGAGGATCACATCGATCGCCTCGGCAAACATCTGGTTGCGATCCTCGTCCAGAATCCCCAGAGCCTCGGCATCCGACGTCAATGCACCCGGGCTGATGCCCATGATGAAACGACCCTCGGCCAGATGATCGAACATCGCCGCATGGGTCGCGACCAATGTCGGATGAAGATGCGAGAGGTTCGTGGTTCCGGTGGCCAGCTTGATCTGCTTGGTCGAGTGGATCAGCGTCGCATGAAACAGCATGGAACTGGTGATGTTCTCTGCCGCATCGGACAGATGCTCGCCCATGAATGCGTCGTAGAATCCCAGTTCGTCACAAAAGATAATCGCGTTGCGATCCTCTTTCAGTGTCTCGGTGTAGTTGCGGTGCAGCGGATGCACCGGCATGGCGAAGTAACCTAATCTCATCGCGACCTCTTTCCTTGAGTTCGGTTTCCTGAATTTCCTATCGGCAATTTAGCCGTTTCCGTCTGGCGGACGAAGCTCAATTCCGGAAAGGAACTTGTGCCATTGTCTCGGTGCAAAAGATTACGCCCGGCGCTCGCGATTTCAAAGGTCTGCAGGTGCGACAATTCCACTCTCGGCCAACTGCGCTGTCAGCGCGTCTTTGAGCCGCGCGAGCCCATCCATGTCCCGGGCTTCGCAGCGCGCCACCAACACATCCTGCGTGTTCGAAGCGCGCAACAGCCACCAGCCATCCTCGGTGTTCACGCGAACGCCGTCGATGGCGGTGACATCGGCGCCAGCGGCATCCAGACGCCCGGCAACCTCCTCGATCACCTCGAACTTGCGCTCTTCAGCGCAGGGAAAGCGCAACTCAGGAGTGTTTTCGACTTCAGGAATGCGGTCACGCAGTTCCGCGAGCGTGATTTCCTGACGCTCCAGCAATGCCAGGAGCCGAACCGCGGCATAAAGCCCATCGTCGAACCCAAAATAGCGGTCTGCAAAAAAGATGTGGCCGCTCATCTCGCCGGCCAGGGGTGATCCGGTTTCTGACATCTTTGCTTTGATCAGTGAATGGCCTGTCTTCCACATAACAGGGACCCCACCAAGGCGGGCCACCTCATCGAAGAGAACTTGGCTCGATTTCACATCCGCGATGATCGTCGCGCCGGGATCGTCGCGTAAAACGTCCTCGGCAAAGAGCATCATCAACTGGTCCGCCCAGAGAATTCGCCCTTTCCCGTCGACCACACCGATGCGATCCCCGTCACCATCAAAGGCAATACCCAGCTCGCAGTCATGTTCTGCAATATGATTCTGAAGATCGACCAGGTTTTCGGCAACGGTCGGATCCGGATGGTGACCGGGAAATGTCCCGTCCACAATGCCGTTCACCACGTGATGATGCCCCGGCATGCGCGTGCAGAGCATGTTCAGAACCTCGCCTGCCGCACCATTGCCCGGATCCCATGCGATACGGGCCATGCGCAACGGCTGATGTTCGCGCGCCAGCACATCCACGTAGTCGGCGCGAATATCGATATCTTCGACACTGCCTTCGCCGGGTGCGTAGGCAGCGCTTTCAGCGATGGATCCCAAATTCTGAATCGCATCGCCAAAGAACGGTTTTCCCGCCAGCGTCATCTTGAAACCGTTGTAGTCTGCCGGATTGTGACTGCCGGTCACCATGATCCCCGACCCGGTGTCGAGATGCCGGATCGCGAAGGAAAGCATGGGTGTTGGCCCCATATTGATCCGCTTCACATGCAGGCCACAGGCCATCAGCCCTTCGAGCACGGCTTCAGCGAGTCTCGGTGATGTCAGGCGACCATCAAATCCAAGCGCAACCTGATCACCGCCGGCTTCAACGACGCAGGTTCCGAACGCACGTCCGACCGCATAGGCGTCATCACGCGACAAGGTGTCATCAACCACCCCTCGAATGTCGTACTCGCGCAGGATCGCAGGATTGAAACTGTGGGAACTGGACATACGGATCCCTTAGCTTGCTGCGGTTACGGAAGCGCGACCGACCGAAATATAGTCAAAACCCGACTCCCGCATTTCTTCCGGGCGATAGATATTGCGCAAATCGACCATCACCGGGCGCTTCAGAAGTTCTTTGGCGCGCGCGAGATCGAGCGCACGGAATTCGTTCCACTCAGTCACGATCGCCACAACATCGGCACCATCCATCGCATCATAAGCATCCGAACACCAGACAGGGCCTTCCATGATCGCTCTGGCTTCATCCATGCCGACCGGATCAAACACACGCACCGTTGCCCCGGCCTCGATCAGGCGCGGCACGATCACCAGACTGGGTGAGTCCCGCATATCATCGGTATTGGGTTTGAAGGTCAGTCCCAATACCGCAACCGTCTTGCCGGAAACATCACCCTCACACGCATCAATGATTTTCTGCGCCATGGCTTCCTTGCGATTGGCATTGACCTCAATGACCTGCTCGACAATGGAAATCGGCGCACCCACATCGCGTGCAGAACGCACAAGTGCTTCGGTGTCCTTGGGAAAACACGATCCGCCATATCCGGGGCCGGCATGCAGAAACTTGGATCCGATGCGGCCATCGAGGCCGATCCCCTTCGCCACATCCTGAACATCCGCGCCAACTTTTTCACAAAGGTCAGCGAACTCATTGATGAACGTGATCTTCGTCGCCAGAAACGTATTGGCGGCATATTTGATCAGTTCCGCCGTTTCCAGACTGGTGTGAATAATCGGTGTGTCACGCAAAAACAGCGGCCGGTACAACGACCCTACCGTTTCGGCCGCGCGCGCGGAATCGGCACCAATCACCACGCGATCCGGACGCTTGAAATCCTCGATGGCCGAACCTTCGCGCAGGAATTCCGGATTCGAGGCGATTTCGATTTCGCCGTCCGGCCGAACCGCCTGAATGCGCTTCATGACTTCCCGCCCCGTCCCCACAGGTACGGTCGATTTGGTCACCACGACGGTGTAGCCGTCCGCGTGGCGCGCAATGTCTTCAGCGGCCTGAAAGACATAACTCAGATCTGCGTGACCATCGCCGCGCCGGGAAGGTGTACCAACAGCAATGAAAACGGCGTCGGCCGTTTTGACAGCACTGGCAAGATCCGTCGTGAAACTCAGACGACCGGCCGCAACATTGCGTTCGACAAGATCATCGAGACTCGGCTCATAGATCGGCATTTGTCCGTTCTCGAGCATCGATATTTTTTCGGAATTGTTGTCGACACAGACCACATCCCAGCCGAACTCGGAAAAACAGGCTCCCGAGACAAGCCCCACATAACCGGTGCCCACCATCGCGATCTTCATGCGAAGGCCTTGCTCAAACGTGCGATCATATCCCGCGTGCCCGGCCCCAGATCATCGCGGGACAGCGCGAATGCAATATTTGCTTCCAGGAAACCGAGCTTGTCACCGCAGTCGAAACGCTCTCCCTCAAAGGCCAGTCCGTGGAAGGCCTGGCGATCGATCAGACGCGCCATCGCATCGGTCAGCTGGATTTCGCCACCCGCTCCCGTCTCCTGACGCTCAAGTTCAGTGAAGACCTCCGGCATCAGAATATAGCGACCGATGACCGCCAGATTGGAAGGAGCTGTCCCGGCGGCAGGTTTCTCCACCAGACCTTCAACCGGACGCACATCGCCTGTTGCACCACCGGCATCAATGATGCCGTAACGTGACGTTTGGTCGTCAGGTACCTCCATCGCCGCTACGACATTGCCGCCGGTTTCCTCGAAGACATCCGTCATCTGCTTGAGGCAGGGTGTGTCGGCCATGATCAGATCATCGGCCAGAAGAACAGCAAAGGGTTCGTCACCAACCAGGTGTCGCGCACACCACACCGCATGGCCAAGCCCCAGGGGCTCCTGCTGGCGCACATAGGCGATGTCACCGGGCGGCAACAAAGTCTCGCGGAGATCCGCCAGCGCGTCATCCTTGTCCCGGTCCCGCAACAGCGCCTCGAGTTCCACACTATGGTCGAAATGATCCTCGATGGCGCTTTTGCCGCGTCCCGTCACGAATATGAATTGCTCGATACCCGCAGCGCGCGCTTCATCGACCGCGTACTGAATGAGCGGTCGGTCGACCACAGGAAGCATTTCCTTGGGCATCGCCTTGGTAGCGGGAAGGAACCGTGTCCCCATGCCGCCGACCGGGAAGATCGCCTTGCGTACGCGTTTTGCCATGATTTTGGAGCGAAGTCCGTTTGCGATGCGCCAAGCGGCAGGAACAGAAACTTTTGCCATAGCGCCACGATACCGCGCAAGCACGGCGGTCTATCGCTTCAACAGCACATCCTTGGCCTGATTAACCTTGGCAGCCATCCAGTCCGACCCGCCCTGATCGGGATGCACCCGTTTCATTTCCCGGCGATAAGCGGCTTCGATATCCGCCTCCGAAGCATCCGGCGTCACGCCCAGGATTTCCCGTGCTTCATCCGCACTCATGCCATCACGGGTCCAGGGGCTGTCGGGATTGCCTGTACGGCCTTCGGACTCCCCGGTTGCCGCCTCCCCGACCACATCGCGCCATTCCGGCTGGGCACGATCCAGATAACTTTCCAGCACAATGCGAGACTGATCATCTTTCTGTGCGCATTCGCGCCAGAGCTCGATCAGTTCGCCGAGCTTCATATCCAATAATGTCCGGCCCGAAAATGCGCCTTCGCGGACTGTGCCATCCATGTCGCCGGTATCGTGGTCGAGAGACATACGCAGAAAACGCGTATCGATTTCACTCGCCTGCCCAGAGCTGGGCCCGCGGGCGTTCTTCTGCATGCTGCGTATCGCCCGCCAGCGCATCAGGAGTGGGAATGCCGGGAAAGAGAGTGCCCAGAGCAAGTTCCAGCGACCGGACACGGCAATCGCGATCAGTCCAAACACGACAATGCCCCCGGCCACCCAGCGCAGAGCGCGGAAGACATCTGCCGGGCGGGCGCTCACGAACCAGCGTCCGACCAGATAGAGGCCGACGAGCAAACAGAAACCAAATGCAATCCAGGCCATCGGGGTTACCTCTTTTCACGCATCTGATCGGCAATCTGCAGCGCATGACCGCCCCGGGACTTGCCCAGTTTCTTTAGGGCACGGCGCCCGCCCGCCGAAAAAAACGGCCACGGCGGCCAGAAGTTCCCGCAACTGCCGGGCGCTCCCGGCCTCAAAACCACAACAGGCCCCGCCGGACAAACGGGCAATCTGCTCGAAGGCGCGCCCGGAGATCGGCTCGCCACCCTCATGAAAGACAAACACCGGGGTTCCCACCAGGCCCAGCTGGCCCGCCAGATGTCCCAGATCGTCAATATCCTCCTCGACCACATCACCCACGAAGACCAGCGCATCCACCTTGCGCTTACCGGTCTCCTTCAACGTGTGGTTGAGCAGTTTTTCGAATCTGGGTGCGCCCAGCAAGGCAGCGCACCTTCAGCATGCGGCGGTACCAGTTCTTCGGGTGAATCCAGCCATTTGGTGACCTTCATCTCTCCAAAACCGCGATAGAAGGCCAGCTGCACTTCAAGACCGCCGATTTCCTCGGTGGAGGTGAACATCTCGGACTGCAGTTGACAGGCCATGTCCCAAGTGGGCTCGCGACTGGCCGTCGCATCGATGGCGAACAGCAGCCGCCCCCGTTGTCCGGCCGGGGGCGCTGGGCGGGCGTGGTCGCGACCTTGTTGAGGAAGGCATCAATGTCAGCACGACTGGACTGGGCCAGCCGGCAATTTCGGATCCTGCGGGTCACCATTCATGTGCTGTTCCTATCCCGAAGCCGCGACATCGGGGGGCGGCCATCACCTCGGGAACGCCCAAAGCGTGCAACAGGTTCCGGACTTCCTGCAGGGCCGCCACATGGGACATGGTCAGTTCAACGGCCGAGCCCTCGTCGCGAACATCCAGCAGAGTAAGACCTTTCAGGAACAATTCGCGGAAAATGACCCGCTCGCTGAATCCATGAGCCAAGCGAAAGGCCAGCCGTTCCGACAGGGCCTCCAGCGCAGCGTCCATGTTGCGCTTGTTCTTCGTATCGAGGGTTGCCAGTCGGTTGCGCATGACCACCCAGTCGATCGAACCACCATCGCGCAGGGCCCGGGATTTCTTCTGATCCAGACCATTTCGGAATAGCTGCTGAGTGCACGCACCGCATTGATGTCAGGATCGATGTGCCCGAGAAGATCCAGATCCACAAAGCTGTCATTCATCGGCGTGACGAGAATTCGGCAAAGGAATGCCCCGCCGGGACAGTGGATTGTCGCTGCCCGGCCGTGTCGATCACAATGACATCGCAGTTCCGGGAGAGGTCATCGACCAGAGCCTGCACCTGCTGATGCTCGTCTTCGGTCGCCAGCACCTTGTCCCGCAATTCGCTGCGCTGGATTGCCCGGTAGACGGGCTGCGGCAGGTTCATGCCGTTCTTTTCCGCATAGGCGACCCCGGTTCTCCAAATAGCGGCTCAGCGTACCCTGCCCCGCGTCCAGATCGATCGCACCGACGGCATCCAGACCCGCACTGCAGCAACCCGGCGATCAGATGGGCATGGCCCGTGGTCGATTTTCCCGGTCCCGCCCTTCTCGTTGCCAAGAACGACAATCACTGTCGTGCTTGCCAACTGCCCCCGCCGTCACGCTGCTTGCAGCCAGACCGCTGTGTCGTGGAACGCCGCGCCGCCATTGGGCCGCACCGGCCTCCGCGCCGATCAGCACATTGATGCCCGATCCCTTCGACAAAGGCGGCTTGTTCGGCCACACGCTTTCGACCATCGACCGTGTGACGCCGCGCTGCACCCGGCGTCAGGAAGCTGCGCATGCACGACGACCGAGCCGCTGCCCGTTGCCCAGCCGCACCTGATCACCGCCCTGCAGCTCCATATCGAGGGCCGCGCAGATCGTCCGGATGGATCAGCTGCGCCTCCGGCGCCCTTCCCGCGTCTGGCTCGCCGCCGTCTCGGTGAAACTGGTGTTCAGGATAGTTCCGCGCCGGCGCCGCCACCAGCCGGAAAGGAGGCAGTCGTCATCTCGCCTGCTTCAATGGCGATTCATAGTGACCCCGGCAGTGCCGGCATGCCCGCATGCTTGCCGCGCCGATCTTCCGCCCAGTCCGGCTTGAAGCGGAACCGCCCGTCGGCATGCCCGAACCCGTCGCAGAAGTGGGCCTGGTCGAATGACTGAGCGCGATCCTCCCAGTGTCCTTCCCAGCAGCTCTGGGCATCCGGATAGCCCGAGCGCTGCAACGCATCATCCATGAGTTCCCACTCACTCATGGCAAATCCCGGGTGATCTGCGCCAAGGCGTTTGGCGAGTTCTCCCAGTACCCAGTGGTTCGAGCGCGCTTCTCCCACTGGATCGATCACAGCACGGGTGACCTGAAGATGGGTATGGCCACCCGCCACATACATATCGTCATGCTCGAGAAAGGTGGTTGCCGGCAGCACGATGTCAGCCATCTCGGCGGTCTCGGTGAGGAACTGTTCATGGACACAAACGAACAGATCATCGCGCGAAAACCCTTCGCGCACCTTGCCCAGATCCGGGGCCACGTTTATCGGGTTCGTGTTCTGGATGAACAGGGCCGTGATCGGCGGCCCGTCTCCCAAATCGCGGCGATCACCGGTCAGGATCGGTCCAATCCGCGACTGATCGAGCAGCCGCGTGGCCGGGTCCATCACGTCCTCTCCCTTGATGACGGTCTGGTCGATCCCGTAAATGCCGCCATGCGAATAGAGGGCACCCCCACCAGGATACTGCCAGGCGCCTGTCACCGCAGGCAGGCAACTCGCTGAAAACATCTGCACGGCACCATTGCGCGATCGGGTGAATCCGAAGCCCAGCCGCAGATAGCTCCGCTGGGTCTTTCCATAAAGCGCGGCAAACGCCTCGATCTCCTCAGCCGGAATGCCGGTGATCGCCGCGGCCCAGTCCGGGGTGCGGGTTTGCAGATGCGCTTCCAACTCCTCATGGCCCGAAGTGTATTTTTCCAAATAGGCCCGATCCGCATACCCATCACGGAACAGCACATGCATCACGGCACATGCCAAGGCCCCGTCAGTGCCCGGGTTCGGCATCAGGTGGATATCAGCCTGCTTGGCCGATGCCGTCTCATAGGGGTCGATGACCACGATCGTCGCTTTGCGGTTCTTTCGCGCACGGGTCGCATGGGTCATCACATTGACCTGGGTGCTCACCGGGTTGCACCCCCAGATCACGATCAGATCGGACTCCGCCATTTCCCGCGCATCCACACCCGTCTTTGATCCGGTGCCCGCGAGCCAGCCCGCATCGGCCAGGGTGTTGCAGAAGGTCGAATGCTGCCGCGAATACCCCATGGCGTGGCGCAGGCGATTGATACCGTCGCGCTGCACCAGCCCCATGGTGCCGGCATAGTAATAGGGCCAGACGGTTTCCGGCCCGTGCAGATCCGTCGCCTTCCTGAGCTGATTGGCCACGATATCAAGCGCCTCGTCCCAGGAAATCTCCTCAAACGCCTCTCGTCCAATGCCCTTCGCGCCGATCCGGCGCAGGGGTCGGGTCAGACGGTCGGGATGGTGCACCCGCTCCGCATAGCGCGCGACCTTCGCGCAGATCACGCCCGAGGTGTAGGTATTCGCGCTCGCCCCACGCACACGCCCGATCGTCTGCGGATCAAGACGTTCGACCTCCAGCGCGCAGGTGCTCGGACAGTCATGAGGACATGCAGAGTGGAAAACCTGAACATCGCGCAGGCTTTCGACACCTGAATCCGTGCGGTTTTGATCGAGCGGCATCGCAATATTTCTCCAGATCGCAACTATACCGAATCTCGGCCGAAGCGTCGATTGGCAACGGGCGATTTCACATTCAGAACACAATCTCCCCGTCCGGCCAAAAGGCGCGAAACGCAAATGCAAATGTCACATCATAGGGTGTGTCGACAAGCCGGCCATCAGAACCGTGACGTTGCGCAACGACATTGCCCACATCTCGTCCGGATGGGATCGTGGGATGGTCATGAATCGAATTCTGGCCCGACGTCCAGGTCAACACCAGATCACCGTCTTCAAAGCGCTGCCGCTTGCCCAAAAAAATCCAGTGCTCAGGCTTTTCCCCCGACCACAACCACGCGCGTGAGCGGCGACATATCTGCAGGCAGATCGTAGTCATAGCGCTCGAGCAGCATGGTCTTCGATTGCGTCTCCCACAGCGTGTCCATGCCGGAATAGGGCGTGGCGCCATAGGGTTGCGTCATGACATCGGCCGGCACCATCACCTGCCCATCCGGCGCGCGATCGCGAAACCGGGCGAGAGATTCCAGCCGGGCCGGAACCGGTGTCAGGCGCATCCCAGCCGCCGCGCCGACGATCGCCTCACCGGTGAACTGCTGCCACCAACTTAGCGTTTCGTGATCCCACATGAACAGATCGGAGTTCCGCAATTTACCCGAAACTCCTAAGGTGTGAATCTTGCCATTCACGTTGCGATCGAACACCACGGCCGAACTGCAGAGCGGGCAATAGGTCACCGCGATCTTTTTCCCGGCCAGTTCGTCATTGACGATCTCATGAGTCATCAGAATGCCCAGGGGATAGGCATGCGCCTTGCCGTCCAGAGAGACCTCAATGACGGGCTCGGTGCCCTTGTAATGTTTTGCGACCGCATCAATTGACGCAAAATTCGGATCATAGATCGGCGGAATACCGTCCCGCGGAACACCGCCGGAGAATATCTCCTCAAAGGGCACCGAGTGTTTGGAGAAATCCGTCTCCGGCCACTCCAGCTTCCAGAAAGCCGGATTCGCCTGACCGGTAGACGCCACGATCAGGAAAACGACACCAGCGCCGATGATGGCGCCGATCCGGCCCCATGTTTGGGTGAGAAAAGTTGGCATAACAAACATCCCGTTTTTGTCATCTCAGTTGCGTATCTGTCCGACCAGCGCCCCAATACTTTCGGGAAAAAAACGGCGACGTTTCCGCCGCCGCTCAAGTTCCTCCATCAGGAATGCGGATGGAGAAGCACGATGATCGTCCACAGTAGATAACAATGACCGGCACCACATAAAGTCACTCCACGTCACGACTCTGTGAGAGTTGCATCCCGGCCGAGACAGGACGCAAACTGTGAGTATGGCCACATTTACAATCGGATTTACCAAGACCACGGCGGAAGACTTTTTCGCCCGCCTCAACAAGGCCGGTGTGCAACGCATTGTGGACGTTCGATTGCAGAACACGTCCCAACTGGCGGGTTTTGCAAAAGCGGCTGACCTGTCGTTCTTTCTCGAAAAGATCAGCGGCATCAGCTATCGCCATGCGCCCGAACTCGCACCCGACGACGAATTGTTCGCCGACTACCGCAAAAACGTTCTAACATGGGATGTCTTCGAACCACGGTTTCTCGACATCATGGCCAGCCGCGCGATTGAAGAACAGTTCGATCCGACAGAACTGGAAGGCGCGTACCTCCTGTGCAGCGAAGACACGCCACATAATTGTCATCGCAGGCTGGTTATCGAGTATCTTGAGGATCGCTGGGGGCAATCTCTCAATGTGACCCATCTCTAGAAGCAGGATTTGTCAGCAGAACCCCGCCATGAGCCCTCGCAGCGAAACGATCCGGCCAGCAGCCGCAATTGACCCCAATGAGATTCCGATTATCGATATCGGGCCGGTCCTCGCCGGGACGCCGGGCGCGGTCGAGCATATTGCCGAGGAGGTCTACAAGGCCTGCACCGGAATGGGCTTCCTGTTTCTGGTTAATCATGGGCTGGATATGCAGACGGTCGCCGACACTTTCGAGGCTTCACGGCGATTTCATACGCTGCCCATGGAAGAGAAACTCAAAGTCCGGATGAACCGGCATCAATGCGGGTATATGCCCCCCAATGTCTCGGTCCATTCCGACACCTTCGAAAAACATCAGACCGCGCTGAAGCCGCAGGTCAGCGAAGCATTCAAATTCACGTTCGATCTATCACCGGACGACCCCGACTATGGCAAGAGCCGGCGGTTTCGTGGTCACAACAAATGGCCCGACGAAGCCAGCGTCCCGGGATTGCGTGACGCGTTCATGGGTTTTCACGTGGCCCTTGAAGGATTTGCCCGAAAACTACTTCCCGTACTTTCGGTCGCGCTGGGCATGGACCCCGAGTTCTTCGACCCTCATTTCGAGCGCTCAAGCTCCATGAGCCGGATCGCCCACTACCCGCCGACGGGGAATGGCAGCGAACAGATTTCCCTGCCCGGTCATACGGATCTGTCGTTTCTGTCGCTGATTCCACCGGCCACACGTCCGGGACTGGAAATCCTCACGCCTACCGGCGAATGGATCGCACAACCGCTCGTGCCGAACGGTTTGCTGTTCAACACCGGCAACACGCTTTGCCAATGGACCAATGACGTGTTCAAGGCGACGCCTCACCGGGTTCGTGCAGACCCGACCGAGGACCGGTACTCCAACATCTTTTTCCTCTATCCCAATGTGGATACACTGATGTCCTGCGTTCCGACATGCGTGAGTGCCGAGAACCCTGAGAAGTACCCACCAATCACATTCGGGGATTTTCATGCTGGATACGCCGCGCGCAACTTCGCCTATGCGGAGAACTGGGACTAGATCGACCTTCTGACCGTCGCGTCAAAAGCAGAAAATATTTTTCAGCAGAGACGGTGCTTCTGGTCCATGCGCAGGGCGTCGAGGTCCTTTTCCCATTGCTCATCACCCGGCGGCTGGTGAATACCCAGAGTTGCCTTGTGGTAATCGAAATTGTCTTCACCCTCGACTGGCTCACGATCCCATGAATCCGTGGTTCGCAGGGCCGACCAGGTCCCCAGCACAACGCAGACAAAGAATGCGCCGATAATGACGATAATTTCGATACTCATGACTTTCTCCCAACGCACAGCGCGATAGATACTGATACCAATCTATCTTGTCTCGCATGCGCAGGAAACGGGCTTCAAATGTTTGAGAGCATTTGCAGCGCTTGGCCGGCATCGTAGTATCGCGGATTACCGTTACCGGAGCACCAAACAGTGGGATTCACGCCAATCAAGAACGCTGCTGACGCCATCGCGCGCGTCGGACGCGCAGATCATGACTTCGTCAAAGTCGGGGTCTTCGATCTCGACGGTATCTTTCGCGGCAAGTTCATGCACCGCGAGAAATTTCTGAGTGCTCTGGAAAACAACTTTGGATTCTGTGACGTGGTTCTGGGTTGGGACATGAATGACCAGCTCTATGACAACGCCACTTACACGGGCTGGCACACTGGCTTTCCAGACGCGTCAGTCCGCATCGTTCCCGAAACGGGTCGGCAGATACCCATGGAGGACAATTGCTGGCTATTCATTTGCGAGTTCAGTGATGATGCCGCCGAACTCTGTCCCCGCAATGTACTCAAACGCGTCCTTGCACGCGCTGGCGAATTGGGATTCGGGATCAAGGCCGGGTTTGAGTACGAATTCTTCGTCTTTGCCGAGACCCCTGAAAGCGCGCGCACCAAGCATCATCAGAACATGATCCCGGTCGCACCGGGCAACGCCGGTTATTCGATGCTACGGCAGACTTCCCTGAGTGACTTTTATCGCGCGTTGCTTGAACTGTGTGCGGCTATGCGCATGCCTCTCGAAGGCCTGCACGAGGAAATGGGTGCCGGTGTGATCGAAGCCGCCATCATCGCAAGTGACGGGCTCAGCGCGGCTGATCAGGCAGCTCTTTTCAAGACCTACACCAAGGCGCACGCCCAGGCACACGGAATGATGGCCACGTTCATGGCCAAGTGGAGTGAGAGAGAAGCTGGACAATCCGGCCATATTCACCTGTCCCTGACGGATTTGAACGGCACGGGGAACGCATTTCACGACGCGGCTGTCGAGGGACAAACTAGTGACGTGATGAGCCATTTCATCGGCGGTCAACAAGCCTTGATGCCCGAATTCACGGCGCTGTTTGCGCCAACCGTAAACTCTTATCGTCGGCTGGTACCCGGACTTTGGGCGCCAACAGCTGCCAGTTGGGGAGTCGACAACCGGACCTGCGCGCTTCGCGTTGTTCCGGGCACTGAAAAATCCACGCGCGTGGAGCATCGCCTGCCAGGGGCCGATACCAACCCGTATCTGGCCCTCGCCGCGGCCATCGCATCCGGTCTGCACGGGATCGAAAACAAGATCGATCCGGATGCTCCAGTCACAGGGAATGCCTATGAGAACACCCTTGCTGCCGAACGCCAACTTCCACGGGTGCTGGAAGACGCCAGCGCGTTCTTCGCCAAATCCGAGGTGGCGCGCGACTGGTTCGGTGACGCCTTCGTCGATCACTTTGCGGCATCACGAGACTGGGAGGTGCGTGAATCCCGCAAACATGTCAGCGACTGGGAACTCTCACGCTATTTTGAATTGATCTAGAACGGACAGATAAACCTATGACCCTTGATAGCAGCAGCCTGCGCGGCAACTGGAACTTTCCGACCACGATTTGGTTTGGCGCGGGACGGATTTCGACTCTCCCGCGCGCCTGTAAAACTTTGGGCATCACCAAGCCTCTGCTCGTCACCGATCCCGGATTGGTCAGCCTGCCCATGGTGCTCGATGCCGTGGCCGCAACCCAAGCCGAAGGCTTCCCGACGACCGTGTTCGCCGATGTCAAAGGCAACCCTGTCAGCCGGAATGTGCACGACGGTGTCAGCGCCCTGCGCACAGCCGGATGCGACGGTGTGATTGCATTTGGTGGCGGATCGTCACTCGATGCCGCCAAAACCATTGCCCTGGTCGCAGCACAGGGTGATGACTTTGATCTCTGGTCGATGGAAGAAGGTCGCAAGGACTGGATATCCGCATCTGCGCCAATACCGACCATCGCGATCCCCACGACCGCAGGCACCGGTTCGGAAGTCAGTCGATCAACCGTGGTGCTGGATGAGAACACCGGCCGAAAGGTGATCATTACCCATCCGGGCATGATGCCAGGCATCGTGATCGCCGATCCCGAGCTTACCGTCGGACTGCCTGCGCACATCACCGCAGCAACGGGCATGGATGCGCTCGCGCATTGTTTGGAAGCGTATTGCTCTCCGTTTCACAACCCCATGTGTGACGGTGTTGCGCTCGAAGGCATGCGACTGATCCGGGAGCATCTGCATGACGCTGTCTCAGACGGCGCGAACATGGTCGCCCGCGCGCAGGTGATGGCGGCGGCTTCCTTGGGGGCAGCAGCATTTCAGAAGGGTCTGGGTGCCATTCACGCCATGAGCCATCCTGTGAGTGCCCTCTACGACTCCCATCATGGCCTCACCAATGCCGTCGTGATGCCTTACGTGCTAATGCGCAACCGCACCGCCATCGAGGACAAGCTGTCCCGCGTGTCGTCCTATCTCGGTCTTGCAGGCAAAGCTTCCAGCGGTTTTGGCGTGTTTGTCGACTGGACCCTTGATCTCCGTAAAGCTTTCGAGATGCCGCACACGCTGGAAGGACTGGAGGTCGAGGAAAGCCGTTTCGATGATCTCGCAGCAGCAGCCGCGGTCGACCCCACCTCCATCGCCAACCCGGTCAAACTGGACGCGTCGGACTATCGCACGCTGTATGAAAACGCTTTCACGGGTGCCCTCGGCTGAGGTCAGCCCTTCTTGTAGGGGTTGGTCAGTTTTTCGACGACGGTGTGCAACACCTCGCGGAACTGTGCTTCGGAGACATCCATCAGTACCGCATCTTCCAGAGCTTCCTGACAGATCTCCTCGATCTCGGCCAGGTTGGCACGAAGCACGACAATGGATTCCTCACAACTCATAACCACGCCATCCGGTTGCTTCCAGACGTCAGGCTCTGCAGCGCTGCGGGACTTCTGACCTGCCATGTCCATGGGTCCTTAAGAGGCGGGTGCATCGCGACTCAGCCGCGATCGGGTTGAAATAATATTACAATGTAACGTGGCAAGGTTTCATCTTGCATCCGACGCCGAAACCCAGACGTCCGCTTGTTTCGATCACCACAAGTTTCATTGATATTCATTGAAGATTAAAGACACGTGTGCAAGATCACCAGTAATGGTTCCACACATGTTGGAAGCGCAAGTCTGAAGATTCCCATGACAGTCTTCTCGGTCCCCGATTTTGACGGGCATGAACATGTTTCCTTCGGCCACGACCCCGAAACCGGGTTGCGTGCCGTCATCGCAATCCACAACACCAATCTTGGTCCCGCTGTTGGAGGATGCCGCATGTGGTCCTATGCCGACGACGAGGACGCGCTCCGCGACGCCTTACGTCTGTCACGCGGTATGACCTACAAATCCGCGCTGGCGGGACTTCCGTTCGGCGGTGGCAAATCCGTCATTATCGGCGATGCAAAAACGGAGAAAACACCGGCGTTGATGCAGGCCATGGGCCGGTTCGTGGAAAGTCTCGGCGGGCGCTATATCGCTGCCGAAGATATCGGCATGAAGGTTTCCGACATGGACGAGATGGCGAAGGTGACCAAACATGTGACTGGCACCAGCACCACGAGTGGCAACCCCTCTCCCTTCACCGCTTACGGTGTGCTGCGCGGCATCGAAGCAGCTGTGGAGCACAAACTGCAGCGCAATGATGGTCTGGCAGACATCAGAATTGCCATTCAGGGGCTCGGCGCGGTCGGCTTCGACCTGGCCCGGCGGCTGCACGAAAAGGGTGCGCAGCTGCATGTTGCAGACATCAACACCGAGGCCGTCGCAAAAGCCGCCGACATGTTCGGTGCCACACCAGTCGATACCAGTAAAATTCACACCGCAGATGTCGACGTGTTTTCTCCCTGTGCACTGGGCGCCGTCATCAACGACGATACCGTCGGTAAAATTCAGGCCAGAATTGTGGCCGGATCGGCGAACAACCAATTGGCCGATGATGCCCATGGCGCAGCGCTGGCGGCGCGTGGCATTCTCTATGCTCCGGACTATGTGATCAATGCAGGCGGCATCATAGAAATCGCCCATGGTGTCGATTTCGGCGGCAATCACGACGATGTCGAAATCTACGCTCATCTCGATCAGATCCACGACACGCTCGCCGAAATTTTCCAGCGCGCAGATGCGGAAAGTGCAACGACCAACGTCATTGCCGACAACATGGCCGAAGAGCGATTCCGGATCGTCGCTTGACAATTTCCGCAGAAAACCAGCCAAAAGGCAGCAAAACTCGCCGCGCCGGATTGATCTGGGTCAATGCGTCGGAGACTGCAATTGCGAACCACTTGCATTTAGACAACGGGGGCGATAAGTTACCCTCACTGAGAATAGTTCTCAATTGCATAGCACTTATTTCGGAGAGAGTTAGATGCGCTTTCAACATGGACTTCTGGCCGCAATTGGCCTTACGGCAGCCCTGACATCATCACCTGCCCTCGCGGCCGAACAAGCCGCGATCAACAAGGGTGAAGTGAATGTCTATTCCTACCGGCAGCCCTTTCTCATTCAACCCATGTTTGATGCGTTCACACGCAAATCCGGCGTCAAGGTCAACGTGGTCTTCGCCAAGAAGGGCCTCGTCGAGCGCCTGGAGCAGGAAGGTCGCAACAGTCCGGCAGATCTGATTTTCACCGTGGATATCGGACGCCTTTCGGACGCCCAGAACGCCGGTGTCACCCAATCCGTTTCAACACCAATTCTGACAGGTGTAATCCCGCAATCGCTTCGGCAGAGCGACGGCCACTGGTATGGCCTGACGCAGCGCGCGCGCATTCTCTACGTCTCGAAGGACCGTGTTCCGCTAGATGATGCCCCCAAATCCTATGAGGAACTCGCTGACCCGAATTGGAAGGGCCGCATCTGCACCCGCTCAGGTTCCCATGTCTATCAGGTGGCCCTGACCGCAGCGATGATCGCCCATCATGGAGAAGCCAGGGCCAAGGACTGGCTTAGCGGACTGAAAGCGAACCTGGCCCGCAAGCCGCAAGGCAATGACCGGGCACAGGTCAAAGCCATCAAGGAAGGCGAGTGCGATATCTCCTTGGGCAACAACTACTATTTCGGCCTGATGTTGCAGAACGAAGAGCAGTTCGCCTGGGCCCAGTCGGTCTATCCGGTCTTTCCGACCCTCGCAGGAAATGGCACCCACGTGAACATTTCCGGCATGGCCATGACCAAGGCATCTCCCAACAAGGAAAATGCCGTGAAGCTGATGGAATTTCTCACCAGCAATCTGGCGCAGCAGATGTATGCCGAACAGAACTTCGAATACCCGATCGCCGAAGGCGTGCCCCAGTCCGGACTGCTGCGCTCCATGGGCAAACTCAAACCCGATACGCTTGAACTGGACAAGGTTGCGGAAAACCGCCCCATGGCCATCAAGCTGATCAACGAGGTCGGATATAACGACTAGTTTGCAGCCCCTGTCGCGACACACACCATGACACCGAGAAAACACCAACCCGTTGTTGGTCAGGCACGCCCCCACAAGGGGCGTGCGTGGATTCTGGGTGGCAGTGTCATGGCCGTGATTGTCGCCTCGCCCCTGCTGGCTATCGCCTGGATCGCGTTGTTCCCGAGCGAAAATATCTGGCCTCATCTCGCTTCGACGATTCTACCTCGCCACAGCTGGAACACGCTTCTGCTGATGATCGGCAACGGCATTGGCGTGTTCATCATCGGCTCGTCTACTGCCTGGCTGGTCGCGACGAGCGATTTCCCCGGGCGCCGGATATTCGAATGGGCCCTGCTCCTGCCCTTGGCTGTGCCCGCCTATATCGTCGCCTTCGTCTATACCGATATCCTGGAATTCGCAGGGCCGGTTCAGGGCCTGCTCCGTGACATCTTCGGCTGGCAGACCAAGCGGGACTACTGGTTTCCGGAAATCCGCTCCATGGGCGGCGCCAATTTCGTGATGTCCTTCGTGCTCTATCCCTATGTCTATCTGCTCGCACGTGCCGCCTTTCGCGAGCAATCCGCCAGCGTGCTGGAGGCCAGCCGGACCCTCGGCCGCGGCGCCTGGAAAACATTCTTCACCGTCGCGCTGCCCTTGTCCCGTCCCGCGATCGTGGTCGGCACAGCACTGGCCCTCATGGAAACCCTCGCCGATTTCGGAACCGTCGACTATTTCGCCGTCAACACGCTGACCGTCTCGGTGTTCGATGTCTGGTTCGGGATGGGCAATGCCGGCGGTGCGGCCCAGATCGCGCTGGTCATGCTGGCCTTTGTCGTGGTGCTGGTCAGCCTCGAACGGATCGGACGACGCGGCCGGCGCTATCACAACACATCGACGCGACACACATCGTCGCGCTTCCAGTTGCTGGGCGCGCGCCGCTGGCTGGCGACCACATTGTGCGGTCTGCCGATCCTCATCGGATTTCTGATTCCGGCCGGCGTCCTGACCCGTCACGCGATCGTCTTCTTCGACGAATCTTGGAATGCCGCGTTTTTCGGATTTGCGCGCAACAGCCTGATGCTGGCGACCATGGCCGCCGCGGTCGCATTGGCCATCGCCGTCTTTCTGGCCTATGGACGCCGCCTGTCCAACCCGTTCTTCGGCGTGCTCTCCCGCATTGCACTGCTGGGCTATGCCGTGCCCGGCGCCGTGCTCGCGGTGGGCGTGCTGATCCCCTTTGCCACACTCGACAATGCGGTCGATGGCCTGATGCGCGACTGGTTCGGCGTTTCGACTGGCCTTATCCTGAGCGGCACGGTCTTCGCCCTAGTCTTTGCCTATGTCGTACGGTTTCTCGCGGTCGGGTTTGGTGCGGTCGAGGCCAGTCTCGGCAAGATCCAGCCGAGCATGGACATGGCCGCGCGCTCTCTGGGCGCCGGTCCGAGCCGGACCCTGTGGCGCATACATCTGCCGATGATCCGGGGCAGCCTGATCGCCGCGGCAACCATCGTTTTCGTCGACAGCATGAAGGAGCTGCCCGCGACCCTGATCCTGCGCCCGTTCAACTTCGACACCCTGGCGACCCATGTCTATCAGTTCGCTTCGGACGAGTTGCTCGAACAAAGCGCCCTGTCGGCGCTGACCATCGTCATCGCGGGTATCGTGCCGGTGATCCTGCTCAGCCGGGCCATCACCAATGTGCAAAGTCAGCGGCGCGGCGCCCCGAGTATCGGCGCGATCCCCACTCTCACCCCGGCAGTTCCCGCAGCGGGTGCCGGCGACTGACGTCACTTAGATCAGCCCCAGTTCCCGCAGCTCTTCGGCCATCTCTTCCGGCGGCTCGACCTCTGCATCGGCACCGGCGGGCAGATCTGCCGGGGCGTTGTCATCCTCGAGGTAACGCCAGCCCTGAAACGGGCGGGATCGTCGGGGCCGGACACGGATCAGCTCGGGGTTCAGATGAATGGCACAGCGCGGCTGCCCGTCATGGCCCGTGGCCGGCTCGACAGATGTGATCTGCTGGCGCACCAGCACTCGGCCCTTGATCACCCAGAATATGGAGCCGCCTTCCGCAGTGAGTTCATCGGCACGACGGGGCGTGTTGCGCGTGAGAATGCGCAGGATCGGTCCGTGACCGGCCGCCTTGCGTTCGGCGATACGGTCCTGTTGGCGCTGGCGCAAATGATCGATCGATTCGATACCGACCGCGAGCTTGATTAGATGTGCGGGCATGGCCGGAGGATAGCAGCACCGCCAACCGCGGTGAACAGAGGCAAACCAAAAAACAGGCTCAGCGGGTCATTCGATCCACAAGCTGTTCGAGACTTTCGACAAGTTCAAGACCGACCTGACCGCCATCCCCCTTGACCCTGTTCTTGATGACCGCGCGCATGGCATCCGCATGGGCTCGCAGCACATCACCATTCAGGGGTTCGGACGTCTTGCGGGATTCGATATAGCGGGACATGGATTCCCCGACCTTGGAAATCAGATTGAACCCGAAGGTTTCGCCCTGGCCCGAAACCTCCCGCGCAATCCGCAGAACCTTGGCGCCGATCTTGTCCGACCGGGACGGATCATTGTCGAGATCATGGGACAGTTTGACGAGCATGGCGATTTCGAGCGTCACCCGCTCGCCAAACTCATCGGCCATATAGGCGATCGCGCTCGAGGCCCGGTGAATGGCGTCAGCATCGATCGCCCTTACCGCCCTGTCCCCCGACCTTCACTTTAAGAAGATTGGGAGGTGTGATCAGCTGATACGCACCGTTGCTGTAGCCATCTTCAGCCATGGAGACCTCATCATTGCGGGATGTCCGCAACAACTGGCGGATATGCGCATTGTCATCGACGATCAGTATTCGCAAATTTTCGAGGCGATATGCCACGCTCGAACCTCACTGGCCCTTGAGACAGGATTGGAACTGTTGTCCAGTCAGTAAAAAAGATATGCGGAATTGGTTTCCGATTGGTTTACATCGCCAAGGGGTTGAACCCGGTCAGGTTGTTTTCGCCAATATGGCTCTGGCCGCACGGGAATTCGGTTCGCGATTCAATGCACCGCTGATAAAGCGCCCGGCTTCAACCAGTTCGGAAAGATTAATGCCGGTTTCAATCCCCATACCATCGAGCATATAGACCACATCTTCACTCGCAACATTTCCGGAGGCGCCCGGCGCATACGGACACCCGCCCAGACCAGCCACAGCCGTGTCCACGGTTGCAACGCCCAGCTCAAGACAGGCCAGAATATTGGCCAGAGCCTGCCCAAAAGTGTCGTGAAAATGCAGGGCCAGACGATCTGCGGGCACCACCGCCCCAACAGCCTCGATCATGGCACGGGCTTTTGACGGCGTACCGACACCAATCGTGTCACCCAGGCTCACCTCATAACAGCCCATCTCATCGAGCGCGCGTGCCACACGGACCACGCTCTCCACCGCGATCTCGCCTTCATAGGGACAGCCCAGAACGCAGGAAATATACCCCCGCACCTGCATACCGGCTGCCAGAGCCGTTGCCGCGACCGGACGAAACCGTTCGAAACTTTCCTCGATCGAGCAATTGATATTCTTGTGAGAGAAGGATTCTGAAGCCGCGCCAAAAATCGCGACCTCCTTCACATCCGAAGCAATGGCCCGCTCCAGACCTTTCTCGTTGGGCACCAGAACGGGGTAGCGCGTCCCCGGACATCGCTCAATACCGGCGAGCACCTGTGTTGCATCCGCCATCTGAGGCACCCATTTGGGCGACACAAACGCTCCTGCCTCGACAGCCGGAACACCAGCCTTCGACAATCGGTTGATGAGCTCAATCTTGATCTCGGTGTCCACGATTTCCAGCTCGGCCTGCAGACCATCCCGCGGACCGACATCCACGATGGTCACATGTGTGGGCATCGTCATGATTTTGTCTCCACCGGCTCGAGCCGTATGAGTTCGACACCATCGGTTACCTGGTCCCCGGCCTTGAGGAATACATCGCCCACCACGCCATCCGCCGGAGCCTTGATCGCATGCTCCATTTTCATGGCCTCAAGCACCAGCAGTGTCTGTCCTTTCGTCACCACATCACCCACAGACACAGCCACACTCACGATCTTGCCCGGCATCGGGGCGTTCAGGTTCCCGGCTGAACCCGACTGCGCGGCATCCTGCTCAACTGCAACGACCCGTTCCAGACGGACCTGTGTGCCACCACAAACGGCAAACAGCGTGTTTTCAGTGCGATATGTCTTCCACCCGATGTGACGATCCTGAGGCAGGGTTGCGGTGCTTCCATCGGGCAGCCCCAAGTGAACGACGTCGCCGTCATGCAAGACCGCAACCGACAACGCGTCATCAACATGTGTAAATACAAAAACCTCACGCGCCTTCAGATTGGCGCGCCATCCATCCGGGACCGACCATGGTGAACCCGGTTCCCCACCTGCCTCCGCATGCTTCGTCGCATCATGACGCCGTGCCTGAAGAACATCCGCACAGACTGCGATCAAAGCGGGGCGAAGCGAGCCCTCGTCGTCTTTGATCAGGCTGTCCGCATGTCGCCCGATAAAACCGGTGTCGAGTTTTGCCGCGACAAAATCCGGGTGGGTGATCGCACGTCGCAAAAAGGCCTGATTGGTGGTCGGACCGGCACACACAAGATCCGCTAGAGCCCCATCGAGTGCGGCAATGGCTGTGTTCCGGTCAGCACCATGGGCGATAACCTTGGCAATCATCGGATCATAGGCAACGGCAATATCACCCCCTGAGCGAACCCCCGTATCGACCCGGACACGGGTGCTTTCGATCGGAACCTCAAAAGCCACCACATGCCCCGGTGCAGGCAGAAAATCACGCGCCGGGTCTTCCGCATAGAGGCGCACTTCAATGGCGTGACCGCTCAGCGTCACCTCGTGCTGGGTTACCGGCAAGGCATCTCCATTAGCGACTTGCAGCTGCCAATCGACGAGATCGAAACCGGTGACATATTCGGTGACCGGATGTTCAACCTGCAGACGGGTGTTCATTTCCATGAAATAGAAGGGCCCGTTGGCACCATCATCCGTCGCATCGACAATGAACTCGACTGTCCCGGCACCGGCATAGTTGATGGCTTTGGCTGCGGCGACGGCGGCATTGCCAATTTCGGCCCGGCGCTCGTCATCCATTCCCGGCGCCGGTGCTTCCTCTACAACCTTCTGATAACGACGTTGCAGAGAACAGTCGCGCTCGAACAGATGAATCGCGTTGCCGTGATTGTCGCCAAAGACCTGAACCTCGATATGGCGGGGCATCGTCAGGTATTTTTCGATCAGGACCCGGTCATCCCCGAAAGCGCCCATGGCCTCCCGCCGTGCTGAATCCAACGCTTCGGAAAAATCGCCTTCCCGCTCCGCAATGCGCATGCCGCGACCACCGCCACCAGCAGAGGCCTTGATCAGCACGGGAAACCCGATGGCAGCCGCCGCTTTCGCCAGCGCCTCGAAGCTCTGGTCGTCACCGTGATAACCTGGCACAAGCGGCACACCGGCAGCTTCCATGACTGATTTGGATGTGGCCTTGTCGCCCATGGATCGCATGGCATCCGCACTGGGTCCGACAAAGATCAGCCCGGCGGCATCGCATGCTTCGGCAAACCGTGCATTCTCGGACAGGAAACCATATCCGGGATGTATCGCATCCGCACGTGTTGCCCGGGCTGCCGCAATGACCGCCTCAATATTGAGATAACTCTCTGATGCCGCTTCCGGTCCGATACAAACCGCTTCATCGGCATATTCCACATGCATGGCGCCAGCATCAGCCTCAGAATAGACCGCAATGACATGCACACCCAATCTTCGCGCTGTTCGGGCCACGCGTACCGCAATTTCCCCGCGATTGGCGATCAACAGACGTTTGATCATGTGTCTGACTTTCCTTCGGCGTCCGGGTCACGGGCATATCGAATAATTTCGGCAAAACCGAACAGGATCAGCAAAATGCCCAGCATAATTTCAACAGCCGCCACAGCGCGCACGGCTTCACCAGCCGGAGTTATATCGCCATAGCCAACAGTCGACATCGTAATCAGAGAAAAATCTAGACTGTCGGAAAAACTGATTGCACCTGGCTGCCCATCAATCATGAACGTTGCACCGTTCGAAATCCTGTCCATGATCCGGAAGATCATTGCAAACACGATCACGATGAACGAGTAGAGGGTAAAAAGGCAAACGCTGGCCGGAACAAGCGTCCTATCCGAGCAAACAGAAGATCAAACAGCAGTCCGGTATCAATCAGAAACAAACAAATCTGACGACTGTCGAGCAGAACAAACACTGCGATCGCGGCCATTGCCGCAATCAGAACCGCGCTAGTTTCATCGCGATCTAGGGACAATCCGGGGACAGCAAATGTCAGACCTGCAAGTCCGATTATGAGGAGAAGCCAAAGAACACCGCGTCCGGACAGTTTGGCGTTCCGGACCTCCTCCTGATCCGAGAGCGCGTGAATAGATTCACGCTGCCGCCAGACCCCTATCAGAAAGAAATAAATCGGCAGAAGGTAGCCCACACCAAAAGCCCAGCCATGAGTATGAGGAAAGTTGGCGATCCCGAGAAAGAAAAAGGCACTCGCATACAAGGCCAGCGAATTGGCGAAGGCGAGCACGAAAAACCGACTGCCCGGAAACATCCAGAGGAACCCTCCGGCTGCGCTGAACACCGCGCCGAGAACAACAACCGTCAACCAGCCGAACTCTTCTGTGACTCCAACGGAGACGAGCAGCATGACCATGGCGGAAAAACCCACCCCGCCAAGCCAACCCGCGTGAGATATGCGGTCATCTAGTTCTTTGGCGTTCTTCGCCATGCCGCCTCCCGTTTCTCAAGAAACGCCGACAGGCCTTCTAGGCCTTCTTCGGTTGCCCGAATATCGGCAATACGTTGCGCAGTATCCTCAATCATCGCCGCATCAACGGGCCCTGCCGAAACCCGCCGTATCAGGTCCTTCGACGCCGCCATGGCAGCCGGACCGTTGTCCAGCAGAACCGCGGTCAACTCCATGATCCGGCCATCAAGATCTTCCTCTGACACCACCTCATGCACGAGCCCCAGATTCCGCGCTTCCTCGGCCGTAAACCGTTCCGCTGTCTGGAAATAGCGCCGCGCCGCCCGGGCGCCGATAGCTTCGACGACATAAGGGCTGATCACCGAAGGAATCAGACCCAGACGTGTCTCGGATAAACAGAAGCTAGCGCGCGCGGATGCAATGGCAATATCGCAGGCGGCCACCAGTCCGACGCCACCGCCAAAGGCCGCACCCTGCACCCGTGCGATTGTCGGCTTTGGCAATTCATTGAGAAGACGCATCATCTCGGCAAGGACCCGCGCGTCAGCGAGATTTTCTGCGTCCGAGTATGCGGCCATGCGTTGCATCCAGCCCAGATCAGCCCCGGCAGAAAAACTTTTGCCTTCTCCCTGAAGAATGAACACCCGAATATTCGTATCCGCCGCGACCCGCGCGAAGACATCGTTAAGTTCACCAATCAGCACATCATCAAACGCATTGTGCTTTTCCGGGCGAGCCATTGTGACCCGGGCCACCGCATTAGACACATCCAATTTAATTGGGCCGCTGGGCATTTCTCTCTCCTACATCCGGAACACGCCGAAGCGTGTTTCCTCGATGGGGGCATTCAATGAGGCGGACAGTGCCAGCCCAAGCACGCGCCGGGTGTCAGCCGGATCAATGATTCCATCATCCCAGAGCCGCGCACTGGCATAATAAGGGTGCCCCTGATGTTCATACTGCTCGCGGATCGGTGCCTTGAAGGCTTCCTCGTCCTCGGCACTCCATTCCTCACCACGCGCTTCCATGCCATCGCGTCGAACCTGACCAAGCACATTGGCCGCCTGGGTACCCCCCATGACCGAAATACGTGCATTCGGCCACATCCACATGAACCGAGGACTGTAAGCGCGCCCACACATGCCGTAATTGCCCGCTCCGAAACTGCCGCCAATGATCACGGCGAACTTCGGCACATTGGCGCAGGCAACAGCGGTCACCATCTTCGCACCATCTCGTGCAATACCGCCGCCCTCATATTTCTGCCCGACCATGAACCCAGAGATGTTCTGCAGAAAGATCAGGGGGATCTTCCGCTGCGCGCAAAGCTCAATGAAATGCGCGCCCTTCAGAGCTGATTCCGAAAACAGGATACCGTTGTTCGCCACGATCCCGACCGGATACCCATGCAGATGCGCAAAACCGGTAACCAGCGTTTCACCATAGAGTTCCTTGAACTCGTCGAACTCCGACCCGTCAACGATCCGCGCAATCACCTCGCGCACATCGTAGGGCTTGCGGATATCGGCATTCACGACGCCATAGAGTTCTTCTGCGGAATACAGCGGGTCGCGCGACGGTCGCGTTTCCAGTTCCACATGCTTGGGGCGATTCAGATTGGCCACGATCTTGCGGACAATCGCCAGGGCATGGGTATCATCCTGCGCCAGATGATCCGCGACCCCGCTGGTCCGCGTGTGCACATCCGCACCGCCAAGCTCTTCGGCAGACACGATCTCCCCTGTCGCGGCTTTGACCAATGGCGGACCCGCAAGAAATATCGTGCCCTGCTCTTTCACGATCACGGCTTCGTCCGACATGGCCGGGACATAAGCGCCGCCGGCGGTGCAGGAGCCCAGCACCGCTGCGATCTGCGGAATACCCTCCGACGACATGGTCGCCTGATTGTAGAAAATCCTGCCAAAATGTTCCCGGTCAGCAAACACATCGTCTTGTTGCGGGAGATTCGCCCCACCGGAATCCACCAGATAGATACACGGCAGATTGTTCTGCCTGGCAATCTCCTGCGCCCGGAGATGCTTCTTCACGGTGATCGGGAAATAGGTCCCGCCCTTGACCGTGGCGTCGTTGACCACGATCACGCATTCCCGGCCGGACACGCGCCCGATGCCGGTCAGGATTCCCCCCGCCGGAACTGTATCTTCGTACATCTCCCAGCCAGCAAACTGCGAAAACTCAAGGAATGCCGAGCCATCATCCAGCAATGTGTCGATGCGATCACGAGGAAGCAGCTTTCCGCGTGAAACATGTCGTTCCCGCGAACGTTCACCACCACCGATTTCGATCTGTGCCACCTTTTCCCGCAGATCATCGATGACCCCACGCATCGCCGCAGCATTCTCACTGAAAAGTTCGGAACCAGTATCCAGATTGCTCTTGATTGCGGTCATGCATCCACACTCCGGTAAAGCGGCTTCATCTGCGAAACCTGTGTGATAGAAATAGTCGAATGACGAACCTGCCCGGCAAATCCGAGATCGAGACAGCGGCGCAAACGGTCTACGCCACGATGCCTGCCACCCCTCAATATGTCTGGCCGTTGCTGAATGCGGCAACGGGTGCGAATGTCTGGGTGAAGCACGAAAACCATACGCCGATAGGCGCGTTCAAGGTACGTGGCGGGCTGGTCTATATGGCCGGTCTGCGCACGGAGAAACCAGCGGTCTCCGGTGTGATCGCCGCAACCCGGGGCAACCACGGACAGTCGATTGCCTTCGCGGCGCGCGCGAACGGGATTGATGCGGTGATTGTCGTTCCCGAAGGCAACTCGTCCGAGAAGAATGCGGCGATGAAAGCCTTTGGTGCCGAACTGATTGTCCACGGCCATGACTTTCAGGCGGCTCTGGAATATGCCGAAGGACTTGCCGACGAGCGCCGAATGGAGATGGTACCCTCCTACGCCATGTCCCTGGCAGCTGGTGTTGCAACCTATGGCATGGAATTGTTGACGTCCGCGCCGGACATTCAGACCCTTTACGTGCCGATCGGCCTTGGTTCGGGCATTACCGGTTGCATTGCGGCACGGGAAGCGCTGGGCCTGAAAACAGAAATTGTCGGTGTGGTTGCTGAAAACGCCCCGGCCTATGCCTTGTCCTTCGCAAAGGGCGAAGCTGTGTCGACCAACAGTGCCGACACCTTTGCCGATGGTCTGGCCTGTCGTGTTCCTGCGGACGAAGCCATTCCCGTGATCTGCAATCACGCCGCGCGGGTCATCACCGTCAGCGATGATGAAATTCGCGACGCCATGCGGCTTTACTACACCACCACCCACAATCTGTCGGAAGGCGCCGGTGCCGCTGCGCTTGCCGGACTGATGCAGGAGCGCAGCACGCTGGCCGGCATGACGGTCGGCGCCGTCCTGTCGGGCGGCAATATCGATCGCGCGCTCTATCGGAACATCCTGTCGGATTAGGGTCACACTGACCTCCAGTTCTACCAGCCACCCGTTTCAAGCCAGCGATCAACCATATCCAGGCGGTCACAGCCCCAGAATCCCTCCCCATCCACGATGAAATAGGGGGAACCGAAGACATTGCGATCAATGGCCTCATTCGTCTCGGTCATGAGCTTTTCCTTGATTGCCGGGTCCTGCAGACCAGTGGCAAGCGCCGCGCCATCAAAACCAGCCGCAGTGGCAATCTCGACCACCGCATCAGGGCCGGAGATGTTCTTGCCCTCTCCCAGAGCCGCAGTGAACAGGGCCAGCCCCATATCCCGTGCTCGGGCCGGGTCTTGCGCCTTGGCCCAATAGACCGCACGAGAGGCGGCGGTAGGTGAGAACGGAAAATCCTCCGGCGGGTTGTAGGCAACCTTGTGAAAACGCGCCGAACGCGCGAAATCATGCCGGGAATAGTCACCTTTCATCGGCACATGAGGCAGGGGTACTGCGCCTGTCACCTTGAACACGGCACCCAGCAGAAACGGCTTCCAATCGACGCTGCGACCATGCTTGGCAGCTAAATCATCGATCATGTGCGCTGCGATGTAGCCATAGGGGCTGTTGAAGTCGAAATAGAACTCGACGGGTGCCTTGGACATGATGGTTCCTTTCCGTGTTTTCTTATGCGTTGCCAGCGACGATATCGCGGCCAATGATCAGCTTCTGAATATCGCTGGTGCCCTCATAGATTTTGGTCACCCGCACATCGCGATAAATGCGCTCGACCGGGAAATCCTGCAGATAGCCATAGCCCCCATGGACCTGAATCGCATCTGAACAGACTTCTTCTGCCATCTCCGAGGCATAGAGCTTTGCCATGGCCGCTTCGGCCAGACAGGGTTGTCCGGCGTCCCGCAAGCGTGCGGCGTTGTGCGTGAGTTGTCGTGCGGCTTCAATTTTGGTGCGCATCTCCGCAAGGCGGAAGATCACGGCCTGATGTTCGATGATCGGCTTGCCAAAGGTCACGCGTTCGCGGGCATAGGCCACTGCATGCTCATAGGCGGCCCGGGCCATGCCAATCGCCTGGGCGGCAATACCGATGCGCCCGCCTTCAAGATTGGAAAGCGCAATGCGATAGCCCTGCCCCTCTTCACCCAGAAGCAGATCCGGTGTGAGCCCCATATCGTCAAACACCAGTTGACAGGTGTCGGACGCACGTTGTCCCATTTTGTGCTCGATGGATGCCACCTGATAGCCAGGTGTCTCGGTTGGGACGATGAAGGCGCTCATGCCCTTGTTGCCCGCCATAGGGTCGGTGATGGCAAAAACGATCACCAGATCGGCATTCTTGCCGGAGGTGATGAATTGCTTGGTGCCGTTCAGAACGTATTTGTTACCAATCTTTTCAGCCCGGGTATCGATCGCGCCCGCATCCGATCCGGCGGTGGGCTCGGTCAGGGCAAAAGCCCCCAGCTTGCCCCCCGTAGCCAGCGGACGCAGAAATCGCTCTTTCTGGGCGTCACTGCCGTAGTTGAGAATCGGCAGGCAAACCACGGAATTGTGTACGGCCATGATCGTGGAACACGCGCCATCCCCGGCCGCGATTTCCTCCAGTGCCACCGCATGGGTCAGGGTATCGGCCCCGGCACCCCCCCATTCTTCAGGGACAATCATACCCAGCAAGCCCAGCTCACCCATCCCGCGCACAGCATCTTCAGGATAGATCGCATCGCGATCCCAAGCCGCTGCATGGGGAGCAAGCTGCTCTGACGCGAAGGACCGCGCCATATCTCGGATCATGACCTGTTCGTCAGTCAGAGCCATCGGCGACCCGGTCTCCTCCAACGATTTCATGCATTTCACCCTTGTCGGGATCAACCGCACAAAGGCGGCCCTTCTCCAGATCGACCCACCAGCCATGCAACTGGATCTCGCCATTGGCGACCTTTTCGGCAATCCAGGGGAAGGTCTTCAGATTCCCCAGCGAAATACGAATGGCAGCCCGTTCCACACCCGGTTGATCGGGGACTACGCCATCATCACCACATGGACAGGCTTCGGTCGCAATTTCCACCCAGGGCGCAATGAACTCGCGTTGGCTGGGTTCACCGGACACAGCCGCACGGAGCGCCTGTATGCCGCCGCAGGCCGAATGACCGAGCACGACAATATGCTGCACACCCAGATCCCGGACCGCGAACTCCAGTGCCGCACTGGTCCCATGATGCCCGTCATCTGGCCCATAGGGCGGAACAAGATTGGCCACATTGCGCACGATAAAGATTTCGCCGGGCTCAGAATCCAGCAGCAAGGCCGGATCGACACGAGAGTCGGAGCACGCAATCAGCATGACTTCCGGGGACTGCCCCTGTTCGGCGAGTTCCCGCATCCGGTCCGGGCGCTGTTCATAATAGCGCGCGCGAAAACCGCGAAATCCGGCAATAAGACGATCAATGGTATCTACCATGAGACTTCCTTTCCACGGTAATCGAGAAACCGACCGCTCTGGGCCGGCGTCAGTGAATTCAACACACTCCGAATGCCCGAAACGCTTTCCGCCGGTGTGAGCGACGCATGCTGTCCCGTCATATCGGTTTTGACATATCCCGGGTGTAGCGCAATGGCGGTGATTCCCCGCGCCCGCCACTCGGGTTCGATTACCCGAAAACGCTTGTTCAGTTCACCCTTGAAATCTCCGTAAAGATCCGGGTTGCTGAGCCGCGGTCGTCCCAATGCCTGAATGCTCGACATCACCACCACCTTCTTCTGGTCACTGGCTGCAACGCTGTCGATCAGGGCCGAGACGGTCGTGATGGGCGCCTCGGCGTTGATGCGCATGGTTTCGGACGTCTCTTCCGGGCTCGCCCGACCGCGACTTTTCAGAACACCGGCATTGTGGATCAGCACATACAGGGGCACCTTGGTGAGCGCATCGGCAAAGCGCGCGATATGGGTGTCACTGAGCACATCGAGGTGATGCAACCGGATATCCCCACGCAGCTTCTCCAGTTCCCCGGGCTGGTCAGGGGTCCGTGTGGTGGCACAGACGCGCCAGCCCGTGTTCGCGTACTGGCGCACGAATTCCAGACCAATACCCCGGCTCGCACCGATTATCGCGACATTCGGCATATCAACCCCTGCAACATACTGACCGTCTTACCGAATCTCACCATGGGTGCTCGGTACCTTTCCAGGTGAGGAATTTCCCCGAACTGCGCGCTTCCAGGCCATCAATCACCTGGCGCATCCCGCTGACGCTTTCCGTCACACTTACCGGTGCGCTCGCCCCGCCCATATCGGACGAAACCCAGCCGGGGTGGAACACCACCGCGCAGACGCCGTCCGACCGCCAGTGTGGCCCAAGATCGCGAAACCGGTCGTTGAGCAGGCATTTGGAGGCGCCGTAATCCGCTGACGGTGTGCGTCCACCATTGCGTGCGCCCATCTGGCTGCTGAGGATCACAATCTTCCGGTCCCGGCCCCGCAAAACCGCTGGCATCAGGGCCTCCACGACATCAAAAGGAGCATCCGCATTGATCGCCCGCATTTCGTCGCGGGTGACCCCACGCAGGACGCCGGCGCTGTGGATCAGCACATCGAGCCCACGTCCCTCGAAGACCTCAGAAAGCGCGGAAATCTGAGCCTGGTCGCGCACCTCCAGGCCGTGGATAGAGACATTGCCGGCGATCTCGCCCAGCGCGCCGGGATCACCCGGTGTCCGCGTGGTCGCATGAACCTCCCACCCGTCCAAGGCATAGGATTGTGCAAACCCCCAGTCCGATGCCGCGACTGGCGCCAATGATAAGAACCGATCCGGTCATGAGTCGCGGTCTCCCGAGGATTTGGCATCCGGCCGGCGCGCCATCGCTTCGATCTCGATCCGCGTGCGCGGGTCGACAAGCTGGGCGATCAGCGCGGTCGCGGCCGGCGGGTTCGGCCCCAGATACTGCTTGAAGACCGGTGTCAGCGTTTCGTAATCCTCGACGCTGGGCATGTAGAAGGTCACCTTCACCAGATCGGCAAAGGAGCACCGTGCGGCTGCGAGAGTCCGAGCAATGTTGCGAAACACTTGGTGTCCCTGCTCCACCACATCATCAGAAATGGTCATGGTCTCGTAGTCGAACCCGGTGGTGCCGGAGACATGGACATAGTCGTCATCGACCACCGCGCGCGAATAGCCGACGGCTTTCTCGAACTCGGAATTGGTGGAAATCCGACGCACTAGGCCGACTCTTCAAACAGTTCGCGGCCAATCAACATACGCCGGATTTCCGAGGTTCCCGCGCCGATCTCATAGAGCTTGGCATCCCGCAGCAAACGCCCGGTCGGGTATTCGTTGACATAGCCATTGCCGCCCAGCGTCTGAATGGCCTCCAGCGCCATCCAGGTTGCCTTTTCCCCGGCATAGAGAATAGCTCCGGCTGCATCCTTGCGGGTGGTTTCCCCGCGATCGCAGGCCTGAGCCACGGCATACACATAAGCCTTGCAGGCATTCATGGTGACATACATATCCGCCAGCTTGCCCTGCATCAGCTGAAAGGTCCCGATCGGCTGACCGAACTGCTCACGCTCGTGAACATAAGGAACAACGATGTCCATGCAGGCCTGCATAATGCCAAGCGGACCGGCCGCGAGCACCGCGCGCTCATAGTCGAGACCCGACATCAGGACGTTCACGCCCTTGCCGACCTCTCCGAGAACATTCTCTTCGGGGACTTCGCAATCCTGGAAGATCAGCTCACAGGTATCGGATCCGCGCATGCCAAGCTTATCGAGTTTCTGGGCTTGGCTGAACCCTTTGAACCCCTTCTCGACAATAAAAGCCGTCATGCCACGCGGCCCGGCATCCATATCGGTCTTGGCATAGATGACGAAGGTTTCGGAGACGGGACCATTGGTGATCCACATCTTGTTGCCATTGAGGATGTAGCGGTCTCCTTTTTTTTCTGCTCGCGTGCGCATCCCCACTACGTCGGAGCCCGCGCCCGGCTCACTCATGGCCAGTGCACCCACATGCTTTCCCGAGACCAGATCGGGCAGATAGCGCGCCTTTTGCTCGGCGGTGCCATTACGATGAATCTGGTTCACGCAAAGGTTGGAATGCGCGCCATAGGACAGCCCCACCGACGCCGATGCCCGGCTGACCTCCTCCATCGCCACACAATGTTCGAGATAACCGAGATTCGAGCCACCATAGTCCTCATCGACCGTGATCCCGTGCAGGCCCAGTTCGCCCATCTGGGGCCAGAGATCGATCGGGAATTCATTGGAAGAATCGATTTCCTCGGCACGCGGGGCGATCTTGTCCGATGCGAAGCTGCGCACGGAATCTCGCAGCATGTCGGCAGTATCGCCCAGATCAAAACTCAGGCTCGGATATTCATTGGGTATCATCAGATTTACTCTCCTGCTGACAGCGTTTCAGGCCGCCTTGTGAATGCAGTTCGCATGCGAGGTTATGATCCTCCGCACCGATCCAGTGTTCAAGGACTGCCTGCCCGGCATGATCACAATTCCATGGACTTGCCAAAGTCTCATTCCGCTGCCTCGCGGTCAAAATCTTCTAATTCACGCAACTGTTCCCGACACCGGGCCGCATAGCGGTCCA
>CALSML010000017.1 GCA_943787445.1 uncultured Alphaproteobacteria bacterium
GGCCATGCGGGCAAAGAGTTCGGGGATGTATTCGAGCTTCCGCGTTTCGAGAATGTGGTTGTAGATCCCGATCTGATCCGCCGGAAAATCCTCGCGCGACACATACGGTACCTTGGCGTCTTCCTTGTACTCACTCATATCGTGTTCTCCCTCGAACTTCGTTCGGCAAATCGTCTAGAATGAACCCAGAATAGACGGGTAAACGAGAAAGATGGGCGAATGAACCTTCACGCAATGCTCGGCCAACGAGCATATGACAACAATCCGATCCGGGTTGGCCTGATCGGCGCCGGCAAATTCGGCCACCATGTATCTTTCTCAGGCCGCACGCACCCGAGGCGTACAGATCATGGCCATCGCCGATCTGGACCCGGAACGCGCCCGCGCCGCCTGCGCCCGGGGTTGGCGGTCTCGACCCCAGTGCCGTGACGTTCGAGGATGCCCGCAAGAACGGCAATACCCATCTGACCGATGATTCCATGGCCCTCGTTGCTGCCGACGGCATCGAGGTGGTGATCGATGCCACTGGCAGTCCGGCGGCCGGCATCGCCCATGCGCTCGCCTGCTGCGAATTCGGCAAGCATATCGTGATGGTGAATGTGGAAGCCGACGTCCTCGCCGGCCCGCTACTGGCCAAACGCGCCCGACAGGCCGGCATTGTCTATTCCCTAGCTTATGGCGATCAGCCGGCCCTGATCCATGAACAGGTGGACTGGGCCCGTGCCTGCGGTCTGGACGTGGTCGCTGCGGGCAAGGGCACCAAATATCTCGATGGCTATCACTACGTCACACCCGATGACGTGTGGGAGCATTACGGCCTCACACCTGAACAGGCGGCCGCAGGCGGCATGAACCCGCAGATGTTCAATTCCTTCCTCGATGGCACCAAGTCCGCCATCGAAATGGCAGCAGTGGCCAATGCCACCGGCCTCAGCCCGGCGACCGATGGCCTCGCCTTCCCGGCCTGCGGCACCCATGATCTGCCGCATATCATGCGCCCGCGCGACGAAGGCGGCGTGCTGCACCACAAGGGCCAGGTAGAGGTGATCAGCTCCGAAGAACGCGACGGCCGCCATGTCACCGGCGATCTGCGCTGGGGTGTCTATGTGGTCTTCGAGGCTCCCAGCGACTATGTGCGTGCCTGCTTCGACGAATACGGCCTGCTCACCGATTCCTCGGGCAGCTACTCGACCTTGTGGAAGCCCTATCACCTGATCGGGCTGGAACTGGGCATCTCCGTGGCCAGCGTGGCCCTGCGTCACGAATCGACCGGCGCGCCCGCGGGTTTCCGTGGCGATGCGGTCGCGACTGCCAGCGGGATCTGAAACCGGGTGAAGAACTGGATGGCGAGGGCGGTTTTTACGGTTTATGGCAAGCTGATGCCCGGGGCCGACAGCCTTGCAGCAGGCGGGCTCCCCATCGGTCTGGCCCATGGGGTCAGACTGAAAACCGCGGTTGCCCGAGACCAGCCTGTGCGCTGGACGATGTGGAGATCGACGAGACCAGTCAGGCCGTCCAAGTGCGCCGCGAGATGGAAGTCATGTTCTCCACACGCACAGCCCAGACCGCACAATAGTTTGCACCGGCGCGCGCGCTGGACTACGTAACCGCCACGATGCCTGACGGACCCGACGACACCGAAAGCCGCGACGCCGCTCGAACGTTATCGCGAATTGCGCGAGACGAATGCGCTGATGCGCGACCCGTCCCAGAAACTCGCAGTGGAAAAAACTGCAAAGCCTGCACCATGCCCTGAATGGCTATCAGCCCGCCGGAGACAGCTGGTTGTCCGGCTGGAAGGACCGGTTCGGACTAGGCCGCCGCGCAGAGGCACCACCGCAGGGCATCTACATGTTCGGTCCGGTCGGGCGCGGCAAATCCATGCTGACGGATATGTTCTTCGACACCGCGCCAGTCGCGCGCAAGCGCCGGGTCCATTTCCACTCCTTCATGCTGGAAATCCAGAAGCGCCTGACCGCGCTCCGCCAGAAAGACAAGCAGGATGATCCGCTGATTCGGGTCGCTGCCGAAATCGCGGATGAAAGCTGGCTGCTCTGCTTTGACGAATTCCACGTGGTAAATATCGCCGATGCGATGATCCTGGGTCGTCTGTTTCAGGCGTTTTTCGATCATGGTGTGGTGATTGTGGCCACCTCCAATTGTCGCGCCCCAGGACCTCTACAAGGGCGGACTGCAGCGCGAACGCTTCCTGCCCTTTATCGATCTGATCCAGCAGAAGCTCGACGTCCTCGACATCGGTGCCGGACGCGACTTCCGCCTCGACCGGCTCAAGGGCGATCCGGTCTGGCACACCCCACTGGGCTCCGAGGCTACAGCCATGCTCGACAAGGCCTTCGCCACTCTCACCGACGACGCCACCCCCCATGCCGAAGAAATCGAATTGCAGGGCCGAACACTGATCGTGGAGCGGACCGCACGCGGCATCGCGCGTTTCATCTTCGACGAATTGTGCAACCGCCCCCCGCGGCGCAGCCGATTTTCTGGCGATCGCATCCCGATTTCACACGGTGATGATCGACGATATCCCGCAACTGCAGGCCGCCGAGCGTGACGCGGCAAAGCGTTTCGTGGTGCTGGTGGACTCGCTCTACGAACACAAGGTCAACCTGTTCGCGAGCGCCGGCCGCCGAACCCGGTGACCTCTATACCCAAGGCGATACGGCCTTCGAGTTCGAGCGCACCGTCTCCCGCCTGATGGAAATGCAGGCCGAAGACTACCTAGACAGCACCCATATTCCCTGACTCGAGCAGACCGAAAGGGCTGCCCGCCACAGCGGAAAGAGGTTCTGACTTCCACGGCACAAATCACGTGACCCGGTGTCCCTTGAACCGACCGGACATACGGGGTAAACGTCGCCCGCAAATCAACGCGTTCGGGGCTGTTCGACGCGGTTTTATGAATTCGCGAAGGTGGAGAAAACACACACATGGCAAGAAACAAAATCGCGCTGATCGGCGCCGGTAACATCGGCGGCACGCTCGCGCATTTGGTTGGGTTGAAAGATCTTGGCGACGTCGTTCCTCTTCGACATCGTCAGACGGCATGCCCGCAGGGCAAGGCCCTCGACCTCGCGCGAAGTCCTCCCCGGTCGAAGGCTTTCGACGCCAAGTTAGGTCGGCGCCAGCAGCTATTCCGCCGGTATCAAGGGTGCCGACGTCGTCATCGTCACCGCTGGTGTCGCCCGCAAGCCCGGCATGAGCCGCGATGACCTGATCGGCATCAACACCAGCGTCATGGAACCGGTCGGCGCCGGCATCAAGAAGATACTGCGCCGGACGCCTTCGTTATCTGCATCACCAACCCGCTCGACGTCATGGTCGGCGTCCTGCGTGAGGCCGCGGGCCTGAAGAAGAACATGTGCGTTGGCATGGCCGGTGTGCTCGACAGCGCCCGCTTCCGCTATTTCCTGGCAGAGGAATTCAACGTGTCCGTCGAAGACGTCACCGCCTTCGTTCTCGGCGGCCACGGCGACACTATGGTGCCGTCCGTGCGGTACTCGACGGTGGCCGGCATTCCGATCCCCGACCTGATCCAGATGAAGTGGACCACCCAGAAGCGGTTCGACGCATATCGTGCAGCGCACCCGCGCTGGGCGGCGGCGAGATCGTGTCGAATTGCTGGGCAACTGGCTCGGCCTTCTATGCACCGGCCTCCTCGGCGATCGCCATGGCCGAAACCTATCTGAAGGACAAAAAGCGCGTGCTGCCCTGTGCGGCCTATCTGAACGGCGAATACGGCGTCAAGGGCATGTATGTCGGTGTCCCGGTCGTCATCGGCGCCAAGGGCGTTGAGCGCATCGTCGAGAGTCAAGCTCGACGCGTCAAGGAGCGCGCACTGCCTTCCGCAAGTCCGTCAAAGCGGTCCAGGAATCTGGCCGCCGCCGCCAAGAAACGTGCAAAGCGCGAAGCCAACAAGAAATAGGGGTTCACGTTGCGCACATGATCGGTGCGGCGCGCTTGCGCGCCGCACCACGAGTGCTAGAGTTCCTCTGCTCCCATTAACCCTGTCTTCAAGGGAATTTCAGGACCGGAACAACAGCAAACTTCGGCATCGGGTTAATCCGCTCGTGCAACGCCCGGCCAGCCCGGTCGATGCGCACAACAATAAAGCCCGGGCCACAGCGGTCATGAATATTCACGAATATCAGGCCAAAGCAGTCTGCTCGCTAAGTTCGGCGTTGCCGTGCCGACGTGGCGCTCGTCGCCTACACGGCCGACGAGGCCGGCAAGGCCGCAGCGAGATCATTGGGCGGCGGGCTTCTGGGTCGTCAAGTCCCAGATTCACGCCGGTGGCCGCGGCGCCGGTCGTTTTGCCCATGCTCCCGATGACGGTAAGGGCGGCGTGCGGGTCTCGCAAATCGTGTCGGACGGAGATGTCCGCGCACACGCCGAAGAGCCATGCTCGGTAACATATCTTGATCACCAAGCAGACCGGTCCCGCCGGCAAAGAGGTCAAACGGCATCTATGTCGAGGAAGGCTGCGACATTGCCCGCGAGCTTTACCTCGGCCTGCTGCTTGACCGCGACACCTCGCGGTTCACGTTCATGGCCTCGACCGAAGGCGGCATGGACATCGAAGACGGTCGCACGATGCGACACCCCTGAGAAAGATCGTCAACCGTCGCGATTGATCCCGCGACCGGCATCATGCCCTTCCACGCCCGCGACATCGCCTTTGGCCTCGGCCTCGAAGGCGCGCAGATCAAGTGCGCCGTCGAAGTTCCTCACGGCGCATGTACAAGGCGTTCACCGATCTCGATTGCGGCGATGGTGGAGATCAACCCGCTGCGTCGTCACCGGCGCCGGCGACGTGATCGCGCTTGATGCCAAGATGAACTTCGACGACAACGCGCTCTATCGCCATCCGGATATCGAAGAACTGCGCGATGAGGACGAAGAAGACCCGATGGAGCTGGAAGCCACCAAGCACGAGCTCAACTACATCAAGCTCGATGGTGCCATTGGCTGCATGGTGAACGGTGCCGGCCTGGCCATGGCGACGATGGATATCGTCAAACTGCATGGCGGATCACCGGCCAACTTCCTCGATGTCGGCGGCGGCGCAACCAAGGAACGGGTCACAACAGCATTCAAGATCATCCTGTCTGATCCCAATGTGGAAGGCATTCTGGTCAATATCTTCGGTGGCATCATGCGCTGTGACGTGATTGCTGAAGGCATCGTGGCCGCAGCGCGCGAAGTCTCGCTCCACGTGCCCCTTGTGGTACGGCTCGAAGGAACCAATGTAGACCTCGGCAAGAAGATGCTTGCTGAATCCGGATTGCCCATCATCACGGCTGATGATCTGGGCGACGCGGCCGAAAAGGTCGTCAACGCGGTGAAGGAGGCGGCCTGACGCCATGTCTGTACTCGTCAGCAAAGATACCAAAGTGATCTGCCAGGGCTTCACCGGAGCGCAAGGCACATTCCATTCCGAACAGGCTATCGCCTATGGCACCCAGATGGTCGGCGGTGTGACACCGGGCAAAGGTGGTTCGACCCATCTTGATCTCCCGGTCTTCGATACGGTCGAGCAGGCGGTGAATACCACCCAAGCCGATGCGTCCGTGATCTATGTCCCGCCGCCCTTCGCAGCTGATGCGATCGTCGAAGCCATTGCCGCAGGTGTTGGGCTCGTGGTCTGCATCACCGAAGGCATTCCGGTGATCGACATGGTGAAGGTCAAGCGCGCACTGGATGGTTCGGACACCCGTTTGATCGGCCCGAACTGCCCCGGCGTCATCACACCGGATGAGTGCAAGATCGGCATCATGCCCGGCCACATCCACCAGCGCGGCAATATCGGCATCGTGTCCCGCTCGGGCACGCTGACCTATGAAGCCGTGGGACAGACCACAGCCGTGGGCCTGGGACAGACCACCTGCATCGGCATTGGTGGCGACCCGGTCAACGGAACCAATTTCATCGATTGTCTCGAGATGTTTCTCGATGACGACGAAACCGAAGGCATCATCATGATTGGCGAGATCGGTGGATCCGCCGAAGAAGATGCCGCCGAGTTCATCAAATCATCGAAAACCAAGAAACCCATTGCTGGCTTCATTGCCGGTGTGACTGCACCGCCAGGCAAACGCATGGGTCATGCGGGCGCCATCATCTCCGGCGGCAAGGGTACGGCCGAAGCCAAGATCGAGGCGATGAAGTCCGCAGGCATGCTGGTGGCGGATTCGCCGTCAGCATTGGGAACGACAATGATGAAAGCCATGAAGGCCTAGACTTAATTGATGGTGCGACGGGGGGACACCATCGCATGCAATCGAGGGACCGCAGCCTGACAGCGCGGCAATCTAATGGGTAATTACATCGGTTATTCGTCGTTCCTGAACGGCGCCAATGCCACATTCGTCGCCGAACTCTATTCCAAGTATCTTGAACGGCCCGACAGCGTCGACCCGGAATGGGGAAGTTTCTTCTCTTCCCTGCACGATGATGCACGTGAGCTGCTCGAAGATCTCAAAGGCGCCAGCTGGGCCCCCCGGGATTCACGGATCATTGGTAGCCCGAACGGCTCCAGCGGGAATGACCACACCACGCCGGCCACCAACCGTAATGGCGGCGCGCGCCTGAACGGCGCTCCCCTTTTCTATGGTGCGCCCGCAGAAGCCTCCGCCGCCCCGGATCAGGTGCGTCATGCGACCCTCGATTCGATCCGCGCGCTGATGCTCATCCGTGCCTACCGCGTGCGCGGCCATCTCGAAGCCAATCTTGACCCGCTGGGCCTGATGAAGCCCGAGACCCATCCCGAACTCGATCCGCGCACATATGGTTTCGGCGACTCCGACATGGATCGCCCGATCTTCATCAACTACGTGCTGGGCCTGGAAACGGCGACGATGCGTCAGATCATCGACGTGGTCAGGCAGACCTATTGCGGCAATATCGGCATCGAGTTCATGCACATTCAGGGGCCCGACGAAAAGGCCTGGATTCAGGAACGCATCGAAGGAGCCCGCAACCACACGGAATTCACCAAAAAGGGCAAGGAAGCCATCCTTGGCTCCCTCACCCGGGCCGAGGTTTTCGAACAGTTCCTCGACAAGAAATACACCGGCGCCAAGCGGTTCGGTCTGGAGGGCGGTGAATCCTTGATCCCCGCCCTGGAGCAAATCGTCAAACGAGGCGGTCAGCTGGGCCTGCGCGAGCTGGTGATCGGCATGCCCCATCGCGGCCGCTTGAACGTGCTGGCCAATTTCATGGACAAGCCCTTTCGCGCCATGTTCTCGGAATTCGAAGGCAATTCGCCCAACCCGGACGACGTCATGGGCTCGGGCGATGTGAAATACCATCTGGGCACGTCCTCCGACCGTACCTTCGACGGCAACACCGTCCATCTGTCCCTCACCCCGAACCCGAGCCATCTGGAAGCGGTCAACACCGTTGTCCTGGGCAAGGTGCGCGCCAAGCAGCAACTGCGTGCAGATGCCGAACGCCACAAGGTGATGGGCATCCTGATGCATGGTGATGCGGCATTTGCCGGACAGGGGCTGGTCGCCGAAACACTCGACCTGTCCCAGCTTCGTGGCTACCGCACCGGCGGCACGGTGCATGTGATCGTGAACAACCAGATCGGGTTCACGACCAACCCGACGGCAGCACGATCCTCACCCTATTCATCCGACGTGGCCAAAGCGGTTCAGGCACCGATCTTCCACGTGAACGGCGACGATCCGGAAGCCACAGTGCATGCCGCGCGGATCGCGACGGAATATCGTTATCGGTTCAAGGCGGATGTGGTTCTCGACCTCTGGGGCTACCGTCGCGCCGGCCACAACGAATCCGACGAGCCGGCCTTCACCCAGCCTTTGATGTACAAATCGATCTCCGCGCAGCCGACAACCCGCGCGCTCTACGCGCAACAACTCGAAGATGAAGGCGTCATCCCGCAGGGCGGCGGTGACCAGATCGTCGAGGAGTTTCAGAATCACCTCGAAGAGGAATTCGAAGCGGCACGCAGCTACAAGCCTAACAAGGCCGACTGGCTGGAAGGCCGCTGGGCCAATCTCGGCATGGCCGAGGGCGAAGAAGCCCGACGCGGTGATACGGCTGTCAACATGGACACACTCAAGGAAGTGGGTCACGCGATCTCCCAGCCGCCGGATGGCTTCAACGCAAATTCCAAGATCATTCGACAGTTGAAGAACAAGCGAAAGATGATCGATACGGGCGCGGGCATCGACTGGGCCACTGGCGAAGCGCTGGCCTTCGGTACATTGTTGTGTGAATCAACCCCGGTCCGGCTGTCCGGTGAAGATGTCGGGCGCGGCACCTTCTCCCAGCGCCACGCGGTGCTGATCGACCAGCAGAGCGAGGAGAAGTTCCTGCCTCTGGCCAGTATCCGTTATGGACAGGCACCGATCGAAGTGATCGACAGCCCGCTTTCCGAATTTGGTGTCCTCGGGTTCGAATACGGTTACAGCCAGGCCGAACCCCATGCACTGGTTCTCTGGGAAGCCCAGTTTGGCGACTTTGCCAATGGTGCACAGGTCATCATCGACCAGTTCATCGCATCGGGTGAGTCCAAGTGGTTGCGCATGTCCGGTCTCGTCATGCTTCTGCCCCACGGCTATGAAGGCCAGGGTCCGGAGCATTCCTCGGCCAAGCTGGAGCGCTATCTGCAGCTTTGCGCCGAAGAGAACATGCAGGTCTGCAATATCACCACACCGGCGAACTACTTCCATGCTCTGCGCCGGCAGATGCGTCGCAACTTCCGCAAGCCACTGGTCGTGATGACACCGAAATCGCTGTTGCGGCACAAGCTCTGCGTGTCAGACCTTGCGGATTTCGGCCCGGGCACCGGCTTCCACCGTGTCCTGTGGGACGACGAGAAGCTGTGTGACGACAAGGATATCAAACGCGTCGTGCTGTGTTCGGGCAAGGTCTATTACGATCTCTTCGAAGAACGCGCCAAGCGCGGCATCGACGATGTCTTCTTCCTGCGGATGGAACAGCTTTATCCCTTCCCGAAAAAGGCACTGGTTGAGGAACTATCCCGGTTCAAGAAGGCCGAAATCGTCTGGTGTCAGGAAGAGCCCGAAAACATGGGCGCCTGGACTTTTGTCGACCGACGCCTCGAAGCTGTACTGACCGAAATCGATGCCGACCACAAACGTCCCCGCTATGTCGGGCGTCCCGAGGCCGCCTCTCCGGCCACCGGCAATGGCGCGCGACACCGGCGGGAACAGGAACAACTCGTAGACGAAGCTCTGACGCTGTAATACGGCCAGGCGAACAACAGGAACGTTAGAAACATGGCGACCGAAATCAAAGTCCCGGACATGGGTGAATCCGTCACCGAAGGCACGATTGCACGCTGGTACAAGTCCGTGGGCGAAGCCATCACGGCGGACGAACCGCTGGTGGAAATCGAGACCGATAAGGTCACGGTCGAGGTTCCGGCGCCCAACTCAGGCGTGCTGACCGAAATTCGGGCGGATGAAGGCGCTGACGTGGAAGTGGGCAGCGTCATTGGTGCCATCGATGAAAACGCGACCGCCTCTGCAGCCCCAAGCGCGCCGGCAAAAGCTCCCGCCGCAGCGGAAAAAGAGCCAGAACCTGCCAGTGCGCCCGCAGCCGCAGCTAGCGGCGACGTGATGGACATCGTCATCCCGGAACTCGGCGAATCCGTCACCGAGGGCACGGTCGGACGCTGGCTGAAAAAAGTCGGTGAGTCCTTTGAAGCCGACGAAGCTCTGGTCGAGATCGAGACCGATAAGGTCACCGCCGAACTTCCTACCCCTAGCGCAGGAACACTGGTGGAAATCATTTCCGACGAAGGGGTCGACGTGGAAGTCGGCGCGGTTGTTGGACGCATCTCCGCAGGCGCTGGGGCACCGTCAGAAATCAAACCGGCTCCAACGCCCGACGCCGAACCGGCTGCTGTACCTGCAGAAACTGGCGGAAGCGCCAACACCGATCTTCTCTTGGCACCTGCCGTTCGCAAGCTGGTCGACGAGAATGGTCTCAATCCGGCGGACATCGCCGCCACGGGCCGTGATGGCCGGATCACCAAGGGGGATGTTGTGCGTCACCTTGAATCCGGCGGCACCGCAAAACCGACCGCACCGCCGGCAGCGGCACCTTCCGCGCCGGCCTTTGTCGCGGCTGGTGACCTGCCTGATCGCCCGGAAGACCCGCGCGGCGAAGAACGTGTGCGCATGACCAAGCTGCGGAAGACCGTGGCGTCACGCCTCAAGGACGCGCAGAACACCGCCGCCATGCTGACGACCTTCAACGAGATCGACATGCAGGCCATCATGGACCTGCGCAGCCGCTACAAAGACGACTTCGAGAAAAAGCACGGCGTCAAACTTGGCTTCATGAGCATCTTCGTAAAAGCTGCGATCAACGCGTTGAAGGAAATTCCAGCCGTCAATGCCGAGATCTTCGGCGATGAGATCATTTACAAGAACTTCTATGACGTGGGCATCGCCGTTGGCGGCGCGCAGGGTCTCGTGGTTCCGGTAATGCGCGATGCCGATCAGAAGAGCTTTGCCGAAATTGAATCTGGAATATCCGATTTCGGCCAGCGCGCCCAAGACGGCAAGCTGACAATGAACGAACTGACCGGCGGGACCTTCACGATCACCAATGGCGGCATTTTCGGTTCCATGTTGTCCACCCCGATTCTGAACCCGCCTCAGTCGGGCATTCTGGGTATGCACAACATCGTCAAGCGCCCGGTGGTAGTCGATGATGAAATCGTCATCCGTCCCATCATGTATGTCGCGCTGAGCTACGATCATCGGATCGTTGACGGCCGCGAAGCTGTCACCTTCCTGGTGCGCATCAAACAGGCGATCGAAGATCCCGAACGCCTTCTGATTGGAGTTTAAAACCACATGGCTGACGGTCAGAGCTTCGATCTCATTGTCATTGGCGCCGGCCCGGGCGGATATGTGGCTGCGATCCGCGCAGCACAACTGGGCTTGAATGTTGCCTGTATCGACAAACGAAAAAGCCTCGGTGGAACCTGCCTGAATATTGGCTGCATCCCCTCAAAGGCATTGCTGCAATCTTCCGAACACTATGCGCACACCCAGCACGGTCTGGCCGCTCATGGCGTGAAGGTCGGGAAAGTGTCCTTCGATCTAGATGCGATGATGGACCACAAGAACAAGGTGGTCGCAGACAATACCAAGGGTATCGAGTTCCTGTTCAAGAAGAACAAGGTGACCCCCGTCCACGGCACGGCCCGAATCGCCAGCGCCACCGAAGTCGAGGTCACTTCAGAGACCGGTGACAGCGAAATCCTGAAAACCGGCGCCATCCTGATCGCGACCGGATCGGATTCCACCCCGCTATCAGGGCTGGAGATCGACGAGAAACAGATTGTCACCTCGACCGGGGCACTGACCCTGGAGAATGTCCCCAAACATCTTGTGGTGGTCGGGGCCGGCTATATCGGGCTCGAAATGGGTTCGGTCTGGGCACGGCTGGGCGCCAAGGTCACCGTCGTCGAATTCCTCGATCGCATCACCCCTGGCATGGATGGCGAGGTCGCCAAGGCGTTCCAGAAAACCCTTGAAGCACAGGGCATGACCTTCCGGCTGGGAACAAAGGTCACCGGTGCAGAAACTCTCAAGACCAAGGTCAAACTCACGGTCGAAGCTGCCTCCAACGGCGAGAGCGAGACCATAGAGTGTGACACGGTTCTGGTCTCGATCGGGCGCCGTCCCTATACGGACCAACTGGGTCTCGAGGATGTTGGCGTCGCGACCGATGAACGCGGCTTCATTCAAATCGATGTGAATTACCAGACCAATGTGGAAGGCATCTTTGCCATCGGCGACTGTGTGCCAGGCCCGATGCTCGCCCACAAGGCGGAAGATGAAGGCGTCGCGGCGGCGGAAATCATCGCCGGAGAGACCGGACATGTGAATTACGACGTGATTCCCGGCATCGTCTACACATGGCCCGAAGTCGCATCGGTCGGTCAGACCGAAGAACAGCTCAAGGATGCGGGTGTCGACTATCGGGTCGGCAAATTCCCCTTCTCGGCGAATGGTCGTGCACGCGCAGCCAATGACACGGACGGTTTTGTGAAACTGCTTGCTGATTCCAAGACCGATCGTCTGCTGGGCGCGCATATCATTGGTCCCGATGCGGGAACCCTCATCCATGAAATTGTTGTGGGCATGGAGTTTGGCGCGTCGGCCGAAGACATTGCACGGACCTGTCACGGGCACCCGACCCTGTCGGAAGCCGTCAAGGAAGCCGCACTTGCCGTGGACGGGCGCACCATCCACATCTAGCCCGGCTTACGATGTCGGCAGATGTTCAGCAACGGCGGTCGCGAGTTCCTGCAAATCCAGCGGCTTGCGCAGAAGTTCGGTCGCACCGGCATCCAGCGCCTCCGCTTCGGCTTCCCGCAGCACCTGACCTGTCACCACAATGATGGCCAACACCGGATTGTCCGCGCGGATGGCTCGGATCAACTCGACGCCATCGCCATCGGACATGCGCAAATCCGTTACGATAAGATCGGCCGGATCCGCCCGGTGCAGGGCCAACGCGGCACGTCCACTGCCCGCCGTGCTTGTGCGCACGGTGCCGTATTCAAGAAATTTCGACACCTGCTGCGCGGCAAGCGGCTCGTCATCCACGACCAGAATATGACGCATCTCCCCGCTCATGAGAGATGATCCCCGGTTTCGGACTTCTCTGCATCCCCGGCCGGCGCGATACGCGGCAACTCGATGCAGAAGGCAGCCCCTGCCACGTGATTTTCGACGAACAGGCGCCCCCCCATACCGGTGACAATGCCGTAGGAAATAGAAAGCCCTAGTCCGGTTCCATCACCCGGTGCCTTGGGGTGAAAAAGGGCTCGAACAGCCGCTCGAGAGTTTCTTCAGGAACACCACCGCCATTGTCAGAGACGACAATGCCAATCACATTCGTGTCGAGATTTTCAGAAATCACGATCCTGACGACGCCCTGTGGGGCCTTGCCGTCATTCCCCGGATCGCAAACGGCATCCCGTGCATTCAAAAGCAGGTTCACAATGACCTGTTCGAACCGGGATGGTTCTCCAAACACCCGGCCACAGGATGCCGGCGCCTGAAGAGAGATTTCGATGCCCCGTTCAGACAATTCCGGCCGCAGCCATGACAAAGCCTGATTGGCTGCACGTGACGGGTCGAAGGCGATCTTTCGGCCGTGATCATCACGGCTGAAAATTCGCATGCTCTGGATGGTATCGGCCATCCGCCGCACCTGCCCGCTGATCACCGAAAGCTGCTCATCGAGCTGCTCGAATTCCGGTTTCTGCTCTTTCCGTTCCAGAATCCCCCGGGTCGAATCCGATGCCATGCGAATGATGTTCAGGGGCTGGTTCAGTTCATGAACCACGCCCGCCGCCATTTCACCAAGCACCGCCATCTTGCTCGTCTGCGCCAGGATGTGCTCTTTCTCCGCCAGTGTATTTGCATCCTGCGCCATGGCCTGCGCGGTGTGAAGAACACGCCGGACAAAGACAATACTCAGCACGACGAGAACAAACACACCGGCGACAAACCAGGGTAGAACGGCAGAGAACAGTGCCAATCCGGGATGGGGTGGCGTCCAGGTCATCCAGGCCACAGTATTGCTGTCGAACCCAATCAGCGGGGTTTGCAGCACATCCCCGTCCAACGGCGCGGTCGAGAGCCGCAGGTCCTGAAACCCGAACCTGTCCGCCAGCGCATCGATCACAGCTTCATCCAAATCCCAGGCGTGGATCAGAACCGGCCGGGGCCGATAGACAAGTTGTTCGCCTGTCGAGTTTTCCCGGGTCAGCGCGCTGCCGGCGATCAGATGAACCCCGTCGTTATTCCGCATGAAACCGACGATCGGTTCCGGTTCTACCATGGGTGTCTGCCGCGCTTCTCAATCATATCCAGAATCGGTGCCCCGAAATATTTGTGCACCTCCGCGCGTGAAGGAACACCATCGCGATAGGCATAAAGAGTCTAGTTGGTTTCCGAGACGACGAAGGTGTCACTGATATCGAATGTTTCGGCAGCATAGTCGCCGATATTGAGGCTCGCTCATTCGATGTTCGGCCGATCAATCAGGTTCACGACCGCCTCGTCCCACCAGGTGTGGTCATAGGCGATCTTGCCGAGATCGGCGCTTAGTGATTCACCAACAACCTGCATGAGATTCACGGAATCGCGCGCCGCGATATCATCCTGACCTCGTGCCGCAATGGCGATCAGGCTCATGAGAGCCGTCAGAGCGATCAACACGACAATCGCAACCGGCGCGACAAGACGCCGGATCAGACCCGACACACGTTTCTCGACGTTCTCTGGGGTTTCAGACATTAATCAGAATTATTCCCTGCTGGCCGAAAGCTACCTGTCCGAGCCACCGGCTGCAATCGCATCCGGGCCGCACGAAACAACCGATTGATGATAGTTTCCCAATCCGAACAGATGTCAGTGGCGACAGTTGATTCCAGAAGGACAGTAGACATGGTCGGCAGAATTCGAAAATGGGTGCGCAAGCTCGGTTACGACATATCGCCCTTTCCCGGTGCCGCGACCCATTGGGGCCGTATCGTGGAAACCCTCGAATCCCATGATGTGGACTGCCTGCTCGATATCGGTGCCAATACGGGCCAATACGCCCGCGCCATTCGCGCCAACGGATATTCAGGGCGGATCATCTCCTTTGAACCCCTGTCCCATATTCGCCACGAACTCGAACGGCACGCACGCTCAGACGCGCAGTGGAACATCGCCCCCCGCATGGCTGTTGGCGCGATGGTGGGCGAGGTCGAGATCAATGTTTCGGGCGAATCCGATATGAGTTCGATCCTCCCGCTCGATGCAACCGCCCATGAACGGCTGGCCAGCACGCGCGCAGAAAGCCGCGAACCGGTACCCGTGACAACGGTTGCCCGAATTCTGGACGATCACGCGGCGGGTGCGCAGAACATCTTTCTCAAATCCGACACCCAGGGCTTCGAAGATCAGGTGCTCGACGGGATCGGAACGTCCTGGGATCGCATCACGGGATTGCAGCTCGAACTCTCCATGCAGCCCATCTATGACGGTCAACCCGACCATCTGCCGCTGCTTCAGCGTCTCGCCGATCAGGACTTTCGGCCACATCTCGTCATTCCCGGCTACTGGAGCCGGCATTATGGACGGATGCTCGAATATGATGCGGTCTTCTTCCGGGACTAATTCCGGTTGGCCCGAGGATGGGCCCGGCTATAGACATCGATCAGACGTGCGCTGTCCACATCGGTGTAGCGCTGGGTCGCCGACAGGGAGGCATGACCGAGCAATTCCTGAATCGCCCGCAGATCCCCGCCCGAAGCCAGCAGATGCGTCGCGAAAGAGTGGCGCAGCGCATGGGGTGTCGCCGAATCCGGCAATCCCAGCGCGACCCGCAAACTCTGCATCCGCTTCTGGATCACCCGCGGGCTCAACCGTCCGCCGCGCACGCCCACAAACAGGGGGCCCTCGGCCGCGAGGGTCTGCGGGCAACGGGCGACATAGTCGTCGATTGCCTGGCGCACCATGGGAAGGAGGGGCAACATACGTGTCTTCCCACCCTTCCCGGTCACGGTGAGCGAATCATCATCGGGTATGTCGCTCACATTGAGACCAAGCGCTTCGGAAATACGCAGGCCACACCCATAAAGCAGCAGAAGAACCGCGAGATCGCGCGCGGCAATCCAGGCCGGTTCATCGGGCCGCGAGGGTTGTGTCACCGCGGCCATCAGGTCTTCGGTTTCCCGATCTGCGAGCGCCTTGGGAACTGCGCGTGGCAGGCGTGGTCCGCGCACCGCGCCAATGGCGGCATTGTGGCCCAGACCTTCCCGGTCCAGAAACCGAAAGAACATCCGCACCGAGGACAGGGCACGCGCTGTCGAGGTTCGGGCATATCCCTCACCCACGCGCCGGGCGAGCCAGGCCCGAAAATCACCCGTCTTCAGTTTAGTCAGAAGCGCGATCGAGACCCGCTCTCCGCAATGCCCGGACATGAAGTCGAGAAAGGCAATGACATCCCGCAGATAGGCTTCAACCGTATGCTCGGATGCACGGCGTTCGCTCGCCAATTGCGACTGCCAACGCAAGAGTGCCTCCTGCACGTCAGGATCCGCAGCGGCCGGTTGCTGGACTTTGGGGTTCAACGTGGCAGGTCGAGCCATGTTCGGATGCAGTGTTCCATGATACGCGCCAGAAAGGTCAGAAGCTCCGACCCCTGACCGGAATGAAAACGTGCCGGGTCACGACTGCCCAGGGCCAGCAATGCACAGGGTGCGTCATCGCGGACCGACAGACGCAGCATCGCCTCCGAACGCACCAATCCGGATGCCTCTCCATAGATGCGGCGGTCACCTTCAATATCTTCACGCAATGTGACCGTGCGTGAAACTTCGACGATCCTGTCGATCGTTCCGGTAGGCACCACCCGAACCCCCTGACTGGAGGACGGCGCGACAGTCCGCCCTTCGAGACACAGGGCAACAGCGTCCACATTCAACAGGCCGGCCAGATCGATTGTCAGTATTTCCAGCATGTGATCGAGTGAGCGCGACGACAAAAGCGCAATGACCGCAGCGTGAATGCGGTTCTGACTCTGCAGGTTGGCGCGACTGGCATCAATCAGTTCGCTGCTCTGCTCATCCCGCTCCGCGAGTTCGCTTCGCATCCGGTTCAGCATCGCACCCTGGAGGTCGATGACCTCTCCGCCGGAAGCGTCCGCTTCGTCAAATTCCCGCTCGGGGGACACGATCACGGACAGGAGTTCGGGATAACGTTCCAGGAAATCGGAATTCGCGTGCAGAAACTCGATCACCTGCCCGTCGGTCAGTTCTATCGGAACAGTGGCCTCAGACTTTGTCGCTTCTGTGCTCATTGCTCGGGCCTTTCAGCGTGGCTATTCCGCAGCGCTTCTTTGTGCTGCCTGCTCCAGAATCGACTGCCCGGTGGCCTCCCAGTCCTTGAGGAAGGCATTCAGGCCCTTGTCGGTCAGCGGGTGATTGTAAAGCGCACGCAGGACATTCGGCGGCAGGGTTGCCACATGAGCACCAGTGCGAGCCGCCTCCACAACATGCGACGGACCACGGATCGATGCGACCAGCACCTCGGTGTCGAACGCATCGAACTGCTCATAAATGTCGACGATTTCATCAATCAGATCCAGCCCGCGCAGACCGATATCATCGAGACGGCCCACAAAGGGCGAAATGAAGGTGGCGCCCGCCTTGGCGGCCAGGATCGCCTGCGCCGCCGAGAAACAAAGTGTGACATTCACCATGATGTCGCGATCCCGCAACGCACGGCATGTCTTCAGACCATCGGGCGTCAGTGGAACCTTGACGGCAACGTTCTTGGCAACAGAAGCCAGAACATCCGCTTCCAGAAGCATCGTCTCCACATCGGTTGCCGTGACTTCCGCACTGACCGGGCCCGGGACCACATCGCAAATTTCAGCGATCACATCGAGCATATTGCGCCCCGACTTGGCGATCAGGGACGGGTTGGTCGTCACACCGTCGAGCAGCCCCGTGGCGGCCAGATCACGGATTTCATCGAGATCAGCTGTGTCCACAAAAAACTTCATGTCCGTCTTCCTTATGGTCTCGGTGGCCGTCAGAGGTCACCATTTCGTTACGCCAGGGCAGATTTTTCAAACGCGCCTGCAGCTTACGTTGGACGGCCGCGAGTCGCTCGGTAGAGTGTACCGGATGGCCCAAAGTGACACCACCACACCCGACTCCACATACGCACATGCTGTCAGCGTGATGCTGCCCACGCCCGTGGTCGGCCCCTATGACTATCTCATCCCCGCGGATATGAAGATCACAGATGGTGACTATGTCGAAATTCCTCTGGGAAAACGGGAGATGGTGGGCGTGGTCTGGGGACCAGCCATGGGAGATGTGGATTCCGCCAAGCTCCGGCCCATAGAGCGGTGCATCGATGCACCACCCATGCCCGAGGAAATCCGGCGCTTCGTGGATTGGGTCGCCAGCTACACCCTCAGCACCCCCGGCGCCGTCCTGCGCATGGCCATGCGCTCACCCGATGCGCTTGTCCCCCCCAAACCAATGATCGTCTTTCAAAAGGGCGAACCCGTCGAGACAATGCGCATGACGCCGGCACGAGAACGGGTATTGACCTTCCTGCAGGATGGGCCGGCACTCTCCGCAGCCGATCTGTCGCGGGAGACCGGTGTGTCGTCCGGTGTCATCAAGGGGCTGGTCGAAGCCGGTGCGCTCCGGAAACTCGAGGTTCCGCCGCCACCGCCATTCGCCCCACCGGACCTGACGCGTCCAGGCCCGCAGCTCTCCGAAGCGCAGGCCAAAGCGGCACAGACATTGCGGGAGAAAATCCTGGCCGACACCTTCTCGGTCACACTTGTGGACGGTGTGACGGGTTCAGGCAAAACGGAAGTCTATTTCGAAGCCGTCGCCACGGCGCTGGCGGAAGGCCGGCAGGTTCTGGTCCTGCTTCCCGAGATTGCGCTCACACCGCAATGGCTGCGACGGTTCGAGGAAAGATTTGGTGTCCCGCCCGCCGTCTGGCATTCCGATCTCAGTCAGGTCCAGCGACGGGTGACCTGGCGCGCGGTGTCCACCGGAGACGCACGTATTGTGGTGGGGGCGCGATCGGCGCTGTTTTTGCCTTTTGACGAACTTGGCCTGATTATCATCGACGAAGAGCACGAGCCTGCCTTCAAACAGGAGGATGGCGTCTCCTACCACGGCCGGGACATGGCGATCGTCCGCGCACAGATCGCCGGGGCGCCGGTCGTGCTGGCATCGGCCACCCCGTCTCTAGAAACCCGCGTCAATGTCAGTCGTGACAGATTCCAGTCGCTGCCCCTGCCGGAACGATTCGGCGGCGCCGTGATGCCGACCATCACGACCGTGGATATGCGTGTGGCTGATCTGAGTGCGAACCGCTTCGTCTCCGATGAACTCGTCACAGCACTGACGGAGACCATCGCCGCCAGAGAACAGGCAATGTTGTTTCTCAACCGCCGCGGCTACGCCCCCCTCACCCTGTGTCGCACCTGTGGTCACCGTATCGAATGCCCCAGCTGCGCGGCATGGCTAACGGAACACCGGTTCCGGAAACGCCTGCAATGCCACCATTGTGGCTACGAAGTACCTTCACCGAGCGTTTGTCCGTCCTGCGAGAATGTCGACACGCTGGTGGCCTGCGGCCCGGGAGTCGAACGTATTCAGGAAGAAATGGTTGGCCTGCTGCCCGATGCGCGCATCGGCATCATGACCAGCGACACGATGCGGGGACCGGAATCGGCACAGAAATTCATTCGATCCGTCGAGGATGGTGATCTCGATATCCTGATCGGCACCCAAATGGTCGCCAAGGGGCACCACTTCCCGAATCTGACTCTGGTGGGAATCGTCGATGCGGATCTTGGCCTGGCCGGGGGAGATCTGCGCGCCGCCGAGCGCACATACCAGATCCTGCAGCAGGTGTCCGGGCGCGCGGGACGCGCCGAACGCCCCGGGCGCGTTCTGATTCAGACCTTCCAGCCCGAACACCCGGTCATGGCGGCTCTGGTCTCCGGTGATGAAGCGCGTTTCTTCGAACTGGAGACCCAAGCCCGGCAATCGGGCGGCTGGCCTCCCTTCGGGCGACTGGCGGCCATTATCGTTTCCAGCCGGGACGCCAGAATCGCCGATGATCTGTCCCGCGCGCTCGCACGCTGCGCGCCGAGCACACCGGATACACGTGTTCTGGGGCCCGCACCGGCACCGTTGTCCCTGCTGCGCGGCCAACACCGGCGCCGCTTGTTGCTGAAAGCCTCGCGCGAAGTTGCTGTTCAGCCGATCCTGCGGGCCTGGCTGGCCCAGATAAAGGTTCCCGGCAATGCCCGCGTCCGGGTGGATGTGGACCCCTACAGCTTTCTCTGAGCCGGTATTTTGCAAACACGCGTCGAATTGACGCGACCGGCATCGCTGATAAATCGCCAGTTTTGTCCACTTTTCGCGCCGCGGTACGCTTGCCAGCCCAAAAGCCCTGTGCTACCAAGCGCCTGCCTCGGTGGTGGACAAAAGCCGTCCGACGGGCAGCCAATGATTTTCGTTTTAAATCATATGGTTATCGTTAATCGCACAAGCACAATTATGGCCCAGGGGGGCAGTCGCAAGTGGCGGCGGATTCAGGTGTTGTCGGTAATATCGCGCAGCGATACGGGCTGGCCCTTTATGAACTCGCGGACGAGGCCAAAAACCTCGACGACGTCGCGAGCGATCTTGAGTCTCTCAAGGCATTGATTGCCGAGAGCAGCGATCTGGAAAAACTTCTCCGTTCACCCGTCATTGACGGTGAGGAGAAGATGAAAGCCATGAACACAATTCTCGAACGCGGGGGCGCAAACCCGCTGACCCGCCGGTTTATCGGCGTTGTCGCCGGTAACAACCGTCTGTTCGTCCTCGCCGACATGATTTCCGCCTATCTGGCGGAACTGTCCCATCGTCGAGGTGAAATCACGGCCGAGGTGACCTCGGCGCGTCCGTTGAAAGATGATCAATTGCAGCAGCTCACAGAGAGCCTGCGCGCAAAACTGGGCGGAAAAGTCGCCGTCGAACCAAGTGTCGACCCCTCACTGATCGGTGGGCTGGTTGTGCGTGTGGGTTCGCGGATGATTGACGCATCGCTGAAGACAAAACTTCAGCGCCTGCAATTCGCCATGAAGGGAGCGTAAGGATGGAAATTCGTGCCGCAGAAATTTCGGCAATTCTGAAAGACCAGATTGCCAATTTCGATGCTGAGGCCGATGTCTCGGAAGTCGGTCAGGTCCTGTCCGTGGGTGATGGCGTTGCACGCGTCTATGGCCTCGACAATGTTCAGGCCGGTGAAATGGTTGAATTCCCTGGTGGAATCATGGGCATGGCCCTGAACCTCGAGACCGACAATGTCGGTATCGTGATTTTCGGTAATGACCGGGACATCAAGGAAGGTGACACCGTCAAGCGGACCGGCGACATCGTCGACGTTCCCGTTGGTAAGGCCCTTCTGGGCCGTGTTGTCGATGCTCTGGGCAATCCGATTGACGGCAATGGCGATATCGATTCCGACGAGCGCCGCCTGATCGAAGTCAAGGCACCGGGCATCATCCCGCGCCAGTCCGTCAGCGAACCCATGCAGACCGGTCTCAAGGCGCTCGACGCGCTCGTACCGGTCGGTCGCGGACAGCGCGAACTGATCATTGGTGACCGTCAAACCGGCAAAACCGCCGTCATCGTCGACACCATCCTGAACCAGAAAAAGATCAACGACGCCAGCGACAACAACAAGCTGTTCTGCATCTATGTTGCCGTCGGTCAGAAGCGTTCGACCGTTGCACAGGTGGTGAAAACCCTGCGTGAACACGGCGCGCTGGATTACACGATCGTGGTCGCGTCCACAGCTTCCGAGCCTGCTCCGCTGCAGTTCCTGGCGCCCTATGCCGGCTGCGCCATGGGCGAGTTCTTCCGCGACAATGGTATGCACGCCGTCATTTTCTATGACGATCTGTCGAAACAGGCCACGGCCTATCGGCAGATGTCGCTGCTGCTGCGTCGTCCGCCGGGACGTGAAGCCTATCCGGGTGACGTGTTCTATCTCCATTCCCGCCTGCTCGAGCGCGCGGCGAAAATGAATGACGAACTTGGCGGCGGTTCACTGACGGCCCTGCCGGTCATTGAGACCCAGGCCAACGACGTGTCGGCCTATATCCCGACAAACGTGATTTCGATCACCGATGGTCAGATCTTCCTCGAAACCGAGCTCTTCTATAAGGGCATTCGTCCGGCCATTAACGTTGGCCTGTCGGTTAGTCGTGTTGGCTCGGCCGCGCAGACCAAGGCCATGAAGTCCGTTGCCGGTAGTATCAAGCTCGAACTCGCCCAGTATCGCGAGATGGAAGCCTTCTCCCAGTTCGCGTCGGACCTCGACAGCTCAACCCAGCAGTTGCTGGCCCGTGGCGCACGCCTGACGGAGCTGCTCAAGCAGCCCCAGTACTCGCCGCTTCCCATGGAAGAGCAGGTTGTGGCGATCTTCGCAGGCGTCCGTGGTCACCTTGATGGCCTTGCCGTCGGCGACGTCAATCGCTTCGAGGCGCAGCTTCTGGATCACATTCGTGCAAACCACGCCGATATTCTGCTGTCAATCCGCGAGACCAACAATCTCGACGATGACACCAGCCAGAAGCTTGAGGATGCCGTCGCATCCTACGTCAAGACCTTCGCCTAGTTCCGCTCGGACAACACGGATAGCGACTGACAAATGGCGAGCCTCAAGGACCTACGTGTCCGAATCAGTTCGGTAAAGTCGACCCAGCGGATCACGTCGGCCATGAAAATGGTCGCCGCCGCGAAGCTTCGACGTGCGCAGGAAGATGCCGAGGCAACTCGGCCCTATGCCGTACGCATGGAACGGATGCTGGGATCACTGGCGCAAAGCGCCGTCACAGCCGGCACGGCTCCGCCCCTGTTGGCGGGCAGTGGAAAGGATGATGTGCATCTGCTCATCGTCATGACCACGGATCGCGGCCTGTGCGGCGGCTTCAACGGCTCGATCGGCCGCTGGACACGCAAGCGCATTCTCGAACTTCGGGCGGATGGCAAGGAGGTCAAACTCCTCATCGTGGGTCGCAAGGGACGCGGGATTCTGCGTCGCGAATTCGGCGATATCATCATCGATACGCTGGAAGATACCGCACGCCCCACTCCGCGTTTCGAAACAGCCGCCGAGATTGCACAGCGCGCACGCGACATGTTCGAGGCCGGTGAGTGCGATGTCTGCACCATCGTCTACAACAAATTCGTTTCTGCGCTGACTCAGGATGTCACGCCGCAGCAAATCATTCCCTTCGCCCTTCCCGAAACGGAAGAGGGTTCAGATGACGATACGGACGATCAGGCATCTGCTCTGGATTCCGGCGCCGTCTACGAATACGAGCCCGATGAACAGGAAATTCTGGCAGACCTTCTGCCGCGAAATCTGTCGGTCCAGGTGTTCCGCACCATGATCGAATCCTTTGCATCCGAACAGGGTGCACGCATGACCGCGATGGACAACGCCACACGCAATGCCGGTGATATGATCGATCGACTTTCGACCGAATACAACCGGACGCGTCAGGCAGCCATCACAACCGAACTCATCGAGATCATCTCCGGCGCGGAAGCGCTTTAGAACACTCGACTCCCAACGAGCGAGGAGCACAACATGTCAAAGAACCTTGTCGGCAAAATCACTCAGGTACTCGGCGCCGTTATCGACGTCCAGTTCGACGGCGATCTGCCCCCGATCCTGAACGCGCTGGAGACAGACAACCACGGCAACCGCCTGGTTCTCGAAGTCGCACAGCATCTTGGTGAAAACACCGTTCGCACCATCGCCATGGACACGACCGAAGGTCTGGTTCGCGGGCAGGAAGTGGTCGATACCGGGTCCGCGATCAGCGTGCCGGTCGGTCCGGAAGTGCTGGGACGCATCATCAACGTGATCGGCGAGCCGATTGACGAACGTGGCCCGATCAATGCCACCGCCATGTCGGCCATTCATCGTGAAGCCCCCGATTTCGTGGATCAGGCAACCGAGACCGAGCAGCTGGTCACCGGCATTAAGGTCGTCGATCTTCTCACTCCGTACGCCAAGGGCGGCAAGATCGGCCTGTTTGGCGGCGCCGGCGTGGGCAAGACCGTGCTCATCATGGAGCTGATCAACAACATCGCAAAGGGCCATGGCGGCTACTCGGTGTTCGCCGGCGTTGGCGAACGTACCCGCGAAGGCAACGATCTCTATCACGAGATGATGGAATCCGGCGTTATCCAGCCTGATGGTGATTCCAAGGCTGCACTGGTTTACGGCCAGATGAACGAGCCGCCGGGAGCGCGCGCACGTGTGGCTCTGTCAGGCCTGACCATGGCTGAATATTTCCGTGATGAAGAAGGCCAGGACGTGCTGTTCTTCGTCGACAACATCTTCCGCTTTACGCAGGCCGGCGCCGAGGTGTCTGCCCTGCTCGGCCGTATTCCCTCAGCGGTGGGCTATCAGCCGACATTGGGTACCGATCTGGGTACGCTGCAGGAACGCATCACATCCACCAACAAGGGCTCGATCACTTCGGTTCAGGCGATTTACGTGCCTGCGGATGATTTGACCGATCCGGCCCCGGCCACCGCCTTCTCCCATCTGGATGCCACGACCGTGCTGTCGCGCCAGATCGCCGAAATCGGCATTTACCCGGCTGTGGATCCGCTCGATTCAACCAGTCGTATTCTCGACCCCGGATCATTGGCGACGAGCATTACCAGGTCGCCCGTACCGTGCAGGAGACCCTGCAGAGCTACAAGAGCTTGCAGGACATCATTGCCATTCTCGGCATGGACGAGCTTTCGGAAGAAGACAAGCTGACTGTGACGCGCGCACGCAAGTTGCAGCGCTTCCTGTCCCAGCCCTTCCACGTTGCGGAAGTCTTCACCGGCTCCCCGGGCAAGTTTGTGAACCTCGAAGACACGATCAAGGGCTTCAAGCAGATCGTTGAGGGTGAGCATGACGACCTGCCGGAATCGGCCTTCTACATGGTTGGCACCATCGAAGAAGCGATCGAAAAGGCACAATCAATGGCCGCCGAAGCGGCTTAACGGGAGATATCGCGTGGCTGATAACGCGGTTCAGTTCGAACTGGTCTCACCGGAGAAGTTGCTTCTCTCGGAAGAGGTCGAGATGGTTGTGGTACCCGGCGCCGAAGGAGACTTCGGTGTCCTGCCGGGTCATACGCCGGTGATCTCGACCGTGCGCCCTGGTGTGATCCATATTTTCGAGGGCGGTTCGGTCAAAACCCGCATCTTCGTGGCCGGCGGCTTTGCCGAAGTCACAGCCGAACGCTGTACTGTTCTGGCTGAAGAGGCCGTGCCACTGGACGAGATTGACCGAGAGCAGGTGGAAAAAGACCTGCAATTGGCCAATGAAGAGATCGCGGATGCCGGTGACAACGCCACCGAACGCGCGCTGGCCGAGCAACGGGCCGAATCGGCACGTGCGAAATTGGCATCTCTGGATAGTCAAACTTACCAATAAATCAATCGGTTAGTTTTTTTCGTCTGTCAAGATCGGGTTTTGATCTCAGATGGCAGCGAACTATATATAATGGTTTGAACCGCAACGGATGCAGCCCGTTTTCGTTGATAGAAGGGCCATGACCGAATATCGCAACAAATACTGGACCCTGAACGATATTCCCTGGGACAGTTTTGACCCGACCAAGGTCGATCCGGACATGCTCCGGATCGTCAAAGCTGCTGCCATGGTCGAGTACAATGGCGGCATCTATGCCGAGTATCTGTGCAGTGTTTTCGCGGATGACCCGCAGTTTCAGGACGCTGCCCAGCGCTGGGCCTTTGAAGAAGTGCAGCACGGCAGTGCGCTGGCTCGATGGGCCCAGACCGCCGATCCGGAATTCGACTTTGAAAACCGCTTTGCGGAATTCGCCGAAAAGATCCAGCTACCCGTGGGCGCGGACAGTTCAGTGCGCGGCACGAGATGTGGCGAGCTTGTGGCCCGCTGCATGGTGGAGGTCGGTACCTCGTCCTATTACTCTGCCCTGCGCGAAGCCAGTGACGAACCGGTGCTGCGCGCGATCTGCGAGAAGATCGCTCAGGATGAAATTCGCCACTACAAGCTTTTCTACACCCATATGGAACGCTACCGGGACATCGAAAATCTCGGAAAGCTGAAACGACTGTGGATCGGTCTGGGTCGAATCGGCGAGAGTGAGGATGACGAACTCGCCTATGCGTATCACGCCGCCAACAACACCGGCGAATCCTACAACCGCAAGCGCTGCATCCGTGCCTATATGTCCCGGGCCTACGGGTTTTACGAAATACGCCATGTGGAGCGCGCCGTAACCCTGATCTTCAAGGCAATCGGGTTTGCACCCCACAGCCGCGTGTCCAACTGGATCGCCCGCGGTGCGGTCTGGTTCCTCAATATGCGGATTGGCCGCAACTCGGAAGCCGCGGCCTGACAGCCTGCACGCCGGTATTCTAGCTGCGGCCTTCACCCAATGGGCGAAACACCTCTACAACGGCCTCGTAAATGGGCCGCTTGAACGCAACGATCAGCTCCGGCAGCTGTTCCGGCATCACCCATAGCCAGCGATCGAATTCAGGTTTGGCCACCCCAAGCACATCAATCTCGGAATCCGAACCGAGAAACCGATAAGCAAACCACTTCTGCATCTGTCCGTTCCAGCGGCCCTTCCAGGCGCGGCGCTGCAGATCAGCCGGCAGATCGTATTTCAGCCAGTGCGGCGCCTCAGCCAGAAACTCCACATGCGTGGTACCTGTCTCCTCTTCCAACTCGCGCAACGCCGCAGCCTGAGGATCTTCCCCGTCATCGATACCGCCCTGGGGCATTTGCCAGGCCCCCGGCGTATCCCGGCGCTCCCCGACCCAAACCCGGCCATCCGAATTCAGGAGATAGACTCCCGCACATTTGCGATAGCGGGCGGCATCTTCAGCGTCGGCCAGAAGGTCGGTCATCGATCGGATTGCCGGTCCACAACTGCGGAAATCGACACCAGGGCGATGCCCTTCTGGTTCAGCGTATCAGCCCAAACGCGTATCCGCTCGATCGTCACGGGAAAGGCCTGCCCGATCGCGATCGAAACCCCGGCCTCCTGTGCAATCCGTTCCACTTCGGCCAGACGCGCATCGATGGTCGCGCGGGAAACCTCCCGGTTGTCGAGGAAAGCGGTCATTGATGGCACGCGGCACTTCCATCTGGGTTGCCAGAGTGGTTGCAACACTTCGTGCGGCTGATCGGGCATCGACGAACAGCAAGCCACGCGCCTTCAACTCGGCAAGGATGGGCTGCATGGATTCCTGAGAAGTCGTGAAGCGCGACCCCATATGGTTGACCACCCCCACATATCCGGAGACACGCGAGAGCGCCCAGCGCATCCGGTCCTGGTTTCTTCCGGGGAGAGCGTGACAAACAATGCGCGTGGCCCCGGATCATTGGCCGGAAAATCGACGGGTTCCATGGGCAAATTGAGCAACACCTCGTGACCGGCAGCTCGTGACAGCCGTATCCATTGCTGAATATTTTCCGCAAAGGGCTGATAGGCCAGCGTCACTTCGCTGGGCAGATCCTGGATCGCAGCTTCCGTGGCCGCGCTCGACAGACCCAGTCCGCTCAGAATGATCGCGACCTTGGGACGCTCATCCCCCGTTTTGTGCGGGCGCGCATAGACTTTCCAGGGTTCCCGTCCATCCAGTCCGATCCGCGGCAATGGCCCCAGCGGCGAGAATTCAATCAGGCCGGGTCCGGGGCCGGTGGCAAGGCATCAGGAGATATTCTCACAGCCGGTGTGCTGGTTTCAGGCTCGACCGCTGGCGGCGGTGAAGGTGCGGCCGCAACTTCGGGCGCAGAGGCCCTGTCAGGCTCCGGCGCGGCTGTGACCACGGGAGGCGTTGTCTCCGCTTCCGATTGATCCGTGACGGGCTCAGGCGCGCCTGCAGGTGGTGTTACGGGAGGCAGGGCCGGCTCTTCCACGGGTGGGGCCACCGGAGGGGCCATCTGCGCCGGTTCGGATTCCGGTTCGACCTCGGGGACAGTTTCAACCAGGGTGGCCGATGCGGGTGGGTCAGGGTTGGAGTCCGCGCCCGCAGTCGGATCGGTCATGGCAGGCTGTTCATCCTGAGCCATTTCCGGTTCCGATGGCACATGCGGATCCCCCGTGAGGCCCAGTCCAAGCATGGTCACGGATCCCATCAGCACGAGAAATAGAACGAGCGCCACCATCCAGGGCAGGATGGCCACGCTGCTCAGTCTCGAGGGCTGATCCGAAGTCTTGTCGCTCATGGTGCCGAACGTAGCGGAAACACCTTAACGGTCAGTTGGTGGCCCGTTGATTAAAGGTTGCGATTCCCTTGAGAAGATCGAGGGCACGGGCAAGCTGATAATCCTGTGGCGCGGTCGTTTCCGCCTCTCCATCCGCCTCGGATTCGGACTGATCTGTGCCTTCGTTGTCACGCGCATTTCGCAGATCCCGCTCCCGCACACCCGAGGCCGCTGCAGCTTCCTGGATTTGCGCCTGCTCCACGAGAATATCCGGTGTGATACCCGTCTTCTGGATCGATCGGCCACTCGGAGTGAAATAAGCTGCCGTCGTCAGACGCAGCGCACCATGGCCGGCAATCGGCATGATCGTCTGGACCGATCCCTTGCCGAAACTTTCGGTGCCCATGATCACGGCACGCTTGTGATCCTGCAGGGCACCCGCAACGATTTCGGAAGCCGAGGCCGACCCACGATTGATCAGCACGACCATCGGCAGACCTTCGGCCAGATCACCCTTTTTCGCATTGAACCGTTGAGCATCGTCGGATTCCCGGCCGCGGGTGGAAACGATTTCGCCACGGTCGAGAAAGGCATCAGATACCTTCACGGCCTGGTCGAGCAATCCACCGGGGTTGCGGCGCAGATCAAGCACGACACCGATCATCTCGTCGCCAAGCTCTTCCTTGAGCTTCTTCATGGAGGATTCGACACCTTCCATCGTCTGCTCATTGAACGTCGTCACCCGAATATAGCCAGCCTTGCCCTCAACCCGGTTGCGGACGGAGCGAATACGAACCACATCGCGTGTCACGGTGACGTCGAAAGGCTCCACCCCCTCACGGCGGATCGTCAGCTCGATATCGGACCCCACCCGGCCACGCATTTTGTCGACCGCATCCGAGAGGGACAGTCCCAGCACCGACTCACCGTCCAGATGGGTGATGAAGTCGCCTGCTTCCAGACCTACACGGGCTGCCGGGGTTTCATCAATCGGCGAGACGACACGCACAAAGCCCTGCTCCATGGTGACTTCGATGCCCAGCCCACCGAACTCACCCCGGGTCTGCACCTGCATATCCCGGAAGCTTTCCTCGTTCAGATAGCTCGAATGGGGGTCCAGCGAATGCAGCATGCCGTTGATGGCGGCCTCGATCAGATCCTTGTCTTCAGCCTCATCCACATACTGCGCACGCACACGCTCGAATATGTCTCCGAAGAGTTCGAGTTGCCGAAAGGTCTCTTCATCGGATTCGGCGGCAATTGCAGTGGCCGGTACGACAGCCAGCATGGTCGAAAACGCGACCACGGAGAGAAATTTACGCATCAGCCTTGTGTCCTGTTCGTTTGCGCTGCCAACCAGGGCAGCGGGTTAATTGGTTGACCGTCGCGACGGAGCTCCACATAGAGCCTCGCCCCGTCAGATCGGCTTTGGGCCTGAGAAGCCCGCCCCCCGCTTTTGGCATCAGCGCCAGCACTGGTCGTCCCGACAGGTTCACCCGCAAGGACCCATTGATCCATTTGCGCGTCGATCTGTCCCAGACCAACGATCAGCGAATGATATCCCTCGCCATGATCGATGATCAAGATTTGCCCGAACCGGCGAAATGGGCCCGCAAACACAATTCTGCCATCCCAGGGGGCAACTACCGATGCTTCTGCACGCGTTTTCCATGTCACACCTGTCGCCGTGACGCCAGCCTCCGTGCGTGCGCCAAATCGCCGGACCACGGTACCCTGCGCGGGCAACGAGAGTTGTCCGCGTGCTGAAGCAATGGACGGCCCCGACGGTTTGAGCGTCGGCGTCACCAGATTTTGCGGTGAAGCCTGCGAATTGGGGCGTGGTTGCGGCACGGCTGACGCGGTGCTGTCACGCAAATTTGACAGCAATTCTTCAAGCGTCCGCGCTTCCGCACGAAGTCCAGCCACCCGTTTCTCCACCGAAGCCTGAGCACCCTTGGTCTGTGTCAGCACCTTGTTCTTCGCATCCGAGAGATCTTTCAGGCGCAATCGTTCCCGTTTCAGATCCGCAGCGGCCGTCTGCAACTCGTCCTTTCGACCACGGATACGCCGCTGCAATCCTGTCAGGGTATCAATATCCGCGCGCAACAACCGGGCCTGCCGCTCGATCTCGGGCACGGCGGTCCGTAACAGCAAGCCGCTTCGCACAACATCATTCGGATTCCCCGGACTGACCAGCAGTGCGGCCGTCGGGCGCAAGGCCATGCGCTGCAATGCGGCCAGCGTGATGCCGAGGTCGGATCGGCGTGCTTCAAGTTGCACCTGCTTGCGCGCCGCGTCTCCCTCCAGAACAGCCAGCTCCGTCTCGAGCGAATCCAGAGCTGCCTCGTGTGTCTGCACAGCCTGTGCTGCCACCCGCATCCGGGTTCGCAACTCGGAAAGTTCGTCTGCCTGCTTGCGGGCCTCGCGCGCGAGCGCAGCGGCGGCCTCGGTGTCCCGCTCCAGGGTCTTGCGCACATCGCGCAGGCGTTCTTCAGTCGGGTTCGCAGAACCATCCTGCGCGAGCCCCAGTTCGGGCACACCGAACCATACAACCGCCGCCAACACGGCTCCGGATACCAGCGATGGGCTACTCGCCGAGATAGTAGCTCTTCTGCTTGACGCCATTTTCGAAATCAAAGACCAGAGGCCGCCCGGTCGGCAGCTCCACACTGGTAATTTCCTCAGCGGTGTATTCCCCCAGAATCAGGAGCAGCGCGCGCAGGCTGTTGCCATGGGCGGAGACGAGGATATTCTTTCCTGCGGCCACCAGCGGTTCGATCACCGTCTCGTAACAGGGACGAACCCGCACGACGACATCGGCAAGGCTCTCACCATTGGGTGGTTGCACCTCGAAACCTCGACGCCAGAGATGGACCTGTTCCTCACCGTATTTCTCGGCCGTCTCTGCCTTGTTCAGACCCACCAGATCTCCATAATGGCGCTCGCGCAGGTCATCATGCCTGGTCACGTTCCAGCCATCGCCCGAACGCAGATGCTCGAAGCTTCCACCCGCAGCGGCGGCTGACTCGAGCGCTATCTCCACCGTGCGGATCGCGCGCTTGAGGGTCGAAGAGAAGACTGCATCGATGTGAAAGTCCTTGATCAGTTCGCCCGCGAGCCTGGCTTCCGCCTCTCCCGCCGCGGTCAGATCGACATCTTCCCAGCCCGTAAACCGGTTTTCGAGGTTCCACTGGCTCTGGCCGTGGCGTGTGATAATCAGATGGTTCATCCGCGGGTGTCCATTCTTGCGCGGTTAGAGTTCAGAGAGCCTGTTTTGCCCGATTCTTGCCGCGCGAACCAGCGTCACGCGCGATGATAAGGATGGCCCGCCAGAATTTGCTGAGCACGATAGACCTGTTCTGCCAGCAGCCCCCGCACCAGCATATGGGGCCAGGTGTTGCGGCCGAACGCGATGTTCCGGTCAGCGCGGTCTCTGACCGCAGCCGCATGCCCATCCGCACCACCAATCAGGAACACGACGTCCCGCTGGCCGGCATCCTGCAGATCCCCCAGCGCGCCAGCGAATTCCTCACTCGAAAGCTGTTTCCCGGTTTCATCAAGCGCAAAAACAAACGCGCCATCCGGCACTGCCGAAAGCAACAACGCACCCTCTGCATTCGACAGCTTTGCCGCAGGCACATTGCGCTTGAGTTCGACCTCACGCAATTCGAAGGGCCAGACATTGATGCGCTGGGAAAAATGCTCAAACAATGCGGCTTCAGGGCCTGCCCGCGCGCGACCGACCGCAGCTACCAGAATGCGCATACGTACCTCTTATTGGCCGCCAGCCCGTCCTGGCCGAAGCCGGGTTTCAGGCCGTCACGGCATCCTGTGAGGAGCGCTCGACAAATTCTGCTTCCCACAGCTTTTCGATCGCATAGTGCTCCCGCGCTTCGGGTCGAAAGAGGTGGACGATGACATCACCGGCATCGACCAGAACCCATTCGCCAACACGCCGCCCTTCGGCATAGGAGTCACGAATGCCCGATTGTTTCAATCGTTCGATGAGATGCTCGGTGATCGAATCCAGACGCCGCGAGGAACTGCCGCTGGCCACGACCATGTAATCTGCAATATCGGTCTTCCCCTCCAGGGAAATAACCTTGATGTCATCGGCCTTGTCCTCATCAAGTGAGTTTTCGACAAGGGCCAAAATCTGCGCCGCGCTTGGCCGCGGCGTTGCCTCACCCTGACGTGCTATGACGAAATCCGCGCTTTCAAGCTGCGCCTCCTTTGCGGGTCGCAATGACCGCCCCGAGTTGAATTTACGCTTCGATAGGCCATTGTCCCGCCTGACGCAATCGTGTCGCGGCGGCCGGATGCGGTTTGATGCGCAAATATACCCAGGCAGGTGGTGCGGCATCCGCAAGAACTCTGGCCGCACTGGCCGGAAAACGTGCGCCCCGAAAGCGCTGTGCCGCACGCCCGGACAATGCAACGGAATCATAGGAATCGCGGGCGAAGACGGCAATGGGGACCGTGTGAAATATTTTTGACCAGTCCAGCCAATGCGGAATCTGGGCCAGATTGTCGGCCCCCATCAACCACACGAATCGTGCCGCCGGATAGCGTTGCCCCAGCATTTGCAGGGTGTCCGCCGTGTATCGCGTGCCCATTTCCACTTCCAGCGTCGACACATGAATACGCGGATGCTGCGCAACCGCGCGCGCATGGGACAGGCGACGGGCAAAGGACGCCATCCCCGACTCTGACTTCAGCGGGTTCTGCGGCGAGACAAGCCACCACACCTCGTCGAGACCAAGACGTTTGATCGCCTCGAGACTGATATAGCGATGACCGTTATGGGCCGGGTTGAACGACCCGCCCAGCAATCCGATACGTCTGTTGCGATGTGCAAACGCCCCGGTCTGGCCGGAAAAGACCATGCTATCAGTCATCGCGGTGCTGCCAAAATCAGGGTCGCACCTGACCAGCGCCGCGCACGACATATTTGTAGCTGGTCAGTTGTTCTGCCCCCACAGGGCCGCGTGCGTGCATCTTTCCGGTCGAAATCCCGATTTCCGCCCCCATGCCGAACTCCCCGCCATCCGCAAACTGCGTCGACGCATTGTGCAGCACAATTCCGCTATCGACCCGGCTCAGGAAGCGTTCCGCAGCGACGGCATCGGCGGTCACGATCGCATCCGTATGGTTCGATCCATGGGTGTTCACATGATCGATTGCCGCCTCCACATCCTCGACAACGCGCACCGCAACGATGGCATCAAGATACTCTGTATCCCAATCGGCATCACTGGCCGGAACGATACGTGCATCGATGTCCCGCGCGGCCGCATCTCCACGAATTTCGCAGCCCGCAGCCGAAAGGTCGTCAACCATCGCGCCAAGCAGTTCACCGGCGATCCCGCGATCAATCAGAACCGTCTCGGTCGCACCGCAGATCCCGGTTCGGCGCATCTTCGCATTAAGCACAATGTCGCGCGCCATCTGCGGATCGGCCTTTGCGTGAACATAGGTGTGACAAAGCCCCTCCAGATGCGCAAAGACGGGAATCCGGCTTTCGCTCTGAACCCGCTCAATCAGCGATTTGCCGCCCCGGGGTACGATCACATCGACGAATTCCGTCATCCGCAGCAATGCACCGACCGCCTCCCGATCCGTGGTCGGCGGGGCCTGTACCGCGGCCTCTGGCAGACCGGCCGCGCGCAAACCATCCTGCAAACAGGAGAGGATCATCCGCGACGATTCAAAACTCTCCGACCCGCCACGCAGGATTGCTGCGTTTCCCGCCTTGACGCACAGACCGCCGGCATCGGCGGTCACATTCGGGCGTGACTCATAGATCACACCGATGACACCCAGCGGCACCCGGACACGCGCGATTTTCAGTCCGTTGGGACGCTCCCATTCGGCCAGAACAGTCCCGATCGGATCGGGCAGTGCCGCAACCTCCTCCAGACCACGGGCCATGGCTTCGACCCGGTCGTCGTCGAGAACCAGCCGGTCGAGAAACGAGCCCTTCACGCCATTGGCTTCAGCCGCAGCCACATCCCTGGCATTGGCCGCCAGAATTTCGGCCTTGCGCGCGCGTACTGCCGCTGCCGCCGCATGCAAAGCTGCGTTCTTGGACTCCTCGGTTGCACTGGCAAGCTCGAGCGCTGCGGATTTCGCCGCGTGACCGATCCCATTCATCATGTCGTGGATTTCATGGTCCGCCGACAAATCATGTGCTGCTGTCATTGCTCTTCTCCGACCTTCATCGGTCCCTGAGGGAGACGATAGTCAATCCGCCCCCGAAATTCACCCTGTTTGCACCCGATCGTTCATGCGTTCCGCGCCTACACCCAGATAGATCGCCCCCAAAATCAGGACGCCGCCGATCACCGTCTCCCATCCGAATCCCTCGCGAAAATAGACCCAGCCAAACGCGGCACTGAGGATCGGTTCCGCCAGCAGCAACAGGGCCAGCAACATCGGCGATATCGCCCGGACAGCCAAGTTGAAACCGGAATGCCCGATCACCTGACTGACCAGCCCCAGCGCCACAAGAGCGAAATAGGTCTCTGCAGAGAACCCGGCAACCGCCAATCCCATACCGGAAACCGGTACCCACAGCAGAATCGCCGCTCCGGCATAGACCAGAGCGACAAATGTCAGCAGGCCGACACTGCGACGAACATCCTCGGCAACAATGAAGAAGGCCGCAAAGAACAACCCGCCCACAAGCGCCAGCCCGTCTCCGAGCAGTGTCTGCATGCCCACCTGCAGACTACCTCAGGCCATGATCGCGCTGCCGCACACCGCCAGCGCCAGCCAGACCGGGGTCAGGTTGACCAGCACCACCGAATTCGCAATCGACGTACGCTGAACGCCTTCGATCCATGTGCCGAAGTGCGGCGCCAGAAAGAGCGCGCCGACCCCCATCAGAGCCAACTGGCGCTGCGAAAGCCCGCATATCTCCGCCCATGAGGACAGCACAGCGACGGGCAAGAGCACGGCGCTGGCGATCAGCAGAACCGAGCTATAGAGCAATCGGCCGGGGGACCCCATGTCGGACATGAGATCACTCAGCTCTCGACCAAATCGTCGCGATGAATCATTTCCTCGCGGCCGCGATAACCCAGAATGCCCTCGATCTCCTCGGACCGACGCCCCAAGATAAGGCGTGCATCCTCACAGCCATAAGCCACCAATCCGCGGGCGATTTCCGTTCCTTCTGCATCCGTGACCACAACCGGGTCACCCCGCTGAAAGGTTCCCTGTATGTCGGTCACGCCAGCCGGCAGCAGGCTTTTGCCTCGCGCCAACGCCGCAGCGGCACCGGCATCCACGACAATGCTCCCGACAGGGTTCAGCGAACCGGCAATCCAGCGCTTGCGCGATGTTTGCGGTTCGCCCTGGGGCAGAAACCACGTCGCCTGCTCGCCACCCGCAAGCCGCCGGAGCGGGTGCAGGTCACGGCCATCGGAAATCACCATGCGGCAGCCGGCCTGCATGGCAACACGCGCGGCTTCGATCTTCGTGATCATGCCGCCCGAGCCGTCATCCCCGGCCGTCTCCCCGGCCATCGCTTCGATGTCGGGGGTGATCGCATTGACCTGAGCGATATGCTCGGCCGAATTGTCCTGAGTCGGATCGTCCGTATAGAGCCCGTCGATATCCGAGAGCAGAACACACGTGTCGGCTTCCATCATCTGGGCCACACGCGCGGCCAGGCGATCATTGTCACCAAACCGGATCTCTTCGGTGGCCACCGTATCGTTTTCATTGATCACCGGCACCACCCCCAGACGCAGCAATGTCGCAATGGTGTTGCGGGCATTGAGATGTCGCCGCCGGTCTTCCGTATCATCCGTGGTCAGGAGGATCTGCGCGACAGAGACATCATGACGCGCCAGTGCATTCTGCCACGCATGGGCCAGCTGGACCTGTCCCGTGGCCGCCGCGGCCTGACTCTCATCCAGCCGCAGGACCCGGTTGCGGGGGTCCGCGGGCAAGACCGAGCACACGCCGTCCCACGGCGATCGCACCGGAGGACACAACCATGACCTCCGCACCGGAATGACGGAGCGCAGCGATATCCTGTGCCAGCGCATCAAGCCAGTCCGTGCGCAACTGACCGTCATCCATGGCCAGAAGCGCTGACCCGACCTTCACGACAAGCCGTTTGCTGTCTGCGAGATTGGTCACGAGACAGCCTCCGAAGAGTCGTCCTCTTTGTAGATGGACCGGTCCCGGTCGATACCAGCATCCGTATCTCGCGCGTCGTTGATCACCAGGCGCAGCGCCCGCAACGCTTCAACCACATTGTTCCGCGCCACGGCAGACAACGCCATGACAGCGCCATCGACATGAGGGGCAAGCGCGGCCCGACAGGTCGCGAGATCCTCTTCAGAAATCGCATCGCACTTGCTCAGGGCGACAATCTCCGGCTTCTCGCCCAGACCACCATCATAGGCAGTCAGTTCGGCGCGCACGGTTCTGTACGCCTCGACAACCGCTTCGGGTCCCAGCGTGGGATCAATCAGATGCAGCAGAACACGGCAGCGTTCCACATGGCCCAGGAACCGGTCACCCAGACCGCGCCCTTCATGGGCCCCCTCAATCAGGCCGGGAATATCGGCCAGCACGAAGGCCTCATCGTCGCTCTCGACGACGCCCAGGGCAGGATGCAGGGTCGTGAAGGGATAATCGGCGATCTTGGGCTTTGCGGCACTGACGGCAGACAGGAAGGTCGACTTCCCGGCATTGGGCAGGCCAACCAGCCCGGCATCCGCAATCAGTTTCAGGCGCAGCCAGACCCACATCTCCTGGGCATCACCACCGGTATCTGCCCGACGGGGTGCCTGATTGGTCGCGCTTTTGAAATGGATATTGCCCCGGCCACCCTCGCCGCCCTTGAGCAGGACAACGCGCTGGCCCACCGCGATCAGATCGGCAATCAGAGTTTCACCATCTTCAGCGAAAATCTGCGTTCCCATTGGCAGCTTCAGAGTCGCATCCTCACCACCACGTCCATAGCGGGCCTTGCCCATACCATCAGAACCGCGGTCGGCTTTGAAATGCTGCTGATATCGGAAATCGATCAGGGTGTTCAGACCGTCCACACATTCGGCCGTAACATCGCCGCCACGACCGCCATCGCCACCATCGGGACCCACCCATGGGAACATTGGCTTCACGCCGAAAGCTGACGCAGCCCGTTGCCACCGGCGCCGGAACGTAGAAAAACCTTAGCCTGATCAAGAAATTTCATAATACGGTTCCAGAACGAAAAACGGGGAGATCGGCTAGCCAATCTCCCCGAATAAAACGGTCTATTGGAAAGCCCTATTCGGCTGCAATCGCCATGTCGGTCGGCACCACCGATACGAAGGTCCGGCCACCGCGACCGCGGGTGAACTCAACCTTGCCTTCGCTCACCGCGAAGATCGTGTGATCCTTGCCAATACCGACATTCTCACCGGGATGAAACTTGGTGCCGCGCTGACGCACGAGAATGTTTCCGGAGATGACTGACTCGCCGCCGAACTTTTTGACGCCGAGGCGACGGCCTGCTGAATCGCGGCCGTTCCGTGAACTACCACCTGCTTTTTTATGTGCCATCTCGAACTACTCCTTGTCTTCGCTCGCAGCGTCTTCAGCCGGAGCCGCATCTGCTTTCGCAGCAGCCGGCTTCTTCTTCACCGCTGCCTTTTTCTTGGTCGCCGGTTTCCCGGTCACATCGAGCACCGCGCAGAACGGTCAGTTCCTGACGGTGGCCCATGGTACGACGATAACCCTGACGGCGCTTTTTCTTGAACACCACGATCTTGTCACCACGGGTCTGCTCGACCACTTCAGCGGTAACCGAGGCGCCCTCGATGACCGGCGCGCCAATCTGGGTCGCCTTGCCATCATTGACCATCAGCACCGGCTCGATCGCCAGCGTGCTTCCGGCATCGCCTCCAAGCTTTTCGACGGTGATCACATCGCCATTGGCAACACGATACTGTTTTCCGCCGGTTTGAATAACTGCGTACATGATTCAAATCCGTTCAATCACGACAAACGCGCCGCACACCGGGTGGGCTGCAAATGCCAAAAGTTCCTGCAAAAACAAGGCGAACCGCGAATTACTCCAGCGATCCGTCGAGTGTGGGCGGACTATACGCCGCCAGCGTCCGGTGTCAACAGCCGAAACAGCGCGATTGTTGACGATTTTCTCCCACCCAGAGCGGGTTGCAGGCAGGTGAGCACGTGCGGTAGAACCCCTGCGCTCACGCGTATCGTGAGCCCGTTCGCGATATTGGCAACAAAATCGCACGATCGGCGGAGGGGTGCCGGAGTGGTTGAACGGGGCAGTCTCGAAAACTGTTGAGCGTGTAAGCGTTCCGAGAGTTCGAATCTCTCTCCCTCCGCCATTCTTGCCCCAAACCGCTACTCCTTGAATGTCACGCCGTTTTCCGCGCGCCAGGCGATCGTTATATCGAGGGTCGCAAAGGGACTGATCATCTCCGGATCGAACGACACCGGGTCTTCACCGCACGCCAGCTTCCTTGGCCAATACGGATCTGCGAGTGCACCGCGGGCCATAGCCACAAGGTCGGCTTCGCCCGTTTCGAGAATCTGTTCAGCGTTTTCGGGCACTTCCAGCTTGCCGCAGGCGATGACGGGAATGCCGGAAAATTCCCTGGCCAGACCCGCCAGTGTGTGCCCGCTGCTGAATTCCTCGCTGAGCCCCTGATGGGTGCTGATATGCAAAAAATCCGCGCCGGTTCTGGTGAGCTCGGTAAAGATCGTGCGGGCATCCTCAATCCCGCCGCTCCATTTGTGATTGAAATCACTCGAGCGGCTCTGCGACAGACGCATCCCGGCCAGACCACGGCCAGCCACGCCACGCACCACCGCCGCCATGACCTCAAGATGGAACCGCAGGCGATTCTCCAGCGAACCGCCATATTCGTCAGTCCGGGTGTTCGTTTCCGGTGTCAGGAACTGCACGGGCAGATAGCCATTGGCGCCGTGGATTTCGACCCCATCAAATCCGGCCTCAATGGCATGGGCCGCCGCCGTTTCGTGAGACGCCACCACCGCTTTGATTTCGTCCCGCGACATTTCCCGCGGCATCCGGAACGGCCCCTTCCCGTAATAACGGGCCGCCATTTCACCTGCCGGCTGAACGGCAGACGGCGCGATTGTTTCGTCGGTAAAACGATTGTCCTGAACCAGTGCACCCGCATGCATGAGTTGCAGGACAATCCGCCCGCCTGCGTCGTGCACACTCTCGACAACCTGTCGCCAGCCCTCGACCTGTGCCGGCGTCACGATGCCCGGCTGATCGCGATATCCCTGGCTTTGCGCCAGATCCGTATAGGTGCCTTCGGTGATGATCAGTCCGAACCCGCCGCGCGCAAACTCGCTGTAATGCGCAGCCATCTGGGCAGTCGGCACACCTTCGGGATCGGCGCTGATCCGGGTCATTGGCGCGACCACAGTCCGGTTCGGCAGTTCGAGCGCTCCCAGCGCGAACGGAGAGAGAATATGCGGCCAGCGGCCGTCGGTTGCCTTGCTCATCGGATACCTGACTTTCTGCTGCAGTAATGCAACTCACCTTAAAAAATTGGCCTTACGCCTTCTTCAGATGACGTACCACCCTGTCGCCACCCAGCGCCAGCAAACCCAGCACCAGCCCCCAGAATGCCGAACCGACCCCAAACAAGGAAAGACCGGATGCCGTCGCCGTGATTGTCAGCACCGCGGGAAAGCGTGTCGCCTCGGGACCGAGCGCCGCACTCAGCGCCCCCATCAAGGGACCTATCAGGGCCAGACCCGCGACGGTGATGATCACCCCTGCCGGAAGCGCGGCAAACCCGGCCACAACGGACACACCGATCGCCGCGAGCACCAGATAGATACCCCCATAGAGCACGCCGGCCATCCAGCGTTTGGCAGGATCGGGATGGGTCTCCGGTCCGGTGCACAGAGCCGCCGTGATGGCAGCCATTGTCGTGGTGTGGGATCCGAACAAGGCTGTCACGAACGAGGCCAGCCCCGTCGCAGCCAGAGCTGACCGCACCGGGGGCACATACCCGACGGTTCGAAGCACGGCGAATCCAGGCAAATTCTGCGAGGCCATGGACACCAGAAACAGCGGCATACCCAGACCAAGCAATGCGGCAGGATCGAAAACGGGAGGCACAAACTCCCACTGGGTGATCGACACGCTGCCGGCATTCTTGCCGAGAACAGCCGCCCAGCCTACGCCTGCAACCAGAACCGCGATCACCGCCCAGGTGGCACTGACCAGACGCACCAGCAGAAAGGCAGCGAGCAGCGGCAGCACCAGCAACGGATCAGCCGTCGCTTCATCGAACACGGCAATCGAGAACCCGATCAGCACACCGGCCAGCATCGCTGCAGCGATGGCGCCCGGGATTCGGGCGATCAGCTCCGTCAGGGGTTTCAGGGCAGCGCTGAACAGAATCAGAAGAGCGGCCAGCATGAACGCACCAACCGCAACCTCCATGCTGTAGCCCGGCACCCCCGCCACCGCCGTTGCCGCAATCAAGGCCGCCCCCGGTGTCGACCAGGCGGTCACCACTGGTATGCGATGAAAGAAGGACAGCGTGGCACTCGTCACCGCCACGGCAAGGCACATGGCACTGACTCACGATGCAGTCTGTGCCGGCGTGGCCCCCAGAGTCTGGGCACCGGACAGGACAATGGCGACGCTGCCGCCTAATCCCACCAGGACCGCCACCAGCGCCGAGCTGAACAAGGACATTCTCACAATGGAACCCACTTTCAATTATCAAGGCCGCATGTAGTCGCCACGCCGCAAGCGGAAATCTATGGAAATCGGAAATTGCGCTGTATTCTCGGATTTTCCGCGTCATGAGGCAAAGCAGCAGTGATGGACGAATTCGACTACATCATCATCGGTGCCGGTTCGGCCGGTTCAGTGCTCGCCAATCGACTGACCGCAGCCGATGCCACAGTCTGCCTTCTCGAAGCCGGGCCACGCGATCGCAACCCGTTCATCCATATTCCCGCCGGCTTCATCAAGACCCTCACCAATCCCCGCGTGAACTGGCTGTTTCAGACCGAACCCGGCGAAGGCACTGCCGGACGTCCGATTGCAACACCGCGCGGCAAGACGCTGGGCGGATCAAGCTCGATCAACGGGCATATCTACAATCGCGGGCAACGGCTCGATTTCGACACCTGGGCGCAGATGGGAAATCGAGGCTGGAGCTTTGCGGATGTGCTGCCCTATTTCCAGCGCAGCGAGCGGCGAATCGGCGACGGTGACGATGCCTATCGCGGGCGCGATGGTGAGTTGGTCGTGACCGATACCGACAGGCCCGACCCGATCTGTGACGCTTTTATCGAAGGGGTTGCGAGCCTGGGCATCCCGCGCAGCGCCGACTACAACGGTGCCGTGCAGGAAGGTGTTGGCTATTTCCAGCGCACTATCCACAAGGGCCGGCGGATGAGCGCCGCGCGGGCGTTTCCTCGCTCCGGCACGGGGCCGTCCCAATCTCGACATCCGCACCGAAGCCAGTGTTTCCCGTATTCTGTTCGACGGAAAACGGGCGAGCGGTGTTCGCTACACCAGAAACGGCGCGGTGCAGGATGTCAGCGCGAGACGCGAAGTTCTCCTTTGCGGCGGCGCGATTGCCTCTCCCCAAATCCTTCAGGTTTCCGGAATCGGCAATCCCGCTTTGCTGCGGGACATCAATGTCCCGGTGACCCATGCGCTTGCCGGCGGTTGGCGAAAATCTCTCGGATCACTACGGTGTACGGCTCGCAGCCCGGGTACGGAATGCCCGGACCATCAATGAGCGTACACGCGGGCTGGCACTTGCCGGCGAAGTCGCAAAATACCTGCTCCTGCGCAAAGGCGTCCTGGCCCAATCCCCCGGTGTCGCGCTGGCGCTGTGCAAATCGCGCCCCAGCCTCGACCAACCGGACTTGCAGGTTATCTTTGCCCCGGCAAGCTACAAGGAAGACGCCGCCTATCAGCTCGATGATTTTCCGGGCATGACCATCGGTTCATGGCCGCATGCGTCCGGAGAGTCGCGGCTATGTGCGCGTGCGAAGTTCCGATCCCCGGGACGCCCCTGCCATCCAGCCCAATTACCTCGAGGCCGAGGCCGACCGCCGACTGATTGTGGAAAGCACGCGACTGGCGCGCAGGATGCTCCAGACCCCTGCACTTTCGAACTGGTACGATCGGGAAACAACCCCCGGTGCCGCAGTGCAGAGTGAAGATGAGATTGCTCGACTATGCCCGCGCGCATGGCACCACCATTTTTCACCTGATGGGAAGTTGCAAAATGGGCCCCGAACACGACCCGAACGCGGTCGTCAGTGACGAATTGAAGGTGCACGGCATCGAATCTCTTCGCGTGGTGGATGCATCCGTCATCCCAACTTCCCATTCTGCGAATACCAATGCAGCCACGATCATGATCGCCGAGAAAGCCGCCGACATGATCCTCGGCAATCCGCTCCTGCAACCTGCAATGGTGTAAGCAGAGATTTTGCACAGGCACGGTGCTCTAGGGGCTGTTCCTTGGCATTCTCCGCGTGTAACTTCGACCCCCTGAAATCACATTGCGCAGCACCGAACCAACGGTGGGGCAGGCAGGGGGGAGAAAATCATGACTGAGACTCACTACGTGGCACCGCAGACGCTTGATGAGGCCGTGAGTGCCTATGTAGCCGGCGGCGACACTGCCCGCATTCTGGCCGGCGGCACGGACCTTCTGGTGCAAATGCGCTGCCGGCATGGTTCAGCCCGGGCTGATCGTCGACATCAAGAAGATCGCCGAGACTCAACAGCGTCGACCGAAGCCGCCGATGGCGGATTTCTCGTCGGTGCGCTGCCGTCTCCGGCGCCGCGCTGGCTGGAAGCATCCGACGGTTCGGCAAGGTCTGGCCCGGCGTGCTCGAAGCGACTGAACCTGATCGGCTCCACACAGGTTCAGGGCCGCGCCTCCGCCGGCGGCAATCTGTGCAACGGCTCCCCGGCAGCCGACAGCCGTCCCGGCGATGCTCGCGGCCGGCGCCACGGTCACCCTGCAGGGCCCGAGCGGGCGCCGGCAGATGGCGGTGGCCGATGTCCCCGCCGGACCAGGGCCGTACCATCTCTGGCAGCCCGGCGAGGTTCTCGTCAGCTTCACCCTGCCGCCACGTCCTGCAGGGATCGAGCGATGCCTATCTGCGGATGATCCCGCGTACCGAAATGGACATTGCCGTGGTCGGGGTCGGGATCAGCCTGACGATGGACAACGGAACCTGCACCGCCGCCCGGGTCGGACTGGGTGCCGTGGCACCGACGGTTCTGCTGGTTGAGGATGCCGCCAGGGCCCTGATCGGCTCAACCCTGGACGAAGCCGCTCTGGACGCCGCCGCGGCTGCCTGCAGCGCCGCCTGCAATCCGATCGATGACAAACGAGGCACCATTGCCTACCGCACAAAGGTTGCCGGCGTACTGCTCAAGCGCAGTGCCATGATCGCCGCCGACCGCGCCAAAGGGGTTTGAGACCATGGCCAAACAACACATCACCACCACCATCAACGGCGAGCCGACGGATTTCCTCTGCGAGCCGAATGACACCATGCTCGATGTCCTGCGCAACGAGCTCGGCCTGACCGGTTCCAAGGAAGGCTGCGGCTCGGGCGATTGCGGCGCCTGCAGCATCACCCTCGAACGGACGACTGGTCTGTTCCTGCCTGATGCTCGGCGTCGAAGCCGCCGGTGCTGAAATCGAAACCATCGAAGGCATGGCCGATGGCGAGAACCTGCACCCGTTGCAGCAGAAGTTCCTCGAGATGGCCGCCCTGCAATGCGGCATCTGCACGCCCGGCATGCTGGTCGCAGCCAAGGCGCTGCTGGAGGAAGAACCCGGACCCGACCGAGACCGAGGTGCGCTACTGGCTCGCCGGAAATCTCTGCCGGTGCACCGGTTATGACAAAATCATCCGCGCCGTGATGGACACAGCTGCGGAAATGCGGGGGGCAGCCTGATGACCGACACTACGAACAAATGGATTGGCCAGCGCACCATCCGTCCCGATGGTGCAGAGAAAGTCACCGGCAGCGCCGGCTTTGCTGCTGACACCACCATGCCCGGCATGATCTGGGGTTCGGTGCTGCGCAGCCCCCATGCCCATGCCCGGATCAAATCCATCGACACCTCAAAGGCCGAGGCCCATCCCGGCGTGAAAGCCGTTGTGACGGCGGCCGATATTGTCGACTTCCCCGTCGATACACCGTACCCGCTGGGCATTCAGGACATGCGCTGGATGTGCCGCAATGTGATGGCGCGGGAGAAAGCGCTCTTTCATGGCCACCCCGTCGCCACCGTGGCCGCGCTGTCGGAAGCCATTGCCGCAGAGGCCTGCAAGCTGATCGAGGTCGATTACGAAGTCCTGCCTCATGTCATCGAGATCGATGACGCGATCGCGGATGATGCCCCGATCCTTCATGACTTCATCGAGTTCGAGGGCAAGCCGTCCAATATTGCCGGCACCATCGAACACACCAAGGGTGACATCGAGGCCGGCTTTGCCGAAGCAGACCTGATCATCGAACGCGACTTCACGACCCGGCCGGTGCATCAGGGCTATATCGAGCCCCATGCCTGTCTGGTCAGCGTTGCCGCCGACGGCAAGGCGACCATCTGGAGTTCGAGCCAGGGCCAGTTCATGGTCCGTGCCATGACCGGATTGCTCACCGGGATCCCGCAGAGCAACATTCGCGCCATTCCCGCCGAAATCGGCGGTGGTTTCGGTGGCAAGACGATTGTCTATCTCGAGCCCCTAGCCACGATCCTGTCCAAGAAATCCGGACGCCCGGTCAAGATGGTGATGAGCCGTGAAGAAGTCATGCGTGCCTCCGGTCCGACCTCCGGATCGAAGAGCACGGTGAAGATTGGCGTCAAGAAGGACGGCACGATCACCGCCGCGGACGGCACTTTCTGGCTGCAGGCCGGCGGACTTCCCGGTGCGCCCGTTCGTGGCGCTGTCGGCTGTGCCCTTGCACCCTATGATATCCCCAACGGTCACACGCTCGGTTACGACGTGGTGTGCAACCGCTCCAAGGTTGCTGCCTACCGCGCACCCGGCGCCCCGCTGGGCGCGTTCGGTGTCGAATGTGTGCTCGATGAGATTGCCGAACAGCTCGGCATGGATCCCCTCGACCTGCGGCTCAAGAATGCCGCCAAGGAAGGTACCAAGGCTGTCCACGGACCCACCTACCCGCTAATGGGCTATGTAGAATCCCTCGAAGCCGCGAAAGTCCATGAGCACTACAACGCACCGCTCGGCCCCAATCAGGGCCGCGGCGTGGCGAGCGGCTTCTGGTTCAATGCCGGTGGTGAATCCTCTGCGCAGGTGAATGTCACCGAGGATGGCAATGTGGTCGTGACCACGGGCCATCCCGATATTGGTGGCTCCCGCGCCGGTATCGCCAATATCTGCGCCGAGATTCTGGGGATCGACTACAAACGTGTCTCCGTTCTGATTGGCGACACGGCAACGATCGGATTTTCGAACCTGACCGGCGGCAGCCGCGTGCTTTTCGCGTCCTCGATCGTAGTCACGGAATCGACCAACAAGATCATTCGCACCCTGTGCGATCTGGCGGCCAAGATCTGGGACATCGATCCGGATGCGGTCACCTGGGAGAACGGCGAAGCGCGCCCCGCAGGGGCCAATGCCGGGCAGTTCCCGCCTCTCACCCTGAAAGAACTGGCCGCACGGGCCAACGAATCAGGCGGCCCGATCGGGGAAAGCACCCAGATCAACACAACCGGCGCCGAGGGTGGTTTCGGAACCCATATCTGCGATGTGGAGATCGATCCTGATCTCGGCACAGCGCGGGTCGTCCGCTATACAGTGCTTCAGGATGTCGGCCGTGCCGTCCATCCGAGCTATGTGGAAGGCCAAATGCAGGGCGGTGCCGCTCAGGCCATCGGCTGGGCGCTGAACGAGGAATACATTTATACCGAAGATGGCCGCGTGGACAATCCGGGCTTCCTCGACTACCGGATGCCCATCGCATCGGATCTTCCCATGCTCGACACCCACATCATCGAGGTGCCCAATCCAAAGCATCCTCAGGGTGTTCGCGGGGTGGGTGAAGTTCCGCTCGTTCCCGGCCTCTCGGCCGTGCGCAACGCGATCTATGACGCCATCGGCATTCGGTTCAACGACCTTCCCATTTCACCTCCGAAGGTTGCCGAAGCTCTCGATATGCCGAAAGCCGCGGAATAGTCACCTCGCCTTTGCAAGGGAATATACGCGCCGGTTGCCCCAGACGGCAGCCGGCACGATTCGTTGCACATCGACACACGAAACAGGTGTCCCTCTGATTTTTCGACAGAGGGGGCCGCTGGAGATTTGAATGACCGACACCGAGCACCCCCCCCATCAGGGCAGTCTCGTGCCCATGGTCGCCGATGAGGACTTCTCGCCTGCCTTCAGAAAATCTGCCGAACGGGTTTCAAAGCGTGTCGGGATGACCGCCAACAATGTCCGCGCCATGGCAAATTCGCCCGAACTGGGTGCCACGATGCGGCAGTTTCTCGATGACGTCTGGGATCATGGTGATCTACCAAAACCCCTGAAGGCGCTGATCCGCCACAAGGTCTCCAATATCAACGCCTGTCTCTACTGCTCCGCCCATCAGGTGAAGGTGATGATGAGTCAGGGGGTATCTCAGGAAAAAATCGACAATATGCACGACTATCGGTCGCACCCGGCATTTGACGAAAAGGAACGTGCCATCCTGGCCTATGCCGAAGCCCTGACGATCGATGCCGGTGCGATCCAGCCGGATGTCATCGACGCCTTTGTCGCCCACACAACCAATCAGGAACGGGTTGAAGTGACCATTGTTGCATCCGCCATGGGGCTCCTGAACCGCCTGAACGACGGGTTACGGGTTCCCCTTGAAGAACCCATGCTGGAAATCGCCAGCGGCATCTCTTTCGACAAGGCCTCCTGACATGGCACGCATCGATATCGGTCACATCACTCTCAACTGCGCAGACAAAGGGGATGGCGAGGCCTTCGTCTTCGTTCCCGGCCTTGTGGGGCTCTACGACGCCTGGTCGTTTCAGCTCGATCACTTCGCCCAGCGCTACCGCTGCGTCACCTTCGATCATCGCGGCACCGGCGACAGCGACAAGCCGACCGGACCCGGTGCCTATTCCACCCGGGCCATCGCGGATGACGTGATCGCCCTGATGGACACGCTGGATATCGAGAAAGCACATATCGTCGGCACTTCGACCGGCGGCTGCATCCTGCAGAATCTCGCCCTCGACCATCCGGACCGGGTGCGCGCCTGTATCTTCAACAACACCTGGGTCACGGCGGATGAGTTCATCACCCGTGTCGCTGTCACCCGCAAGCGGATCGCTGAATCCTATGGCCCGGAAGAATATGTGAAGGTTTCCAGCATGTTCACCTCTGGTGCTGACCAGTTCCGGAACAATTTTGACGCCGTGATGGAACTGGAACGCCGGGCGCTGGACACGATCGGGCCCGTGGAAATTCTGACAGCGCGCCTCGACATGATGCTGGCACACAATCGCGCAGACGAGATCGCGCAGATCGACAAACCCGCGCTGGTGATCGGCACCGTCGATGATGCCACGATCCCCTATTATTTCGCCGAAGACCTGAACGCGGCGATCCCCGGATCGGAACTCCTGTTTTTCGACGATGGCGGACATTACTCCTATCGGCGCCACCCCGAGAAATGGAACACTCTGGTTCAGGCGTTTCTCGACAAGGCCGAAACGAAAATCTGAAGACCGCACGCAACGGGAGAAGACGATGCCAAAAGGATACTGGGTTGCCGCCTATCACGAGATTCACGACGCGGACAAATTCGCGGCCTATCTGAAGCTCGCCGGGCCTGCCATTGCAGCGGGTGGAGGGACATTCCTGACCCGGGGCATGGCTGCGAAAGCCTATGAATCTGGCATTCTGCAACGCACAACGATCATCGAGTTCGAGTCTCTGGATGCGGCGCTCGCCGTCCATGACGGACCCGACTATGCGAAAGCGCTCGAAGCTCTAGACGGCGCCGTAACCCGCGACCTGCGCTTTATCGAAGGCGTGGAATAGCTATCCCGACGATCTGACAGCACCGCCCGGGAGACCTACGGTGCAAACGAAGAAGACCCTGTCAGCCCTTGTGGCCATTGCAATTCTGGCTGTCGGCGTCGTGTTTTCCCCTTTCTTTCTGGGACGCCTGATCACCAGTGATGGCAGTCTGGAAACCGTTCGCCTGATCGTCAGCTCGATCATCTCGGCCTTCTTCGTCGCGGTCGGGATAGCAGTTTTTCGACATCATTCACACGACAACCCGGGCCAACCGGATCATCGCCGAGACGATTGCGGACAACCTGATGCAGGACCCCGCCGTTCGACAACACATCAACAGCGCAGCAAAACTCACCTAGACATCCGCGTGCCCGACATTCCTGCAATACACGCATGAAATCGTGAATTTCGTACTAGAATGACGGCTACACCCGACGCCTGTCAGAGATGCGTGACGCCCATGTGCAGCGAGACATCCATTGCTAGCCAAAATCGGTAAAGCTTTAGCAGATCCCGGCCTCGCGGCTGCCTGGGCCTATGCGCGATTTTTTCCCCCGGCAAAGCCTGCAACGCAACACGGCGCTGTGCCGACGCGCAGGACTGCGCGCACCGGGTTTTATCCTGTCTTTCGATTGCGACACGGATACAGACAGCGCCGTTGTGGGCACCGTTCATGCGCGGCTTCGCGCCGCCGGATTGTCGCCACTCTATGCAGTCGCAGGCGAGGTTCTTGCCGACGCTGCGACCACCTATCGTGAGATCGCCGATGATGGTGCGGTTTTCCTCAACCACGGGTTTCGTCGCCACGCCGAGCTGAAGCTCGGAACTCGCCATCCGCAACAACCCGGCCAGATAGAGTGAATAGCGTGGGACGACGCTGACAGAACGCCGACAATCCCTCGCCGTCGAGTACCCGCAAGTGCACAGCCGTAGTAACCCGCCGCATCGTTCCAGGGCGAGCAATCCGCCAATCGCATTGGGATGGCTGCGCCCGCTCACCCAGTAGCCGAATAACGGCAGCAACACTGCCACAATAGAAATCGCCAGAAGCACCATCGTCCCGGCCCCCGGATTTTCACGGGCCCGGGCAAACCAGAGCGCCAGCCCGCCGAGGACAACCACGGCCACGGGCAGCCACATATCCGCCGCAGCACCCAGCAGCTGAACTAGGGGCATCGTCATGACCTCGACAGAGCTGCCAGGACCGCGTCGGTCATCTCGGCACTCGTCGCCGTGCCACCAAGATCGCTGGTGCGCACAGCCGCCTCAGCAAGAACCGCATGGACGGACGTTTCCACCGTATCCGCGCTCGCATCCTCCCCCAGATGACGCAGCATCATCGCCACGGTGAGGATGGTCGCGCAGGGATTGGCGATCCCCTTGCCAGCGATATCCGGCGCGGTGCCGTGCACCGGCTCGAAATAGGCCCAGCGATCCCCGATACAGGCCGAGGCGGCAAGCCCGAGACCCGCCGCAAGACCTGCCGCCACATCAGAGAGAATATCGCCGAACGCGTTGGTCGCGAGAATGACGTCGAAATGACCGGGATTTCGAACCATATCCATGGCGCAGGCATCAATATTGGCCGTTTCATAGGTGATTTCCGGGAACTCCCGAGCCACATCGGCACAGGCCCCCAGGAACAACCCGTCGCTGAGTTTGAGCACACCCACCTTGTGGACAGCAGTCACCCGTGCCGGTCGCCCGGAAAGTTCCTGCCGGGCCACAGCCTGCGCAAAGGCCATGCGCGCGGTTTTCGTCGAAGCCTCCCGAGTCACCACACGGATGGCATAGGCGGAATCGTCATCGCCCATATATTCATCGCGCGAATAGAGGCCTTCGGTGACTTCGCGCACCACAACGCAGTCGATATCCGCCGCCGGAGACGGAATGCCGGGAATGGTGCGGGACGGCCGCACGCTCGCACTCACCTCCAGGCCAATGCGCAACCCACCGAGAGGATCTCCACCATGAGGTGGTATCTGCGCCACATCCATCGCTCCCGCCAGCACGGCATCAGCAAATTTCGCTGCCGCGAGCGATTCCGTCAGGCAACGAGTGACCACACTCCAGAAAGGTGTCGTAACCGGCAGGACGCACGTCATAGGTGAATCGGGGACCGCCCCGCACTGCCAGCGCATCCAGAACGCGCCGGCCGCAATCAGTCACTTCCGGGCCAATACCGTCCCCCGGCAATACGCAAACCCTATAACTGGAAGCCATCGGCCCAACACCTTTTTTCTAATGTCCCAATTCACCGATCCTACCGGTGGCAACAGGACAAACAAAAGGGCCCAGAAGGGCCCTTTTGCACATCAAAATTTATGAACCACTAGAAGATGAAATCATCCTCATGAAGTTCAGCCGTGGTCACACCCGACATATCAATCGCGTCATTGGTGCCAACACCGGCCTGAAAGTCGTTGATGGTGTCATCGCCATGACCATCGGAAAAGATGAATAGGTCATTGCCGAAGCCACCGGTGAGGAAATCGTCGCCAGTACCGCCCAGCAAATCGTCATTGCCCGAGCCGCCGTTCAGGATATCCTCGGCCGCACCTCGTCCGCCGAAAATATAGTCATCGCCCGAGCCACCCTCGACCCTGTCATCGCCAGAGCCGGCATTGATGGTGTCGTTGCCCCGCCCGCCCTTCACGCGATCATCACCCGCATCGGCGTTGATCATGTCATCGCCATCGCGTCCGTCGATATAGTCCCGCTCGCTCGTGCCGCTAAGGTTGTCGTCCGACTTTGTGCCTTTGATCTTGTTCTTCTTAGCCATCACTCACCTCAGGTGCATAAATTTTCGCAAGTCGCATAGAATTGCTCCAAAATACGCGCCGACTACATTCGTAAAGGCTAATATTTTTATTTTTCCAATAATATCAAAATGATAGCCATCATTGGTAGTATTTGAACAACCTCACGAACCCGTGATGCGGGCGTGACCAAAACACAACGACGCCAGCCTGGTCATTGTGCAGTAACGTAAAAATTCTCAGGTCTACGCAGTCAAGTTACTCAAATTCGTGTTCCGAAGCAGACCGCCAATACCGCAGAACCAGCCGCAAAACCCTATTGTGAGGGAGTCACTATCCTCATCTTCAGACCTGATATCAGTCTACCTTGCCTTCGTAGACCTCCAGCACGCGGATGGCATCGTCTTTGCCCCAGCCCGCCGCCTCGGCGCGCTGGAACATCGCCCGGGCCGCTGGCACCACCTGCAGATCAAGGCCATTGTCCTTAGCCAGATCGATGGCAATCCCCATGTCTTTGACGAAGATTTCAACCGCACCGCGCGCGGCGAAATCCCGGTTGAAGACCGGGTCCAGACTCATATCCAGCATCGCGCCGCGCACCGAACCCTTGGGCAGGCAGTGTCGCATCACGTCCGGCGACAACCCGGCACGCTCTCCGGTGAGCAGCATCTCGGCGATCAGGGCCGTGCTCGCATTAACGTACATATTGGTGACGACCTTCATCACCCCACCCGTACCGGACGGCCCGGTATGGGTCGCATCCGCCGAGATCGGCGCAATGATCGGCTGCACCCGTGCAAAGGCGTCATCACTGCCCCCCACCATGAAGGTGATGGTGCGGGCATCGACCTGCGGGGTGGATCCGGAAATCGGTGCATCGAGCATGTCGATTCCCGAACCCGCCAGCCGGGTCGCCAGCTCCTTGCTGAAGGCGGGTGGCATGGTGCTCATCTCCACATGGATCAGGCCGGTCTTGCCCGCCTTGTCGATACCATCGGGCCCAAACAGATTCTCCTCGATATGTTCCGGCTTGAGCAGGATCGAGAAGGTGATATCGCTGTTGGCCGCCACCTCGCGGGCATTGGCCAGTGGCATGCCGCCGGACTCCGCCAGCATCTGCATACGCACGGGATCAATGTCATATCCGCAAACGGCATGGCCGTCGGCCATCATCTGCTGCGCCAGCCCCAGACCCATCTTGCCCAGGCCGATCATTCCCAGTTTGTCACCCATCACCCGCATCCCCAATTTGATTTTGTCCTAGGAATGTGGTGCCGCGCGAAAGCGCCGGAGTCAATCGACTGTTAGGCCAGACCTTCCTTGGCGATCAGGGCATCTGCCGTCGGCAATTTGCCCCGGTAGGCGATATAGGCATCCTCGGGGTCCATGGAGCCGCCGGAGGAATAGATATGCCGGTGCAGCTTTTCCGCCGTGGCCGGATCGAACGGATCACCGGCTTCCTCGAAAGCGCGATAGGCATCGGAATCGAGTACCCCGGACCACATGTAGGAATAGTACCCGGCCGAGTAGCCATCGCCCGAGAAGACATGGGCAAAATGCAGGGTGGCATGACGCATCACGATCTCGTCGGGCATGCCAATATCCGCAAGCACATCAGCTTCGAACGCCACCGGATCCACATCTGCCGCCTCTTCGGGGTTCAGGGCATGAAACGCCATATCGACGAGGGCGGAGGACGTGAATTCGACATTCGCAAACCCCTTGTTGAACTTGCCCGCCGCCTGCAACTTCTCCAGCAATGCTGCGGGGATCGGTTCGCCGGTCTCGTGATGCACGGCATATTCCTGCAACACCTCGGGCACCGTCAGCCAGTGCTCGAACAGCTGTGAGGGCAGCTCCACAAAGTCCCGACTGACCGAGGTTCCCGAAATCGAGGGATAGGTCACATTGGAGAGCATGCCGTGCAGGGCATGACCGAATTCGTGAAACAATGTCCGGGCATCATCCATGGTAATCAGAATCGGTTCACCCGGCGCGGCCTTGGCGAAGTTCATCACATTCAGCACAAAGGGAATCTGCTCCTCATCGCCATTCGGACCGGCAATGCGGTGCTGATCCTGAAACGAACTCATCCATGCGCCCGACCGTTTCGAGGGGCGGGCGAAGTAATCCCCGAGGAAAATCGCGATGCGTTTCCCCGCGGCATTGCTGACCTCAAAGACCCGGACATCCGGATGATAGGTCTCCACATTCTCCTGCCGGCGAATGGTGATCCCGAAGAGCTTCTCCGCCGTCGCGAATGCCGCTTCGATCATCCGTTCAAGCTGCAGATAGGGCTTGATTTCCGCTTCGTTGAAGTCGAACCGTGCCGCGCGCACCTTTTCGGAATAGTGGCGCCAGTCCCACGGCGCCACCGCATGGTTCTGCCCCTCCGCGACGATCAGCTCGGCCAGATCCGCGGCTTCCTCTGCAGCCCGCTGACGCGCCTTGGTCCACATGGTCGAAAGCAGACCACGGACATTGGCGGGTGTTTTCGCCATCGTGTTGTCGAGCTTGAAATGCGCAAAACTGTCATAGCCCAGCAGCGCGGCCTTCTCGGCGCGCAACCTGACCATTTCGGCCACAAGCGGCCGGTTGTCGCGCTCTCCCGTTCCCGCGCCGCGCGCGACCCAGGCCCCGAAAGCCTCCTCGCGCAGATCGCGGCGCTCGGAGAAAGTCAGAAAGGGTTCGATAATCGAGCGAGAGAGCGTCACCGCATGCTTACCCGGATGTCCCCGTTCCGCCGCTGCTGCCGCCATGCCGGAGACCAAAAAGTCAGGCAGACCAGCCAGATCTTCAACCGTTTCAAGAACCAGCGCATAGCTGCTCTCCTCGGCGAGGACGTTCTGGGAAAACGCTGTCCCCAGCGAGGCCAAACGCTCATTGATCGTGGCGAGTTTGGTCTGGTCGGCATCATCGAGCTGCGCTCCCGCACGCACGAATGACTTCCAAGTCAGCTCCAGAACCCGGTCTGCCTCGGCATCGAGCCCCAATGTTTCGCGCGCCTGATAGAGCGTGTCGATGCGCGCGAACAAGGCACGGTTCATGGTGATCGCCGAGGAATGCCGGGACATTTCAGGTGCCAGCTTGCGTTCCAGTTCCTGAATGGTGTCGTTGGTGTTGGCGCCCGACAGGTTCCAGAAAATGCTCGCCGCGCGATCCAGCATATTCGCCGGCCCGTTCGAGCGCCACGAGCGTGTTCTCGAACGTCGGCGCCTCGGGGTCCTTCGCAATCGCGTCGATCTCGGCCAGATGCGCGGGCAGTGCGACCGTCGAAAGCGGCATCAAAATCACGATCAGCAATACGCGCAAATTCCGGCAGGCCCAGCGCGCCATTCCAGTTAGAAATGGCGGAATTAAATTCGGTCTTGGATGACATAGGCCCGTCCTGTAAAAAAAACTGTCTGATCCCCAATATGGGGAGAGTCGGGCCGATCCTCCAGACCCTGCTTCAAATCACATGTATCAATTCCCCGGGAGCTGTCCGTCACACAGATGGTTGTGCGCCGGAAAATTTACCGGTGCCCGACCCAAGAAATGACGCTACCGTCAAGCTCGCACAAAGAGCCGAAACACACCTGGGGAGGGAACACGATATGGATTTCCAGTTGAACGAGGAACAATTGCGCTGGCGTGACATCGCGCGCGACTTTGTCGAAAAGGTGATCAAGCCCGATGTGCTGCGACGTGACCGGCTCCCCACCGCCGAAGAACGCATCCCCTGGGACTGGATACAGGCCGCCGATGAACTCGGTCTGCGCACGCTTGGCGTGACGAAGGAATTCGGCGGCGCCGAACAGGACATCATGACCATGTGTGTCGTGGGCGAGGAACTCGGCGTGGGCGATCTGGGATTCGCTGTGATCATGGATCAGTGCTGGAAGACGGCCCATCTGCTCAAGGATGCCATGACGCCCGAACAGCAGCAGCGCTTCATCCCGCCCTTCGTCGCCGACCCGGAAGCGACAACAGCCATCGGCATCACCGAAGAAGGTGTGGGTTCCGATCATCAGGGCTATCACGACACCGCCGATATCGCCCTGCACATGTCGGCAGTACGCGATGGCGATGATTATGTCCTCAACGGCACCAAGCGCTACATCTCCAACGGCTCCATGGCGAAGCTGTATTTCATCATTGCGCGTACGGATATGAGCAAGAACCTGAGCGAGGGCGGTGCGGTGTTCGTCGTACCGCATGACACGCCGGGTTTTCGTGTCGGGTTCTTCCACGAAAAAAGCAGCCAGCGGCTCGCCACCAATGGCACCTTCCGTCTGGAAGACTGCCGGGTTCCGGCGTCCAACCTGCTCGTCGGCGAAGGTATGCTGACCGAACTACGTAGCAAATATCTGCCGGGCAGCAAGGCAGAAGCGGCCGCAACCGTGCTGGGAGTCGGGCGGGCCGCCTACGAATATGCACTTGCTTACGCGAAGGACCGTGTGCAGGGCGGTCAACCCATCATCGAGCATCAGGCGGTCGCACTCATGCTTGGCCGGATGGTGATGCTGCTCGATGCGGCGCGGCTGCAGATCTGGAAAGCGGCCTGGCTCGCGGACCGGCATCACCCTGACGCCCGCATCCACGGCCTACTGGCCAAGGTGAATGCCTCCGAAGTGGCGTTCGAAGTCTGCAAGCTTTCTGCCGAAGTGCTGGGTGGCGCCAGCATCATGTACGAGCACCCGGTCGAGAAATACATGCGCGATGCGGCAAGCTTCCTGCACTCGGACGGCACCAACCAGATATGCCTGTTGCGTGCGATGCGCGCGATCGGCTCACAGGATGGTACGGACCTTTATGGGTTCTAGGACCGCGTAAAGACGGACGTCCGGTTAGCTCCTACCCGGAGGGAAACAGCACATTGGGCAAATAGGATGCAATTCCCGGATACATGACAATCAGAACCATCGCGATCAGCATGATGATCCAGTAAGGCGTCGAGCTCTTGAAGATCGTCATGACGTTCATATCCGGTTCGATATCCGCAATCGCGGATTTGACCGTATAGACCAGTAACCCGAAGGGCGGCGTCAACAACCCCGCTTCAATCGCGATGATCGCAATAATGGCAAAGGCGATCGGATCGAAACCGAGCTTCACCGCAATCGGCGAAAAAATCGCAGCCGTCAGCAACATGATCGAGATCGAATCGATAATCATGCCCAACGCAAACCAGATCAGCACCATCACGCCGATGATCATCCACGGCTCCATTCCGGACCCGATGAACAGACTCTCAATGGCATTCGCCATACCGGTCATGGCCAGCGTGCGCGAATAGAGCGACGCCGCCACCAGAAGCAGCAGGATCGGCGCAGAGGTACGTCCGACAGACAGGATTGCGTCGACAAAGTCGCGAAACTTCATGCCCTTGATCAAGGCGAGAACGAGCCCGATAAACGCACCGGCACCCGCACCTTCGGTCGGCGAGAAAAGTCCGAACCAGATGCCACCAAGCACGGCGACAATGACGGCCACAATGCCAGACAGGCTGATGAAGAACTGAGTGGTTGAGACATCGTCTTCAGCTTGCTGCGTGCGCTCGATTTCCTGAACCTGCGCGACACCGCCCCCGACGGTCGCCGGGCTGAAGATCGCCACAGCGAAGACATAAGAGATGAACAACACTGTGAGCAACAAACCGGGGAACACACCGGCAGCAAAAAGCTGCCCGATGGATTGCTCGGTCAGGATACCCCACACGATCATCAGAACGCTTGGCGGGATCAGCATGCCCAGGCAACTCGAACCGGCAACCGAACCCAGTGCAAACCCCGGGTTGTACCCGAAGCGTCGCATCTCCGGATAGGCAATACGCGAGAACGTGGCTGCCGAGGCAATGCTCACGCCCGTGACAAAGGAAAACAGCGCGTTCCCCAGCACGGTGGCAATCGCCAGACGACCCGGGATTTTACGCAGAAGGCGGTTCAGCCCGCGATAGACATCGGTCACGGTTCCCGATTTGCTGATGAATTCTCCCATCAACAAAAACAGTGGAATCACGGCAAACACATAGTCACGGATCGCCTCATAGGCGGTCGCGGCGAGCATCGTCTGCACGGTACGGAAGGCATAGATGTCCGCACCGGTGACAAGAAAAATTCCAAGCGCACTGGTCATGCCCAAAGCAATGGCGATGTGCACACCGATGGCCACGAGGCCAATCAGGCAGACAATCAGCAGGACGGCGATATTGACTTCAAACATTCTGGTCGATCCTTTTTGTCGCGCGGCTAGTGCTGCGGCGCGGAGGTATCCTCTTCGAATGCCGCCAGTTCGGGTTTGAAGACGTCGACAAAAGCCAACACGAGATAGTTGATCATGGCGACCGCGCTGCCGCCCAGAACGGTCCAGCGGGCAGGCCAGGACGGTACCCGCAGCGCACCTTCACCCTCATATTCACCTTCGGTGAACGAGCGAATGCTTTCGTCCCAGCCCCCGGTGATGATCATCAGGAAGAAGGCGGCGCCAAGCAGATAACCGACAGCGAGCAGCACACGCTGCACCTTGGGCGGCAAATGCTCGACAAGAAAATCCGCCCGCAGCATGGAGCGGCTGCGAATGGCATAACCGGCCTGCAGAAAGACAATGATCACGATCGAGGCGGTGACCAGTTCGGGCGTGCCATTGATCGGCGCATCAAACGCGCCCCGCCCGATAATGTCGGCGAGGATCATGAATGTCAGGCCAAACGCCCAGACAGCCGCGAGGACCATAAGAGCCTTGGACAGACGATCACTGATGGTGATGAGATTCATACGGGTCTCCCCTCAAATACAGATGCCGGGCAAACAAACCCGGACACTGGAGGGCAAAAATAGGTTGCCGGTCATTCCCCGGCCCAGAAGAGCTTCCGGCCGGACATCGCAAAGATATCCAGCCGGACGGCCCATTCAACACAAATGTATGTGTCTGAAACTACTTGACGACGTAGCGGACAGGCCACTCGTAGCCCTGCTTCTCCGCAGCATTCAGGTAGGAGTTCAGGATCTTCTTCGCCGGGAAGCCTTTGGACTCCAGCTCATCCGCATGCTTCTGCGGCCAATGTGCCAGACCCTTGGCCCAGCCCAGGCGAACGTCGGCCGGAAGATCGGTGACGGTGATGTTTTCACGCAGCCACTTCATGTCCTTCTCGTAACCCACCTTGTTTGCCGAACCCGTCAGGGTCTGGAAACGCTGAGCCACTTCCTGAACGATCGGCTTGGCGTCTGCGGGCAGACGGTCCCAGAAACGATTGTTGACCGTCAGGCCATGCCAGGTGATCGAGCCAAAGCCGATGGTCGTGTAGTACTTGCCGACCTCATGCAGCTTGAAGACAGGACCCCAGGCACTCGGGAACATGATGCCACCCTCGGCAACACCCGTCTTGATCTTCTGGTACCAGCCCGGAAGACCATCGGTGACCGGAATGATTCCGATACCAGCCTGCTCCATCCAGTTCAGGTTCAGGCCTGCACCCAGGATCTTGTGACCCTTGAGATCTTCGAGCTTCTTCCACGGGAAGTTGGTGCCGAGGTTGTAACCACCGTCGCCGATGATGGCGAGCAGGGTCTGATCGAAGTCCTGAAAGCGTTCGGCCAAGCTCGGATACTGATTGTAGATATCCGCAGCGGCGCCGACGCTCTGCACCGGATCCATGGTGCCGAAGGGCAGCATGATCTGGAAGGCATGCATCGGAAGCTTGGATGCTTCAAAGCAGTAGCAGAAGCCGCCGATATCAACGACGCCGTTCTGAACACCTTCAAAGGTGTCGAACACCTTCACGATCGAACCACTGTAACCTTCGATGAAGTTGACCGTGTGATCGGTCTTAGCCTCGATGGCCTTCTTCAGCTCGGTCTGAAAAAAAGACTTCATCAGACCCGCATAGACAACCGTCGGCGGATGCCCGGATGCGATCCGGATATTGATGGTATCAGCGCTGGCGGTTGTGGCACCGGCCATCGCGGCGGCTCCCACAATCGCTGCCGTCGACAAACCGGCGATGTGCTTTGTGAAACGTTTCATTCGTGTAGTCCTCCCAGCGGACCGAATCTCGCGGACCCGGACCAATTTGTTGGTTTCGCGCACGAATACAGACACTGCCTTCGAGCCAGCGGCAGACTAGTGTTTTGTATAAGAATCGTAAACAGCCGAAATATTACGCTTTCGGACCATGAAAAGCCCGATCAGGTGCAATAGCTCCGGTCACCTGCATCTCCGAGACCGGGAACGATATATCCCTTTCCATTGAGCCGTTCATCAACTTCACCGACAAAAACGGGCACATCGGGATGGGCTGCCGCAAATGCCGTCAGACCTTCCGGGGCTGCGAGGATCGACATCATACGCAAATCGCGCACGCCCCTTCTCCTTGAGCCGCGAAATTGCCGCGATCCCCGAATTGGCGGTGGCGAGCATGGGGTCCACGAACCAGATTGAGCCGTTCCGCAATATCCGGGGGACCATTGAACGAATATTCGATGGCTTCCAGAGTTTCGTGATCCCGGTACATGCCGATATGGGCGACTGAAGCCATGGGCAGCAGATCGAGCACGCCGTCCAGCATGGCATTGCCAGCCCGCAGAATCGACACCAGCACCGGAGCCGGATGAGCCAGCACCTGCGCGGTCATGGGCGCGACCGGGGTTTCGATATCCCGATCCACCAGCGCCAGATCGCGGGTCGCCTCATAGGTCATGAGTTGCGAGATTTCCCGGACCACCGCCCGAAACACGATCGACTTCGTCTGTTGATCCCGCAGCAGAGAAATCTTGTGCCGCACCAGCGGGTGCTCGATCACGGTCAATTTGGCTGTCATGGCAAGACTCTCTTGGCTTCGAAAACTAATGCCCACGGATTTAGCGCGATGGCGCATAAATTGCGAGACAGAGGTTTTGTCGTGCCCCGGTTGAAACCACCTCTGCCCCTCTGTCATTCTCCCACTCCCGAACACAACCGGGCGCAGACAACAGGATCAGAGCGTGCCAGACCGCCTCGCAAAACCCCTCATCGAACGTGAAGATTGGGCTGATGGTTCGATTGTCCTGCACAACCGCACGCCGCTTCCCGATCCGCTTCCCGATATCCTCGACCGCTGGAACCACGGGGTCGAAACAACGCCGGAGGCCATATTCGTCAGCGAACGGCGTGGTGACACCATTCACACCGCAAACTATGCCGAGAGCGCCCGCCTGTCGGATAGCTGCGCCTGCTGGCTAAGGGATGCGGGTGCACGCATACAGGATCGCGTGGCGGTGATCGCAGGTGCCGGTATCGCCCACGCCGTGATCAAGCTTGCCGCTCTCAAGGCCAATCTGGTCCATGTGCCACTTTCACCGATGCTGCTCGACACCCCCCTATGGTCGCGAACGACTGGCCGGACTGCTCGCGACGGCGCGGCCCCGGTTGACCCTGAGCATTTTGGATAAGCCCCCCTCAGGACCTCCGCACCCATTGTGGCGACTGGCACAATCTGAATGCGGTCGCTGTGGCTGCAGCAGACCATCGGGATTTCACGACTGAACCGGCTGAGTTGCACGATCCGGCCGCTATCTATTTCACGTCCGGCTCAACCGGAGACCCGAAAGGCGTGTCGATCACGCGTGGCATGATCGCGTCGAACCAAAGTGCCTATGCCGCCCACTGGCCATTTCTTTCCCAGAAGCCTCCCGTACTCATCGACTGGTTGCCGTGGCATCACGTCTTTGGCGGGCTCGACAATTTCTACAAGATGATCTGGAACGGCGGCGCCTATCACATCGAGACCCCACCCCATCCCGATCACATGGCGTCCATGGCCGCCCGCATTCGAGACATCCGACCGACAATCCACATCAACGTGCCCTATGGAATCGACCTGCTGCTCGACCATCTTGATCGCAGCCCCAAGACCCGCGCGGCCCTGTTCTCTCGCCTCGATCTGATTTTCTTTGCCGGTGCAGGCATGGGTGCCGAAACTTGGCAACGCCTGCAGAACGCTGTGGCCGCCGGGCCACATGGCACCGGCACACCGCCTCTTGTCGTTTCGGGATATGGCGCCACCGAAGCGGCCTCCACCATGTGTCTGGGGCATCAACCCGCGGACATCACCAGCGAGATCGGTTTGCCCCTGCCCGGCCATGCGGTGCGCCTGGCCCCGGTCGAAGGAGCACAAGAAGTCCGGTTCAAGGGCCCCAATGTTGCGCCCGGCTATATCAGCACAGACGGGCTAAGCCCGCTCGATCTCGACGATGCCGGGTTTCTCTGCACGGGCGATCTGGCACAGGCACATCATGACGGCGCACCCGAACGCGGCCTGTGTTTCGACGGGCGCATCGCCGAGGACTTCAAGCTCACCACCGGCACGCGGGTTAAAGTCGGTGCGTTGCGGCACGCGCTGATCGCCGCCTGTACTCCGCACCTTCAGGACGTGGCAATCGCCGGCGCCGGACGGGATCGCATCGCCCTGATTCTTTTCCCGACCCAGACCGCGATCGATCAGCACACGCGCGAAAATCTTCGCCGTGAGCTGGGCGATGCGCTGGCAAATCACAACACAGCCATGCCCGGCAGCTCCACCTCGATTTACCGCGCAGTTCTTGCCGATGGTCCGCCGGATCGAAATGCGGGCGAGATCACCGACAAGGGACATCTGGCCCAGTCCCGATGCCTGACGAACCGTGCCGACCTGGTCGAACAACTCTACGCCGCACCAGCGCAACCAGACATCCTGTGTCCGGACACCCTGACAAACACTGACTGAACCAGAGAGATAACACATGACCGACGAACCCGTTCTGCGCATCGAACGTGACCCCGATGACCCGTTTGTCACTCTCGTGATGAACCGCCCGGACAAACTGAACGCCCTGAACCTGGAACTTCTCGACGCCCTCGACAAGGCAGTGCGCGACGCGCAACAGGACCCGGAGATCCGCGCGATCATCCTGACCGGCGCCGGGCGTGCCTTCACGACCGGGTTCGACCTGATCAGCGATGATTTCGAAATGGACACCGAAGCCTGGCGCGCCGACATGACAGCCAATTGCGAACGGCTTCGGGTCATCTGGAATTCAGAAGTGCCCGTGGTTGCCGCCATCAACGGTTTTGCACTGGCCGGCGGGCTGGAACTGGCCATGTGCTGCGACCCTCGCCCTTGCCTCGGAAGACGCCATGCTGGGCGAACCGGAAGTCCGACACGCATCGGGACCACCATCCCTGATGATGCCTTGGACTATTCCCATCCGGCATGTGCGCTGGCTGATGTACACCGGAGACATGGTGGATGGACGCGAGGCCGAACGTATTCACCTGGTCAACCGGACTGTCCGGGCCGACCTGCTGATGGACGAAGCCAGAAAACTTGCCCGCAAGCTCGCGCGCATGCCGGGGCCGGCGATCAAATTCGCCAAGGCCTCGATCAATCACCAGCAGGAGACCGCTGGTCTCACCAACTCGTGGCTCTACAATGTGGAGGTGATCTCGACCCTGCATGCGTCCGAACACGGGCGCGAATGGATGCGCAAGCTCAAGGAAAAACCCCTCAAGGAGTTTCTAAAAGAACGTGAATTGCCGTTCCGCGACCTCGACTAGAAGCCCCTAGCCCGCATCGGCATTGCGACGGCTGAGACTCTCGAAGGTGTTGATGACGGTGTCCGCATCGATCACATCGGCATAGCGGCGCTCGACATCGCGCAAATTCGCCAGATGGGGTTCCTCTTCATGGTCGCCGACACAGTCTTCGGGAACCAGGGTGCGGAATCCCAGACTGAAACTGTCGATCACGGAGGCGCGCACGCAGCCCGATGTGATGCAGCCGGTGACGATCACCGTATCCACGCCATGCTTGATGAGGAAGGGCGCCACGGGCGTGTTGAAGAATATCGACGGCCCGCCTTTCATCACCACCAGATCCGGCTCGGCCGCCGCGATACGCGGGTCCAGCTCCACCGAGGGATGCCCTTCGATGAGGTCTTCGCGCAGGGGCTCGATCTTCCAGTGGGGCATCGCGGCCGGGCTGTCATACCCCATGACGCAGGCGGCAATCGGGAAACCCGCCGCCTTGGCCGCCTTCATCACTTGAACGGTCCGCTCCACGGCGGCATCGATCATCGGCGCACCGCCCATGCGAAATTCCGCATCAGTGAAACCACGCTGGAAATCGACCACAACTACGCCCGGGCGCTGGCCCCAGCCGACGGCGCGATCCCCGTATCCACGTTCTGCATAATCCATTGCCTGATCTCCATTGCGTCCTGTAACTGCCTACCAGAGTATCCACGCCGGACGCAAAACCTCATCGCCCCATGCCACAGGAAACATCCATGAAACTCTACATGACCGAAATGTCGGGCAATTCATTCAAGATACGCGTGCTCGCGTCAATGCTGGGTGTCGAGTACGAGAATATCCGGATCGACTGGGAACGGAATGCCCACAAATCCGACGACTTTCTTGCGCTCAACCCCCGCGGTCAGGTGCCTGTGATGGAAATCGAGGACAAGGTCTTCTGGGATTCCACTGCCCATCTTGTCTATCTCGCGCGCACCTGTGGCGGGGAGACCTGGTTGCCGACCGATCCGCTGAAGATGGCCGAAATCATGCAATGGATGTCCTTCGCCCAGAACGAGGTGCAGTTCGGCCTGCAATGGGCGCGCGGGGTCACCGTCTACAATCGCCGTCCCGAAAGTTTCGAAGGTTACCTCCAAGATGGCCGGCTGGCGCTGGATATTCTGGAAGCCCAGCTCGTCAAAACCGGCCACTGGCTCGCCCTCGGGCATGCGACCATCGCCGACATCGCCTGCTACCCCTATGTGAAACGGGCTCCGGAAGGGGATCTGCCGCTGGACGATTATCCGGCCATCCGCGCCTGGCTGGGCCGCTGCGAGGCCCTGCCCGGCTGGATCGAAATGGACCCCTGAGCACGCACACCCATTGCGTCTGTGCCGCCGGTGTTGGATTATCCCTGCCAGCAATGGACTTGCGGACTGCCAAGCGACCCCGAAGTGTCGCCGCAGCAATTCAGGGGAATGGAGTTTCAGGATGGGTTACCGAATTTCCGTCGACACCGGCGGCACTTTCACCGACATGGTTCTGGTCAATGAGGATGGAAATTTCAGCATCGGCAAGGCCCTTACCACGCCGGAGCGAATTTCCGAAGGCATGTTCTCCGCGCTGGAAGTGGTCGCGGAATCGGTTGGCAAGTCCGCACGCGACCTTCTGGCCGAAACCGACATCCTGATCTACGGCACAACCCGCGCCACCAACGCCGTTGTCACCAAGGCCACGGCGCGCACGGCATTCCTGACCACCACAGGCTTCCGGGACATTCTAGTGCTCAAGGAAGGCGGCAAGCACGGCCCCCATGACTACAGCTACGACTATCCCCAGCCCTATATTCCGCGCCGCCACACATTCGAGATCAACGAACGGATCGGCAGCGCCGGCGAGATCGTCCGGGAGCTGGACGAAGCTCAGGCCCGCACCGTGATCGAGACCCTGAAAGCACGGAATTTCGAAGCGGTTTCCGTCTCGCTGCTCTGGTGTATCGCCAACAATGCCCATGAATTGCGGATCGGTGAGCTGATCGAGGAAATCATGCCGAGCGTGCCCTACACCCTTTCCCACCAGCTTGCGCCGATCCTGCGCGAATACCGGCGCGCCTCGGCGACCTCCATCGACGCCTCACTGAAGCCGCTCATGCAGGCCCATCTACGCGGCATGCAGAGCGATCTGCTCGAAGCCGGGTTCTCCGGCGACCTGCTGGTCTCCACCTCGGTCGGCGGGTGTCAGGAAGTCGAAACCCTCGTTGAACGCCCGATCAACACGCTGAAATCTGGCCCCGCCATGGCACCCGTCGCCGGCCGGGCCTATTCGGCTCTCGAGAACATGGGCGGTGATGTCATCGTCTGCGACACCGGCGGCACCACCTTCGATGTCGGCCTGGTACGTGACAATCAGCTCGTCTATTCACGTGACAGCTGGCTCGGCCCGCAATGGCTCGGAGACATCATCGGGGCTTCCACCGTCGATGTCCGGTCCATTGGCGCGGGTGGCGGTTCCATTGCATGGCAGGACCCGGGCGGATTGCTGCGGGTTGGCCCCCAATCCGCGGGCTCGGTTCCCGGACCCGCCTGCTACGGCAATGGCGGCAACGAACCGACCGTGACCGATGCCGCACTGGTGCTCGGCTATATCGACCCGAACTACTTCAACGGTGGCCGCCTGTCCCTCGACCGTGATGCCGCCGAGCGGGTGATCGGCGATTTCGGCAAGACCATCGGCAAGACGCTCGACGAGACCGCCCACGCCATCATGGTCATCGCCAATGAACTGATGATCAAGGCGATCGGAGAAATCACCGTCAATGACGGCCTCAATCCACGCGAGAGCGTGATTGTCGCCGGTGGCGGCGCCGCCGGGTTCAACATCATGCCCATCGCCCGCGAGCTGGGTTGCGACACGGTCATCCTGCCCAAGACCGCCTCCGCTCTCTCGGCCTGCGGGATGCAGTTTTCCTCCATCGTCTTCGAAGCGACCCGAAGCCGGTTCACCGCCTCGAACGAATTCGACATCGACGGGGTCAACACCGCCCTGCAGGAAATCGAAGCCGAATTGCAGGATTTCAAGGACAGCCTCGCCACGGCGGCCGGAGCCAAGACCACGATCGAGTTCTTCGTGGAAGCCCGTTACAAGGCGCAGGTCTGGGAACTGGACACGGCCCTGCCGAGCCAGCGGGTCGAGGGCGCAGATGCGGTCACGGCGCTGGCCGAAAGCTTCCATCAGACCCATGAGCGAGTGCACGCCGTGCGTGATGAAGGCAGCCCGGTGGAATTTGTGAACTGGAAGGGCCGAATTTCCATCGAACCGTTCAGCCCACCCGAGGCGCCGGACCCCGTCAAGGGATCCCAGAGCCCGAAACCCGATGAAACACGCAGTTGCTTTTTCGGCGATGAACGCGTTTCGACGCCGGTCTATCGCGGCGACAATCTGAAGATCGGTGACACGCTTCAGGGCCCGGCCATCATCCAGGAAGCCACAACGACGATCGTCGTTTACCCCGATATGTCCGCACAACTGAGCGCTGCGGGCGATTACATTCTCAACTGCTGTTGAGGGGAGAAAGACCATGAGCGAAAAAGAATCCACTCTCGACCCCGTCCTGATCTCTGTGATGGCCAATCGTCTCGACGGCATCGTCCGCGAGATGACCAACACATTGCTGCGTTCGGCGCGATCCGCCGTGATCTCCTCGGCGCGTGACTTTTCGTGCTGTCTCGTGACCGGGGATGATCAGTTGCTCGCCCCCGCCGAAGGTCTGCCGGTGCATATTTTCGGCTGCCACATTCAGACCGCGAATATGCGGAAATATCACGGCGACGACATCAAACGCGGTGATGCCTATCTCGACAACGATCCCTATGGCGGCAACACCCATCCCGCCGATCACACCTTCATGGTGCCGGTCTTCTTCGAAGGTGAACATCTCTTCACGACGGTGTCCAAATGCCACATGGCCGATATCGGCAACTCGATCCCGTCGAGCTATTTCGTCCGGGCCAAGGATGTCTATGAAGAAGGCGCCCTCGTCTTCCCGGGCGTCCGCATCCAGCGCGACTTCGAGAATATCGAGGACATCATGCGCATGTGCCGCGCACGTATCCGCGTGCCCGACCAATGGTATGGCGACTACCTCGCCGGCCTGGGTTCGGCACGTATCGCCGAGCGGCGCCTCGAAGCCTTCTGCGAGAAATACGGCAAGGAAACCGTGAAGGCCTTCTTCAGGGAATGGTTCGACTATTCCGAACGTCGCATGGTCGACAACATCCGGCGCCTGCCCAAGGCCAGTCTGGTCAACAAGGGCCGCTCGGACCCCCTCACCGGTCTGCTCCCCGACGGGCTGGAACTGACCGTGAAGGTCGATATCGATCCCGAGGAAGCCGAAATCCATATCGATCTGTCGGACAATCCGCCCTCGGTGGATGCCGGTCTCAACACCTCACTGGGTGCAGCCACCTCCGCTGTGGTAGGCGCCGTCTTCAATGCCCTCGACAAGGATCTGCCGCGCAACGAAGGGGCCTTCCGGCGGCTGAAGTTCACCTATGCCGAAGACAGTGTGGTCGCAGCGCCGAAATTCCCCCATTCATGCTCGGTCGCAACAACCAATGTGTCCGAACGACTGGTCAACATCACCCAGTCGGCCTTTGCCCAACTGGGTGACGGCATGGGCCTGTCGGAAGGGGGCGCCGGTCTCGGCGCCGGCATGGCGGTGATCTCCGGCAATGATGCCAGTCGCGGCGGTGAGCCCTATGTGAACCGGCTGATGCTCTCGACCAATGGCGGGCCGGCCAGCCCGGTGGCCGATGGCTGGGTCAATTACGCGATCCCCGTCATCGCGGGGCTGATGTACCGGGACTCCGTCGAAGTGGATGAACTCAAACATCCGATCCGGGTGGAATCTTTGGGTATCGTTACCGATTCCTCCGGCGCCGGCCGCCGCCGTGGGGCACCCGCGCAGCAGATCGAATACGGCCCCACCGAATCCCCGATGATCGCGGTGATTTCCTGCGATGGGCAGCACACACCCCCGCGTGGAGTCGTCGGCGGTCTGGATGGCACGGCCGGTGAAACATGGCAGATCGAGGACGGCGTCCAGTCCGAGCGACTGCCCAACGTGATCCAGCTGCATTTGGACCCCGGCCAGCGCGTGCGGGGCCGGGATTCCTCCGGCGGCGGATACGGCGACCCGCTCGATCGTGAACTCGAACGGGTGACCGTCGATGTCCTCGAAGGCTGGGAAACCCGCGAGAAAGCACACGATATCTATGGTGTGGTCTTCACCGGTGAAATCGACGACGAAACTCTGGAGCCGGATGTCGCGGCCACGGAAGCCCGTCGTGCCGAGATCAGGGCCGCACGGGCCTAACGGTAAAAGTCGTCGGTCTCCAGCGGGAGCGCCAGCCTTTCACCCCGTTTGGCCGAAAGGTCGATGGCCATGCAGAGCAACAGGTTCTGGTGGCCTTCGGCCGCGGTCGTATGTGGTGTGTCCTGCCCCATATAGAGGCGCTGGAACCAGGAATTGGTTTCTTCACGCACCGGTCCCCAGACCTGACCAACCGCGTGTTCGCCGAAAGGGATGCTGCCCATAAAGTCCACATGGCGCGGCATTTCCTCGTTCTCGCCCTTCTTGTATCCGGCGCCCTGAGGTAATTCGCTCGCCAGCACCAGATCGCGGTGCATGTCCTCGATATCGATCACGCCGCGATCACCGATGATCCCGATCTGCATGCCGTAAACGGCTCCCGGCCACACCAGCGGCGCTACCCAGCTGTGATTGAGCGAGAGCATGCCCCCGTCATCCAGTTCGATGATGGCAAAAGTCGCATCCTTGCTGCCCGCCGCACCGAACACATGATCGGTTGAATGGGCATAGACCGAGACCGGTTTTTTCCCCGCCAGCAGCCAAAGGCACATGTCCAGCACATGGGTTCCGCTGATCACCACCGGTGTGGTCGTGTCATGTTGATTGGCGCGCGCCAGACACATTTCGGCAATCTTGCGGTTGAGCATGGCGCGGGCCGATACGGCAGTGACAGCCCCGATCTGTCCGGTCATCAGGCGCTCCTTCACAGTCAGAAATCGTCGCCGGAACCGTTGGGTGTATCCCATCACCGCATCGACGCCCGCGCTCGCGATGGCCTGCGCGATCTGCTCGGATTCCCGCACATCCACCGCCAGTGGCTTTTCGATGAACAAACGATGGCCATGCTCGAGCGCCTGCATCACCGGCACGACATGGGCGGATTCCTGGGTCGCAATGATCGCGGCATTGACCTCGGGTCGCGCAAGGAGCTCGGCGGCGTCGGTCGTGACGAAATCGGCACCTACATCACGGCCCAGATCTGTTGCGAGGTCCTCCCGGACGTCGCAAACACCCAGCCAGCCAACACCAGGGTAGTCGCGTGCCAGCTCTGCCCGAATGCGCCCGATGGGACCACAGCCGATCACCACAAGTCCGATCTCCTGTCCCCGACCAGCCATATCTTTCTCCTCCGACAATGCGGGCATTCTAGACTGTCCTGCAGCAATGGCATAAAGACTTGCGAGTTCCCGCGCGACTTCGACGCCTTTTTTTTGCGACAGCCCATCATGACCACTGGTCGACCCGAAGCTTCCAATCCACGTCCCTACAGCCGTCGCGCCGCGATCCTGCGCATGGTGCCGGTGCTCGCCATCACATTCATTCTCGCGCATTTTCTGCGCTCGGCACCCGCCGTTATCGCCCCCAATCTGCGCACCGAACTGGGTCTGACACCGGGCCAGCTTTCGAGCCTGCCCGCAGCGATCTTTCTGGGCGCAGCCCTGATGCAACTGCCCGTCGGTGTCCTGCTGGATCGGTTTGGGCCCCGGCGCACCATGTCCGGATTGTTCAGCCTCGCCGCGCTGGGTGCCATCATCTTTTCGATCTCCCACAGCGTGCCCATGCTGGCGCTGGCACTTTTCCTAATCGGCTGTGGCGCTGCACCCGTCTTCATGGGGGTGATGGTTTTGCTCGCACGCTGGATTCCACGTGATCGGCTGGCCACCGGAACCGCAATATCGATTTCAGTGGGCGGCGCCGGCATGCTCCTTTCCGCTTCACCCTTTGCCGCCGCCGTCGAACTCTATGGCTGGCGGGCTTCCCTGCTTGCGGTGGGCATATTTTCCCTTGGTGTCGTCATCGTGCTGCTGCTGATGGTCCGCGACCGTCCCGAAGACGTGCCTGCCCCGGCCGTCGGCGAAACCCTGCTGCAAACCATACTCGGCCTGCGCACGGTCCTCAGCGACAAGAGGATTTACTCCTTTGCCGCCGCCACCGGCGTTTCCGTCGGCGCGCTGGTGACCATTCGCAATCTCTGGATCGGCCCCTATCTCAACGATGTCTTCGAACTCGACATCATCGCCCGGGGCAATGTGATCTTTCTTGTTTCTGTCGCGTGGCTGTGCAGCGCGCTGATGTACGGCCCTCTCGACCGCTGGTTCGACACGCGGCGCGGCGTGGTGACCGGCGGCATGCTGCTCTACACAGCCACGCTCATCGCGCTGGCCATCAACTCCAGCCCCTCTGTGGTGATCGCAACGATCCTGCTTTCGGCCTTCGCCCTGTTTGCCGCCATGGCTTCACCGATTTTTGCCCATGCCCGCAGTCTCTTCCCCGAAACCCATACGGGGCGCGCCTTCACGGCGATCAACGTGTTCACATGGACGGGCGTATTCCTGATGCAGATGGGTACCGGCGCGATCCTCGACGCCTTTCCCGTGGACGCACTCGGGCGCAGCCCCGCCGAGGCCTACCGAACCATGTTCGGGGTCCTGGCGGTCGCCATGCTGATTGCACTGGTGTTCTATCGCAGGGTGGCCGACGCCCCACCATCGGCAGAGCGCGGTGCATCCTGATGGGGAATCGCGTCTAGACGAAGACCTTTTTCATCTGTGCGTCCGGATAGCGGTTGCCGGCAGCGGCACCAACCGGAACAGCAGCAGAGATTTCAGCGATCTCATCAGCCGTCAGTGAAATACCCACCGCAGCAATATTCTCATCAAGGCGCTCGGCCCGCTTCGTACCCGGGATCGCGACAATATCGTCGCCCAGGCCAATCAGCCAGGCCAGCACCAGCTGCGCAGGGGTACAGCCCTTCTTGTCGGCATAGGCCGCCACCCGCAGGATCAGTTCGCGATTGGCCTGGAAGTTGTCCTTGTTGAACCGGGGATGCCGATAATGCGGGTCATCCTCGTCCACCGTTTCGGCATTAACGAACTGATCGGTCAGAATACCCCGACCCAGCGGCGAATAGGCGACGAAGGTGATACCCAGTTCCTGGGTCGCAGCCCGGATCTGTTCGGCTTCCTCGCGATACATCAGCGAGAATTCACTCTGCACGGCAGCGAGCGGGTGGGTGGCATGCGCCTTGCGGATGGTTTCCGGCCTGGCTTCACAGATGCCGATGGCTTTGACCTTCCCCTGCTCGACGAGTTTGGCCATGGCGCCGACCGTCTCCTCGATCGGAGTCTCCTGATCCACGCGATGCTGATAGTAGAGATCGATCACATCCACGCCGAGACGCTGCAGGCTCTTTTCGCAGGCTTCGATCACATACTCCGGACGTCCATTGACGCCCATGCCACCACCTTCCAGCTGGGTCTGACCAAACTTGGTCGCCAGCACAACCTTGTCGCGATACCCGCCCTTGAGCGCGCGCGCGAGCACATCCTCGTTGTGGCCCCAGCCATACATGTCGGAGGAATCGAGAAAGTCGATTCCCTGATCGATTGCATAGTGAACAAATTTCACCGTCTCATCGTCATCAGCGGCCCCATAGACACCGGAGAAGGACATGCAGCCCAGTCCAATAGGTGCACATTTCAGATCGCTCGAACCAAGCTGGCGTTTCGTTGCAGATTTCAGATCAGCCATTTCATTTCTCTCCCCAGGCGCCCGGCATCGCGGTGCCCATCAAAAATTCTCTCTCGCTTCCATTATAGCAGGCATTCCTCCAAAGTTGGACACGGAAAGAAGGGAAAAGCCATGCCGGTTTATGAAGGTGGATGCCATTGCAAGAATCTGAGGATCGCGTTCACAACCGATCTCACACCGGACCAGATGCAGCCGCGATCCTGCCAGTGTTCCTTCTGCATCAAGCATGCCACCGGCGCGATCTCCGATCCCAATGGCAGCCTGACAATCACCATGCAGAACCCCGATGACGTCAGCCGGTATCATATCGGAATCGGGATTTCGGACTTTGTAATCTGCCGAAATTGCGGGGTCTATATCGGTGCCTACATGCCCGACGATGACGGGGCCTATGCCAATGTGATGGCCCATATTCTGGATGATCACGCCCGCTTCACCCTGCCATCTGTACCCGTTGTCAGAACCAGTGAAAGCGAATCCGAAAAACGTGCGCGCCGGCGGGCCGCGTGGACACCAGCGGTGATCCTGCCGTCACAAGAATGAAGCCCCCAACACCGTCATCCCCAACACTCTGGTTTGTCCTGCTAGCCGTGACGCTGGTGCAGGCCGTGTCCACGTTTTCGAGCCTCACACTTGCTGCGACGGCGCCGGCCGTGGCCGCCGATATCGGTGTCGCCGCCGAATTTATCGGATTCCAGATCGCACTCGTTTATTTGGGTGCTTCCCTGATATCGGCAACATCCGGTTTCCTGTTGCGTCGATGGGGTCCCGGGCGGGTTAGCCAGATCAGCCTCATCCTATGCGGTCTCGGCGCGGCCATGATGGCGGTCCCGTCGGTTGCCGCGATCGCCTTCGGATCACTCTTCATGGGCCTTGGATACGGCATGACGAATCCGTCTGGTGCCGAGCTCCTGATGCGGATCACCCCCCAACACCGACGCAACATCGTCTACTCGATCAAACAGACCGGAATTCCCCTTGGCGGCATCCTCGCCGCTGCGATCGCCCCAGTGATGACGGAAACCATCAGCTGGCACGCCGCACCGCTAATCGGTGCGTTCAGTTGCTTCGTCATCGCAATCGCCTTGCAGCCCTGGCGGGACGGCTGGGATCACGCGCGCGACCCCGACGCGCGACTGGATTCCACTGCATTCAGCGCCATGACCCTGATCTGGCGCCTCCCCACCTTGCGCTGGATGGGCGTGGCTGGATTCAACTACGCATTCATCCAGCTCGCCCTTTCCGCCTTTACGGTCACCATTCTGGTGGTCGAGGCACAGTTCAGCCTGATCGCGGCCGGCGCGGTTCTCGCTGCCGTTCAGGCCACCGGCCTGATCGGACGTCTGGTCTGGGGATGGATTGCCGACCGGTGGGGGATCGGGGATCAGCTGCTCATTGTGATGGGCGTGCTCAACACAGCAGGCGGGGTCGCCATGATCTGGATCGGGCCCGGCTGGTCCGTCTGGGCAATTTACGGATTTTTCCTGATTTTTGCGGCCAGTGCCTATGGCTGGACCGGCATCTTCATGACCTCGACCGTAAACCATGCACCGCCAGCCTATGCGGGTACTGCGGTGGGCGGAATCGGTGTCCCTGTCTATGCCGGGGTCATTTTCGGCACAGCGGCCGTGTCACTTCTGGCCGATGCCATGGGCAGCGTGTCCAACGCCTTCGCGATCGTCGCGCTTCTGGCGGCAATCGGCGCGCTCGCGCTGGCAAAAGCCCGGCGCGTCGCCACTGGATCCCCGACTGCACTCTGATCAGGCTTTGCCGATCCGCGGCATGGCCGGGTCGCGTTGCCCGAAGGCCTTGTCGAGAACCATCGTGCTGTTTTCTGCCAGCGCGATGCTTTCGGCCAGATGGTTCAGGATCTTGATGTTGTTGTTCATCACGGCCACCGCTTCCGGGCGCTTGTCATCCATGATCTTGGTGGCGCGTTCAAACATCTCGTTGCGGATTGCGCCGAGAATGTCTTCCAGCTTGTAACCTTCCGGATTTTCATCCGTGACAAGAAATCGAGACATGATGTCCTCGCATTAGGTTTTCGTTTCAAGGACGATACCCGCAGCGCATGAACGAATGGTTAGCGTGTTCAGCGAACGAAAAGCCCGCATAGCCTGCTTCCACAACCTCCTCACATTTCCGCACATAAGCCGGAAACCCGCCGATATAGGGCATGAAGACCCGTGGTTTTCCATCCACATTGGAGCCGAGATACCAGGACGAACAGGTCGACCGCATCGACAGATCGGCGATCTCGTTCACATGGGCGACCCATGCCTCCTGAGCGTCGGGCTCGGGCTCGATCCGGGACATGCCCCGGGCCCGCATATCGGCCAGGCAATCGGTGATCCAGTCCACATGCTGCTCGATGGACGGAATCATGTTAGTCAGCACCGAAGGACTGCCCGGGCCGGTGATCATGAACAGATTGGGGAATTTCGAGATGGCCAATCCCAGATAGGCCCGTGGGCCGTCTTCCCAGAGATCGCGCAGTGACGCGTTGTCGACACCGCGAATATCGATCCGTTTGAGAGCGCCTGTCATGGCATCGAAACCCGTGGCCAGGACAATCGCATCCACGTCGTAAACTGTCTCGCCCACCCGGATGCCCTCGGGCAGGATTTCATCGATGACGGTTTCACTGACATCCACCAGCGTGACATTGTCCCGGTTGTAGGTTTCGTAATAATCGGTTCCCACACACAGCCGCTTGCACATGAAGAGTTGTTTGGGCGCGAGCAGTTCAGCCATGGTGGGATCCTTCACGATCCCGCGAATCTTGTTCCGAATGAACTCGGATGCCGTTTCATTGGCTTCCTCGCTGGTCATGAAATCGGCATAGGCCGCCATGAAGGCCAGCCCACCCTCCTGCCAGCGGGATTCGTATTCGCGGTTCCGTTCGTCCTCGGACACGGCCATGGCGGATGGTCCGCCGACCGGGAAATAGTTTCCCGAAAAGGATGCGCGCGCCTTGGCGCGCAGCGCGGGATAGTTGGCCTTGATCTCGGCCACTTTCTCGGGATCGAGGGCGCGGTTATGGGCCGGGATCACATAATTTCCAGTCCGCTGGAACACGGTGAGATGTTTGGCCTGTTCGGCGATGACCGGAATCGACTGCACCCCAGATGACCCGGTCCCAATCACCGCAACCCGCAAACCCGAGAAATCGACACCATCCTCGGGCCAGCGCGCGGTGTGATAGACCGAACCGGAGAAGTCTTCGAGGCCCTTATATGTCGGTGTGTTCACCGCCGACAGGCACCCTGTGGCCATCACGCAGTATCGCGCCGTCAGGCTAGTGCCATCTGCCGTTTCGACCGTCCAGTTCTGCCGGTTTTCAGACCATGTGGATTTAACAACCGGTGACTCGAACTGAATGTCCGGCCAGAGTCCGAACCGATCCGCAACATGCCTGGCATAGGCGTGCAATTCCTGCTGCGACGGGTATCGCTCGGTCCATTCCCATTCCTGCTCCAGTTCACTGGAGAACTGATAGGAATAGAACATCGTCTCCGTATCGACCCGCGCGCCCGGATAGCGGTTCCAGTACCAGGTTCCGCCGACACTGCTACCCGCTTCCAGAACGCGGACACGCATCCCCTGTCCGCGCAGACGATGGAGCATGTACATCCCGGCAAATCCGGCCCCGACCACGATGGCATCAAAGTCGGTCCCGGCTCCGGCAGCATTGTCGTTCGCGTTGGTCATCGATCAGGCGCGTGCCATCTCTTGCGCCAGCGCGAGATTCTCCGTACCAGGTTGAAGTTCGCCAGCCTGAATCTGCCGTGTGATTTCCGTGATCGCAGCATTGACCGGCGCGCGTCGGCCGAGCTTTTCGCTTTCCGCGACCACAAGGCCGTTGATCAGATCGACTTCGCTGTAACGACCCTTCAGGTGATCCTGCAGGACACAGTCGCGCGCCGCCGGGCCAATATCGGCGGCCAGCTTATCGAGCAATTTCTCGAGCAGACGGTTGGTGTCCTTCACATCATCCTCTGTGAGGCCAAAGATCGGCTGAATTTCGTGGCCAATGGACTGGCCGACTGACAGGGCTTCGGTTCCGGCCTGCAGCGCGAAGTCCTTCATGCCCGGCAGCTTGACCGCCTCGTAAAGCGTCAGCCCGAGCATCGCAAAAGGCCCCAGACACATGGTGTTGACCACCAGCTTCATCCATTTGGCCGCGATGATTTCGGGTGAAATCGAGACCTTGCCCGCATGTTTGAGGAGTTCCTCGATCTCGGCCTCCCGGCCGTCGGTCGATTCATGAATGCTGCCCAAACCAAACCATGTGTGTTCCGGCGGAGTGTTACGTTGCACTTCACCCGGTGTGAAAATTTCCGAGGAGAGCTCCACCACGCAACCGATGGTGCGCGACGGACCGACAATGTCCACGATGTCATCGAGCATCATCGCGTTCTGGATGCCCACCAGCAGACCATCTTCCTTGAGATAGGGTTTGATGATCTCACACGCCCAGCGCGTGTCGTAGGCCTTCACCAACAGGAAGACGACATCGAAATGGCGATTGAGGGCAGCCAGATCACTCAGGTGATAGGCATCAACTTCCACATACACCTCTTCCTCGGGCATGCGGATCGTCAATCCCTTGGCACGCATGGTTTCGACATGCTCGGCCCACTGGTCGATCATTGTGACGTCATGGCCGGTGCGAATCAGATCGGCGGCGACCGAACTGCCATTTGCGCCGGTGCCGAGGACCGCGATTTTCTTGCTCATACATTCCCCCCTGATCGACCAAATCCGGCCGATATTGTTTGTTACCGGTATTCTAGTCGCAATGACGCGGAATCAAAGACCCGTCATTCATGATCCTGACCCTGGGATTCGCGTTCCGCTGCACCCTGAAATGAAAAAGGGCAGGCCCATACCGGCCCTGCCCCTTCCGAAGTACATCGAGTTCGCGTCTAGGACGCGTATTTGCCCGTCAGCTGTGGCGTGAATCGTCCTTCCAGCCCCTGAGAGGTATGTTCCAGACGGGTCACCCGGGCCCAGGTCCGGTTCAGATCGTCCCGGACATTGATCGTCAGACGACCGCAGCCCTCGATCTCCAGCTCGACCTTGTCGCCGCCCTGGAACGGGTTCAGCCCGCGATGGTTGGTGCCGGTGGCAATTATATCGCCGGGCTCGAGCGGATGGATCGCGCTGAGATACTCAATGATGCGCGGAATCTTGTGCGCCATATCATTGGTATTGAAGTCCTGCATCAGGTCGCCGTTTACCCAGAGTTTGACGTCCAGATTCTGAGGGTCCTCGAACTCGTCAGCAGTCACGAGATACGGCCCAATCGGCGCGAATGTGGCCCGGGACTTTCCTTCGAAGAACACATTGAAGGGCGTCGGCATTTCACGGGCCGAACCATCGATGAAGTTGAAGTAGCCAAAGATGTAATCCATGGCCTCGGAGGCCGGAACATTTTCGGCGCGCTTGCTGATGACCAGTCCCAGCTCGGCTTCACCTTCGAAAATCGAGGCCGGAATATCCTGCAACACCATGGTGTCACCATCACCAATGATTGTGCTGCTGGCCTTGTGAAACGCGTTGATCTGCGCCGGCGCCGGCAGCGTGCCGTTCTCCATGTAATTGACCGCCATGCAGTCGATATTACCCGGACGAGGAAGCGGCGGACGAATGCGCACATCCTTGAGAGGAATGCCGTCCCCGGCAGCCACGGCCTTTTCCAGACGTTCGCGATAGTCATCAAATCTTGCGATCAGTCCGCTGATCAGATCATGGGGGCCGGTGTGCGGAATGTCCTGAACCTCGCCAGACACATCCACGACGTCATCGCCTCGCAGGACGCCAAGCCGGAAATCATCAAAATAGAGAATTTTCATTTGTTCCCCTTACCCTTCAATATTGTTCTGTTCGTATTGGATCTGGTTGTAGCAGACCCGTATCGGACAATGCGACAGCCATCATCACCCCTCTCGCCAGCGATAAGACGATAGGCTAGCTTCTGCCGGAACCACACCCCATTGAACGCTGGATTCGAAGGACGAAATCACCATGAAAGCCTCATATATCGAACAACATGGCGGCCCGGACATCCAGATTTATGGTGACCTGCCTGACCCTGTCGCAGGCCCCGGTGAAGTCATCGTCGATATCCATGCCGCGACGGTCAATGCCGCCGACGCCAAGGTGCGCGCAGGCGGCACTTATGGCGAGCTGGACAGCTTCCCCTATATCCTCGGTCGTGATTTCTCCGGCGTGGTCAGTGCACTGGGTGACGGCGTCACGGATTTTGCCGTGGGCGATGCCGTCTTTGGCGCCTGTGATCGTGGTCAGGAAGGCACCTATGCGGAAAAGATCGCCATGAAGGCAGCGATCATCGCGAAAAAGCCCGATGGCGTGAGCCACATCGAGGCCGCGTGTCTGACCCTGACCGGGCTGACCGCGATTATCTCCGTCGAGGAAACTCTGAAACTCCAATCCGATGAAACCATTCTGATCCAGGGGGGCGCAGGCGGCGTCGCCGGATTTGCCATCGAACTGGCCAAGCATCTCGGCGGCCATGTCATCACAACCTGTAGCACCGCAAATGTGGACTATGTGAAGAGTCTGGGGGCCGGTCAGGTGATCGATTACACCAAGGAGGATTTCACCGAGATTCTCTCGGATGTGGACTGTGTGTTCGAAACCGTAGGTGGACCGGTCAACGCGAAATCCTTCGAAGTGGTCAAATCCGGTGGGCGGGTTGCCTCCATCGCGTCGGGCATGCAGGCACCGCCCTCGCCCCGCGAGGATGTCGCCTCCCTGCGTCCGGCCGTGGGCCGTGACCGGCCGCATCTCGAACGCATCATGGAGCTGTTTCTGTCAGGTGTCGTGCAGGCGCCGCCGGTGAAAACCTTCACCCTCGAAGAAGCTCCCGAGGCACACCGTATCAGCGAAGGACGTCACCTGCGCGGCAAGCTGGTCTTCGTGGTCAAAGAGGACTGATGCTCTACATCATCTATCAGGAAGACGGGCCGGACTCGCAGGTGCTCCGCGAGGCGCACAAGCCGGCCCATTTTGCCTATCTCAAGGAGCACGAGGATATTCTTGTGCTCGGTGGCGCCATGCTCGGCGAAGATGATGAAACCCGAATTGGCAGTGTGCTGATTCTCAATGTGCCCGATCGCGCTGCCGCTGAAGCCTTCTCGGCCAACGAACCCCTCCGGAAGGCCGGCACCTTCGCCAGCGTGAAGATCACCCGCATGCGCCGCGGCCAGTGGAACCCGGACGCCGCGCCCAAAACCGCCGAAGGCAATTAGCAGATCGGTTCAGGAGATCGCCCGGGGCAGCCACAGGGCCAGACCCGGCAGGAACACGACACCGGTGATCGCCCAAAATCGGGACCAACACCGTTGGACGTGGATTAGGCATAGAGTTCCGGATCCGGAGCCGGGCGCCCCAAAATCATGTCAGCAGCCTTCTCCGCGATCATCACTGTGGGGGCATGGGTGTTACCCCCGACCAGGCTCGGCATCACCGAAGCATCCACAACCCGCAGATTTTCCGCGCCGCGCACCATGAGCGCTTCATCCACGACGGCGGCATCATCACTTCCCATACGGCAGGTGCCGACAGGGTGATACACCGTCCCTCCGGTTGCCCGGACGAAGGCATCGATATCCGCATCGGAACGGACTTTCGGATCGGGCCAGATCTCACCATCGCTCAGACGCTTCAGGCTGGGTTGGTGCATCACCTCCCGCATGGCCTTGAAAGCGTCCCGCATGGTTTCCCGGTCACGGGCTTCGGAGAGGTAGTTAGGCTGAATGACCGGGGTCTCGCGGGGATCGTCCGAACGTAGCCGGATATGGCCCTGGCTCTCGGGCCGCAGCTGACAGACATGGCACATGAACGCGTCGGGGCGTGTGTGATCATCGGAATGGCTGGCAAACGGTCGCCGGATCAGGGACAGCAGATTGCCCGCGCTGAAATGGAACTGGGCATCCGGGATATCGAGTGTGTCGGATGTGCGGATGAACGCACCCCCTTCCAGCGGAAAGGCCGCGGCCGGTCCGGTACGGGTGAGGACCGCGCGAGCCATCGAAACCGCCCCGCGCTCTAGGCGTACAAGCTCGTCCGTCAGGGTGCGTGTCTTCGAAGCATGCACCGTGTGAACACAGAAATGATCCTGCAGATTGCCACCCACAGCAGCACGGTCGACCCGTGTTGCAATCCCCAGCTGACCCAGCTCATCGGCGGGTCCGATGCCCGAGAGCATCAGCAATTGCGGCGAGTTGATCACCCCGCCGGACAGGATGACCTCGCGGGCGGCGTACACCGTGATCTCGTCCCGGCCATGCGCATATTGTACGCCGATCGCTCGGTCGTTCTCGAACAGGATATGCTGGGTCAGCGCTTCCGTTTCCACCGTGAGATTGGGACGGGAGAGGACCGGCTTCAGATAGGCAGAAGCCGCGCTCCAGCGCCGCCCGTTACGGATATTGAACTGGTAGCGTCCGAACCCCTCCTGTTCCGCCCCATTGAAATCCGGGTTGGCCGGATAGCCCGCCTCGACCCCGGAGGCCACAAAGGCATCGAACAGGTCATGATCATGGGTCGAATCTCCCACATGGAGCGGGCCATCTTTCCCGTGGAAGGCATCAGCGCCACGAACATTGCCCTCCGCCCGTTTGAAATAGGGCAGCACATCCCCATAGGACCAGCCCGAAATCCCCTGCTGGCGCCACAGGTCATAATCGCGCGCATGACCGCGGATATAGATCATCCCGTTGAGCGAGGATGACCCGCCCAGCGTCTTGCCCCGGGGCCAGAGAATGCGGCGATTGTCCAGATGAGCCTGTGGCTCGGTCTCGTATTTCCAGTTGTATCTGGCCTTGGGGATGATCTTCCCATTGCCCACCGGAATGTGGATCAGGGCATGGCGATCCCGCGGCCCCGCCTCCAGCAGAAGCACGCGCAGATCAGGGTCCGCACTCAGCCGGTTCGCGAGAACACAGCCGGCACTCCCCGCACCGACGATGATGTAATCGTATTCCATGTGTGACGGCATATTTAGTCTCAGACTCCGAGCAGATGACGATGTCGCATTGACTTTTCCCTCAATCTGACTTTTCTTATAACTATTGCTACGGCAATCCTGGCACCACGGCCCAGAACAAAATTATTCAGCGTATTCAGAATGTTACGCTGATTTGCTCAATTTTGACAAATTGGGCAGGAATTCATTTTGCGCCGCCTAAGGTCCGGATAGATGTCATTTTATGACGTCTGCGCCCTTGTGACGCAGACGTTGGAAGTCGTGACGCAGCCCTCCGGGCGCGTCATCTGAAAGGAAACAGGTTGTGAGCGAGACCAGTCCAGAACTGCAGCGTACGAGTGCAGTTCCCGCAGAGATCGACGGTGAATTGGAACAGGCCGGGCGTGCCCGGGCTGACGGTGATGCACCGAGTGAGCGCCCCTGCATGATGTGCGGCAACAAATTCGAAAGCGAAGGCTGGCACAATCGCCTGTGCGGGAGTTGCCGCAAACGGAGTGCGCCTCTCGGCTGACGCCAAAGCGAAACCTGCACTTCAGGATAATCGGCAACTTTATCCAAACTCGAAGTGCTGCGGTCCACTTTCCCACCGAATAGTTCACAACCGATCATAGCCCTCATGCACTCACAAGCGTGAGTTCGCGTGGTTTTGCTGCGCGCCATGTATTTCTAGGGTGTCGCCTTAACCAGATGCGAGGTTAGACTGTCCAGCCCCCAAGTTCTGGGCCATTCCTGATTAGAGTTTCTGGAACAGGAGGGCGCATGTTGAGGGCCTGATGTGGACGGATGTGATTGTACTGTCTCAGCCACTGGTTGATGACGACCTGAGCCTGCTTTGTTGTGGTGAACCATTCGGCGTTGAGCACCTCGCGGCTCAGAGTTCCGTTAAATCGTTCGTTGTATCCATTCTCCCAGGGTGACCCGGGATAGATCCGGATAGGCTTGATACCGACCCTTGCCAGCCAGTCCTGCATCGCTTCCGCGACGAACTCGGGGCCATTGTCGGAACGGATATATTCTGGAGTGCCGCGGCGCAGGAGTAGCGGGTAGAGCGCCTCAAGAATACCCTCAGCTCCCATCCTGGTGCGAACCGCGACCGCTAGAGCCTGACGGGTGTACTCGTCGAGAACTGTCAGCATCTTGTAACTCCGACCGCTGTCGAGCTTGTCGTGTACAAAGTCGATGCTCCAGACGTGGTTCGGATGGGTCGGCCGCAGCCGTATGATCGAAGCATCCTTGTGGTAGAGCCGTCGGCGCTTCTTGTGCCGTTGCGGCATTTGAAGGCCTTCTTCGCGCCAGTCCGATCACCCGGCATGTCCGTCTCTCTGACGTCGCGAGCTTCTGACGCGTATGGATCACGGCCTGACGGAGCTGCTCTGTCGTCAGGCCCTGAGCTTTAGGTGGGTCAGGCTTTCCTTGAGGATCAGCTTGTCGAGTTCGAGTTCCGCGACGATCTTCTTCAGCCGCACATTCTCTTTCTCAAGAGCGCGAAGTTCCGACAGTTGAGACTTCCCCATCCCGCCAAACCGCTTGTGCCAGTTGTAGTAAGTGGCATCATTAATACCCACGCCACGACAGGCCGACGGCACGTCACTGCCAGTCGACAGCTTCACCTCAATCTCACGCAGCAGCTTGAGTATGTCCTCATCCGAATAACGTTTCCGAGCCATCACATCACCCTTCAGTCTCTGAAAATAGTGGCCCAGTTTTAGGGGGGAAGGACAAGACCATGAAGCTGCAGCTTTGGACGCAAAATCCGAGGACGCACGCATCAAACTGCCAACACCGCCTGCGCCCGTAAACAACAACAATAATAGTAACAACAACAGCAGCAGCTCCGGAAACGACGGCTTCCGCTAGAGACGCGGGCTTCAGCCTATTTCTGTCGCCGACACGCTATCTCCGGTCAGCTACCGGCGATGTGCTTGAAGATTGCCGAAAAATCCAGACCTTCATTGCCTTCACCGGCGAAGCTGGCGAACATATCCGTCGCCTGCGCGCCCAGCGGTGTGTTCGCGTCGACCTCACCCGAAGCCTCGCGCGCCAGCAACAAATCCTTGAGCATCATCGCCACGGTGAACCCGGCCTCGTAGTCACGGTTCGCCGGTGAGGTGAGAACCGGTCCGGGCACCGGACAATAGCTGGTCATGGCCCAGCACTGACTGGTCGCCGTTGACGCAATATCGAACAGCTTCTGACGGTCGATACCCAGCTTGTCACCCAGCGCGAAACCTTCGGATACGGCGATCATCTGAATGGCCAGCATCAGATTGTTGCAGACCTTTGCCGCCTGTCCCGCGCCCGCATCGCCGGCGTGAAAAATATTCTTTCCCATGGTCTCGAGGATCGGCTTAGCGCGGGCGAACGCGCTTTCCGTGCCACCACACATGAAGGTCAGCGTTCCGGCCTGTGCGCCTCCAATGCCGCCGGAAACCGGTGCATCCAGCATCTCGAGCCCGCGCTGTTCGGCTTCGGCGATCGCCGCGCGCGCCGTCACCACATCGATGGTCGAGCAATCGATCAGCAGGGAGCCCGGCGCGACGATATCCATGACCTTGTCATCCTCCAGAAAGACCGAGCGCACATGCTTGCCCGCCGGCAACATGGTGATCACCACCCCCACGCCCTTTGCAGCGTCGGCACCGCTCGTCGCTGCAACCGCCCCGGCCTCCGTGGCCCGTGCAACAGCATCGGCAGATATGTCAAAGGCACGCACTTCATGTCCGGCGGCAATCAGGTTGGCTACCATCGGCCCGCCCATATTGCCCAGTCCGATAAATCCGATCTTCGGCATCGTGTCCTCCTGTTTTCCCGCTATGACAATTCGGCCTGGCTGAAATCCGGTTCGTCCGGTGCGGCCACAAAATACTCATCCAGATCCGCATCGCGCACCGCATCAAGATTGTCGGGCTGCCATCTGGGGGCCCCATCCTTGTCGATGACGACCGCACGTATACCCTCGAACAGATCATCTCCACGATATGTTCGGAACGCCATGCGATATTCCATGCGCATGATATCCGCAATGGATTCGATCTTCGGACCCAGACGTAACTGTCGGAAGGTCAGCTTCAGCGCGGTGGGTGACTTGTGAGCCAGCATCGCGATCTGCTCGCGCGCCCAGTCCGCATCCTCACGCTCCAGATTTTCCAAGATTGACTCGACACTGTCCCCGGCGAAACAGCGATCGATCGACTCACGATGGGCGGCGAGCGGCGCGGTCCCGGGATCACCCATGAACGACTTCAGCAGGTCATTGACGGCACGTTCATCGAGCGCATCTGCGCCCGACAGAGCTTCGAGAAACGCTTCCTGGCGGTTCGCATCCATGTATAAATCCCCAATCCCGGCATAGAGGCAATCGGCAGCCCGCATACGATGACCAGTGAGGCCCAGATACATCCCAATCTGGCCGGGACAGCATGAGAGAAACCAGCTGGCACCGATATCGGGAAACAGGCCGATCCCGGTTTCCGGCATGGCAAACAATGTGCGATCGGTGACCACACGGTGAGACCCGTGGATCGACACGCCGGCACCGCCCCCCATGGTCACACCATCCATCAGCGCGATGAACGGTTTGGGAAATGTGTGGATGCCGACATTCAGCAGATACTCCGCCGCATAATAGACCGCGCCGAAATCCGTTCCGCGGTTGAGATACATGTCACGAATATCGCCGCCGGCACAGAAGGCTTTCTCACCAGCACCCTGAATGACCACGGCGTCGACATTCGCATCACCGGCCCAGGCGATGATCTGCGGATGCAGACCCTCAACCATGGACATGGACAAAGCGTTCAGCGCCTTTGGCTTGTTGAGTGTAATCAGCCCCACCCGCCCGCGGGTTTCGAGCAGAAGCTCGGGTTCGTCGTTCATGAGAGTCCTACTGTCTGAGAATGTCACGCGAGATCAGAACGCGCATAATTTCGTTTGTGCCTTCCAGAATCTGATGTACCCGCAGGTCCCGCAGATATCGCTGGATCGGAAATTCCTTCAGATAGCCGTAGCCACCATGCAGCTGGAGCGCCTGGTTGACCACATCGAAGCCGGTATCGGTGGCGATCCGTTTGGCCATGGCGGCCGCGACCGTTGTTCCATGGGCGCTGTTATCCAGCATCCAGGCGCCGCGATGGATCATCAGCCGCGCGGATTCGAGTTCAGTGGCCATATCGGCAAGACGGAACTGCAAGGCCTGAAAATCAGCAAGTGGCTGCCCAAACTGCTGACGCTCCTTCAGATAGTCCCGACTGGCATCCAGACAGGCGCGCGCGCCACCAATCGAGCAGGCCCCGATATTCAGTCGGCCTCCATCCAGGCCCCTCATGGCAATGGTGAAGCCATCACCCTCGGCGCCGACAATATTCTCGACCGGCACCCGACAATTCTCGAAGATCACGGCTGCGGTCGGCTGGCTGTTCCAGCCAAGCTTCTTCTCCAGCTTCCCGAAAGACAGTCCGGGCGTGCCTTTCTCCACAACAATGCAGCTGATTCCCTTGGGACCGTCCCCCCCGGTGCGCACCATGCAGACATAGACATCCGAAACCGAACCGCCGGAGATGAAGGCCTTTGCGCCATTGATCACGTAGTGGTCGCCGTCCCGTTCCGCCCGCGTGCGCAGGGAGGCCGCATCGGACCCCGCACCCGGTTCGGTCAGGCAGTAACTCGAGAAATGCTCCATAGTCATGAGCTTGGGCAGGAAACGCGCGCGCAACGCGTCATCGCCGAAGGCATCAATCATCCAGGCGCACATATTGTGGATCGAGATATAGGCCGCTGTGGACGGACAGGCGGTGGAGAGTTCTTCAAAAATGATCGCGGAATCCAGACGCCCCAGCCCCGAGCCGCCATGCTCTTCCCCGCAATATATCCCCGCAAGCCCAAGGGCTGCTGCCGCGCGCAATGTCTCGACCGGAAAGACGTTGTTCTCGTCCCAGTCCTCGGCATGCGGCAGCATTTCCTCGGCCGCAAAGCTGTGTGCCATGTCCTGAATGGCAATCTGTTCTTCCGAAAGCTGAAAGTCCAAAACCCGTTCCCCGCCGCGCGTTCCCTGATCGACAGGGGACTCTAGCAACTTGGTCTGGGTGAACCAATACCCGCCCGCGCGCGACGGATCAGCTAGACTGGATAGCAAGGAGCACGCCATGAACGACACGTCCCATATGTCCAACCGTCTAATCCTGCTCACGGTGAAAGAGAATGTCAGCCTGACCGCCCTCAATGCCGAAACGGGTGATATCGTTGCCTGCGTCGAGGTCGGCACGCGCCAGACGGCGAAGCCGCACGAGATCACCCTGTCGAAGGATGGCAGACGGGCCTTTGTCTCGCTTTATGGCAGCGCGGACTACGGCTCGAACATTCCCGACAACCGGATCGCCGTTGTCGATCTGACAACGATGACCCTGGCCGGCCATATTGATCTCAATCTCTACAAGGGCCCCCATGCGCTGGTCACCGGTACCGACGGCAAAATCTGGGTGACCGTCGATGGCAGCCGCTGCGTTTTGGTAGTCGATCCGGACAGCTGGGAGATCGAACACAGTCTGTGGCTCGAAATGCCGGGGCATTTCTTTGCCGCAGCGCCCGACGGCAACACCCTCTATGTGTCGGCCAAGGAATATCCGGTCATCACCGAAATCGACATGGCCGCCCGGGCCATCATTGCCCGGATCCCCGTACCGGTCGGTGCGCAGGCGATCCGCGTCTCCCATGTCGGCGCGCAATTGTTCGTGGGCGATTTTTATCGCCCGCTACTCCATGTGATCGATTGCGCCGCGCGACAGGTTATCAGCAGCCACAGCCTGGCCGGGGTGCCGGGCTGGCCCTTCCTGTCTCCCGATGGAGCAACCCTCGCGGTCACGACATATAACGAGGCCGATGATCAGGGGTTTCTCGAATTGCTCGATCCAAGCCGCCCGGACGAACGCCGATCCCTTCAACTACCCGGCGAACCGTTTCATGTTCTGTTCACCGACGACAGCTCGCATCTCTTCGTGGTGCAGGCCGACGGGATGCTCCCGAAGGTGAACATCAACACAGCACAGATTGTCGAGGGGGGATTCAACGCGGGCGGCACCATGCCCGAAGCGATGATCTACTGGACCCCGCCCGCGTAAGCCCCGTCAGGTGACGGTCAGCGCGCCATCCACAACCAGCAGATGGCCGTTGATGTATTCGGATTTGGACCCGGCCAGAAACGCGACCGCTTCGGCCGTATCTTCGGGTTCGCCAAAACGTCCCATCGGAATACGGCTGAGATTCCATTCCCGCACTTCCGGGTTGGCGGCAAAATTGGCGGCGCGGATCTTGGTCTCCGTGGCACCCGGCCCGACAGCGTTGACCCGAATGCCGTATTTCGCCCAATCCGCAGCCAGATGGCGGGTAATCCCCGCCACGGCAGCCTTCGAAATGCCGTAGACTGAAACACCCGGTACACCAATCACGGCAAAGGTCGAGGCGAGATTCACAATCGAGCCCTTACGGTCGGTATCCACAAGATGCCGCGCAAAGCGCTGGCACATGAAATAGCAACCGCGCACATTGATGTTCTGCACGTTGTCGAACTCATCCGGCTCGACGTCCAGAGCGGGCTTGGACAGCGGGACACCGGCATTGTTGATCAGAACATCGATCTTCCCCATGCCCTCGATCGTCGCGGCAATCGCGGCATCGATACTGTCCACCGAGCGCACATCAAGTGACGTGGCAAAAGCCTTGCGGCCATGCTTCTCGATCAGGGCAATCGTGTCTGCCAGATCATCCACATTCAAATCCGTCACCGCGACATCGAAGCCGTCACGCGCCAGATAATCCGCCGTCATGGCCCCAAGGCCGTAGGATGCACCGGTGACCAGAGCCACCTGTCCTTCATTCGTTGTCATTCTCGGACACTCCCCATGTTCTATGTCTGATCCGCGATGTAGCGGTAGATCTCTGTAAAATCACTGCCGGGCATTGCGTCATGCGCCGCATTCCAGAGCGCGGACATGGACGATCCCACGGCATCAGGCGTTCCTGCCACACCTACCTGTTCCAGGTACAGAGCAACATCCTTGGTCATCAACGCCATTGCAAAACCGGCATCGAAGCTTTCGGGCACAACGCGATTGGGAAACTTGTCCATTGTCGCCGTGTTCCGACCCGTCGAGACATTCACGACGTCGAGGATCGTCGACATGTCCACGCCGTGCTTTTGCCCGAACAGGACCGCCTCCGATGTCGCCGCCATGGCTGTTGCCGAAAGAAAATTGTTGAGCAGCTTCACCGCCTGCGCCTGCCCGGGGTTCGAACCGACATGGAAAATATTGCCGCCGACGGCCTCAAACGGACCGGCCAGATCGGCCACCGCGCCGTCCGGCCCGGAGACAATCACAGTCAGCGTGCCTGCCACAGCACCCGCCTTGCCACCGCTGACCGGCGCATCCACGAAGGCGATCCCGGCTTCGGCCAGAATCGCAGCCGCCTGAGCCGCGGCCTCGGGACCGGTAGTCGAAAAATCCACCACCGTGGTCACCCGCCGTGTATCCGCGGCGACAATTTCCGCACAGACGGCATGCACGACCCTGCCATCCGGCAGGCTCAGAAAAATCGTATCAGCCTGCGCTGCCAGCACCTCGACACTCTCGACAATGGTGCTTCCCTCTGGCGCAAGCGCAGCCGTATCCGCGGAATCGAAGACGTGAACGGACAAGCCCGCACCAATCAGGTTGGCGCACATCGGTCCCCCCATATTGCCAAGACCGGTGAAGCCGAAAGTGTTTGCTGCCATAGTACTCATCCCATTGATCGCTGGCCTCTGCCAGTCTGCGGATGGGAGTATAGCCGAGCATGAAAGCCGGGAGGAAATGATGACGTCACCAAGGGTCTGGAAACTGTATGCGGTCAAATACGGCACACTGATCGAACGCATGCGTCGGGAAAGTTTTGTCAAACTCGACCCCCATGACGATGGTCCGATGCCCATCGACTATTATGTCTGGGTGGCCGTTTCACCGGAGCAGACAATCGTCATCGACACCGGGTTTGACGACGCAGAGGCCACCAAACGCGGCCGCAGCCTGATCCGCAGCGTGACCGAAGGACTGGCCACCATCGGCGTCGATGCTGCCCGGGTGAGTGACGTGATCGTCACCCATCTTCACTACGATCACATCGGCGGGCACTCCCAGTTCCCGGCAGCGAAATTCCATCTTCAGGAAAAGGAGATGCAGTTCGCCACCGGCCCCCACATGTGCAGCCATGTGGTCAATGCATCCTTCACCCCGGACCATATCGCGGACATGGTGCGCAATGTCTTTGCCGGGCGCGTTTCCTTCAGCGACGGCACGAGTGAAATCGCCCCAGGCATCACGGTTCATCACGTGGGGGGCCATTCGATGGGGCTGCAATTCGTGCGCGTGCTGACCAAACGCGGCTGGGTGGTGGTCGCCTCGGACGCCACGCATTTCTACGAGAACATGCAACGACGGATGCCGTTTCCGGTGATCTACAATCTCGGTGACATGGTACTGGCCTTCGATGCCCTGAAAGCACAGGCCGACACCCTGCAGCACATCGTGCCAGGTCATGATCCGCTGGTGCTGGATCGTTATCCTGCGCCCGATGATCGCCTCAAGGGGATCGTCGCACGCCTCGATGTGGCGCCAACCGGCTAACCGGGTTTCCCAGCTGTCGCCATCTTGGCAGACCACTCGGCGCGCGGCAGGAAGCCTTCTGTCTCGCGACACATGCTTTCCGTCAGCGCAAGAATCTCGTCATTGCTCAGATCAAAGTCGAGATACTCACCAAAGGGCTGGGGCACATGGAACGGGGAATCGAGATAGACCTCAAGGTTGTTCCCCTCGGGATCGTCGAAATAGACCGACCAGGCATTGCCATGATTGCGCGGCAGCAGGTTCTCGACATTCCGCGCGACGACCCGGCGATACATGGTGCGCAACTCGTCGAGCGACTTCACCAGAAATGAGAGCTGATTGACGGTGCTCGGCACATCGGCCGGGCGACCCTCGGCAAGGATCACCTGATGATGGATGGTCGGGTCATTGGACATGAAGGTGATGTGGCCGTTGTAGCGCGGCACAAAACCGCGATCAGACACATGGAAGCCCATCACGCCGGTGTAGAACTCTTCCATGCCTTCCATGTCACGTACCCATATCCCTGCATGGGTCAGAGTCGGCTTGATATCTTCACTCATAGAAAAACTCCTAGTCGTCTGACGCGACAACGCCGTTCTCATGCAGAGCTTCAATGTCGTCTGCGCCATAGCCCAGATCTTCGAGAATCTCGCGGGTCTGGGCACCGACTTCCGGCGGGGCAACCGCAAAGGAACTTGGCGTCCGGCTTAGTGAAACCGGCTGACGAACGAATTTCATTTCACCCAGTGCTGGTGAAGTCAGCGGCTGTGCCAGCCCGAGATGTTCCACCTGCGGATCCCCAAACAACTCACCGATGTTGTAGATCGGACCACAGGGTACGCCGAGTTCATTGAAACTCTCCACCCACGCGGCGGTGGTTTTCGCTGCGATGGCATCCCCGATCAGCCCGTTCAACCGATCCCGGTTTTCCGAGCGCGCCGGCGCATCCACGAAATCGGGATCGCTCATCCAGTCCTCCTGACCGAGCGCCCGGCAGAACCGGCCCCAGATCTCCTGTCCCGCCACCGCGATATTCATATGTCCATCCGCCGTTGCAAAAACCCCGGTCGGAATGCTCGTCGGGTGATTGTTTCCTGCCTGTTGCGGAACCTCCGCATCGACCAGCCACCGAGCGGACTGAAAGTCGAGCATGAAGGTCTGAGCCTCCAGCAGTGAGGTATAGAGCCACTGCCCCTTGCCAGATTTTTCCCGTTCCAGCAGTGCAAGCATCACGCCCTGAGCCGCGAACAGGCCCGCCGTCAGATCCGCAATCGGGATGCCAACCCGAACCGGTCCCTGTCCCGGCAGACCCGTGATCGACATCAGACCACCCATACCCTGGGCAACCTGATCGAAGCCCGGTCGTTTGGCGTAAGGGCCGTCCTGCCCGAAGCCTGAAATACTGGCAAGGATGATCCGCGGGTTGATCTCGGAAAGGGACTCATAATCGATACCCAGCCGGGTTTTCACATCCGGGCGATAATTCTCGACCACCACATCGGCCTCCGCAACCAGACGGTAGAAGACTTCCTTGCCGGCCTCCTCCTTCAGATTGAGAGCCAGTGAGCGCTTGTTGCGATGCAGGTTCTGGAAGTCCGAGCCGTGACGGGCCCCGCCCAGCGACGCGCCACCCTCAACGGCTGGCGGCATCTCGACCTTGATCACATTTGCACCCCAGTCCGCCAGCTGGCGGACACAGGTCGGGCCCGAACGGACCCGTGTGAGGTCGAGCACCGTGATGTGATCAAGAACGGTAGCAGCAGGAATATGAGGCATCGGAAAACTCGCTTGGAACGCGTTAGAGTTTGAGCAAACGCCGGGCGTTGCCATTCAGGATTTTAGCCTTGTCCTCGGCATTGAGGTGCAGGCGCTCGATCCACTCCGTGCCCAGCGCGTTCGGCACAAACGGCCAGTCGACCGAGAACAGGATGCGATCCGCACCCATTTCCTGCAGCGAGCAGAGCATGGCCGGATCGGAAAAATTCCCGCTCGTGGTGATGTAGAAATTACGGCTGAACACCTCCCGGAAATTCATCGGCTTGTTGCCGGGTCGGGACAGGGCGTGATCGACCCGCCAGAGCAAGAAGGGCAGGCCTTCGCCGAGATGGCCGAGCATGATTTTCACATCCGGGTACTTGACCAGAACGCCGCTCAGGACCAGCCGGATGGCTTGGGTGGCGGTCTCCACCGTGAAGCCCCAGCCCGCGTTCAGAAGTGCAGGAAAATCGTCCACATAAGGCTGGTAGTATCTTTCAATGACCGTCGGATCCGGTGCAGCCGGGTGCATATAGAGCGGTACATCCAGCGCCTGAGCGCGCTCGAATACCGGCCAGAATTTCGGATCGTCGAAGAACACGCCATGGGTCAGGCCGTGCACCATCGCCCCCTTGAACCCGAGCTTGTCGACACAGCGTTCCAGCTCATCGGCGCAGGCCTCCGGGTCCGGCGTCGGCAGATTGCCGAACGCGGCAAACCGGTCAGACCGCTCCGCGACAATTTCCTGCAACCTGTTATTGGCTGTCCGGGTGATCTCCGCTGCGCTGGAGGGATCAAGACGCTGAGTCGATGGCGCGCCGTGAGAGAGCACCTGAATATCGATCCCGGCCGAATCCATTTCCGCAATCCGTTCATCGTAGAGATCTTCGAGCTTCGACCGTATCGCGCCTGCGCCGCCGGTCGCGTCGGTTCCCGCGTAATGAGCGACCAGTGCCGGGTCCCAGTAATGTTCCTCGATTGCAATAACTTCGTGACCGGATGGCGTGGCCATGTCTCTTCCCCCTGAAGAATATTTTTATGCCCGCGATGGTAGCGATAGGGTGCCCCATTACGAAAGTAAAGTTGCTCCACCGCAGCGCCCGGCCCCGCGTATTCTGTTATCCGGACAACGCAGAAAACCATATATCTTCGCTATCTCAGCCCAAAATCTTTTCCTATAGTGGAATTCTGCGCGTGCGCCATTTCACGTTCCGTGCCCGCCAAGGAGACCGGCCGAACACATAACGGCCGCCACGACTGGGAGGAAACATCATGATTATTGAACGCGATTTACCCATCAAAATGGATGACGGCGTTGTCTTGCGCGCCGATGTCTATCGACCTGATACCAAGGCGAAGGTGCCGATCGTCATGGCCGGCGGCCCTTATGGCAAAGGTGTGAAGTACCAGGAGCACTACAAACCGCTCTGGGACTCTCTGGTCAAAATGCATCCCGATATTCTTCCCGGTTCGAAGCATCAGTGGCTTACCTGGGAAACCGTCGATCCGGAAATCTGGGTCCCCTGGGGCTATGCCTGCGTGCGGCTCGATTCCCGCGGCGCCGGTCGTTCCCCCGGCTATCTGGATATCTTCTCGCCCCGCGAGACACAGGACTATGCCAATGCCATCGAATGGGCGGGCCAGCAAAAATGGTCCAACGGCAAGGTCGGCCTGAACGGCGTCTCCTACTACGCCATCAACCAGTGGCAGGTGGCCGCCCTGCAGCCCAAGCATCTCGCCGCAATGATCCCATGGGAGGGCGCGGCCGATCACTACCGCGACTGGGCACGCCATGGCGGGATCCTGTCCAACAAGTTCATGGAAATCTGGTTCCCCCGTCAGGTGGAAGCCGTCCAGCACGGCTATGCCATGGGTCCGAAGGATCACTGGATGGGTGAACGTGCGACAGGTCCGGCAAAGCTCTCCGCAGCTGAACTCAAGGAAAACCGCGCCGACACGCTTGAGAACTTCCGCGTGCGCGAGATGGATGACGACTGGTACCAGTCCCGTTCACCAGACTGGGACAAGGTCAAGGTTCCGTTCCTGAGTCCTGCCAGCTGGGCCGGATTCGGCCTGCATCCCCGTGGCAATTTCGAAGCCTATACCCAGGCCGCCTCGAAGGAGAAATGGCTCGAAGGCCATCCGGGCCGCCACGAGGAATGGTTCTATCTGGAATACGGTATGGAGCTGCAGAAGCGCTTCTTCGACTATTACCTCAAGGGTGAGAAGAACGGCTGGAACAAGGAGCCGCGCGTCTGGATCAACCTGCGCCGACCATTCACGGATGAGGTGGAACTTCGCAAGGAAAGCGAATGGCCCCTCAAGGGCACCAAATGGACCAAGCTGTTCCTCGATTCAGGTGGCAAGGGCAAGCTCGACTGGAAAGCCCCCAAGGCCAAGCGTGGTAAGGAGTTCCGTGCCCTGACCCGCGGAATCACTTGGCGTACACCGCCACTGGAACGGGAAACCGAGATCACCGGCCCGATGACGGCCAAGCTCTTCGTCTCCTCCACGACCGAGGATTGCGATCTCTTCGTCACCATGCAGGCCTTCTCGGACAAGGGGCGCGAAGTGCACTTCCAGGGCACCGTCGATCCCAAAACACCTCTGGCCCAGGGCTGGCTGCGGGTGTCCCATCGCAAGCTCGATCCGGAGAAGTCCGAACCCTGGCGCCCCTATCACACCCATGACGACAAGCAGATGCTGATGCCGGTGAGATCTATGAGGTCGATGTGGAAATCTGGCCCCAGTGCATCGTCCTGCCCAAGGGCTTCCAGATTGCCCTGAACATTGCGGGACAGGATTTCGATCGTCCCGGACCTTCCGTGGAGGCCTATGTCCCCTCACGCGGTTCCGGACCATTCCTGCACGATCATCCGACCGACCGACCGAAGGAAATCTTCGGCGGCAAGACAACGATCCACACCGGGCCGAAGCATCCGTCCCACCTGTTGCTGCCGATCATTCCGAAGAACCGGAAATCGATCTAGCTAACCGACAAACCAAGATGAAAGGGCGGCCCTGTGGCCGCCCTTTTCTATGCGCCGCCGGTCGCGGCACGGCGGGCCGCCAGCCCGAGCAGAAGGGCAAGCACACAGACGAGTGACATGGCGTAGAAGGCATCGCCCCCCAGCGCGCCATACATCGCTCCTGCTGACAGCATGGCAATACCCATCACGACACCGGACACGGATGCATAGGTGCCCTGGGCCGACGCCTTAAGACCGTCGGGCGCGCGGGCGGCGATGAAATGCATGGTGGCCAGATAGGTGGCCCCGAACGTTGCGGCATGGAGCAGCTGGGCAACGATCAGCCCGGGCAGCGCCGTGGTTTCGGCGAGGATGATCCAGCGCACCAGCCCGGCGCCTGCCCCCAGACCGCAGCAGCCCGAACGGCCCCAGCCGCCGCACCACCGCACCACTTACGGAAAACAGGATGATCTCGGCCACCACGCTGCCGCCCCACAGACAGGCGATCAGGGTTCCCGACAATCCGGCCTCGCGCCAGTGGATCACCGAGAACCCGTTCAACACCGCGTGACTGGCCTGCACGGCGCTGGCAGCCAGCACGAAATAGAGAAAGGCGCGGTCACGCAGGAGATCGAGGAACCCGCCTGTCGGCCGCCTCCCGGGCCGGCGCGTTCTGCTCGCGCAACAGCAACGTGGTCAGCAAGGACCAGCAGCAGGCCCGCAAACACCACCGGGACGATCACGTCCGGGGTGCGGTCCGTGAGCAGCCAGCCGGCCCCGAAGGTGCCGGCAATGAAGGTCGCCGAACCCCACAGACGAATGCGGCCGTAATCGAGCTTGTCGCGCACCACGGCGACCATGGTCTGGGAATCCCCCAGCGGAATCAGCACGTGATAGATCGGGGCGAAGATGATCGTCACAAGAACGATCAGCCAGAAAGGACTCGGCGAGGAAGAACCCGGAAAACGCCACCACACTGATCGCGGCAAACAGCACCAGCGCGCGCTTTCCCGTGACCGGACCGGTCGACACCCGCGGGTGATCAGCGGGTCAGCAATCACCCGCAGCCACGGTCCGATGGCCAGGACCAGCCCGATCTGACCTGCATCCAGCCCCCGGCTCTTCAGCCAGACCGGCCAGAAGGGCAGCATCACGCCAAGCACCAGGAACAGCGCGCCGTAGAACGCAGCAAAACGCGCGGCAATACGAAAGGGTGTTTCGTTCACATAATCCGCCATAAAAAACGCCGGCCGCCCGCACGAAGCGAACGGCCGGCGCCGTCAATATGAAACGACCGACAGGTCAAGGATGCCCTTATTCGGCGGCCTGCTTTGATCCCACTTCGTCCGGTGCGCCCACCTTGTCGGAATCGGCCTCACCGGCTGCCAGACGTGCTGCGATCTCTTCCTCGGTCAGCGGTTGATTGCGGAACCGGCCATGCTTTTCATAGTAGCGGTCGATCTGGATATGCTTGGCCACGGTCAGCGGCGCATTCTTGAAGAAGTCGTACAGCGCGATGAAGCCGCCGGTCCACATGGTCCGCATCATATGCGGCATGGACCGCGTGGCACGCAGTTCGGCCGTCGGCGCATTTTCGATCTTGTGATAATTCTCACGATCCTGCAGCGCAGCCTGAATCAGATGCGGTGCGGCCCAGTTGCAGCGATAGTGGATCGTGCCGTCCGGGCGGATGATGTAGACCACATTCGGCATCGCGCCATAGGCCCGGTGGAAGGTGCCTTCGAGATCATCTACCAGCACCCGGCGGAATTCCTTGTAACGCGGCGCGACGAGCTTGGCGGCCTTGATCTTGTCATCCATGCTCTGATGCGGCCCCATGCGCTCACCCGGATGGGCTTCGCGGACATAGACCATGACAAATTCCACATCGGGGAACTCGGCCACGATATCCTGATAGATGCCGATATTCTTGGTGTACATCGAACAGGTCGAGGACCCGGTCTCGATCACCAGCCACTTGCCATCGAAGTCCGAGATCTTGACCTCTTCATTGGTCTGCAGATCGGTGAATGTGGCATCGATATATTTTTCACCGGCAGCCGGACCGACAAACGTATCGAAGTTGTAGTCGACCACGCGAAAACGCGAATTGTTGTAAACAGGCTTCTGAACGTCAGACATGTCAGGCCTCCCCCTAATGTGTCGAAATTTGTCTCTTGCATGCATTTCCATGCACGTCTGCAAGCATTATAGCAAAATTCACCCTGTTATTGCGAATCACATTGGCTCGGAATCACACGAGGTTGATGGCGACTATCCCTGCCAACACATCGCGACATGCTATATCCTCCCTCACGATTTGATGGGACCACTCGCCCAAGGAGCACCAAGTGACATTACGCAGCCTGATAATTGCCACCGCATTCGCATTGACCGTATCCTTCATATCCGCAGATCCCGGTCTGGCCCAGAATGCGACCGGCGCCACCGGCACGCCCTATCTCAAGGACACACATGGCGCCTGGCAGATTCAGTGCCTGCGTCAGGGCTCTGGCGAGCGGTGCCAGCTCTACCAGAAATTGAATGCAAGCCAGGGCAATCCGATTGGCGAGATCAATATCTTTCCACTTCCGGCCGGTCAGGGTGCAGCCGCCGGAGCGGTGATTATTGTCCCTCTGGAGACATTGCTCACCTCGCAGCTCAACCTCGAGATTTCCGGCATCGAGAGCAAGACTTACCCTTTCGCCTGGTGTTCCAATACAGGCTGCGTGGCGCGGATCGGAATCACGGCTGATGAACTCGGTGCGCTGAAACTTGGCACCCTGGCGACCATCACGATTGTCTCGATCCGGGCCCCCGATGCGCCCCTAAAGCTTCCTGTGTCGCTGCAGGGGTTTACCTCCGGCTTCAACGCGATGCTGGCAGCCAACAATCCGGGCTGAGCCCGGCCGCCACTCCTTTTCCTTCTAGAGCGCGAGTTTCGCGGCCATCCAGTCGGCCATCAGCGGGCGCGCCTTGAAAGGAATATTGTCACAGACATGATTTCCCTCAGGGAAGATAACCAGTTCGGCATCATCCCCGGCTTCATCGATCATGCGCTGGGATTCCTCCACCGGACAGATTTCGTCCATCCCGCTATGAACGATCAACAGCGGACAGGTGATCCGCCCCAGCACCCCTTCCAGCGTGAAACCTTTCGCTGTTTCACGGCCTTGGTCAACGGTCGCATCCCCGAAACCGAAGCGCAGCGTATCCTGCACCGTGAAGGGCAACCGGTCCCACAGATCGACCATCGCGTAGAACCCGCCGATTGAGATGCAAGCCTTCATGCGCGGATCTATCGCCGCCCGTGGCGCGGCATAACCGCCATAGCTGCGCCCCCAAATGCCGATACGGTCGCCATCGATCTCCGGGCGCGCCGACAGGGCATCCATAACCGCTCCGACAGGCACCTCCCAGTCCGGTCGCAGGGGCCACTTCTTCAGGGTCAGGCTCTGTCCCGGTCCGTCATAGGAGCAGGTCGCGATCCCGCGTTTGAGGAACTCATTTTCCAGTGTGTAGAACTCTTCCTTGGTGGAATCCGCACCGCAGGTCAGCATCACACAGGGGACAGGTCCGTCACTGGCCGGCACCCGCAGATTGGCGGGGAAGCTGTCCCCGTTATAGGGAATGTCGATGATCGACGCCGGGATCGCCAGATGCGGAGCCGCCTTGGCATAGGCGGCGCGCTGGCGTTCCTGCATCCGTTCCTTCTCGGCCCGGTCCCCGAAGGATACGGACTGCCCGATGTGAAAATACAGCGAGGCCCGTTGAAAGGCCTCTCCCGCGGTCAACAGCCGGCCATCGGCCAGTGCAGCCTCCCCCATGGTTTCATGGGTTTGCCCCAGCTCTTCCCAGACCGGCAACCACTGGTCCATCCGGGTAACCTTCGACAGCATGGTGTGGGCGTCATTGTAATCGACCCCCGCCGCAAGAAATCGCGGAAAGCGATGCTGAATGGTTTCCTGCAATTCGGCATCCGCCATGGGACCTCCTCAGTCGAGATGTTGCTGAAAGAATTCAATGGACCGCGCCAGCGCCCGTTCGGCTTCCGGCGCGCTGTAGGTCGTCCCGCCATGGCGCGCAAAGGCATGATCCGCACCGGGATATTTCTCGATCTCCACCAGCGGATTGGGGGACAGGCGCCGCTCGATCATCGCGCAGACCACCGGCGGCACCCATTTGTCATCCAGCGCCTGATGCAGGAGAAAGGGTTTGGAGAGGTTCGGGGCCTCCCGGATCGAATGCTCGATATAGGTGCCATAATAGGCAACCGCGCAGTCGATATCGCTGCGGCAGCACATCAGGTAGCCCATCTTGCCGCCCAGACAGTACCCCACCGTGCCGACCTTGCCATTGCCACCCTCGATGGTGCGCAGAAAGGCCGTCACATCCTCCATGTCCTGCACGCCCAGGTCGTAATCGAAGTCGTAATAAAGATCGATTGCCTTGTCCCAATGTGCCGGGTCGGCATCGGACAATTCGACCCCGGGCTCCAGTCGCCAGAACAGATCGGGCACCAGGGTGATCCAGCCGGCCTCGGCAAATTCCTGGGCATGGGCGCGCATGGTGTCGTTGACGCCCCAGATTTCCATGATCGCGATGATCGCACCCACGGGTTTCGCATCCGGGAAGGCCACATGGGCCCCCATCTTCGAACCATCCCGGAGTGTGACCTGAATATCCTCGGTGCGAGCCATGCGGGATCTCCCTCTATCCGTTCAGCGCAGCCCAGACCCGTTCCGGGGTCATCGGCAGATCAATCCGAGGCGCACCGGCACTCTCTAGCGCATCCGCCACATCCGGTACCGCCGGCAACGCCTCGATATCCGGCACAACAGCCTCAGCCGCATCCACCGCCTGAGCGGCGGTTTCAGCCACCACCAGCGCGATGGCCTCACCCGCATGGCGAATTTTTTCATAGGCCAACACCGGCTTGGGCGCCGAAGCCATCGTCATGCCGTCCTTGCCGGGGAAAGTAATCGCGGGCGGGATATCTCCCAGCCCGGCCGCTTTCAGATCTGCGCCTGTCAGAACGGCCAGCACACCGGGCATGGCCAGCGCGGCCGCGGTCTCGACCCCGCGCAACATGCCATGACCGACCATGGCGCGCACAAATGCACCATAGGTCTGGCCGGGCACGCGAATATCATCAACAAAACGGCCCGCCCCGGTCAGAAGCGGCGCATCCTCGCTACGCAGGGAATCGTCATCGCTGCCAAAACGTCCGGAAAGCTCATTCACGGGCGCGCCTCCTCGTCATGTGCCTCAGTCCCCGGTTTTGATCCGTGGTTCAAGAAACAGTCTAGGAGATAAGCGCGCCCGCGAGAAGCCGAAGAGAAAAGCGCCTAGAACCCGTAAAACTTCGCCGGGTTGTCGACCATGATGCGCTGGCGCATCGCCTCGTCGGGCACCCACTGACCGAAGGCCTCGACCGGGTCGGCGTCGTTCGGGTTAACCTCATACTTGTTGGGATGCGGCCAGTCCGTGCCCCACATGACGTGGTCGGCATTGGCCTCGATCAGCGCGCGGGCCAGGGGCTGACAATCGTCATAGGGCGGCAGGTCGGTGGCGCTGACCCGATTAGCACCGGAAATCTTGATCCAGGTGTTTCCATCACGCATCAGCTTGAGCAGAGCCTGAAAGCCCTCGGCCTCCACACCCGCGGTGGCCGGCTGATAGGCAAAATGGCCGATCGACATCGGGGTCATCATCTTTTCGAAGACCGGCATCAGGGCGACGATGTCCTTGCCCGGAAACAGCCACTCGATGTGCCAGTTGAACGGCTTGATGCGTGCTTCCAGCTCGGGGATCGCATCAAGTTCCAGCGGCATGCCTCCCTTGTTGTCGATGTTCAGACGAACGCCGCGAATGCCCTGGGCATCCAGATCGGCAAGCTGCTCATCGGTGAAATCCATGGTCATGGCGCAGACGCCGCGCGCCCGGTTCGGCGTCTCGGCGTTCAGCGCATTCATGCCATCGAGAATGGCCGAATTGTCGACGCCATAGATCGACGGCTGGGTGAACACCACCCGGTCGATGCCAAGCGTATCATGGAGCTTCTTCAGCTCGGAGAGCGGCGAATCTGGCGGGGTGTAACCGCGGTCGGGAGACAGGGTGTAGTGGGAATCAAACACATGCACATGGGTGTCGATCGACCCCTTCGGCAGGGTGATGTTGGGTTTGCGCGGATTGCGGTCCGGTGCGATGCAGTCTCTGATTTCGTTGGCCACGACGGTTTCCCCTGTGAATGTCATTCAAAATGTGCGTGTCGGTCTGGTCCGGATAGTTTGTCCGGACAAATGAAAGGGTTGGGTATCACATCACCCGCCGGGCCGAAACCCGATTTCTCGAGCCGCCAGATCACCCGGTGCATGCGGGCCCGATGCGATCTCCAGAACCAGCTTGTTCACCACCGTGCGCGGGAAGTCTTCGGGTGAGTCCGTCACCACGGTGAAGGCACCGGGACCGCCAATCACCACCTCGTGGAAATAGCCTTCGAGATCGTATTTCACCCCTTCGACCTCACTCTGTTCCTGCTGCGGATTGATCACCAGTCCGTTGATGATGATCCCGCGCGAAACGGCCCGGTCCCGGGCTGCCGCAACCTGGGGCTCGTCCCCCTTGGAATCGCGTCCATCCGCCGAAAGATCGATCACCCGGCGGGTACCCTCGATCCCGTTCCGCTCGAACAGCAGGGACGAAAAATCCAGCGCCGTGGTGATGGAGGTCAGCCCGCCCTTTGGAATGGGAAAGGCCTGAATGCCAACCGCAAACCGCCGGGCATCCGCCGCGCTGGCGATCACTTGCCAGCCAACCGTCACCTGTGCCGTGTCGGACCACTCCACATAGGTCAGAGCGACCCGTCCCAACGGGCCGGACAACATCGCCTCGATGGCACGCGGATCAGTCAGCGCGGCGACATAGCCGGCCCGCTGCAGATTGACCTCGCCGCCATCGATGGATGCCGAAACGTCAACGGCAAGGACCAGTTCCACATCCACGGGAATATTCCTGCGCCTGCGCCACCGACACAGCCAGATGCCATCCGGCCAGACACAGTCCGGCTAGTACGGCGGCAGGCTTAAGCCAGTGCGCCATTGTAGAACTCCAGCAGCTTTTTTATGACCCCGGCATAGACCGCCGGGTTGCGGGGCTCATAGACCTCGGCATGATTGATATCGGGAATGGTGTGCAGTTCCTTGGGTACGCCGGCGCGGGCCAGAATGTTTTCAGCCTCCACATGGCGCACCATCGTGTCCTTCTCGCCATGGATCAGCAGCAACGGCCGCGGCGAAATCTGCCCCACCCAGTCTTCTGCATTGAACCCGCAGGCAAGTTCCACATTCTCGATCGGGTACCCGTCGGGATAAGCATCCTCGGTCTTGTACATGGTCTTGAAGGCCTCGCGCTCGGCCGGGCCCGGTGGCGACATCTCCTGATATGGCAGGGTGCGTCCTTCACCGGTCAGGGCCCGGGTCACCCGGTCGGCAGCCAGTTCCGCCTGAAAGGCATCCCACTCTTCCGGAGTGCGTTTGGAGCGGTGCCAGCGTTCGCCATTTCCCGGGGCACCCACAGTGGCAAGCGCCACGATTTCTAGGTCCACCGCCGTCGCCTTGATCGAGGCACCACCACCATGGCTCAGCCCCATCACGGCGACCTGCGACACATCATCCCGTGCGGACAACCAGATGCGCGCGGCCAGAATATCGCGAACCTGTTCTTCCGGGATCCACCCGGCGCGGCGTGCCATCGCTGTCGCCAAAACCCCGGTGATAGAAATCCAGCGTGTGATAACCCGCGGCCGTCAGATCGCGCACGAAAGACGGCATGTAGGTTTCCTTGCGGCCCGTATAGCCATGCACACAGACAATCGCGGGCCGCACACCGCCACGCTGTCGGTCGGTGTGAAGGTTCCCGCCAGTCGAATGCCATCGGCGTAGAAAGTGGCAGCTTGGCTTGTCATTCCGGCTTTCCGTCCTCTCGGTTGAATATCAGACGCGCGCGTGGCTCAATCACCACAACACATACAACATTGCGACCCGATAGGAACGCAACAGGAGCGAACACCATGCGCACGACAACCCCCACCCCCGAAGAGATGGAACGCTATATTGCGCGCTTCGACGACCTGCCCGCCAACAAAGACCGGACCGCGGGGAAGATTCCCCCCGAAGCCCGGGAGATGATGACTGCGCGCGCCACCCGGACAGTCATCGCGACGGTCGACAAGGACACGCCATGGGGCAATGGGGTCATCCCCGGCCCGGCAGAATTCGCCGTGGTGATCGCCGAATGCGAACCTGGCAACGGACCGGGCCTCCATTCCCATGCCCATACCACCGAGACCTTCACCTGCCTGCAAAGCCGGTTTGTCATCGAATGGGGTGACGAGGGCGAACATTCGGTGGAACTCGGCAAATTCGACACGATCTCCGTTCCGCCCGGCGTGATGCGCCGCTTCGCCAATATCGGAAACGAGCGCGGGTTGCTGCACGTCACCCTGCAGGGCCCCCTGCGCGATGTGGAATTCGCACCCAGTCTGGGGGCCGAACTGAAGGAGCGCTTCAGCGAAGAGGTGGTGAACGAATTGCTGGGGCTTGGCTACACCTTCAATGCGGGGCTGGAAGACTAGACTTCCCAACTCCCACAATAATCATACCCGGACTCGATCCGGGTTTCCCGACGAGGTCGCATCGCAGGTTGACGAGATGGCCGGATCAAGTCCGGCCATGATGAAAATGGCGGTGTTCAGCTCGCCAGCGAGACAGTCGCTTCGTCATAGCCGGTCTGGCCAATCCCATCGCCCTCGAAAATACCCCGTTCGGCAATCCACTCCTGAGATTGCTGAAACACGTCGACGGTATAGGGTTCGAACACGATCCGCTCCCCCGGCCCCATACGACGCACGTCCACCATATCGTGGAACCGCTCAGGAAGTTCGTTCAGATAGTAATGGGTGTAGAGTTCGGGCCGCAGATCGATATCCCGCTGGGCGCGCTGCAGGGCCGCATAGAACTTACGAACATCCTCCATGTCCGGCTCACCGGTGACCATACCGGAAATCATGAAACTCGAATCACAGATCTTCCGGAAGCCCAGCAATTCACACACATAATAGGGCGCGCTGAACAGGGATGCCGCCGGCACCTTGCGATCGACCAGGTTTTCAAGGCGCTTGAACAACAGGCCATCGCTGAACGACAGGTTGATGTCATCGGGGGACAACCATTGTTCCAGCGTCTGGATCGTCGAGTAGTGACTGCCCGACTGGTACCCGACGGAGATCGGCACACCGGCCAGGTCTTCCGGGCTCTGAATGTCGGATTCGGGCGGCACGAAAATGCCGCAGGGTGCCACCGAATAAGCATCGCGATAGAGCTTCCCGTGACCTGATGCGGCCGCAGCATTCACCGTCCAGTGACAGGCCGAACTGATATCGCAGGAGCGGCCTTTCTCGAAGGTCTGATAGGCACCAACCTTGTCCCCAAGATCGTGCTTCTTGCCATCCTCCGAAACCAGTTCCTCGCCAAACACATAGTCGAGGCCTTCATCGGCGAAATAACCCTTCTCTTCGGCAACCCATTCCTGCAACCGCATATGCGGTGCGATGACAAATTTTTCCTTGGCCATGGTCTTCTCCATTCACCGGGTTCGCTTAACCGGCGTGCCGGTCTCAATACAGGTTGTTCTTGTAGTCGTTGGCCAGCCGGGCGTCGGTCTCGTCGGCATCCACTCCGTACCAGTCCTGATTGATCTTGCCCAATGTCGGGAAGTCTCCCTTCTGAACCTTGTTTTCCGGGTTCCAGAGATCCGAGCGGATCACCGCCTTGCCGCAGTGAAAATAGACATAGCGGATATCGATCACCAGCGCCGCGCGCGGCGCCTTGCCATTGGCGTACATCTGATCGAGCAAGGCGGACTCGGTCGTCAGGCGTGCGCGACCGTTCAGGCGCATCACCTCGTTCAGGCCGGGCACCATGAACATCACCGCAACTTCCGGATTTTCCATGATGTTGTGGAAGGTGTCCGTGCGTCGATTGCCCGGCCGGTCCGGAATCGCAATGGTGGTGCGATCGATAACGTGAACAAAGCCGGGCGCATCCCCGCGGGGGCTACAGTCTGCCGGGCCATCACCTGCTGCCGATGTCGACAAAACACAGAATGGCGACAACTCCAGAAACCGGATGCAATGATCGCTGAGCTCGGGCTTTTCCTTTTCCGCCAGATGGCCTTGCGGCGACCCGTAGTGGTCAACCAGCTCCTCAACCGTCTTGATATCACCGTCCGGCATGCCCGTTCCTCCGTTGTTGGACCCAGCGTGTCGTGCATTCAATCCGACGTCAACATTCAAGCCGGAACCCGCTAGACTGTGCCCATGACTGAAAAGATATATCTCGACTACACCCGCGACGAACTCGACGCCCAGTACACCAACGTCAAGAACGACGCGGACGCAGCCACCCAGAAGCGGCTGCAGTCACATTCCGCTGACGTGGCCGAACGGCTGGCAACCTCGCGCGACCTGTCCTATGGCGACCACCCGAGCAACCGGTTTGACCTTTACAGGGCCGAGGGCCCGCCGGGGCCTGTCATCGTCTTCACCCATGGCGGGCAGTGGCAGCGCGGCTCCACCACCGCGTCCTGCGGCTGGGCCGAAGCCGCCCTCTCCCACGGGATATCCTTCGTCGCCGGCACCTTCCCGATGATCCCGGAGGTTCGTCTGCCCGAGATGGTCGATCACGCAACGGCGCTGGTGCGCCATGTGCGCGCGCAGGCCGATGAACTGGGCGTGGACCGGAAACGGATCTGCATCGCGGGCCATTCGTCGGGCGCCCATCTGGCCGCGGCAACCCTGGTGCGGCTGGCCAATGAAGGTGATCTGGACGGCATCGTCTGCGGCATGACCGTCAGCGGCAATTACGACATGCGCCCACTGATGCTGAGCTACCGGCAGGACTTCATGCAACTCGATGACGCAGAGACAATCGCAATGTCACCGCTGCTTACGCTGGACAAACCCATGCCGCCCATGCAGGTGGCCCATGGCGCTGCCGAAAGCGACGAGTTCAAACGCCAGGCCAGCACCTGGCACGCCGCGCTGGCCGAACAAGGGGAGACAAAGCTCGTCGCGGTCCCCCAGGCCAATCATTTCGATGTGTTTCTCGGACTGGAAGACCCCGCCGCACCGCTCTGGGATTTTCTCACCGGGCATCTGGGCACCTCGACGGCGCACGCCGCCGAATAGGCGCACCTTATTCTGCAGCTTTTGCCGTCACCTCCGGCTCAATGATCGCGCCAGAGCCGATCAGCCCGTCGATTTCATCAGCGGCGAAGCCGAACTCTGCCAGCACCTCACGCGAGTGCTCACCCATCAGCGGCGCACCGCGGCGAATGGTTGTGGGATCAGCCGAATACTTGACCGGATGGGCTATCACGCTGTGTTCGCCACCGGTGGCGGCCGGAACCTTGGCGATCATGCCCCTGGCGATGGTGTGCGGGTCTTCCGACATTTCCTTGACGTCATAGACCGGGCCAGCCGGCACGCCCTTGGCCTCGAGCCGTTCGAGCCACTCGCCCGTGGTCCGGTGCGAGAGAATCTCGGTCAGGGTTTCCACGAGCGCATCCAGATTGGTCATGCGGGAATTGCTCGTCTCGAACCGGGGATCTTCCGCCAGTTCGGGGGAATCGATCGCCTCGACAAATTTCAGCCAGGTGCTCTGATTGGCCGCGCCCACCACCAGTGAGGTGTCTTTCGTCGGAAAGGCCTGATAGGGCGCAGACAGGGGATGAGCCGAACCCATGGGCTGAGAAATCTCGCCGCTCGCGTGATAGATCGCCGTTTGCCAGAAGGTGTGCATGATCCCCGCCTCATAGAGCGAGGAATCCACATACTGGCCTTCGCCGGTCTCATAACGGCTGACCACCGCACCCAGAATGCCGGTGGCAGAGAGGATGCCTGCCGTGATGTCGGTGATCGGAGCGCCGACCTTGATCGGCGGGCGGCCCGGCGCTTCGCCGGTGATGCTCATGATCCCGGACATGCCCTGGGTGATCAGATCAAACCCGCCGCGCTCGGCATAGGGTCCCGTGCGCCCAAACCCGGACACCGAGCAGTAGATCAACCGCGGATTGACTGCATGCATCTCTTCCCAGCCAATGCCGAAATGCTCCATCGCGCCCTTGCGATAGTTCTCGATGAAGACATCGGCTTGGGCGATGACCCGGTGCAGGGCGGCGCGCCCTTCTGCGGATTTGGTGTTCACGGCCAGGCCGCGCTTGTTGCGGTTCATCATGGCAAAGGCTGCGGAATCTCCCTGCTCGCCCTCACCGAACCGCCGGGTGTCATCTCCCGCAGGTGCGCGCTCCACCTTGATCACGTCTGCCCCCATATCCGCGAGCATCTGGCCGCAGGTGGGCGCCGCCATGATGTGGCTCATTTCGATAACCTTCAGGCCATGCAGCAGGCCGGCATTTTTCGTCGTCATAATCAGCGTCCCTCGAACTCGGGTTTCTCCTTGGCCAGAAAGGCCCGGAACCCGGTGTTGAAATCATCAGTGTCGAAACAGGCAAAACCCTCTGCCTGTTCGGCCTCACTCAGCGGAGGTCCGCCAGCAAGCACCCGGTCGACAAACTTCTTGTGCCAGCGATTGACCAGTGGCGCACCATCGGCAATCCGGCGCGCTGTCTTGTAGGCTTCCTCCTCAACCGCGTCATCGGCTACGACGCGGTTCACCAGACCCTTGTCCTTGGCTTCGGCGGCACCAAAAACGCGCGCCTCATAAAGAATTTCAAGTGCCACCGAACGCCCGACCAGTCCGACCAGCGCCTCCACCTCCGGATAGGCCATCACCAGCCCGAGCCGGTTGATGGGCACCCCGAAGCGCGATCCCTCTCCACAGATACGAAGATCACACATCAGAGCGATCTCCATCGCACCGCCCACGCACAACCCCTTGATCAGGGCGATCACCGGATGGGGGCAGTCGCGGATGGCGTGCATGGCGTTGTGCATCAGGGCGCCATATGCGGCGGCCTGATTGGAATTGGCGCGTTCGGTCTCGAACTCCGAGATATCCGCACCGGGGCCCATTGCCTTGTCGCCAGCCCCGCGCAGCACCACGCAACGGACCGAGTCATCAGCGCCGAGTTCGTGCATCACCTCGCCGACGCGCCGCCACATGGCCTTGTTGAGTGCATTCAGTTTCTCGGGCCGGTTCAGCACGACCGTGGCGATATCGCCGTCACGCTGGACCAGAACCACATCACCATCACCGGCTGCGTTTTCACTCATAAACATCCCCAGAATTCGTCCGGCCGGGCCACCCCGTGCCTTTTGTCAGTCTTCGCACAACAGTATAGTGCGACCAACAAAATAACGTACGCCCACAGAAAACAACCGGGCGGCAAGGGGAGAGAGACCATGAAAGGCATGATGCCGGGCGACCGCCTGCCATTTTCTGCAATCACCGACCGCAAGCCGCTCGTCCTGCCGGACGGGGCCAAGCTCGTGCTCTGGCCCATTCTCGCGCTGGAGGTCTGGGACATTGCCCGCGCCATGGCCCGTATGGTGATCCCGCCGCCCCAGGGCGTTCCAATGATCCCCGATCACCCGAACTGGAGCTGGCACGAATACGGCATGCGAGTCGGATTCTGGCGGATCAAGTCCATGCTCGAAGATCTGGGCGTGCGCCCCACGGTCACCCTCAACGCCCGCACCATCGAGGACTATCCCCGCACCGCCGAAGCCGTGCTCGATGCAGGCTGGGAATTCAACGCCCATTCCTACGAGCAGATGCCCATGCACAAGCTCAAGGATGAGCGCGCCGTCATCGACAAATCCCTCAAGATCATCGGCGATTTCTGCGGCAAGACCCCGCGCGGCTGGTTCGGCCCGGGCCTGACCCAGACCTATCAGACTATTGATCATCTGGCCGATGCCGGGGTCGAATATATCGGCGACTGGGTGCTCGACGATCAGCCGGTGCGCCTGAAAACCGAAGGCGGCAAGCCGATGGTGGCCTTGCCCTACAATTACGAGCTGCATGACATCGTGATGATGGCGATCCAGCATCAGCCTTCCGAGGTCTTCAAGAACCGGTCCATCGACTATTTCGAGACGGTCTATGCCGAGAGCCATGAGCACACCCGGATCATGGCTGTGGCCATGCATCCCTATCTGTCAGGCTCACCCCACCGGATCAAATATGTGCGTGAGACCTTCGAGCATATCCTCTCCCATCCCGGGGTTGTGTGCTGGGACGGCGAGCAGATTCTCGACTGGTTCAACAAGGAACGTCCCGCGCCGAAATCTGCGAAAGCGAAAAAGGCTGGCAGCCGAAAAAAGAAGTAACCCCGATCCGATCCAACCGCGGCCCTTGGGCCGGGAGATGACCATGACCGATCCGAACATCCCCGCCGACCCGGTTGGCGCTCTGGTGCCGCACACCATCACCGCCCCCCTCAAGGGTGCGGCAACCGGCCCGCTGGCTGGCAAAACCTTTGTGGTGAAGGACCAGTACCATATCGCCGGACGGAAGATTTCCAATGGCAGCCCGGACTATCTCGCCCAGGCAGAGGTCAACGACACCACATCCCCCACGGTGCAGAAGCTTCTCGATGCCGGAGCCGATATCGTCGGCATCGCCGTCTGTGACGAGTTCTATTACAGCCTCACCGGTGCCAATGCCCATTACGGCACACCGGTGAATGCCCGCGCGCCCGGGCGCATGCCGGGCGGGTCATCATCAGGTTCCGCCGCGGCCATGGCGGCAGAGATGTGTGATTTTGCGCTTGGCTCCGACACCGGTGGATCGGTGCGCATCCCCGCATCCTTCTGTGGTCTCTACGGCATTCGCCCGAGTCATGGCCGGGTCGATCTGTCCAACGCCCATGGCATGGCGGCCTCCTTCGACACCGCCGGCTGGTTCGCCAATGACGCAACACTGTTCCGCGAGATCGGCCCGATCCTGCTCGACGAGGCTTCTATGCACGGCACTCCGGAGAGGATGCTGGTCGTTGCGGATGCCTTCGAACGCACCGACCCCATGGTCGGCGATGCTCTCAGCACGGTGATCGGCGCCGCGGCCGGTGTCCTGCCCGAAGCCGAACCTGTGCAGATCGCCGGCGATGACACGCTCGAAATCTGGTGGGACGCCTTCCGCGTTCTGCAGGCCGGTCAGGTTGCGCAATCCAATCTGCCCTGGGTGCGCGAGCACAATCCCGATCTGGGTCCGGGCATTCGCGAACGCTTTGCCATGGCTGCCGCGATCACCCCCGAAGAAACTGCCGCCGCCACCAAGGTGCGCGAACGGGTGCTCGCCCGGGTGCTCTCTCTGGCGACACCGGGCACCATCCTGTGCCTGCCAACTGCACCTGTGATCGCGCCAAAAACCGACGCCTCGGCCGAAGATCTGGAATTTTTCCGGGCCAACACCATGGCCCTGACCTGCATTGCCGGTCACACCGGCCTGCCGCAGATCAGCATTCCCGCCGCTGAGGTCGAGGGATGCCCGGCTGGACTGTCCTTCATCGGCTGGCCCGGGGGCGACGAAGCCTTGCTCGATCTCGCCGTGGCCATGCAGCCCTTCTGCACGCGCTAGCCCCAAGTGGCTGGGCCACGCCACATCCTGGCAATCGATCAGGGCACGACCAGCACCCGTGCGATTCTCTTCGATGAGTCCGGCCATCCCGTCCACACATCTCAGCGGGAACTACGGCAGATCTTTCCCCGGCCCGGCTGGGTGGAACACGATCCCGAAGAGATCTGGTCCGCGACGGTAGCGGTCTGTCGCGAAGTCCTGAAATCAGGCCACGATGTCGCCGCGCTCGGCCTCACCAACCAGCGCGAAACCACACTGCTGTGGGATCGCGACACGGGTCTGCCCCTGCACAACGCGATCGTCTGGCAGGATCGTCGCACCGCACAGGCCTGCCGCGACATTGCCGAAGCCGGCCACACGGACATCATCAACGCGCAAACCGGACTGCGGCCCGACGCCTATTTCTCAGCTTCCAAACTCGCCTGGCTGCTCGACCATGTGGACGGCGCCCGCGCCCGGGCTGAAACCGGCGAACTGGCCTTCGGCACGGTCGACAGTTTCCTGCTCTGGCGCCTGACCGGCGGCGACCTCCATGCCACCGATGCAACCAATGCCAGCCGCACCATGCTGTTCGACATTCACAAACAGGCATGGAGCCCGGAGATGCTGGATTTGTGGGACATCCCCCGCGCCGTCCTGCCCGAAGTGCGCGACAGCGCCGGTGATTTCGGCACCACGCAAGCCGACACGATTGGTGCCGCCCTGCCCATTCGCGGCATCGCCGGTGACCAACAGGCCGCCACGGTGGGGCAAGCCTGTTTCGCGCCGGGCATGATCAAAAGCACATTCGGGACCGGCTGCTTTGTTCTGATGAACACGGGCGCGAACCCGGTCACTTCGAACCATCAGCTTCTCACCACCATCGCCTATCGCCTGAAGGGCCAAACCACCTACGCCCTGGAAGGATCGGTCTTCGTTGCCGGTGCCGCCATTCAGTGGTTGCGGGACCGCTTGCAGGTGATCGGATCTGCCCCGGAAACCGAGCAGCTGGCCCGCTCACTCGGCGCCAACAACGGGGTCTATATGGTCCCCGCCTTTGCCGGACTGGGTGCTCCACATTGGGACCCGGATGCGCGCGGTGCGATTCTGGGACTGACACGGGATTCAGGCATTGCCGAGATCGCCCGCGCCAGCCTCGAAGCCGTCGCCTATCAGACCCATGATCTGCTCAACGCCATGTCGGCCGATCTGGGCACCGACCCGGGCACCATCCGGGTCGATGGTGGCATGGCCGAAAATGACTGGCTGATGCAATTTCTTGCCGACATTCTCGACATCACCATCGAACGACCTCAGGTGACCGAAACCACCTCATTGGGCGCCGCCATGCTCGCCGGGCTCGGAGCCGGTCTGTATGACAGCCTCGAAGGGATTTCAGTCCAATGGCATCTTGATCGGAACTTCAACCCCGAGATCACGGCCACGGAACGGGACAATCTGCTTTCCGGCTGGCAGGATGCCGTGGCTCGAACATTATCCGGGTCGTGCTAGCAGCATTTGCGTTCAACACGCCCGCAACCGATACTTTTGCATCACATCTTCAGAGGACCGGCATGAGCGCAGAAATCCAGGGCAGCTGCGAAGCCCAATTCACCCCGGTGCAGGACGCGCTCGCGCGGAACTTTGCCGAGCATGACGAGATCGGCTGCGCGGTTACCGTGTATCACGACGGCAAGAAGGTCGTTGACCTCTGGGGCGGCCACATGGACACCCAGCGTACCAAACCATGGCGCGAAGACACGCTGTGCATCATGTACTCCATCGCCAAGAGCATGTGCGCCACCTCCGTGCACATTCTGGCAGACCGGGGTCTGGTCGATCTGGACGCGCCGGTGGCCGACTACTGGCCGGAATTCGCCCAGGCCGGCAAGGAGAACGTGAAGGTTCGTCACGTCATTTCCCACTATTGCGGTGTGTGCTTTGCCGATGCCGGCAAACCGGGCGATATCTATGACTACGACCGCATGATCGGGCTGATCGAGCAACAGGCACCCGCCTGGCCCGCGGGCACCAAGGGCGCCTACAACACGGTGAATATCGGTTATCTCGCCGGTGAAATCGTCCGCCGGGTCACCGGCACCCCCATTGCGCAGTTCGTAGAGGAAAACATTTGTGCACCGCTGGGCGTGGATTATCAGATCGGCGTGCGCGAAAGCGATCTTGGCCGGATCGCCGATCTGACCCCCAATGCCAAGGGCAATACAATGATGAAACTGGGCGTCAGCAGCGAAGAAAGCCCGTTGTCACGGGCCTGGAAACCCCTGCCCCAGCCTTTCGGAACAGACACCCAGAACAGTCGCGAGTTTCGGCTTGCCGGCATTCCGTCCTTTGGCGGCTTTGGCGAAGCGCGCGCCATGGCGCGCATCTACGCCATGCTTGGAAATGGCGGGGAACTGGATGGTGTCCGGATTCTCTCACCTGAAGCCGTGGCGCGCGCGACCACACTGCAATGGGAAGATGATGTGGATGGCATGACAGGACGCCCGATGCGGTATGCCATGGGCTATGCCAAGAGCACGCCGGTCCACGCCTATATGGGTCCCAACCCCAACGCCTTCGGCCATCTGGGATCAGGTGGTGCGCGCGCACTGGCCGACCCGGCACGCAATCTCGCGGCCTGCTTTGTCTCGAACTATCAGAGCGAAGGCATGGGCGTGGGCGTGCGAACCGAAGCCGTGATCGAAGCGATCTTCGCCAGCCTCTAGGCGAAGCTCAGTCGTCGTAACATCCGGCAAGCCGCGCCCGCTGCTTCACCAACCCGAGCACCGCATCAATGGTCGGGGTGGCAATGTCAACGATCCGACCAAGTTCCTGAACCGAGGCCACCAGGGCGTCAATTTCCATGGGCCGGCCCAGCTCCAGATCCTGCAGCATGGATGTCTTGTGATCCCCCACTTCCCGGGCCCCGGCGATGCGCTTGTCCACATCGATGGCAAATTTCACGCCCAGAGCTTCACCCACTGCCTGTGCCTCGATCATCGAAGCCCGGATCACGGCATGCACATCGGCATCATCGATCATCTCGGCCAGCGTTCCGCCCGTCAGGGCCGAGATCGGGTTGAGTGAAACATTGCCCCAGATCTTGACCCACATATCATCGCGGATGCGCGGTCGCACCGGCGCACGCAACCCGGCATCCGACATCAGTTTCGACAAAGCCTGCACCCGCTCGGTTCTCTCCCCGGACGGTTCGCCGATGGAAAAACGGTTGCCATATGCATGATGGATCACCCCGGGCTCGGCGATTTCCGCAGCCGGATAAACAACACAGCCGATCGCGCGTTCCGGGCCAATCAGGTCCCATTGCCGCTGATCCGGGTCCACAGAGTGAACCCTTGTGCCTTCAAAGGGTCCTTCCAGTTTGTAGAAATACCACCAGGGGACACCATTCTGCGCAGTCACCAGGGCTGTCTGTGGCCCGAACAATGGCAGCATCTGATCGGCCACCGCGGCGGATGAATGCGCTTTCAGGGCGACAATCACATAGTCCTGCGGACCGGCCTCAGCCGGGTCATCCGTAGCCTTCACGGGCACGACATGTTCGGTGCCATCTTTCATGACCAGCTTCAGCCCGTTCTGCCGCATGGCGGCCAGATGCGGCCCACGGGCAATACAGGTCACCTCACAATCACCCGCCCGAGCCAGTTCGGCGGCTATGTAGCCGCCAATCGCACCCGCTCCGAAGACACAGACTTTCATGATCTAGAGCCCGAGTTTTTCATGCAGACCGATACGCTGCAGCTTGCCGGTTGCACCCTTGGGAATTTCTTCAAGGAAGACCACCTTGCGCGGCACCTTGAAGTCCGCCAGATGGGTGGCGGCGAATTCGCGAATATCGGCTTCCGTGGCCGATTCGCCGTCTTTCAGCACCACGGCCGCAGCCACCTCTTCACCCAGTTTGTCATGGGGCAAGGAAAAGGTGACAGCCTGACCCACGGCCGGGTGATCAAGCAGAATTTCATCGACCTCCCGCGGGCTGATCTTTTCACCGCCGCGGTTGATGATCTCCTTCAGGCGACCGGTGATGCTGAGATACCCGTCTTCGTCGAACATCCCCTGATCACCTGTACGGAACCAGCCATTGGTAAAGCCTTCCGCATTCGCCTTCTCATTCGCCTCATACCCTTTGGTCACATTGGGGCCCCGGATCACGATTTCACCAGTGGCACCCCGTTCAAGTATGTTTCCGTCCAGATCCATGATCTCGACCTCCGGACCCGCGGCAACGCCGACGGAACCGGCCTTGCGCGCGCCCGGTGGCAACAGGTTGGATGCCATTTGATGTGCGGCCTCCGTCATGCCGTAGGACTCGATCACCGGACAAACAAAGGTCTCCTCCAGAGCTGCCATCACTTGGGGCGGCAACGACGACGAGGATGAGCGAATGAACCGCAGATCCATATTGTCGAGAATCTCCTGATTGCGCCCGGCGCGTGACAGAATGGCCTGATGCATGGTCGGTACGGCCGTGTACCAGCTCGGATTCGCGTCCTCGAACCAGCGGAAGACTCGCAGGGCATCGAATCCGGGCGTGCAATAGGTACTGCCCCCAGCGGCCATGCTGGAAAGGACGGCCGCGATCAGGCCATGGATGTGAAACAGCGGCATGATATTCACGCAACGATCATCACCAGTCAGGCTCAAAGTCTCGCTAATATGGCGCCCGGAAGCACAGATATTGGTCTGGCTCAGCGGGACAATCTTGGGTCGCGAAGTGGTGCCCGATGTGTGCAGAACCAGTCCGACATCCTCCGGCTCCGCCGGACCAGGCAGCGCCGCCGGTCCGGTTCCTGTCTCGCCCGCGACGATCTCGAAACTTCCCGCTGGCGCACCCTCGGGCACATTCAGTTCATAAACCGAAACGCCCAGATCACGCGCCACCTCTATGGCCGGGGACTCGCTGCCAGCTTCGACAAACAGCGCCTTGGCGCCCAGATCCTCCAAATAAAAGCGAAACTCCTCACCACGATAGGCCGAATTCAACGGCGCCGTTGTGGCCCCGGCTCCGACCGCCAGAAAAGCAGCAGCCATCTCTGGTCCATTGGGAAGAACGATGGCTACCCGATCATTGCGACCAATACCCAATGCGTTCATATCGGAAATGGTCTTGCTTGCGAGTGCGAGCAGCCCGGCATAGGTCAGCGAATCACGGTCCGGCGCAGCCAGTGCCACTGCATCATCCACACCACCACCAATCAGGTTCAGGATTGTTTCCGCCATGATCTCTCATCCCCCCGGGTTCATCGACCCTCTCATTGCGTGAGTTCCCCTTTCAATAGGCGAAAGGGGGCCTCTCCCGCAACGGGAGACAGGTCTCAAAAAACAAAAATGAGTGTTGCTCAGACGCGAATGTCGAGGCGGCGGGAAACATCGGCAAGGACGATTTCCTCACCGGGCAGGAAAATGTCCAGATCCGACACGAGCGACGGATAAGTCGCCCCCCCTTCCGCCGGAGTGACCTGTCGACCTCTGTCGGCCTGTGCCAGCATCTGGGCAACAAAGCCCAGGCTCGGACCCCGACGAACGTGATAGTTCGACGTCCGGACCCGGTCTTCGCGCACATTCTCTGCTTGCCCCCCCACACGGGCCGAAGATGCAGCCTCGTCCGTGCGAAGGGCGGTCTGAGGATGCTTCCGATCGGTGTTCCCGGTGCCCGGCGCAAACCCGACACTGTGAACCGCGGCATTGGCAGCAGCATGCAGACGCGACGCGACAGCGTGTGCATTATTCCCGATTCGGTCTGAAAGGCTGAGTGTCACTTTATGTCCAGAGTTGCGATCTTCAGATACCCAAAAATTTATATAAGTTTTCCTAAAGTTGAAATCCAGATTTCAGACAATTTTATCTTTCGTTAACCATAATTACTTGGGAAATTAATGAACAAGTCGGCAAATATTTCCTACCGGCAATAACCCACGGCAATTCTTACCCTTTGTTAACGCCTGCCCGGTTATCGTCCCCGGGAATTGTCCGCGCAGGATGTGCGGCCGAAGAACTCAGACCTCAGGCAGGAGGTGCGAAATATGTCAGATACAGCCTCCATGGCCATCCCGAGCCTCGAGCCCGATCCAGATGACGGCACGACTCTGCCCGAGCTGATCAATCTCCTCGTGGCATCCGGAGATCTCTTCTACGACTGGGATCTGGTGGACGACACCATGATCTGGACTGGCGATTATCCTGAATCCCTGAACATCCAAGAACATGGCACGCTGGATTCCGGCGATAGATTCCTGAGCCGCATCCATCCTGAAGACCTCCCGCACCGCATGATTTCCATGTCCCGTCACCTCGAACGTGACGATGTGTTTGATCATGAATACCGTGTGCGCGACGACACCGGAAACTTCGTGTGGATTCAGGAACGTGCCATCGCGACGAAATCGGGCAACGGCAAACCAAACCGTCTTACCGGCATTATTCGCAATGTGGATGCGCGCAAGAAATCGGAAGAGGAAGTTACCTTCCTATCCAATCATGATGCGCTAACAGGGCAATACAACAAATTGCGCCTGCGCGAGTCACTTGAACATGTGATTGCGCAAAGTCTTCTCACCCAGCAGCCGGGCGGACTTCTGCTGGTGGGGATCGACAAACTGAACGCCCTGTCCGACGTCTATGGTGAAGAATCCGCCGACACGATCGTGCTGGCAGCCGCACGCCGCATCGAAACATCGATGCGCAGCGGTGACGTTGTGGGACGTGTCGGCTATGACAGGTTTGCGGTGATCGTCGAAAACTGCAGCCGCTCCAAGCTCACCATTGTCGCCGAGCGTTTTCTTTCGGCCATTCGGGACAACCCAATCGCGACACCCGCAGGCGCCATGACCATCACCGCCTCAGTCGGCATCTCGGTCTTCCCCGGCGATGCCAGCACAGCCCGTGATGTCGTGTCTCATGCAGACAACGCATTGCGCGCCGCGCGCCGGCTCGGCTGTGACTGCTATCTCGACTATATCAATGTCCCCGAACATGCCCGGACCGAGCGCCCGGAACTCGTGATCGCCGAGCAGGTCAAACAGGCCCTGAAGGAGGATCGCTTCAAACTCGCGTTCCAGCCTGTGGTTTCGGCCCGGACCGGAGACGTCGCGTTCTACGAGGGTCTGGCTGAAAACCCTGGAAGATCGTCTGCACAATCGGCGCGATCTGGCTTCGCGGCTCATTCTGGAGATCACCGAGACCGTGGCCCTGGACGATGTCGATGAATCTTCATGCTTCGTCTCATCCCTGACAAAATAAGGATGTCGCGTGGCACTGGATGACTTCGGCGCTGGCTTCACCTCATTCCGTCATCTGCGCGCCCTGAACGTGGCGATCGTGAAAATCGACGGATCCTTTGTCCGTGGCATCATCGAGAAGCCCGAAAACCTGCTTTTTGTGCGCACCATGATCAACCTCTCCAAGGGGATCGGCCTGAAATGCGCCGCGGAATGGGTCGAGAACGAAGACGAAGCCAAACTGCTTCTCGAAGAGGGTGTCGATTTCCTGCAGGGCTGGCACTGCGGCAAACTGGAAATCGATCCCGACTGGCTCCAGTGATCAGCGGGACATTTCGTCCAGTTGGCGACGCAGTTTTTCGATCTGTGACCTGAGATCATCAAGCTTGTCGTCGGAGCCGCCGCCCGAAGCCGATGCGTCGTCTTGTGGCCTTGCCTCACTGGTGTCGCGCGGCGTGAACATCTGAAAAGCACGTTCAAACATCGCAAGATGCTGCCGACCCATATCTTCCCATTGATTGAACGGGAACAAATTGCGTCCGGCAGAGCCATCCACATATTCGCGCATGCGTTCCTGATTGCTCGAAAACGCATCCATCGAAGCTTCGAGATAGTTCGGCACCACGGATTGCAGACTGTCGCCATAGAACTGGATCAACTGACGCAGGAAGGTAACCGGGAGCAGGTTCTCTCCCTTCGCTTCTTCCTCGAAGATGATCTGGGTCAGCACCGAGCGGGTGATATCATCCCCTGACTTGGCATCCACAACGACAAAATCGTCTCCGGCCTTGACCATGACCGACAGGTCATCGAGCGTCACATACTTGCTCGTGGACGTGTTGTAGAGCCGCCGATTGGCGTACTTCTTGATCGTTATGGGATCTTGTTTTTCTGAATCGGCCATGATTTACGGCCCCAAATGTTGCTTCTGTTGCGTTACTATAGCAGATCAGAAGCATTATGCTGCAACGCAACCTATGACGGACAATTCTTGCGATGCCGATGGTGCATCCGGTCCGGCGATGGCTATAGTCGTCGATCATGAATGACCAACCCGATTTCGCGAAGCTTGCGCGTCAATACCTGGACCTCTGGGAAGGTCAGCTGACCGCCATGTCGGCAGATCCGGACCTTGCCGAACAGAGCGCGCGCTTCTTCGAGGTGATGACCCAGCTCGGCAAGGACGTGAATCCGATGCTAACCGCCAATTTCGCCGAATTCCTCGACCGCGCACAAATGGGGACCCGCAATGCGCCAGACCCAACCTCCTCCGCTCCGGACCGGGCCGCGCCCCCTCCCGCTGCATCTGGCGACCGCGACAAATGGATGGATCAGCTCTCGCGCCGGCTTGCCGCTCTTGAGGAACGCCTCGACAAACTGGAGGCCGGAGGTCGCAAAAAAGGTGGCGGAACTAAAAGCCGCGCTCGGGCCAGGTCTCCAGCTCGAAAATCGGGAACATCCTGATTCCGCGGACCCTTTCGCCGCGGCGGTGGACCGGGAAATTCACGCACGCCTGACGGCATTTTCTGACGGCATTCAGTCTTATCGCGATCACCCCTATCAACGCGAACTGGCCGAACCACCCGTCATCTGGTCCGATGGTGCCACCCGGTTGCTTGATTACGGACCCGAGGATGGCACCCCAGTGCTGTTCATCCCGTCCCTGATCAACCGCGCCTATATTCTCGACCTCTCAGAACGCCGATCCCTGCTGCGATGGATGGCGGCGGAAACCGGTTTGCGCCCCCTGCTGGTGGATTGGGGGGTCCCGGGAGACGCTGAACGTAAATTCTCACTGACCGACTATATTGCTGGCCCGCTGACAGGAGCGCTGGCCCATACACGATCCCTGTCCGACCGGGCCGTACCGGTTGTTGGCTATTGCATGGGCGGCTTACTGGCCCTTGCGCTCGCAGCGCTGAAGCCCGGCGATGTGACGGGGCTTGTTCTGATGGCAACCCCCTGGAACTTCCACGCGGAACGGATTGCCCAGGCCGAAGCACTCGCCCGCGCCGTGGAAGCTGGCAGCCCGCTTCTCGATGCCTATGGGGAGCTGCCGGTCGACATCATCCAATCCCTGTTTTCAGCCCTCGACCCGTTCCTCGTGACCCGAAAGTTCATCGACTTCGCCCGAACCGACCCTGCAAGCGAGGCGGCAGAGGACTTCGTCGCGCTGGAAGACTGGCTCAATGACGGGGTGCCGCTCTCCGGACCGGTCGCGCATGAATGCATGGGCGGCTGGTATCGCCGCAACACCCCGCACCGGAACGCATGGCGCGTCGGGGACACCGATATCATACCTCGGAACATCGACACACCCGCGCTCGTGCTGGTGCCACAACGCGACCGGATCGTCCCCCCGGCCTCGGCGCATGCGCTGGCCGAAGCTCTGCCCAATGCGGAATGTCAGAACCCACCGCTGGGGCATATCGGCATGGTGGCGGCCTCGCGGGCTCGGACCGATGTCTGGGAACCGATGGCACTCTGGCTACGCGGGCTCTAGCCGGGCATATGCTGGACTCTGGATTGTCGGAGGGTTATATCCAAACCAACGTCTAAAACTGACGGATTTGAGGGGTTTTGGCGCAAATATGGCGCGTCCCGAACCAACAAATTCCGCACCACAGGAGAGATAGTATGTCGGATGTCGTGATCGCCGGAGCCACCCGGACCCCTGTCGGCGCCTTCAATGGTGCCCTGTCCAGCCTCACAGCAGCAGAACTTGGCACCGTGGCCATTCAGGCTGCGCTCGAGCGTTCGGGCATTCCGGCCAGCGACGTGGATGAAGTCGTCCTCGGTCAGGTCCTCACAGCCGCCACCGGCATGAACCCGGCGCGACAGGCGCTTCTGGCGGCAGGCATTCCCGAAGATCGCACCGCCTATCTGGTCAATCAGGTCTGTGGTTCCGGCCTGCGTTCGGTTGCCCAGGGCTATCAGGCCATCAAGCTCGGCGAAGCTGGCGTGGTCGTGGCCGGCGGTCAGGAAAGCATGAGCCAGTCGCCACATGCCTCGCAGATGCGCAACGGCACCAAGATGGGTGACGTCAAAATGGTCGACACGATGATCAATGATGGTCTGTGGTGCGCCATGATGGGCTACCATATGGGCAACACGGCCGAAAACGTGGCCGGGCAGTGGCAGATCACCCGCGACGACCAGGACGAGTTCGCGGCTGGCTCCCAGCAGAAAGCTGAGGCGGCCCAGAATGCGGGGCGCTTCAATGACGAAATCACCGCCGTGACCATTTCCGGCCGCAAGGGCGACACCGTGGTCGAAGCCGATGAATATCCACGCCACGGCACCACGACCGAAACGCTCGGTAAGTTGCGCCCTGCCTTCAGCAAGGACGGCACGGTCACCGCGGGCAATGCTTCGGGCATCAATGACGGTGCGGCCGCGATTGTCCTGACCTCCTCCGACGAAGCCGAACGCCGCGGCCTCAAGCCGCTCGCCCGGATCGCCTCATGGGCCACCGCCGGTGTCGAGCCCTCCGTTATGGGTTCGGGGCCGATCCCGGCCAGCCGCAAGGCGCTGGAGCGCGCCGGCTGGACCGTTGATGATCTCGATCTTGTCGAGGCCAATGAAGCCTTCGCGGCGCAGGCCATCGCGGTCAATCGCGACATGGGCTGGGATCCGGAGATCGTCAACGTCAATGGCGGTGCCATTGCGATCGGACATCCGATCGGCGCGTCGGGTGCACGGGTGCTCGTGACCCTGCTGCACGAAATGGAAAAACGCGATGCCAAGAAGGGTCTCACCACCCTGTGCATCGGCGGTGGCATGGGTATCGCCATGTGCATCGAACGGAACTAGCCGGGGAACGTCCACCACAACGGTCCGGAATGTGTACTCGGCAGAGGTGCCACCAGACCATCAAATATGGAGAGTATGATGGGTCGAGTGGCATTGGTAACCGGCGGCACCCGGGGTATCGGAGCGGCGATCAGCCGCAACTTACGGGACGCGGGTCGTGACGTCATAGCGGCATATGCTGGAAACGAGCATGCCGCGAAGGAATTCGAAGAAAACACCGGCATCAAGACTGTCAAAGTAGACGTCTCGAACTTTGATCAGGTCCACGAGGCCGTGACAAAGATCAAAACGGACATGGGGCCGGTCGAGATTCTGGTGAACAACGCGGGCATCACCCGCGACAGCACGATGCACCGGATGAGCTTCGAGCAGTGGAAGGACGTCATCGACACCAATCTGTCCGGCGTCTTCAATTGCTCCCGCGCCGTGATCGAGGACATGCGGGAACTCAACTTCGGACGCATCGTCAATATCGGCTCGATCAATGGTCAGGCTGGCCAGTACGGTCAGGTCAACTACGCCGCCACCAAATCCGGCATTCACGGCTTCACGAAGGCCCTTGCCCAGGAAGGCGCTGCAAAAGGCATTACGGTAAATGCCATCGCACCGGGTTATGTGGACACGGACATGGTCCGTGCCGTACCGCCTGAGGTGCTGGAAAAGATCGTTGCCCGTATCCCGGTGGGACGCCTCGGACAAGCCGATGATATCGCACGCGGCGTGCTCTTTCTGACCGCCGACAATGCTGGCTTCATCACCGGATCGACCCTGTCGATCAATGGTGGTCAGCACATGTACTAGGCCCGGCCGGCCTTTTCGAAAACGATGCCCATGCTCGAACTTCTGACCGATCCCGGTGCCTGGGCCAGCCTTGTAACGCTGGCCCTCGCCTTCCTGCTGCTGATCGGTGTGGCCCTGATTGCCGACGGGTTCGAATTCCACATCCCGCGCGGCTATCTCTATTTCGGTGTGGCCTTCACCACATTGATCGAAATCCTCAATCTGATTGCCCGCAAGCGCCGTACCCGGAACGCCGCATGAGCGACCGCGAATACCCCGACAGCCCGATCGCCGGTGTCGGGGTGGTGGTGCTTCGGGACGACCATGTCCTGATGATCCGGCGCGGCCGCGAACCCCGGATCGGCCAGTGGAGCATTCCCGGCGGCAAGCAGGAACTCGGCGAGACCTGGCGTGAGGCCGCAGCGCGCGAAGTGCGCGAGGAAACCGGGGTGGAGATCAACATCGTCGGGATCGTGGATGTGGTCGATGCGATCATTCGCGACGGCGACCCGGCCCGGCCCGGCACTCAGGGGGTCACCGCGCCGGTAATACCCGCGGCCAGTGATCCCGCTGACAACCGCCCGGTCAAATACCACTACACGCTGGTCGATTGCGCCGCGCTCTGGTCCGGGGGCGATGCGGTAGCCGGGGGAGATGCGGCCCATGCCGAATGGTGGCCCCTCGACCGCATCGACGAACTCGGACTGTGGACCGAGACCATCCGAATCATCCGCGAAGCCGCCATCCTGGCCGCCGCCGAAGCCTGACCGCCAGCATGTCGTCGCCCCCTCCGGACACGCGCCACACTGACGGGCCTCCTCGCCATTCTGATCTGGTCAACCCTGGCCATTCTCGGTGTCATCATCGGCGACATGCCACCACTGCAGCTGGTGGCCATGGCCTTCTCGGCGGTCTTCGTCATGACGGTTGTCATCTGGGCCGTGCGCGGCGAGACTCCCTGGCAGCATTTCCGGCAACCGGCCCGGGCCTGGGCGCTCGGGATCGGCGGCCTCTTTGGCTATCACCTGCTCTATTTCATCGGTATCCAGAATGCCCCGCCCGCCGATGCCAATCTGATCAACTATCTCTGGCCCGTCCTGATCGTGCTCTTCTCCACCCTGCTCCCCGCCCATGCCGGGGTCGGAGCGCTGCGCTGGTTTCACATCGCAGGCGCCGGGCTGGGATTCCTGGGCACCGGGCTGATCGTGACCGGCGGCACCGGCCTCGCCTTCAATCCCGATCACCTGCCCGGCTATGCCGCCGCGGTCGCCGCTGCGCTGGCCTGGTCGAGCTATTCGGTGCTCTCGCGCCGCTTTGCCCATATCTCCACCAATGCCGTCGGCAGCTTCTGCGGTGCCACGGCCCTGCTCGCTTGGCTGGCGCATCTCGCGCTGGAGACGACCGTCTGGCCCGCCACCCCCGGTGGCTGGCTCGCCGTGCTGGCAATCGGGCTGGGTCCGGTGGGATCGGCCTTCTTTCTCTGGGATCATGCCGTCAAGCAGGGCGATCTGCGGGTGGTCGGCGCCAGCGCCTATGCCGCACCCATGCTGTCGACGCTCCTGCTGGTGGTCTTCGGCTTTACCGATCCGACCTGGACCCTGGCCATCGCCTGCGCCCTGATCGCCGGTGGCGGTCTGCTCGCCGCGCGGGACATGATCGCCGGACGCGGCTAGCGAGCGGACCTCTGGGCCGCCCGAAAGGCCTGCATGTGAAAACCGGCCTGAGCCGGATCATAGGTGAAATCGACCCCCACCGGGCAGGCCCGGCGCGCCCGACAGCCCAAAGTCATGCAATCCGCCCCCGCCGGGGTTTCCAGATGGGCCACACACGCGGGCACGTCATATCCCCGGGAACTGAACGCGCCCACGGGACAGGCGGAGAGACAGGGTTTGTCATCGCAATTCGCACAGGACGAAGCCGGAGCTGCCTGTGCCGGCAGATCGATCACGGCCTTGAAGGCCAACGCCCCGCGCCAGGCATGCCAGAGGCCATATTCGGGATGGATCAGCACCCCCAGCGGTGACGGGCTGACCGGTTCGGCCTGCTGCGCCCAGCGCTGAAAGGGCAGAAAGGGCGGCCCACCGAACGGAAACAATGCCGTCCCGACCAGTTCCGCTGCCACGCCTTGCAGCCGGTCCCGCACCCAGTCATCAAGAGGGTTTGCACGATCGGCATAAGCCGCACGCTCCGTCGCGAAGGCCTGCCACATCCCGGGGCCCGCATTGCCCACAAGTACGAGCGTACCCGGCCTGTCCGGCACGTCGTCACCCGCTGCAGGATGAAAGCCGCCGCGAACCGTCAGGCCGTGGGCGTGAACGAGATGTTCAATGTCCCGATAGGCGACCGGCATCTGCCCGTCACTCGGCGGCGATCGCCTTTTTCAGGTAGTCCCGGTCGAGTAGCTCGGCGATCTGTACCGTGTTGAGGGCCGCACCCTTGCGCAGATTGTCGGAGACCACCCAGATGTTGAGACCATTCTCGATGGTCGCATCCTCGCGGATCCGGCTGACATAGACCGCGTCCTCACCGGCGGATTCCTCCGGCGTCACATAGCCTTCATTGGCGCGATGATCGATCACCGACACGCCCGGTGCGTTGCGCAAAATCTCGCGCGCAGCCTTGGCCGAAACCTCCTGAGAGAACTGGATATTGACCGCTTCGGCATGACCAATGAACACCGGCACACGCACACAGGTCGCCGTGACCTTGATCTTGGGATCGAGAATCTTCTTGGTCTCCACCATCATCTTCCACTCTTCCTTGGTGGACCCGTCATCCATGAAGACGTCGATATGGGGGATCACATTGAACGCGATCTGCTTGGTGAACTGCTTCGGCTCGATGGGGTCGTTCACATAGACGGCCCGCGTCTGATTGAAAAGCTCATCCATGGCGTCCTTGCCGCCACCCGAAACCGACTGATAGGTCGAGACGACCACCCGCTCGATACCAAAAGCCTCGTGCAATGGCTTGAGCGCGACCACCATCTGGATCGTCGAGCAGTTCGGATTGGCGATGATATTGCGCTTGGTGTAACCGGCCGCATCACCCGGGTTGACCTCGGGCACGATCAGCGGCACATCCGGGTCCATGCGGAACTGGGATGTGTTGTCGATCACGATACAGCCCTTGGCAGCCGCCTTGGGTGCGAATTCCGCCGAAATCGACGAACCCGGCGAGAACAGGGCGATATCGGTCCCGGTGAAGTCGAAATCGGCAAGCGACTGCACTTTCAGAATGGTTTTTTCCCCGAAAGACACTTTCCGTCCGATCGAGCGTTCGCTCGCCAGTGCAACCACTTCATCCGCAGGGAACTCGCGTTCCGCCAGCGTCTGCAGCATTTCGCGACCGACATTGCCCGTCGCACCAACCACCGCAACCTTGTAACCCATGGGTCCTATCCTTGTTCCCCCGGCGCGCCATGCATCGAGTGCGGCGATGACTTAAGCCCCAAATGCCGGTTTTGCAAGATTTTCGGGCAGATTTCCGCTCAGGCCCGTGTGGCGATCAGGCTCACATAGTTCATGAAACCGTAAAATGCCCCGATCTCGATCCGCCGGTGACATTCGACGACCAGCGCATCCCGCATCGCCACATCAATGCGACCCCACTGATACATGTAGAGAGCACCACGCTCGGTCCAGCCCTTGGTCAGAGCCGGCGTGGTGGTTTCCAGATGCCCGTGGCTGCGAGCTGCCTGCGGCGCAAATCCGGCCTCGATCAGAATCTGAGGCAGACGCCGGACGAGCCACTTGTCATGGACATTGCCTTTGACAAAGGCATTGATACAGGCCTGCAGCGGGTCTGCATCGGAGGTGGCCACACTCATGGTGCTGAAATCACCATCATAGATCGCCACGCATCCACCCGGCCTGAGTACCCGATGCACTTCGCTCAGAACCCCGTCCGGTCCCGGCACATGGGTAAGCAGAGTGTGGAGCACGACCACGTCGAAGCTGCCATCCGCAAAGGGCAGTTCGCGCGCATCGGCCTGTTGAAACGACAGGTTGGGAATCTCCGCCGCCAGCTCGCGGGCGCGCTCAAGAAACGGTTCGAGCTGGTCCACCCCGACCACCTCGCGTACCCCCGGCCAGCCCGCCAGCCGCCGAGCCTGGGGGCCGGTGCCACAGCCAATGTCGAGCACCCGTGCACCTTCTGGGAAATCCACATCCGAGAGATAGGATGTCAGGGCCGCACTCTGCTGTGGCGTGGCCGCACGTCGTTCCAGACTGTGTTTGATCTCTTCGACCACCGCGGCCGGAATGGCCTCCGGGTTCACGTAAATATCGGGCAATTTCGTCTCCTCGCATTGACGGGAACATTTGTGCCAGAATTCTGACCATGGCCGAACGTTTTTCCAGCTATGCCGAGTTCTGGCCCCATTACCTGCGCGAACATTCCCGGCCGCGCACACGGTCCATCCACTATGCCGGCACCATAACCGCATTGCTGCTGCTGGCCATTGGCGTCGTCTCCGGACCCTGGTGGCTTCTAGTCATTGCTCCCTTCGCCGGATACGGACCGGCCTGGATCGGACATATGTTCATCGAACACAACCGGCCGGCCACCTTCACCCATCCGGTCTGGTCCTTGCTCAGCGATTTCCGCATGTTGTTTCTGTGGCTCACCCTGCGTCTCGAAGCAGAACTCAGAGGCGCCTGTGTCCCAGGCACAGTGCATGGTTCCCCTGACCCAGACTGATCCGGCGCGGCCACACCGGAAACGCCGACCGGTCTGCTGGGCACTCGCTCTGCTCCTGACTGCCTGCGCCAACAGCCCGCCGGACAACGCACTGATCGGCGACTGGCAGGTCAATCTGCCGACAACCCCACGCGCCCATGGCAACATCATCGGATTCCGCAAAGCCTGTCTGATTGTGCGCGGCAACTGGTTCGATATCCGGGTCGCCCGGCCCATCACCTATCTGGCCAACGGCGCGCAGCTCTCGGTCTGGTACGGACCGCCTGCCGGGGAGGTACATCCCAATCCGGCGTTGGCCGCACGGGTCACCTTTCTGGCGCCGGACCGCATACGCGTGGTCTGGCCGGAAGGCTTCGTCGCCGACTACATGCGGACGCTGGGCACACAGGCATCAAATCGAGATTGTCGGGTGCGCTAGCTGCCCGGACGCGGGGGAAACACCAAGGGGGACTGCGCCGTCTGGCCGGGCTTCGAACGGGCCAATGCAGCATTGAGAAATGCGTTGAGTCGCGTGCGGGTCTCAGCCTTGCCCGCGGCTTCGCCATCCTGGATCGCGGTCAGCATGGCTTCACTCACCGCGCAATTGCCGCCGGCAACATGCTTGCCCGTGGACGTTTCCACGATCTGCTGTGCCTGTGACGGCACCGCCAGAAAGGCCATGCCACACACGGTCAGGGCTGCACCAAGCAAACGCAAAATCCATCTCCACTGGTGAAACATCAACGCTAGAACAGGGCCCGACACTGCGTCAAATCACGCAGACAGGCGGTCGAGTTCCTGCAACAGCTTGGTGCCCATTTCCTCGGTTGTGACCTGGGTGCAGCCATCCTGCATGATATCGCCTGTGCGATAGCCCTCATTGAGGACGTTCTGCGCGGCTTTTTCGACCATGTCGGCTTCGGTGCCGAGATCGAAGGAATAACGCAGCATCATCGCAAAGCTCAGCAGCATGGCCAGCGGATTGGCCTTGCCCTGACCGGAAATATCCGGGGCCGAACCGTGGACCGGCTCATACATGGCACGACGTGCGCCCGTCACCGGGTCTTCGGCACCCAGACTGGCCGAGGGCAGCATGCCAAGCGAACCGGTCATCATGGCCGCTTCGTCAGATAGGATATCGCCGAACAGATTGTCCGTGACTATTACGTCGAACTGATGGGGATCGCGCAGCAGCTGCATGGCGCAGTTGTCGGCCAGAATGTGCTCGAACTCCACATCGGGATATTCTTCGGCGGCAACGCGACCGGCGATTTTCCGCCAATAGGCCCCGGTCTCCATGACATTGGATTTCTCGGCCGAATGCAGCTTGTTGTTACGTTTGCGTGCCAGCTCGAATCCCACCCGCAGAACCCGGACGATTTCGTCCTCAGTGTAGGACTGGGTGTCGACCACCCGGGTCGTGCCATCTTCCAGGGTCTGCTCACCACGGGGCTCGCCGAAATAGACGCCCGATGTCAGCTCCCGCAGGATCATGATGTCGAGACCCTTGACCACTTCAGGCTTCAGGGTCGAGGCGTCCACCATGGCATCCATGACGATGGCCGGACGCAGATTGGCAAACAGGTCGAGATCCTTGCGCAGACGCAGCAATCCCGCCTCCGGGCGGTGTTCGCGCGGCACATCATCCCATATCGGACCGCCCACGGCACCGAACAGGACCGCATCCAGGTTCATCGCCTTGTCCATGGTCTCATCGGTGATCGAAACACCATGCGCGTCATAACAGGCGCCGCCGACGAGCTCCTCATCGACCGCGAAGGACACAGCTTCCTTGGCCTCGAACCAGCCCATCACACGCTGGACCTGTTCCATCACCTCGGGTCCGATGCCATCACCCGGCAGGACCAAAACACTCTTGTTGGCGGGCATGAACCCCTCCCCTTTTAAAACGTGTTGGGGCGTCGCTTACGACGCATCCCGATACAGCCAGGGCTGCTGATTTTTCTGACCACCCTCAAAACCGCCGATCGTATCGCCGCGTTTCATGGTCAGGCCGATGTCATCGAGCCCATCGAGCAGGCATTCCTTGAGGAACGGATCAATCTCGAACGGATAGACAATCCCGTTGGGGGCATAAACTTCCTGCTTTTCCAGATCGACGCTGATCTCGGGGTTTTCCGGATCACTGGCGACGAGCATCAGATTGTCGATCTGTTCCTGAGGCAGCTTGATCAGCAACATGCCGTTCTTGAAACTGTTGTTGTAGAAAATATCGGCAAAGGTCGGCGCGATCACCACCTTGATCCCGAAATCCTGCAACGCCCAGGGCGCATGTTCGCGCGACGAGCCACATCCGAAATTGTCGCCGGCGATCAGGATTTCCGCATTGGTGTAGGGCTCACGATCGAGCACGAAATCACCCGACGGCTTGCCGCTCTCATCCGTGCGCAGTTCATAGAACAGGCCCTTGGCCAGCCCCGTGCGCGCAATCGTCTTGAGGAACTGCTTGGGGATGATCTTGTCCGTGTCGATATTGACCATCGGCAGCGGCGCGGCAACACCCGTAACCTTGTTGAACTTTTCCATCACGCAACTCCTAGCGTTTGAGCACGACACATCCGGCGAACATGTCGTGTACGGCCTGCCGCCGTCTAGTCAGCAAAATTGGAAGAAAACCCGAACCCATCGGCGCAAGCGAAAGAAAGCGCATCCAGAACCGGATTGTGGCGCGCCCCATCCCGAGACGTGCGCCCGTCATATCGGCGAGATAGATACCCATCACCGCCATGCCCAGCGTGGCCTGCAGCCCGCTGGCCTCCAGACCGGCCATGTAGAGCCAGGCGGCAAAGAGGACGATGGCGATCAGCATGTGGACCCGGGACGTATCGGCCAGTTGTTCGGCTGTTCCCGCCAGAAAGGGCAGCCCGAGCAGCGCCGAGACCAGCCACGCAAAGAGCCAGATCACGCCGATATCGGCCAGACCGGCGATCAGGCGCAGCAGCAGCCCCGCATAGCGGAGCTGAAGAATATCGTCGGTGGCAGATGTCTCGCTCAAGCGTCAAGGTCACGCACATCCGTGAGCTTGCCGGTTATGGCAGCAGCCGCGGCCATTGCCGGGCTCACCAGATGAGTGCGTCCGCCACGACCCTGGCGGCCTTCGAAATTGCGGTTGGAGGTGGAGGCGCAGCGTTCGCCCGGCTCCAGCTTGTCGGCGTTCATGGCCAGACACATCGAGCAACCCGGCTCGCGCCAGTCAAACCCGGCCGCCGTGAGGATCTTGTCGATCCCTTCGGCCTCGGCCTGTTCCTTGACCAGTCCCGAACCCGGAACAACCATGGCGTGGACACTGTCGGAGACGGTGCGCCCTTCGGCCACGGCGGCCACAGCGCGCAGGTCCTCGATCCGGCCATTGGTGCACGAACCGATGAACACCTTGTCGACCGAGACGTCCTGCATCTTCGTGCCGGCCTTCAGATCCATATATTCGAGCGAACGTTCCCAGGCCTGACGCTGATTGTCATCGCGGGCATCATGCTCGGGGTCCGGGACGGCGCCGGTGATCGGCACAACATTCTCCGGGCTGGTTCCCCAGGTCACCTGAGGCGGGATGTCGGCGGCCGATAAGCGAACTTCCTTGTCGTATTTCGCGCCCTCATCACTCGGCAGTGTCCGCCAATAAGCTTCGGCCTGTTCCCATGCTGCGCCCTTAGGCGCCATCGGACGGCCCATAAGATAGGCATAAGTCGTGTCGTCCGGTGCCACGAGACCGGCGCGCGCCCCGCCCTCAATGGACATGTTGCACACGGTCATGCGGCCCTCCATGGAAAGGGCACAAACCGCATCACCGGCATATTCGATCACGGTACCGGTGCCGCCGGCAGTACCTATGGCGCCGATGATCGCCAGAATCATGTCCTTCGACGTCACGCCCAGGGAAAGGTCACCATCAACCGACACCAGGAAATTCTTCGCCGGGCGCTGCAGCAGGGTCTGAGTGGCTAGCACATGCTCCACCTCAGATGTGCCGATGCCAAAGGCCAGTGCACCAAATGCGCCATGGGTCGCTGTGTGACTGTCACCACAGACAATGGTTGTCCCCGGCAGGGTGAAGCCCTGCTCCGGCCCGATAATGTGCACGATGCCCTGACGGATATCGGCCATATCGAACAGATCAATTCCGAACTCCTCACAGTTCCGGGTCAGGGTCTCGACCTGAATGCGGGATTCCTCATCTTCGATTCCGCCGCTGCGATCCGTCGTCGGCACATTGTGATCAGCAACCGCCAGCGTGGCATCGGGACGGCGCACGGTGCGACCGGCAAGGCGAAGACCTTCAAAGGCCTGAGGGCTGGTCACTTCATGGACGAGATGCCGATCAATATAAATCAGACAAGTGTCATCATCATTGGCATCGACCAGATGCGAGTCCCAAATTTTATCGAACAGTGTTTTTGGCTGCGCCATCGTCTTTTCTTCCTGCTGAACATTGTCGCAAAAGCAAAACGCCCCGCGAACATGTGCTCCGGGGCGCTGCCTTCAAACCTCGGCCCACCTGTCGGAGCCGCGTATCTACTCGGTCGTGTTTTCGGCCTCTGCGGCAGGCGCGGCGTCGTCAGGACGCTCGGCGCTTCCGGTCTCGGGAACAACAACACCCTTGGCCTTGCGCGGTACCATGCCACGACCTGTTGTCCGCTCGGTGATACGTGCGCGTTTGCCCGTGCGGCCGCGCAGATAATAAAGCTTCGCACGACGGACCTTACCGCGGCGCACAACATCAATGGAATCGATCCGCGGACCATAGAGCGGGAACACACGCTCGACGCCCTCACCGAAGGAAATCTTGCGAACCGTGAAAGCAGAATTGATTCCGTCATTCTTCACCGCGATGCACACACCCTCATAGGCCTGGATACGCTCGCGCTCGCCTTCAACGACGCGCACATTCACACGAACCGTGTCACCCGGACCAAAATCGGGGGTTTCGCGGCTGGCCTGCAGCTTTGCCAGTTGATCGGCCTCGAACTTCTGAAGCGTGTTCATCACTCTTGTCCTTCTTCGTCCTGCTTCGCGTAACGCTGCCAGAGGTCCGGCCGGCGCTCGCGCGTAATCTGTTCCGCCTGTTCTCTACGCCACTGTTCCACCCGACCATGATGGCCGGAGGTCAGCACGTCGGGCACCAGACGCTCATTGCCCTGCCGATCAGTCCAACTGGCCGGCCGTGTATACTGCGGGTATTCGAGCAACCCGCTTTCAAAACTTTCTTCCGACAGAGATTCTGCCGCACCGAGCACGCCCGGCAACAAACGAACGATAGCGTCGAGCAAGACAAGTGCTGCGGGTTCACCACCCGAAAGCACATAGTCACCAACGCTGACATCCTCGGCCTGCCATGCATCGAGCACACGCTGATCGACACCCTCGAACCGGCCACAGAGCAGTATCGCGCCGGGGCCGTCCGCCAAGTGCCGGACGCGCGCCTGATCCAACGGACAACCGCGGGGCGTGAGATAGATGATCGGCCGCTGGTCGTCAACCTGATTGACGGCTTTCTGCAGCGCCAAATCCACGATATCCGGGCGCATGACCATGCCCGCCCCTCCGCCAAAGGGCTGATCATCGACTGTGGCATGGCGATCCGTCGCCTGATCCCTGATATTTCGGGCATCCAGCGACCATATTTTCTTTTCCAGCGCCCGCCCGTGCAATGACAGCCCCAGGGGTCCGGGAAACATGTCCGGGTACAAAGTCAGCACACTGGCTGCCCAGGTGGTCATGCTAGTCCCCCCGCTCCGGGCCGTGCGTGTTTCCGCCGGTTCTCAGGATCTGGGTGACATCGACCACCACACGGCCTTCGGAAAGCCGAATCTCGGGAACCGCAGCAAGGGTGAACGGAATGTTCGATATGCTGCCATCGGCTTCGGTGATTTCCAGAATGTCGCCACCGCCGAAATTCTGGACCGCACGTACCATGCCGATAACCTCGCCTGCCTGGCCGACAATGGTCAGTCCCAGCAGGTCCGCATGATAGAATTCATCGTCATCGGCCTCGGGCAGGCGATCCCGCGGCACAAAGAATTTCAGGCCCTTGAGCGCCTCAGCCCGGGTTCGGTCATCGATGCCCTCAATCTGCACGAGAATCTGTCCCTTGCCCGCTCGGTTGCGCACATCGAGCACGAAGGATTGTGACCCGTCTTCAGTCTCGACGGGACCATAAGCCCCGACATCTTCCGCCATGTCCGTGAACGGTCGCACGCGCACGAGCCCTCGGAGCCCATGGGCGCCTGTCACGACACCGACGCAGACACGCTTGTTCGAATCCTGGTCGGTGTCGTTCATCTTTCAGGCAAGCCCCGTCTTCAGGACTTCTCTTCTTCCGTGCTGTCGTCTGCAGCGGCGTCTTCGGCCGGAGCCTCCTCAGCCGGTGCCTCTTCTGCAACAGCTTTCTCGGCAGGCGCGTCTTCGGCGGCGGCTTCTTCAGCAGGAGCCTCGTCAGCGGGTGCCTCGTCGGCGGGGGCTTCCTCTGCCGGTGCTTCCTCAGCAGGGGCCGCAGCAGCTTCGGCGGCAGCAGCGGCTTCGGCAGCGCGCTCCTGTGCCTTCGCCTTGGGCAGATGCTGTTTGGTCTGATCGCGCAGCACAGGCGCATCCATCAGGCCGGCAGCGGCAAAGAACTTCGCCACGCGGTCAGACGGCTTGGCACCAACACCAATCCAGTGCTTGGCACGCTCTTCGTCGAACTTCACCCGGTTCGGGTCGTCTTTGTTGAGCATCGGGTTGTACTGCCCGATCCGCTCGATGAAGCGTCCATCACGCGCGCGCGCCTGATCGGCAACAACGATGCGGTAGAACGGCCGCTTCTTCGCGCCACCGCGCGCCAGTCGAATACGTAAAGCCATGAGTTACTTCCTTTTCTTTCGCGAAATCGGTTGTGTTGGTTGCAAAGACGCTCACACCGCAGAACGGCACATCGCCTCAATCTTGTGTCCATCAGGGTCCAGTGCGAAGGCCCCGTAATAGGTCTCGCTGTATTCGGGTCGCAGCCCGGGTGCGCCGTTGTCTCGGGCGCCAGCGGCCATGGCCGCGGCGTGGAAGGCATCGACCGCATTCGGGTCCGGTGCGGTGAACCCCACATGGCTGCCCCGCGATGGCGTGATCTCCGCATCGGGCTGAACGATCCAGAACATCATGCCCTCCCGACCAGGGCCGGGCCCGTAGGCATAGCCGATACCCTTCTCGACCACACGCGCAGAACCCAGCGGCGCCAGTGCCGCGTCATAAAACGCACCGCTGGCGGCAAGGTCACGGACCCCGAGGGAAATATGATCGAGCACCGCCACAGGTTCAGGCCGGGGGCATGTGCATGGCTTCAATCTTGTGCCCATCCGGGTCAAGAACGAAAGCGCCATAATAAGTGTCGCGATATTGCGGGCGAAGTCCCGGGCGACCGTCACCGACCGCGCCGGAGACGATGGCGGTTTCATAGAAGATATCGACCTGCATCTGCGATTCCGCTGCAAAGGCGATGTGACGTCCGTCATCAGCGGGTACGCTCAGCTCCTCGCGTGCGTTGATCCAGAAGACACCGCCACCGTTTAACGGTCGCCAGGACACGGTCCCGGGTTTCTCCATGTGACGCACATGTCCGAGCACCCCCAGCACCGCGTCATAGAACGCCGCCGAACGGTCCAGATCAGAAACCCCGATGGACACATGATGGAACATGACTAGCGCCCCATTCCCGGTGGAAGCATGCCCGGGGGCAGACCACCGCCGCCCATGCCCGGCATTCCGCCGCCACCCATGGGCATCTTGCCGCCCATTTTCTTCATCTTCTTCATCATCGTCTGCATCTGCTGATACTGCTTCAGCAGCTTGTTGATCTCCTGCACCGAGGTGCCCGAGCCCGCGGCAATGCGCTTCTTGCGGGACGCCTTCACCAGCGCCGGTTTCAGACGCTCCTGCTTGGTCATGGACAGGATGATGGCTTCCTGGCGCTTGATCAGGCTGTCATCGAGATTGTGGTCGGCCATCTGCTTCTTCAGCTTGCCCACGCCGGGCAGCATCGACATGACGCCGCCAAGCCCGCCCATCTTCCTGAGCTGGCGCAGCTGGTCGAGCAGATCGTTCAGGTCAAACTCGCCCTTGGCGAGCTTGCGTGCGATCTTCTCGGCCTCTTCCTCTTCCACGAGCTCATGAGCGCGTTCGACGAGCGTCACCACATCGCCCATATCGAGAATGCGCCCGGCGATACGTTCGGGATGGAAGGGCTCGAGCTCATCCATCTTCTCGCCCACACCCACGAGCTTGACCGGCTGCCCGGTCACCGCACGCATGGAGAGGGCGGCACCGCCGCGGGCGTCACCATCCATCCGGGTCAGCACGATGCCCGTGATCCCAACCTGCTCGTGGAAGGCCTGTGCGGTGTTCACGGCGTCCTGGCCAGTCATCGCATCGGCCACCAGCAGGGTCTCATGGGGTTTGGCGGCGTCCCGGATTGCGGTGGCCTCGGCCATCAATCCGTCATCGATCGCCAGACGGCCGGCGGTGTCGAGCAGCACCACGTCATAGCCTTCACGGCGCGCCTGTTCCATCGCCCGCTTGGCGATCATGACCGGCATTTCGCCGGGGCGAATATCAAGTGTGGGCACCAACACTTGGTCGCCCAGCACCCGCAGCTGCTCCTGGGCAGCGGGACGACGCACATCGAGGGAGGCCATCAGGACCTTCTTGCGCTGCTTGTCGGCGAGGTGATGCCCGATCTTGGCGGTCGTGGTGGTCTTGCCCGAACCCTGCAGGCCGACAACGAGGATCGCCACCGGTGCAGGAGCATTGAGATCGATTTCGACCGCTTCGGCACCTAGGGTCTCGATCAGGGTGTCATGAACGATCTTGACGACCATCTGGCCCGGGGTGATCGAGCGCACGACCTCCTGGCCAACAGCCTGTTCCTGAACCTTGGCAATGAAGTCACGCACCACGGGCAGGGCGACATCGGCTTCCAGCAAAGCCACGCGCACCTCGCGCAGCGCCGCTGCGACATCCTCTTCGGACAGCGCGCCGCGCCGCTTCAGGCGGTCAAAGACTTCTCCCAGGCGTTCGCTCAGTGACTCAAACAACGCAGGCAACCCTTACGGACGACCCTTTTGGATCGCCCAACGACAAACGCGCCAGTGCGCGAAACTCGCGGACTGGCGGAGCACCGGCCTTGCGGCCCGTGCCGCATCGGCCATCGATGCGGAATGGCGGAGAACTTAGGCGAAGGGGAAATCCGGGTCAAGCATCATGGACCGCCATCACACCAAACCGGTTCACGGTGCGAAACTAGGGGTATTTACGCATGTGAAAACAACCGGAACGTAACAGAAGCTGCATAAGTTCCAAATATGTTACTTTTGCAACAATTACATTACAAATATCTGATAAATAACACAAATTGCAATATTAGAAATATGAGATACAATTCCCTTGTATACTCGTTTTGCTTGTGACATAAGCTTCGGCATGTTCACCGGACATCGTTAAACAGAATTTGGTGCTTCAGGGCCAGTGAGCGCACAAAACAAATGTTGACGAAACAACGACCTGCGGTGCACGACCGACCCGGTTGCCAAATGAAAGTATGTTCCACCGCGACAGCCCAGTACCAAGGTGAACAGGGGAATTTCGAAGTTGCCCAATCCAATTGTCACCCATGTCGGTCGCCGCATGCGATCCCGGCGCGAAATGTGCGGCATGCCGCAAAAGGAACTGGCCAAACAACTCGGCATCAGTTTCCAGCAGGTTCAGAAGTACGAAAGCGGTGCCAACCGGATCAGCGCCTCCAAGCTCTGGCAGCTTTGCGATGTTCTCGATGTGGTGCCCGGATATTTCTTCGAGGGACTGACCGGCGGGCGCGCACGGAGCGGCCAGTCGGAAGGCACCGGCGGTGCCGACCCCGATTCCCGTTCGGCGCGTCAGGTGCTCGATCTGAACCAGGCCTTTCAGAAAATTCCGGACTCACGGGTCCGTCGTCAGGTCGTCCAATTGGTGAAAACCCTCGGACGCACATAAGCCGGCAACAAACGGCAGGGCTGGACGCGGGGGGCCTCCCGGCCCTATATCCCGGCCATGGTCAAACGTGAATTCATAAAGATGCATGGTCTGGGCAATGATTTTGTCATTGTCGATGCACAGGCACGTCCGATTTCCATCGACGCAACGGGCACGCGTCGCCTTTCCGACCGGCACACGGGCATCGGCTTCGATCAGTTGATTACCATCGAGGCGGCGCCCGATGCAGAGGCGGATGTGCGGGTGCGGATCTACAATGCCGATGGCTCGGAAGTGGGCGCGTGCGGCAATGCCATGCGCTGTGTTGCGCGACTGATGCTGCAGGACAAAGACCGTAAGCTCACAATTCGCTCCGATGCCGGTTTGCTCGAAGCCTGGCGTGTCTCGTCGGACGGCCATCAGTTTTCGGTCGACATGGGGCGCTCCCGCGACCACTGGCAGGACATCCCGCTCGCAATCGAGTGTGACACCAATCATGTGCCGCTGGCCCGCGGCCCGGTCTCCGACCCCGTGGCCGTCAACATGGGAAACCCACACGCTGTGTTCTTTGTCGAGGACGTCGATGCGATCCCGGTCGAGACTCTGGGCCCGGAACTCGAACATGACCCTCTGTTTCCCGAGCGCGCCAATATCGGCTTCGCCCAGATTACAGGAACGAACGCAATACGTTTGCGCGTCTGGGAACGCGGCGCCGGCCTGACACTGGCGTGCGGCACGGGCGCCTGCGCCGCCGCGGTGGCCGCTCATCGCCGGGGTCTGACCGGTCCCAAGGTTCAAATCACGGTTGATGGCGGCGAATTGCATATCGAATTGCGGAATGATGGCCATGTGGTCATGTCGGGTCCCGCCGAAGAGAGTTTCCGCGGCACCATCGCCGAAGACGCCTTTAACACCAGCGCAGGGGCCTAGGATGAGCACCCCCGAGGTCATCACATTCGGCTGCCGGCTGAACACCTATGAATCCGAGGTCATGCGCAACCATGCCCTCGCCGCAGGCTTGTCCGATACGGTGATCGTCAACACCTGCGCGGTGACCGCCGAAGCGGAGCGTCAGGCCCGCCAGGCCATCCGCCGGGCGCGCCGCAACAAGCCCGACGCCAGGATCATCGTCACCGGCTGTGCTGCCCAGATTGACCCTGCGGCCTATGCGGCCATGCCCGAAGTGAACGCGGTACTCGGCAATCAGGAAAAACTCGAAGCAAGCTCCTTCCTTGCCCTGAATGACGAACCGGTGCGCGTCGACGACATCATGTCGGCTCGAGAAACCGCCGCCCATCTGATCGAAGGATTCGATGATCGCACCCGCGCCTTCATCCAGGTCCAGAATGGCTGCGACCATCGCTGTACCTTCTGCATTATCCCCTTCGGACGCGGCAATTCCCGCAGTGTCCCGATCGGGGTCATCGTCGAACAGGTCACCCAACTGGTCGAGAACGGCTACCGTGAAATCGTTCTCTCCGGTGTCGACATCACCTCCTATGGTGCCGATCTGCCGGGTCAGCCCCGGCTGGGACAGATGGTCCGGCGCCTGCTCACGAATGCCCCATCTCTCCCACGTCTGCGCCTGAGTTCCATCGATGTCGCGGAAATCGACGACGATCTGCTGCACCTCATCGCCGAGGAACCGCGCCTGATGCCCCATCTGCATCTCAGCCTGCAGGCCGGTGACAACATGATTCTCAAGCGCATGAAGCGCCGCCACACCCGCGAGCAGGCGATTGCCTTTTGTGAGACCGCGCGCCGGTTGCGCCCCGATGTGGTGTTCGGCGCAGACATCATTGCCGGCTTCCCGACGGAAACCGACGCCATGTTTGCCAACAGTCTGGACCTCGTTGAAGCGTGCGATCTGGCCCATCTGCATGTCTTCCCCTACTCGCCACGTCCGGAGACCCCCGCCGCCCGGATGCCACAACTTCCGCGCGACGTCATCAAGCAGCGCGCCGCACAGCTTCGCGCCGCCGGCGATGCCACACTCGCCCGCTTCCTGCAGAACGAAGTCGGAAAGACCCGCGCGGTTCTGGTTGAAAAGCCCGGCCTTGGCCGCAGCGAACAATTCGCGCTGGTCAATATCGCCGACACCACGATCGAAACAGGACGGATCGTTCCGCTCGACATCACGCACGCAGAACCCGGTCGTCTGAGCGGCCACCCGGCACGTCACGCAGCATGAGCACCAACGGCTGGCTTTCCCGGCTGCGGTCCGGACTCTCGCGCACCTCCTCGCGCCTTGCCGAGGATATCGGCGGTGTGTTCAGCGGCCGGAAGGTTGACGCGGCGACTCTCGACGAACTCGAAGACATCCTGATCATGGCGGATCTGGGCGTGGCGACAGCCGGACGTCCTGCGCAGCGATCTCGAACGCAAACGAATCGACAGCGACGCCGACGGGGACGATGTACGCCGCATTCTGGCCGATGTGGTGACCGACATTCTGACCCCGGTGGCGCGACCACTATCCGATCTCACATCACCACCGGGCCTTCGTGTCATTGTCATTGCCGGGGTCAATGGAACGGGCAAGACCACCACCATCGGAAAACTCGCCGCGCGATTTACTGAAGACGGCCACAAGGTGATGCTCGCCGCCGCCGATACGTTCCGCGCCGCCGCCATCGACCAGATCAAGATCTGGGGTGAACGCGTTGGTGTGCCCGTCATCGCGGGCGCCCAAAACAGTGATCCGGCCGCGCTCGCCTTCGATGCCATGCAACGGGCGCAAGCCGAGAATATGGACATCCTCCTGATCGATACGGCCGGTCGCCTGCACAACAAGGGGGACCTGATGGCCGAGCTGGAAAAAATCGCCCGGGTGATCAGAAAAGTGGATCCGGCAGCGCCCCATGAAACACTGCTCGTTCTCGATGCCACCACCGGGCAGAACGCTCATGCGCAGGTGGAAACCTTCCGCGATCTTGTCGATATCAGCGGCCTGATCGTGACAAAGCTGGATGGATCGGCACGCGGCGGCGTGATTGTCTCACTGGCTGACCGGTTCGCCCTGCCGATCTATGCCGTCGGCGTTGGCGAAGGTATCGATGATCTGCGCCCATTCGAGGCGGCGGCATTCGCCAACAGCCTGTTGGGTCTTGAAGCCGAGTAGTCACGAGACGAAGGTCGATGAGCACAATCGTGGTTCTGGCAGTGCTGCTGTCCGCTCTCTTGCACGCCAGCTGGAACGCACTGGTCAAAGGTGGAAACGACCGCTGGTTGACCTCCGGCATGATCGGCGGGTTCGGAGGCATCGGCGCATTGCTTGTCGCGCTACTGTTTCTGCCGCTGCCGCAGTTACATCACTGGCCATGGTTGATTGGATCGGGCGCACTGCATGCGGCCTATTTCTTATTTCTCGTGAACGCATACGCCCATGGTGACCTCGGTAAGGTCTATCCCATCGCACGGGGCAGCGCGCCGCTGATCATCATCGCGCTTTCGGCCCCTATCGTCGGGGATGTTCCCGACATCCTCGAACTCGTCGCCGTTCTGGTTCTGGTCGCCGGCGTGATCGCACTGACCATCGAACCCGCTCAGGTCGCCGCTACCAATCTACGAACAATCATCCTGGCTTTGCTGACCGGGGCCTGCATCGCGGCTTATTCACTGTTCGATGCACTGGGCATTCGCACAATTGGACCAGAGGTGGAGAACGGGACTCTGTTCTATCTGTGCTGGATCATGGTGTTTGCCGCCATCCCGATCATGACAGCCACGTATATTGTGCGTCGGGGCCATATCGCTGCCTATATCCGCACCCATGCAATACAGGGTATCGGCGGTGCCACCATTGCCGTCACCAGCTATGGGCTTGTCCTGTTTGCCTTCACCCATGCATCGGTGGCCAGCGTCGCGGCGCTGCGCGAAACCGGCGTGGTCTTCGCGGCTCTGATCGGGGTCGTGATTCTGGGCGAAAATTTCGGCAAACGTCGAATCCCAGCCGCAATTCTTGTTGCTCTTGGCGCTGGCGCACTAAAATTTGCCGGTTAGGGTCGGAAGGACTTTCGCTTCGCCATCAACCCACGTAGGTTCGCGCCATCATGCGCCCATGGTTAAAACTCACGATTGAGGCAGGACCTCTCGTCGTCTTCTTTTTGGTCAATGGCCGGAAGGGCTTGCCGGAGTTCCGACATTTCTGGCTCCCGGATGGCGCAGAGCCACTGGTGGGACAATCACTGTTCGAGGCCACTGGTGCCTTCATGATCGCAACCCTGATCGCGCTAGTGATCGGCTGGGGCGCAGAGCGGAAACTTCCGGTGATGCCATTGGTCAGCGGAATATTTGTCCTGTTCTTCGGTGGCCTTACGCTGGTGCTGGCCGATGAAACCTTCATAAAACTGAAACCGACTCTCGTGAATATCCTGTTCGCCGCCATCCTGTTTGGAGGGCTGGTACTGGGCAAATCTCTGCTCAAGCCGCTGTTCGGAGCAGCGGTGAAACTGAGCGAACGAGGCTGGCGAATTCTGACTTGGCGCTGGGCCATCTTTTTCGTGGTTCTGGCCGTGCTCAACGAAATCGTATGGCGCAGCTTCTCGACCGACTTCTGGGTCTCTTTCAAACTGTTCGGCATCATGCCGCTGACGTTCATCTTCGCGGCGTCGCAGACGCCGCTGTTCCTGCGAGAACAACTCGAAGATGACACTGGCGAAGACTCCGCCATTTAGCGCTAAGTCGCTGTCTAGACAGGTAATTGGGATCCTAGTGTCGGCCTGAGCAGCCTGTTTCCTGGCTCACCGAACTTCCTGTCCGCCAATTACATTGATGGCGGCACCGGCGTGAACACCCTGTTCGGCTCCGAAGGTTCTGACATCATCTTCGGCGGTGAGGCGGACGGTGTTTTCGATTCCAATGGCTTCGAGCTGCGAGCGCTCAGGCCGTTTGCGCCGGGTGGCGATCACGGATCCATCCGCGAACTCGACCCGAACCGAACGGCGGGACCGGCTGGCGGGCCAGTCAACGTTGATCGCCTTCCGGCCCAGAATTTTCCAGCTGGCATCTCTGGCCTCCCGGCCAAAGGCCGCCGGGTCCTGAATGCGACGGGAGGCCAAGTCAGATCACTCTAGCGGGACAGCGCAGCAACACCAGGCAGCGTCTTGCCTTCGAGCCACTCTAGAAACGCTCCGCCCGCGGTCGAGACATAGCTGAACCGGTCGGCCACACCGGCGTGATTGAGCGCAGCCACGGTATCCCCGCCGCCGGCAACAGAAAGCAGCCCACCGCGCGCTGTCAGATCGGCAGCAGCCCGGGCCACGCCATTCGTACCTTTATCGAAGGGCGCAATCTCGAACGCCCCCAGTGGCCCATTCCAGACCAGTGTGCGAACATTTTCCAGTTTCGCCGCCAGCCCCATAACGGTGCCCGCGCCAACATCCAGAATCATCTGGTCGTAGGGAACAGCATCAACCGGCACCTTGCGGTTCGCCGCGCCAGCCTTGAACGCACCAGCGATCACTGCGTCTGAAGGTAGGATAATTTCACAACCCAGTTCGTCAGCACGCTTGAGAATCTCACGAGCCGTATCGGCCATTTCGTGTTCGCACAGCGACTTGCCAACATCGATCCCCATCGCATTCAGGAAGGTGTTGGCCATACCACCGCCGATCGCCAGGTGATCAACGCGCGCAATCATATTGCTGAGAAGATCGAGCTTGGACGCGATCTTGGCGCCGCCAACAATTGCCATCACCGGACGCTCAGGCGCTTCCAGTGCATGTTCCAGCGCCTCCAGCTCCGCCTGCATCAGGCGACCGGCATAGGCCGGTAACACATGGGCCACACCCTCGGTCGTGGCATGCGCGCGATGTGCCGCGGAGAACGCATCATTCACATAGGCATCAGCAAGCACGGCCAGCGATTGCACGAATTGGGGGTCATTTGCTTCTTCCCCCGCATGATACCGAGCATTTTCGAGCACCAAAATCTGCCCGTTCTCCAGTGCCACCGAAGCCTCAAGGGCCACATCACCCACACAATCCGCCGCAAATCCAACATCACGATCCAGCATCCGGGCCAGCTCCCGGGCAACAGGAGCCAGCGACATATCAGGAACACGTGCACCCTTCGGTCGACCAAAATGCGAAGTGACAAGCACCCGCGCGCCACGCTCTGTAAGTTCCGCGATGGTCGGCACCAGACGCTCCAGCCGGGTGCGGTCAGTTACCTTGCCATCCGCCATCGGCACATTGAGATCGGCGCGCAACAGAATGCGTTTTCCTGCCGGATCAAGATCATCAAGGGTCTGGAACGCGCTCATGGTGTTGCTCTCACGACAAATAGAATAAGCGACAGTTATACCAGCCGTCCCGGGACCGTAAAGTGGTCGCGGATATTCACCCCTGACTCAGACGCCGGGTTTCGATCTGTCGCAAGACGAGCATCAGCCCACTTCCGACCACAGCGGCTGCCACAAGCGTCACGGGCGCAACGTTCCAGCCCCCCAGATGAGTCACGACCCATGCCATGGCCACCGGACCAACAAGTTGTCCCAGTTGCGACCCCTGTATCATCAAACCCGTGGTCGCGCCCACGAGCGACGGGGATGGCGCCACAAGCGGCGTTGCCGCGAACAGACAGGCCGGGATCATGCCGGCAATGAAAGAGAGAAAAATCGCGGCGCCCAGACGTACTGAAAAGGACAGGACCATCGTCATACATCAGCAGGGCACTGACAGCGATCAAACCGAAGGTCCCGATCACCAGTATCCATCGCGGCGTGCCACGGTGCATGGCAATGCCGGCGATCACATTCCCACCGACATTCACCACCGCCACAAGCGCTGTCAGAAATCCTCGACGTTTCACATCCATCCCCCAAAGACGGCGTTAGGAAAGTATTTACCATCACGGCGGGACCTGCCGAATCACAAAATGGTTGGTTAGTTAACGGCGCTTGCCGCGCCTAAGAGGCGAGGGCAACAGCCATGTCGAGGAGCATTTCGTCATTGCCATGACCTGCGATCACGCCCAGGCCCACAGGGCCTCGTTCCGTTTCACCCAGCGGCAATGACACTTGCGGCAGGCGCGCGAGTGGCGCGGTGCAATTGTACAATTCATTGGCGCCACGCAGCCGATCATAAACGTCTTCATCAGCCCCCCCCTGCGGTGCCGCGCTCGGAGCTGCCGGCACCAGCATAACCGCATCATCACGCAACAGCCCGGCCATGTACCCTTCCACCATTGCGCGCTTGGCCATGGCATCAGCAATATCTGCGCGGGTGTAATCTCCGCCCGCCTCAAAACGCGCGCGAAATCCGGGGCCCATCCTCGCATCAGCGGCCCTGATCCATGCCAGATGGGACGCAGCGGCTTCCGACCCGCGCGTGATCTGCATGACGGATCTCCAAACGTCATAGTCCTGCAAGCCAGCCATCTCACTCGGGCGGATGATCTGAATGTCACCGTAGCATTCCTGCACGCGCTTGATGGCCGATTCCAGAGCCATTCGCACATCCTCGTCGGCAAGATCGAAGGCATCCTCGGCCGCCAAGATACGTTGCGGTGCCAGCGCCAGAGATTCGTCCAACAGCACAGTCCCAATCGTCCGGAGCAATTCGGCATCACGTGTAAACCAGCCACACGTGTCCAGGCTCGGCGCTAATGGCATGATGCCGGTCAATGACACCCGCCCATGGCTGGGGCGAATTCCATAGAGGCCGCAGAAACTTGCCGGAACACGTACGGAACCACCGGTATCCGTACCAAGCGCGAAATCCGCCTGACCACTCGCCACCACCGAAGCCGAACCCGACGACGAACCGCCAGGCACTCCCCCGACGACCCTCGGATTCACCGGGGTCCCGTAGTGATAATTCTCACCAATCAATCCGTATGCGAATTCCTCCGTGATGGTCTTGCCGACCATGTTCGCGCCCGCATCGAGCAATTGCTGCACTGCGCGGGCATGCCGGGTGGCAGGAGCATGATCATTGTACCAGTCCGGGTTCCCCGCCCCGGTTGTCTGGCCGGCCACATCGATGATGTCCTTCACCGCGAATCCCAGTCCCACCAGCGGCCCGGTCCCGGATCCGGCAACCTCAATATTGTCGTGACTGCAGAAGCCCGACACGAAGGATCGATACATCTCATTCATTGCGGTATCTCCACATTGGCAACCATGCCGGCATCCCGCAGGGACATGGCAAGTTCCAGCAAGATTTCATCGTTCCCGTTCCGTGCAGCCAGACCCAGCCCCAGCGGAACACCATCCACCTCTGCCATCGGCAATACAATTTGCGGCAAACGACCCAGTCCGGCAATCGCACCCAGTGGTTCATTGGCGGCCCGAAAAGGATCAATATCGGAATCGCTGCCACCAATCAGCGGCGCAATGCCCGGTGCCGACGGCAACGCCATGATCGCGCCGTCATCCAGCATTACATTCAGGTGGCTCGAAATTGCCTCGCGCAGCACACCGGCCTGCACAGCGTCCGCAGCGCTCACCTGCGACCTTGCGACGAACCGCGCCGCCACCCCCGTTCCGAATTTCGGCTGAACCGCCTCGATCCAATCACGATGTTCCGCCCAGGATTCGGCCCCCCAAAGCGTACGTGCCACGAGGGCCCAGGAGTCCAGACCCTGGCCCGGAGCATCGTCTCCGGCGACCTGAACCGGTGACGCCGATCCGAGCAATTCCTCGACCCTGGCAACAGCACCCAGCAAGGCGTCTGCGGTGGCGCGATCCAGCTGTTCGAACGCGTCTGCAGCGACCAGAAAACCTCCACGGGTCTGATCTCGCGGCGGGCCCTCCAGAAGCACCTGTCCCACCGCCGCAAGCATATCCGGGTCTCGGGCAAACCACCCGACCACATCCAGACTGGCTGCCAGCGGCATCACACCGGCCATCGGAATACGACCATGGCTGGGACGAATGCCATAAATTCCGCAAAAACTCGCCGGGGAACGCACCGAACCGCCCGTATCGGAACCAAGGGCAAAATCCACCAGTCCCGCGGCCACCGCAGCCGCCGATCCCGAAGACGATCCACCGGGCACCCGGCCCGGCGCGTTGCAGTTGCGCGGCGTGCCGTAATGCGTGTTCTCACCGGTCAGACCAGTTGCCAGCTCCTCGGTTACCGTTTTCCCGTAAAACTCCGCACCGGCATCGAGACAGCGTTGGATCGTTGGTGCCGTAACCAAGGCTGGCTCATGTGTGCGCAGCCAATCAGGATTCCCGCAGCCCGTCACATAATTGGCAACATCGATGATGTCCTTGGCCGCGAAGGTTCTGCCAACCAAAGCACCATAGCCCGAACCCGCGATCGCGAACTTTCCGTGCGGCACAAACGCACCAATACTGTCGTCCATCGATCCCTCCCAGACGCCGGATGAATGTCAGACTACGATTCATCACCGGCTTGCACAATTTCGGGGCGACAGACTACGATTCAGCGATGAGCACTTCCTCTGTCAGTGACGCCGATATCCGGATCGACTGGCGTAACCTGATCTGGGTCGCGCTGGCCCTCGCCGCGATGATTGCGGCAATCCTCAGCACCAATGACTGGTTTCTGAATTTCGTGCATGTCATCACCGGTCTGTTGTGGACCGGGATCGACCTGTTTATGGGTTTCGTCATCGGACCAATCATGCGGCGCGTGGCCTTTCCGGTACGACAGGCAATCACCATACGCCTGATGCCCCGGATGATGTTCATCCTGCCAACTCTCGCGGTCATAGCCCCCACAGCCGGGTGGTTCCTCGCTGTTCAGCAGGGCTATCTGGAGCTTGCATTTCCCGAACTCTGGTGGCTGATCGCAGCGCTCGCGATCACCACGATCCTGAGCATCCAGGGTGTCGCGGTTCTCCTGCCCACAAACATCATGGTGTATCTGGAGATGCGCAAATCCGAACCGGATGGTGAACGGATTGGCCGACTGATGCGCCGCTATGTGCGCGTCGTCGCCTTCCAGGGCAGTATGCAGGTCCTGATCATCATCATCATGTCCCGTTTTGCAACGGGCCTTTAGGACACAGCGCCAAGATGGGCCAGAGGCAATGCGGTCCGATAGCTCACCTGTTTAAGGGCGATACTTGATTTGATGCTGGCCACCCCGGCAATGCGCGTCAGGTGCTCAAGCAGAAATCGCTGGAATGACTCCAGGTCCGGTGCCACGACCCGCAGCAGATAATCGCTGTCACCGGTCATCAGATAGCACTCCATCACCTCCGGACGGGTGACGATCTCCCGCTCGAAATTTTCCAGCGCTCCATCGACCTGACGCTCCAGAGACACCTGGACAAAGACACTGACCGGCAGGCCAACCTCGGCTGGGTCGAGCAGGGTGGCGTAGGACCGGATCGTGCCTTCCGCCTCGAGCCGCCGCACCCGTCGCAGGCATGGCGAGGGAGACAGATTGACCTTCTCCGCAAGCTCCACATTCGAGATTCGCGCGTCCTTCTGAAGCGTCTCCAGAATATTACAATCAATCGCATCAAGGTCATATATTGGCATTTTTGCCTCTTTTTCTGAACTTTTTCTGAAACTTATTGCTCCACATTCGCGTTATTTGGGCATCTTCGCAATTCATCATTTCGCATCGGATGCTAACCTCAACGGGTCACACACCTCCGGACACAGATGATGACCAAAAACGCTTCTCCCAAAACCATGCTTTCCAATGTGGATATTGCGATGCTCAAGGAACTGGAGCAGAAGATCCTCTGGCTCTCCTCCTGGACCATTCACAATGCCAACCACATTCGTGAAAGCCGCGACGGGCTGAAGGTGGGTGGCCATCAGGCCTCCTGCGCGTCCTCGGCCACACTGCTGACCGCGCTTTACATGCACACATTGCGGCCCGAAGACCGGGTCGCTGTAAAACCACACGCTTCCCCCATCTATCACGCGATCCAGTATCTGCTCGGGCGCCAGACCCGCGAGAAGCTTGAAAAATTCCGATCACTTGGCGGCGCCCAGTCCTACCCCTCGCGCACCAAGGACAGCGACGATGTCGATTTCTCTACCGGGTCGGTCGGGCTCGGCGTGGCCGCTACCCTCTTCGGCTCCATGGTCCGTGACTATGTGCGCCTGCACGAACTTGGAGATACACGCCCCAACAATCGGCTGGTTGCCCTGGTGGGCGATGCCGAACTCGACGAAGGCAATGTTTTCGAAGCCCTGCTCGAAGGGTGGAAACATGACGTGCGCAATCTCTGGTGGGTGATCGATTACAACCGACAGAGCCTCGACGGCGTGGTGCATGACTATCTGTTTCAACGTATCGCCGATTTCTTCGGTTCGGTCGGATGGAAGGTCGTGGAGATCAAATACGGCAAGCTGCTCGAAGCCGCCTTCGCAAAACCCGGCGGCAAGAAACTGCAGAACTGGATCGACAACTGCCCGAACCAGCTCTACGCCGCCCTCACCTTTCAGGGTGGTGCCGCGTGGCGCACCCATCTGGAAAACGACCTTGGTGACGTGAAGGGTATTCAGGCGCTGCTCAAGGCTCATGATGATGACGCCCTGCAGAAGTTGATGACCAATCTGGGGGGCCATGACATGGCCGCCACGCTGGAGGCGTTTGCCAGTGTCGGCGACGACGACACACCGCATTGTTTCATCGCCTATACGATCAAGGGGTTCAACACGCCGCTGGCCGGGCACAAAGACAATCATTCCGGCCTGATGAAATTGGACCAGATGGCCAGCTTCAAGGCCAGCCATGCCATTCGCGACGGCCATGAGTGGGCTTTTGCTGAAGGTCTTGGCGTGAGCGAAGACGCGTTACAGGCTTTTCTCGAAGATGTCCCATTTGCCCAACGTCCGGATCCGGGCGATATCGCCAAAATACCGATCGAACCCCTGCCAGCACCCGAGGCCGCGCAGATGTCATCTCAGGAGGCCTTCGGACATATTCTCAATGACCTGGGACGCGGGGACAGCGTCATGTCCCGACACATCGTGACCACCACCCCCGATGTGACGGTCACCACAAATATGGCCGGATGGGTAAACCAGCGCGGATTGTTCCACCATGAGGACTTGGCGGACGTGTTCCGCGAAGAAAAGGTGCCATCGGCCTTCAAATGGTCGATGAGCCCATCCGGGCAACACATCGAACTGGGCATTGCCGAAAACAATCTGTTTCTTCTACTGGCCGCGCTGGGATTGTCGGACAAGCTCTTCGGGGCTCGCCTGCTGCCGGTCGGTGCCCTGTATGACCCCTTCATCGCTCGCGGTCTGGATGCTCTGAATTATGCCTGCTATCAGGATGCCCGCTTCATGCTTGCTGCGACCCCCTCGGGGATCACGCTGGCACCGGAAGGCGGAGTCCATCAGTCCATCAACTCACCCCTGATTGGGTTGTCACAACCGGGGCTGACATCCTTTGAGCCGGCCTATGCCGACGAGCTGGCACATATTATGGGCTGGGGGTTTGAACACATGCAGGCCGAGGATGGCGGCGCAGTCTATCTGCGCCTGTCGACACGGGTGATCAATCAGCCACAACGAAATTTTGCGGATATCGCGGATGACGTTATCGCCGGAGCCTACTGGCTGCGCGAACCCGAACCGGGCACGGAACTGGCGATTGCCTATACCGGCGTGATCGCGCCCGAAGCGATGGCCGCCCATGAAGCAATTCTCGAAGATATCCCCGGTGCCGGTTTGCTGGCCATCACCTCCGCCGACCGACTCTACGAAAACTGGCAAGCCACAACCCGCGCCCATGCGCAGGGCCCCGGCGTTGCTCCGGCGCATATCGAGAACCTGCTCTCGTCCCTTGCGCCCGATGCCGGACTGGTGACTGTTCTCGACGGTCATCCGATGACACTGAGCTGGCTCGGCAGTGTGGCCAACCACAACATTGCCGCCCTCGGTGTCGAAAGCTTCGGACAGTCGGGTGATTTGCAGGATATCTACCGCATCCACGGAATCGACGCCGATGCGATCCTCGACGGTGCGGCCGCCGTGATTACCAAGCGCATGCGCCGGCAAGGCAATGGATTGCGAATCGCGGCGGCGTAATCACAGGCGCGCTAGGCGGGTTTGTTCCCGCCTCGTCGCGCCATATAAACCACCGCACCAACGATGATGGCACCCCCCAGCCAGGTCCAGATAGTGGGCACCTCACCGAACAGGACAAAGCCCAGCAGCGCCGTCACAATCAGTCGCGAATAGTCATAGGACAGCACCGCCGAGGCTTCGGCAGCCGTGAATGCGCGGGTCAAACAGATATGTGCGCCCAGTCCTGCTACCCCCAGCAGACACATCCAGGCAAGAGCTTGCGGCCCCGGCCAGGTCCAAGCGAAGAGCGCCGGAATCAATGTCAGCGGCACGGCGGCCATGGCCAGCCAGGCAATCGTTGTCGTTGGGGAATCGTCCCGCGAGAGGGATCGGATCATCAGGTTAGAAGCAGCGATGAACACGGCCGCCCCCAGCGGCAGTGCAAACAGTGGGTTAACACTCGACAGACCCGGACGCAGCACCACCCAGACACCGGCAAATCCGACAATCGTCGCGATCCAGCGCGCCGGACGCACCACCTCTCCCAGCAACAGTGCGGCGCCAATGACACCAAATAGTGGAGCAGCAAATGTCAGCGCCGAGACCTCGGCCAATGGCAGATTGGCCTGAGCCAGGATCAGTAGAACCAGACCGGCCATGGAGTAAACGCTGCGCATGATCTGCGCACCCGGGCGCCGCGTGCGGAGTGTCGTGTTCCGGTTCCGGATGATCCAAGGCAGCATCAGCACCAGAAAGGTGAGCGAACGGAAAAACCCGATCACCAGCGGCTCACCGTCCGCTGCCGTTGCATAGCGCACGATCGGCCCATGAGTTCCGAAAAACAGCGATGCCCCCAGCATCCAGATTACGCCTTGAGCGGTCCCGGGCAGAGATGTGAACAATTGCCAAGTGCGTACGCGCAGCGACACCGGGTTCACACAACCCTGTTTGGAACAGGCTCACCAGCCCGCAACAATTCGAAACCGTCGAGCAGCATATCGCCCATGGCCGCACGGGCATTCATCGCTGCACTGCCAATATGTGGAGTCAGGAACACATTGGGGAGATCGAGATATTCCGGCCGAACATTGGCGGGTTCACCATTGAATACATCCAGACCCGCCGCCGCGACCTTACCCGACTTCAAAGCATCGATGAGGGCATCGTCGTCGATCAAATTGCCGCGCGAGGTGTTCACGACAATCGCCCCATCGGGGAGAAGCGCGATACGCTCGGCATTCAGAAACCCCTGAGTCTCCGACGTCGAGGGTGCCGTGATCGCCAAAAACGGACTGGCCGGCAGCAGCGCCTCGATACTCGTGTAATAGCTCGCGCCCGCCTCGAGTTCGAAGCTCAGACGGGATCGGTTGTGATAGCGGATGGTCATGTCAAAGCCGCGTGCACGCTTCGCCAGAGTCCGGCCGATCCGCCCCATGCCATAGATGCCCAGGGTTCCGCCGGTGACATCCGTGCCGACCAGCATGCGTGGGGTCCAGCTATCCCATTTGCGCGCACGCATCATCGCCGCCCCTTCAGTCACGCGACGCGCTGCACCTAGCATCAGACACATGGCAATCTCGACCGTCGGGTCGGTTACGATATCCGGCGTGCTCATCACCGCAATTCCACGTGCCTGCGCTGCCTCGAGGTCGAGATGCTCGAGACCGACCGACAATGTCATGATCGCCTTCACGCTCTCGGGCAGCCGGGCAATCACGTCGGCGTTCAGCGGTTCGGTCACACAGATCAGCAAGGCGTCCACACCCTCGGCCGCGTCGACAATCTCATCGGCCGACATGATGTGATCATCCGCACTGAGTGTCGCGTCATACGACGACTTCAGACGATCTTCGTTCGGCTGCAACAAGCGGCGGGTGACGAGAATTCTGGCTTTGTCGGTCATCAGTTCAAGTTCGTTTCGTTGGCCCTGCATTTGCTGTTAGCATTTTCGCCGACACCACGCACGGCACGCATGCCAATTGTGCGGAGACCAATGCAGGAGAAAACATCATGCGGCTTCAGGGCAAAACCGCAATCATCACGGGATCAGGATCAGGATTCGGCGAAGGCATCGCCAAAACATTCGCACGTGAAGGTGCGACCGTGGTTGTGAACGATGTGAATGTTGAGGGCGGAAACCGTGTCCTTGCCGAGATCCGCGACGCCGGCGGCACGGCAAGCTTCTGTGATGCCGATGTCACCAATGCGCCGGCCGTGCAAGCGATGGTGGAGCAAACACTCTCCGTGCATGGCAGTCTGGACATTCTGGTGAACAATGCCGGCGTTGCCCACAAACGGAAGTCGATGCTGGATGTCGACGAAGCAGAACTCGATCGGATCCTCGACGTCAATGTGAAAGGCCTGTTTCACACTGCCAACGCCGCGGTCCCGGTGATGCGCGGCAACGGCGGCGGGGCCATCGTCAATATTGCCTCGACCGCCGCCGTACGGCCCCGGCCCGGGCTCACCTGGTACAATGCTTCAAAGGGCGCGGTGACAACCCTGACCAAATCCATGGCTGTCGAATTGGCCGAAGACCATATCCGGGTCAATGCCGTGAACCCGGTCGCCGGGGAAACCCCCTTGCTGCCGACCTTTCTGGGCGAAGACACACCCGAGAACCGGGAAGCCTTCCGTCAAACGGTGCCTCTCGGGCGGTTTTCAACGCCACAGGATGTCGCCAATGCCGTGCTGTTCCTAGCTTCGGAGGAAGCCTCACTGATCACCGGCGTCTGCATGGAAATCGATGGTGGGCGGTGTATCTAGCGTCGCTCCTGATCCAGCATGCCCCTCAGAGTTTCCCGGTTTCCCCGCAACAACTGCTCGAATGGTGCCTTGTCAAAGCGCGTCCGAGACCCGCATCGGGAGCGCTGACCGGAAATATAGTCCGCGACCGTTTCCGACATGGTGAACAGCAGAAAACGATCACGCGGCAAGGTCGGAGTCGTGGCACCGGGCGCGTCGTGGAATTCGTCACCGGCTGCGGACAAATCAAGCCGGATCGCACCGCCTCGACTTTGCCGGAAACCCTCATAGGGGCTGTCGGTCACATCCCCGAAGGCATCCAGAGCATGGCGATTGGCCTTCTCGCTCAGCTTCACGACGAATCCGACCATGCGCCCGGGGTCCTTCTTCGCCACACGCCGTGACATCTCGCGCAATTCCGGCGCCGGCCCGATCACCTGAATGCACTCGATCGCGGATTCATCGATCGTGAAGACGTTCTGAGCACGGACATCCTGTGACCCGGTCCAGAGTGCCATCACGACAAGAGACAGAAAAATCTTCATCGCGTTCAGCCCAAAGGCACCAGACTGGCGAGTTCCTGATGCGTGGTCATCCAGACCCAGTCGACATTCATCACCGATTCAATCGCCGCCTTGAACTCGATGGCGCCATAGGGACGACCGAAAACATGGGCATGAGCGGTGATATCAAGCACCGCAGGCGGGCGACCAATCGTGTCGTATTTGTCGACAATCCGTTTGAGGGTATCGGAATAGGCCTGCGGCTGATTGCCATAGCGCATATAGATCGGCAGATCGTTGATCTCCATGGTGAACGGCACAGCCGCCAGCGGACCTGCAGGGGTGTCGAGACGATAGGGCAGATCGGCGTTGAAATAGTCGATGTGCCAGGTGAAGCCATTCTCCACCAGCAATTCGGGTGTGTTTGCGCTGAAGGTGCCGCGCGGGCTGGAAAAACCTTTAGGTGCCTTGCCAATCACATCCGCAAACAGCGCGACCCCTTTTTTCAGGTCTGCCTCTTCCTCGCCACGTTCCTGATAGACCGGTAGAATATTCTGCATCCAGGCATGGGCGCCGATGAAATGTCCGTCGCTGTCAATCCGGCGCAGCAGTTCCGGCCACTTCTCGGCAATGATCCCGCTGGCATAGGTGCCACAGGGAACACCCAGATCACCAACAATATCGAGCAGGCGCGGGGCACCATGGGTCATCCCGTATTCGCCCCAGGAGCGCGCCTGTGTGTCAAGAAACCCGGCCTTGAGCGGATTGCCCATGGGACCGATCCCGGGCGCTGCATCATCGGTCCAGGCTTCACACATGACATTCACAGAGACAGCGAGCGCTTTTCCTTCAGGCCAGCCATTCTGCAGTTTGGTTGCGGTCATTGCACGTACCCTTTTCCCATTCTCGATTCTTGCGGTCGAAGCGCCGCCCTGTGATGATGCAATATTCGCGCATGCGGTCCAACCACCACGTTCGATGGTGGGCACGACAGAAAACGGATGGGGAGTCCCACATGCTGAAAACGACGATCACCGGCAGCCTGCCCAAACCAGCCTGGCTGGCCGAACCGGAGACACTCTGGGCTCCCTGGGCAGCCGACGATCCGGCCCGGCTTGAAGAGGCCAAACATGATGCGGTGCGCCTCGCGATCCGGGATCAGGAAGAGGCAGGAATCGACATCGTCACCGATGGCGAACAATCCCGACAGCATTTCGTCCACGGCATTCTGGAGAAGATCGAAGGTATTGATTTCGAGAAAAAGACCCGGATCGGCATTCGGGACGACCGCTATGACGCGGATTGCCCCACCGTGGTCTCGGAACTCAAGCGCAGTGGCCCGATCCATGCCGAGGAGGTCGCATTTGCCCGGGCGCAGACCGACCATGCACTGAAATTCACCATGCCCGGCCCTATGACAATCGTCGACACCCTAGCCGATGAGCATTACGGCGACCGGCCGAAGATGGCGATGGCCTTTGCCGAAATTCTCAATCAGGAGGCCCGGGAACTCGTGGCCGCCGGCGTCGACAACATCCAGTTCGACGAGCCCGCCTTCAATGTCTATCTGGACGCAGTGCCCACCTGGGGCGTGGAAGCCCTCAACCGGGCCGTGGAAGGCCTTGATTGCACCACGGCCGTGCATATCTGCTACGGCTACGGGATCGAGGCGAACCTGCAATGGAAAGCCACGCTGGGCGATGTCTGGGATCAGTACGAAGCAATCCTGCCGGCACTTTCAGAAAGCGATATCGATCAGGTCTCGCTGGAATTCGCCGGGTCCCGCGTGCCGCTGGAGGTAATCCGGCTGCTCGACGGCAAGAAGGATGTTCTGGTGGGCGCGATCGACGTCACGACTCTCACCGCCGAAGCGCCCGAGGAGGTCGCCCAGGTCATCCGGGCTGCGATGGAATTCACTTCGCCCGAGCGCATTTTCCCCTGTACAAATTGCGGCATGGTGCCCCTGCCCCGCGCCGTATCTCGGGGCAAACTCAAGGCGCTGGGTGCCGGCGCCGCACTGGTTCGCGCGGAACTGTAGTCTTCCATGACGTATCACAACATCAACGGCCTCCGCCTCTGGATTGAGGAGGAAGGCAGCGGTCCGGCGTTGGTCTTCGTGCATGAATTCGGAGGAGATCACCGATCCTGGCGGCACCAGGTCGACCATTTCCGGAACCGGTTTCGTTGCGTGACTTACAGCGCACGCGGCTACCCGCCATCGGATGTGCCCGCAGACGAATCCAGCTACAGCCAGGATATTGCGACCGCGGACCTTCTGGGCGTGCTGGATTCACTGGAAATCCCCAGCGCCCATATCATCGGGCTCAGCATGGGTGCCTATACCGGATTGCGGTTCACGCTGACCCATCCTGATCGCGTGTCGACCCTAGTGGCCGCCAGCGGCGGGTCTGGATCCTTTCCCCAAACCCGCGCCCAGTTCCTGACCGAAACGCGCGGGTTGGCCGACATGATCCTCGACAAGGGCAACGTGGACCTTCCGGGGTTCGCGACCAGTGCCACACGCATTCAACTGAAACTGAAAAACCCCGAACTCTGGCAGGAATTTGCCGATCAGTTCGTCGAACACTCCGCCACCGGTTCAGCATATACACTTCGAGGCGTGCAGGCCGGACGCCCCTCGCTCTATGACCTGGAAGACGAGTTGCGGGCGCTGGAAACCCCGATTCTGCTGATGATCGGCGACGAAGATGAGCCCTGCATCGACACAAATGTCTTCCTCAAACGCACCCTGCCTGGTGCCGGGCTCGTCACTTTTCCCAAGGCCGGCCATCTGATCAATCTGGAAGACCCGAGCACGTTCAACGCGGCGATCGAGAGTTTCCATGCGGCGGTCGCAGCCGGCCACTGGCATTTGCGCGATGCGTCCACCACGGGCGCCAGTCCCTATCTGTCGGAGGATGCATGATGACCGACGAGAGCAAAACCACAGTTTCCGATGATGCCCTGAAAGCCTTCACCAAGGCCATCTTCCGAACCGCGGACGTCTCGGACGAACATGCCGAGGTCTGGGCCGACATGCTCGTCTGGGCCAATCTTCGCGGCATGGACTCCCACGGTGTTCTGCGGATCCCCCGCTATATCGACTACATGAAGAACGGCAATATCCATGCCCGTCCGGACATGAAAGTCGAAAAGCGCAGCGGTGCGATAGCCGTGATTGATTCAGACTGGGCACCCGGCCCCGTAGCGCTGTCCGCAGCGATGGATGAAGCAATGGGACGCGCCCGGGAATGCCACATGGGCTGGTGCATCGTTCGCAACATCACCCATGGCGGCGCCATCGGGTATTACGCCATGCAAGCTGCCCGTGAAGGTTTCGCCGGAATCGTAATGACCGCATCGCGCCCCATGATGGCTTATTACGGCGCTAAGGCACCCGGTGCATCCACCAACCCGCTCGCGATTGCCGTGCCCGGCGGCGATCACCCTCCAATGCTTCTCGACATGTCCACCGCGACAGTATCCATGGGCAAAATTCTTTCCGCGCGGGACACTGGAACACCCATCCCCGATGGCTGGGGCCTTACAGGCGATGGCGCAGCCACCAATGATCCCAATGCCGTTGAAACCCTGATGCCCCTTGGAGGCGCCAAGGGCTCCGGCCTGTCGATGATGATCGAGTGTCTGGTGAGTCTCTTCGCCAGCAATCCCCTCATCACCCCCAATATCGGACCCGATGCAAACCCCACCGGATATCGCCAGAACGGGCTCTGCGCCGCCATCGACATTTCGGCTTTTACCGATCTCGACGGCTACAAGTCCGATGTCGATGCACTGGCAGCCGACCTGAAGGGTTTGCCCCGCGCCGATGGCGTGGAGGAAATCTATGCGCCCGGCGAACGCGGCGATAAGGTTCTGGCCGAGCGAACCGCCAATGGCATTCCGCTACCCCAGGGAACCTGGGATCGACTAAAGGCCGAAGCCGACAAACTCGGCATCGCCATGCCGGACACGCTATAAAGGTAGCGATTCGTCTGGTGACACTGAGAATAATCACAAAAGACGGGCCGAAACCGCAGGGAAACGCCGCGACATGACGAGTGCTCGCAAATCGGCCAACGCAAGACCCGCGCGCAATGGACTGGTGCTTCCGGTCCTGGTCACCTATGTCCCGATCATCTCGACCTTCCTGCCCACGGCGCTGATGGGACCGGAGATCATCACCAAGTAGGGCGGGCACTTGATCGGACGAATTTCAACGTATTCGCAAACCGGTCGTTCTTGTACGGTGAAAGCCTGAGGGAGAGCAGGATGGCTGCAATCGATTCTGACTACACGCGACAGGTGCGCGAGACCCCACACCGTGCACTGCCCCTGCTCGATCTCGCGCCCCTGGCATATGGAGAGATCGATGGACTTGCCCAGCAACTGCGCGATGTTGCCGAAGGAATCGGATTCATGTGCGTGGTCAATCACGGCGTGGCTGACAGCACCATTTCAGACATGTTCAATGCGGCCCACGACTTCTTCGGCCTGCCCCTGGAAGAAAAACTTGCGTTGGAGATCGACCCTCATGAACGCGGCTATCAACCCCTGCGCATGACCGTGGTCCGGGAATCCGATTACTACGAACGACCTCAGAACGATTTCTACGAATCCTACAATTTCGGAGTCGACTACCCGGCAGATCACCCCCAGGTCATCGCCCGCAAGCGCATGTATGGAACCAATCGCTGGCCGACCGGGGCACCGGGCCTGCCTGACGCGGCGCGAATTTATCTTGACGATATGGGAACACTGGCCAAAAGCCTGCTGCCAGTCTGGTCTCGAGCCATGGAATTGCCGAACGGGTTCTTCGATCCGTATTTCACCCAGGCACATTTCTACACCCGGCTGATCCACTATCCGCCCAAGCCTGGTCTGGCCAAGGACGAAACCGGCCATGGCGCCCATGCCGACACTTGTTTCAACACCTTTCTGCCAGCAACAGAGGAAGCCGGATTGCAGGTAATGGACACAGACGGAACCTGGATCTGGCCGGATATCCCGGCAGACAGCATCGTCGTCAATTTCGGACAATTTCTAAACCGCTGGTCAAACGGGGTCGTGCGTGCAACCCCGCACCGGGTGATCCCGCCAGTGGAGAGAGACCGTTTCTCATTGCCGTTCTTCGTCTGTCCAAACCTTGATGCGGTCAGCGAATGCCTGCCGAGCTGTCGCTCGGCAGACAATCCCGCAGAATACGAGCCGGAATCCTTCTGGCAGTTCCACACCGGCTATATGAGCCGGGTGTACCCCCATTTCGAAGAACGCTGGGAAGCTGAGCAGCCAAACTAGGCAGCCGGAATTTCAATCCCAAGCAGCGCGGCGGCGTTGCCACCCATGACGCGCGCTTTGTCCTCTTCGGAAAGATCCTTCACCGAATCCACATGCCCGACCGGATCGGTCTCCGCCATGTCATAAGGATAGTCAGTACCCATGATGATATGATCGGCGCCCCAGGTCTCAATCAGATAACGCAGCTGATGCTCGGTGAAGACGACCGTGTCGAAATAAAGCTTCTTCACATACTCCGACGGAGCCTTGGTCAGGTTCACCCGGCAGTCATCACGCAGGTGATAGGGGTGATCAAAGCGGCCGACATAGCTTGGCACATAGCCACCACCATGGGCGATGCAGATTTTCAGACCCGGATAGGTCTCCAGATATCCATCAAACACCAGATGCCCGACGGCGAGGGCCGATTCCAGCGGATGACCGATCGTGTTACGGAAGTAATGGTCGGTCATGCGCTCCTTGAAGCTGGTTCCGATGGGATGCATGAAGATCACGACGCCCAGTTCTTCCACCCGTGCGAAGAACTTCTCCAGCCCGGCCCGGGTCAGATCGGTCCCGTTCACATTGGTCGAAATCTCGACCCCCTTCATGCCCAGATCGTTGACGCAGCGATCGAGTTCGGCCACGGCAATGTCCACATCCTGCAATGGCACGGTGCACAGGCCGACGAAACGGTCTGGATGCTGGCCAACAACTTCGGCCACCCGATTGTTTACGACATGGGCCGTCTCACGGGCGAAATCCGGCTCGTAGACATAGTTGTAATGGAAGGGCGAGGGCGAGATAGCCTGCACATCAATCCCGGCGGCATCCATATCTGCGATTCGCACTCCCGGATCGGTCAGCTTGTCCAGAATATCCTGATGCTGCTTGGCGTTGATCTCGGATGTCAGCGGGTTGGTGTCGACATAAAGATTGCGCTGGTCGGCGGCTTTGGCATCCTTCAGCATTGCATCGGCAGCCGGCACATGGAGATGACAGTGAATATCGACGGTGAAGTGTTGCTTGCCGTCGGTGACGGTGCGGTGGTAGCCCGTATCGCCCGCAGGGGCATGATTGTGGGTCGGATCGGAACAGGTAAAGAGCATCATCGTGTCCTTTTCTGACCTCGTCCTTCTTCAGGCTCTGAACGAGGAAACAGGAAAACCCTCATGCTGAGCCTCTCGGAGCATGAGGTCGGGGCAGTCCCCTAGAGATTCAGCAGCCGTGCTGCATTTTCACCCAGAATGGCGCGCTTCTGATCATCGGTCAGGTCCGAACCCATGACATGCCCGACCGGATCGGTTTCGGCCATGTCATAGGGATAGTCCGTACCCATGAGAACGTGATCGGCACCGTAATATTTGGTGATGAATTCAAGCTGCTCGTTGGAAAACACAACGCTGTCGAAGAAAAAGCGCTTCAGGTAATCCGTCGGCACCTTGCCCGCCGGCAGTTCGCGCTGCATGTCCGTACGCAACGGATGAGCATGGTCGATTCGTGCCGGATAGGAGCCCAGGAAGCCACCGCCATGAGCAAGGACAACCTTGAGGCCCGGATGACGGTCCATCACCCCGTCAAAAATCAGATAATGCACGGCAACCGTGGTTGCGAGCGGGTTGCCGATAATGTTCGAGAAATAGTGGTCGGCAAACCGGTCACCCTTCGCATAACCCGAAGGGTGAATGAAAATTAGCGCACCCAGTTCTTCGCATTTGGCAAAGAACGGATCGAGACCGGCCTTGGACAGCTCCTGTCCGGCCACATCAGCATTGATTTCCACACCCTTCATGCCGAGTTCCGTCACACAGCGCTCCAACTCGGCAACTGCCATCTGCGGATCCTGCAACGGCACCGTACCCAGCGCCACGAAGCGGTCGGGATGCTCTGCCACTGTCGCGGCGAGCTTGTTATTCACGGTCTGCGCCACCTCGCGTCCCAGATCGGGCTCAGCCCAATAGCAGTAATGGTTGGGGGCGGTCGAAATCGCCTGCACATCAACCCCTGATGCATCCATCTCGGCAATCCGCAAGGACGTGTCCGTGGCCCGCGGCATGATTTCCTGGCCATGGGCCATCTGGAACTTGCGGGTCGCATCATTGGCGAACCAGAGCAACGGTTCGTTCTTCAGATCGAAGACGCCCTTAACCAGTGCGTCGGCTTCCGGCACGTGCAGATGGCAGTGAATATCCACGGTCCGCACACCCAGTTTCTCGACCTTGACCGAATGTCCGCCTGACGCATCCGAGGGTGAATGACTGGCGTCATGGTTAGGATTGTGACCGCATTTGAAAAGCATTGTGGAATTCCCCCCGGAGAACTGTTTCTGATTGTTAATCACACCAGAGACATTCCAGTGATCAGGCGGCGGGATTATACATACCGCCGAACGCGGCGAAAGATGCTCGGGCACTTCGCCTGAAAGATTTCGCATGATATCTTTCGCGCAACTAAAACACGCCTTTCAGGGGAGTCTCTATAAATGGCATCGGGTCAGTTTGGAATTTCACAACACGTCACACGGCGCGAAGATGCGCGGCTTCTGGTCGGCGACGGTGCCTATGCCGATGATACCGGCTTCGAAGGACAGCTTTTCGCTGCATTCCTGCGCGCACCGATAGGTCATGGCCTGATCCGGAACATCGACACATCCGAGGCCGCTGCCTCTCCCGGCGTGGTGGGCGTCTTCACCGGACAGGACCTGAAGGATGCCGGTGTCGGCGTGATCCCCAATGTCACACCTTTTGTAAACCGGGATGGTTCGGAGATGTCGCGAACTCTGCGTCCGGCTGTGGCGCTGGACAAGATCTATCATGTGGGCGAAATCATCGCGATCGTGGTCGCGGAAAGCACAGTGCTGGCGCAGGATGCCATCGATCTGATCGATCTCGATGTCGACCCCCTACCCGCACTGGTCGATGTGACCCAGGCACAGTCCCCCGACGCTCCCCAGCTTCATGACCACATTCCCGGCAATGTCTGCCTCGACTTCCAGATCGGCGACGAGGCCAAGGCCATAGCCGCCATCGACAGCGCGGCCCATGTGGTGAACCTGACACTGACCACAAACCGATTGGTCGTCGCCTCCATGGAACCCCGCAGCGCATCAGCGAATTTCGATCCGGCAGCAAACGATGGTGCGGGCTGCTACGAATTGATCAGCGGCTCCCAGGGCGTCAATGCCATGCGCAACATGCTTGCCGATGCCATCTTCCAGATACCCCATGAGCAAATGCGGGTCCGGACCCATGATGTGGGTGGTGGATTCGGGATGAAAACTCAGGCTTATCCCGAATATGTCGCAATACTTTTTGCTGCCAAGACCATCGGTAAGCCAGTGAAATGGCAGGGCACGCGTTCAGAAGCCTTTCTGGCCGACAATCAGGCCCGGGACGGCGTGATGAACGGCGCTATGGCTTTCGATACCGATGGCAAAATTCAGACCTTCCGGGTCGATATGATCGCGGCGATGGGGGGCTATCTGTCGTCCCATGGACCCGCAGCGGCGACGCGCAATGTCTGCAACTGCCTGACCGGCTGCTATGACAATCCGGCGCTGGAATTTCAGGTGAAGTGCCTGATGACCAACAATATCCCTATCGGTCCCTATCGGGGAGCCGGGCGACCGGAAGCGGCCTATATGCTCGAACGCATGATGGATCATGCTGCCCGTCAGCTGGGGATCGACCGGGTGGAACTGCGGCGACGCAACTTCGTCAAACCCGAGCAGATGCCCTACACGACTTCTCTCAATCAAGTATACGATTCCGGCGAGTTCGAGGCCGAGATGGACAAGGCCCTGGCTCTGGCCGATTGGGATAATTTCGAGACCCGGCGCGCCAAAAGCGCCAATAACGGCAAACTGCGCGGCATCGGCATGTCGTGCTTCGTCGAAACCGCCGGTGGATACCTGCAGGAGGGCGCAAAGCTGTCCTTCGCCGAAGATGGCACCGTTGAAGCGCATCTCGCGGTGCAATCCAACGGACAGGGACACGCCACGTCCTTTGCGCAGGTCGTCTCCGATCTGCTGCAGGTGCCTTTCGAACAGGTGCGGATCATCGAGGGTGACAGTTTCGAAACGCCTGACACCGGCTTTGCATCGGTCGCCTCACGTTCCATGGCACTGGCCAGCGGCGCCATCTCCCTGACGGCAGACACCGTGATCGAGAAGGGAAAGAAACTGGCAGGCCATGTGCTTGAAGCTGCCGAAGCCGATATCGAATATGCGGATGGCACATTCAGCGTGGCCGGTACGGATCGCAATGTCAGCATCTTCGATCTGGCAGAGAAGGCAAAAACCATGGGCACGCTTCCCGAGGGTGTGCCCGACAGCCTCGATTCCGAAGAGGATTTCGTCTCTCCCGAACAGACCTATCCGAATGGCTGTCACATCTGCGAGGTCGAGATCGAGCCCGAGACCGGCGTGATCGACGTTCTGAACTACATCGCCGTGGATGACTGTGGCACCGTGGTCAATCCCATGATCGTGCACGGTCAGGTGCATGGCGGTGTTGCACAGGGCCTCGGCCAGATTCTCGGCGAACACGCGATCTATGACAGTGACGGGCAGCTGCTTGCCGGGTCCTTCATGGATTACATGATGCCCCGGGCCGACGACATGCCCGATATGAAGCTGGGCTTCCACTCGGTCCCCTGCACCACCAATCCCGTTGGCGCAAAAGGTGCGGGAGAAGCGGGCACGACCGGCGCGCTGGCTGCCGGCATGAACGCGATCATCGATGCACTGTCAGTCCGCGGGATCACCGAGTTCGACATGCCGGCAACACCACCACGCATCTGGGCAGCGCTGAACAAGACCTAAGTATTGGTTCTGGAACGAAAACAGGCGGGTCAATCGCCCGCCTGCTCATCGTAGCAATTTTCGTTCAGGACCGGACTACGCAGCCGCCAGTGGTTGCGCGTTGAAGGTGCGCATGACCATGTGAATGCCATGGAACAGGGCGATAAACGCGCCTATTTCCATGATCTCAGGATCCGAGAAATGCTTGTGCATTTCATCATAGAAGATCTTGTCGACCTTGGTTGAATCCAGAAACATCTGCTCGGCAAAGCGAAGGGCAACCTTTTCGGATTCAGTGAAGAGATCGGACTCCTCATAGTCCTCGCAGCCGGCATCGATCATCTCTTCGTTCAGGCCGTCGGCCATTGCCTTCTTCGAACGCAAATTTGCGAAATAGGGATCCTCGGCAAAACGGGCCAACTGAATACGGATGATTTCCTTCAGCTTGTGATCCACGTTCCCGTCCCGATGGGACACCAGCATGGCCCGCAACATGCCCTTCATCTGCTCGGGCTGCCGCGCGAAAATCTGTACGAACAATCTGTCCGGCACGCCGAACTCCTCGCACTCCGCGATCAGGTCATGAATTTCGGGATCCTTGATATCCGCCAGATCCAGCGGCGACATGCGTGACATTACTCGGCCGCCGCACTTTGCAGGGATTCCGGCCGATCGCCATAGAGGCGTTCGGATTCTTCCTGACTGACCAGGCGACCGTCAGGCGCGAACATCGGATAAAATTTCAGGGTTCCAAAGAATGTATGGAAACCGAGATTCATGAACAGGAACATGCCCAGCTCCACGATCTCTTCTTCGGACAAATGCGCCCGCAAATCCGCCCAGGCTGCGTCATCGAAGGAATCCGGATCGGTCGCCAGAATCTCGACATAACGCATGATTGCCTTTTCTTCATCAGTAAAGACGTCGCTGGCGGCGTGGTTGTAAATACCGTCGTCGAGTGCTTTTTCGTCAAGTCCTTGCTGCTTCGCCGAAGCAGACCGAACATTGCCTCAATAGCTGCAATGGGCCATTCGCGAGAGCATCACGCGAATCACCTCTTTTAACCGATGGCTGAGCGCACCCTCGTTGAACGCGCCAACCCAGGCGAGATAGAACTTTTCGGCCAGATCGATATTGTGCCCCATGACCGCGTGAAAACCCGGATCGGGTGCGCGCAATTCCAGGGATTTTTCAACATAGGGTTTGAGCTTGGTCTTCTTCAGCTCTTCGATGTCGAGCAATGTGATATTGGCCATTTGCGTTTCCTTGTTATGCGCGACGATGACACCACCAATCAGGCGTGTGTCTCAATCACTTTCTTGAGAACCTGTTTGCGATCGACTCCGGTGCGTGTTTCTACCACTTCACCGTTCTTGATGAACAGCAGGGTCGGAAACCCCCGTACCCCATAGCGGGCCAGAAGATCCTGATTTTCATCACCATTCACGGTTCCGATCACGACAGTCTCGGGCACATCCTCAGCCACCTGACCCAGCACCTTCTTGAGTTGCTTGCAGGGCACACAGGTTGTCGACCAGAAATCCACGACGGTCAAACCGTCCCGGACCAGCACCTGGGCGTCAAAATTGCTGTCGTCAAAGACGGCGAAATTGTCCACGGCCATCTCCTATTCTCCCGTGATTGAAGGTCAAACCATACAGTGGCCAACGCTGGACTACAAAACAGAGCTGTTCCTCATTGTTTAGCCGTTTGTTTCGCAGCGTTGCGAGACACCTTTTCCGCCGGCAGCGACAATTTCGCGATTGCACCGCGCGGTGCGGGAATAGTCCAGTCACGAATCAGTTTTACACCCGAATCGGTCAGATGATTCATATACGCTGCGATCGCGTTGGTGCCCGGTCGACCGGCCTGATCGTTCTGCGCTGCCCAGATTTGAGCCAGCGGCCCCATCGTATCGGCCCATTGAATCCGGCGGCTCTCGAGAAGCTTGGCGGTCTGCACACCCTTAGCCTTCAGGGTCTCAAGTGCCTTGGCGCCAGCTGCGCAATAGTCCCGCGCCGCAACTGGCGCAAAGGTGTCTGCAGTTTCCAGCACGGCTTCACGAACCTTTTCAGGCAACCCGCGCAGGGCCTGGGAGTTCACCGTCACGACATAGGGCACCTGTGCACCGAACCCGGTGCGCGTGTAGTGATCCGCATGCTGTTTGAATCGCAATCGCTGCATGTCGGTGGTCGAAGCCAGTACACCGCCGAAATGCGCCAGCGTACCAGCATGGGTCTCGTCCCAGACCACATTCTCCGCCTTGGCATCCATCAACCTGCGTGTCACCTCGGCCTGAAATCGATCGCGAAAAATCTTGATGGCTGTGTGATTGGTCGGTAATCCGCTGACCACGGACAGATGCAGGGCTTCACCAGCATTCGCCGGTGCCCCCGCACATACCGCCAGGGCCAGCCCGGCCATGAGCAGTTTGTTCTTCATCATGCGCCTCGTTCCTTCCTGAATCCGTCGCGACACGCCTGATCGGCAGGCGCGCGACGGCTCGTGTTTCCTGATCATGTCCGTGAAGGTTAATCAACCTCATACAGATCGCAGATCCTGCTACAGCTTGAGGTGCGCTCTCTGGCGTGATTTCATCTTCAAAATGGAGGAATACGCCATGAAAACGATCGATATCGGCCCGGACGGCATGGACGCCCACACTGTCCGGTTCAGAGCGCTGCAGCCCAAGAAAGGCAATTACGAAAGCCTCGGCATCCCGACGGAAGCCTATGAGATGCTCACCGCCAAAACGCTTTACACGCTGCTTGCCCCGGCAGACGCCGCCGGATCCCACCAGTTCACGGCCGCCAAAGGCCCGCCGGGGCTTTCCATCTCCATCGCCGAGTGCCCGCCCGGCGACGGTCCCGATGTTGCACGCCCATATGGAGACCCACGAAATTTTCTTCTGCCTGACCGGCAAGTTCGAGGTCAGCTGGGGGGACGATGGCGAGCATCACCTGGTGCTCGAACAGCATGACATGGTGAATGTGCCGCTCGGCGTCACCCGCGCCTTCCGCAATGTGTCAGACGAAACCGCGCTTCTCTTCGTGGTCATCCTCGGCACCAACCAGAACGATGTCGGCTATGCGGCGTCCGTCGGCGACCAGGTGGCCGCCAGATACGGCACTGACGTTCGCGACGCGCTCGAGGCGCACACCTCGATGAAGTTCAATGTCGGTGCGGACTGAGCCCTGCGCGCCCCTACCGCGACGGTCCAGCCCCCGTCGATCGACAGGGAGGCGCCGGTGAAGGATGCCCCCGCCGGGCCGCACAGAGAACAGAACCGTCTCCGCAATATGGCCGGCTTCGACGAACCGCTTGCTGGGCTGTGACGCCAGGACAATGTCGCGAATAACCTCTTCGCGGGACATGTTGTTCACCTTCGCCTGATCATCGATCTGACCATCCACCAGCGGCGTCTGCACAAAACCCGGGCAGATGGCGTTGCAGGTGATTCCCGTTTCCGCCACTTCCAGCGCAACCGTCTTGGTCAATCCGACAAGGCCATGCTTGGCCGCGACATAAGCCGACTTGTAAGGCGACGCCACAAGCCCGTGCGCCGAGGCGATATTGACGATTCGACCGAAATTGCGCGCCTTCATCCCGGCCAGTGCCGCGTTGATCGTGTGGAACGAGGAGACCAGATTGATCGCAATGATCATCTCCCATTTTTCCGGCGGAAACTCATCTATCGGGGCTACATGCTGAATTCCGGCATTATTGACCAATATGTCCACATCACCGATCGCCGCCTGCGCCTTTGCGATCAATCCACGGGCAGCAACACCGTCAGACATGTCGGCACCGGAATAGCCCACACGCACACCATGATCGGATTCCATGGTCGCGCGGATGTTTTCGATGTCATCCGCGTCACCAAAGCCATTCAGCATGACATTGGCACCTGCGCGGGCAAGCTGACGGGCAATGCCAAGGCCGATTCCACTGGTTGAGCCGGTCACGATGGCGCCGCGGCCCGAAAGTTCAATATCACTCATCTTCCGCTCTCCTGTATGCGGTTGCGCGTCGCCGTTCCCATGTGAATTTTCTGTGAAATCTCAGGCCGCTTCTTCCGAGCGGTTCAGATCGAATGCATCGGCCAGCAATTCATAGGACCGCATGCGTTTTTCAAAATCATAGGTGATGGTCAGAATGACGAGTTCGTCGATTCCGTTCTCCGCAGCAAATGCCGTCAGCTCCGCCTTCAGTGACTCCGGGTCACCGGTGAAACGGTTCGCCCGGTTGGCTTCGACAATCCGCTTTTCCTGCGCAGAGTAGTCATAGGCCAGAGCCTCTTCGGGCGAGACATAAGGCAGATGCTGCCCGAATTGTAGCTTCATCCGCCAGTAATCGCGGCTGGACGCCAGATACTCGGCTTCGTCCTTGCTGTCGGCGCAGATCACGTACACACCGGCGCTGGTTTTCGGGGCCGCGAGAAAAGCCGAGGCCTGAAAATTGGCACGATAGTAATCAAGTATCGGGGTGATCGCCTGCGGCGTGATGAAATGCGCGAAGGTATAGGCCAGTCCAAAATGGGCCGCATAGGCCGCACTCTGGTCGCTCGAACCCAGCAGCCAGATTTCCGGCATCTCGGAAATCGTGGGCGTTGCCCGTACCGCCTTGAAAGGCTCACTGGCCGGCGTGTCATCTGACAGAAACGCCATCATGTCAGCGATCTTCGTGGGAAAATACTCGATGCCGATCTCGTTACCATAGGCCAGAGCCGCGGCCGTCAGGCCATCGCTGCCCGGGGCACGCCCGATCCCGAGATCAATCCGTCCCGGATAGAGGTTTTCCAGACAGCTTGAAATTCTCCGCGACCTTGAGCGGCGAGTAGTGACTGAGCATCACGCCGCCGGACCCGACACGAATTCGGTCCGTTGCAGCAGCCACCCGGGCCACCAGAATCTCCGGTGAAGACCCGGCAAATCCAGCCGTGCCGTGGTGCTCGGCCAGCCAGTAGCGATTGTAGCCAAGACGCTCTGCCGCCTGGGCCAATGCAATCGTTTCCGCCAGCGCCTCGCGCGGATTGCCTCCGGCGCGCACGGGAGATTGATCAAGAACAGAGAGTTTTACCATCGCGGGTTTTCTAGCATGTCTCGGGGGCGGCGCAATATCCGGCGAAACTTACGAGTGGAACTTGTGTCCCGGATGCAGAAACACAGTGGCCAGAATACCGGCCGTCACGATGGCGGCACCGACAATGTTCAGAAAACTCGGCACCTCTCCCAGTGTCGGGATCGCAACAAACAGAGCCAGTGCCGGTGCGCCGGACATGATCGCTGCCTGACGCATCGGCCCGATGGTCATGACCGAATAGGCGTGACCGAGAATACAAAGAAACGCGCCAAACACGCCATGGACCACAACCTGCAAGGCGATATCCGCAACCGGGGCCGTCCAGAGCCCGGAAGGCAGAAACAGCAGCCAGATCGGCACATAGACAACGGCATTTCCGATCAGCAACGCCGCGAGTGATTGAACAACATTCAGACGCCAGGCCCGCATACCCGCATACCAGATAGCCGCCGAAACCGATGCGGCCAGAAACAGAAGGTGACCACGCCATTGCCCCGGTACATTTCCGGCGACAGCGTCCCAGCCAACAGCAACAACTCCCACAATGATGGCAACAATGCCGACCCACTGCCAGCGTCCGGGCCGGTCCCCGATCCAGGCCCAGGTGACGAGCGCGGCAAACACCGGCAGCGCCCCGTTCATCAAAACGGCCGCATGGCCCACCGGGGCAAAGATCATTCCGGAAAAAATAAGCAAGACAAAGGGCGCGCCACCGAAAAACGAAACCACCGCATGGGCGCGCAGATCAACGCCCCATGGATAGGCGCGAATCAGAAAGGGAGCCGCGCAAATCGCGGCCACACCCATCCGTAATCCAGCCAGATCGAATACTGTCAGCGCATCCGTCGTGGCCCCCAGTCGTCCAGCCAGCAACATGGCGACAAAACACAAAACCGTACCCACGCCCGCGGCAATCCCACCCCAATCCTTCATCGCGCCCGCCTAAAACCGAAAGGGCGTGTGATGCGTGCGATCCGATTTCGCTCCGGAACAGCCAAAGCTGCAGTCCGCAGACTGGAAAAAACACGTAAGCATGACCATCCGTCTCAAATATGATGAACCCAAATCACTATATCAGCCTTGATCGAAGTTGCGCGCCGCTCAACAATCCCGATCATGTCAGACACGCGCCCAGATTTTTCAACGATCCCGTCTCTTGATCGGATTCTGAAAACCCCCGAAGCCGCGGCACTCGTGGAAACATCCGGACATGAACCTACTGTGGTTGTTTTGCGGGGCCTGCTCAACGAAGCCCGCGCTGCAATGGCCGACGGCAAATCCATTGATGTCAGCGAAAGCGCGATCACGCAAAGCGCCGCCATCCGGTTGGCGCAGGCCGCCGCCCCTTCTCTCAAACGGGTCTTCAATCTGACAGGAACCGTGCTGCACACCAATCTGGGGCGCGCGCCCCTGGCCGAGGACGCCATTTCGGCAATGGCCGATGCTGCGCGCGGCGCCAGCAATCTGGAATTTGATCTGGCCACCGGCAAACGTGGAGACCGGGATGTCCATGTCGAGGAACTGCTTTGTGAACTGACCGGCGCTGAAGCCGCCACGGTCGTCAACAACAATGCCGGCGCTGTCCTGCTTCTGCTCAACGCACTGGCCCTGCGCAAGGAAGTACCCGTATCACGCGGCGAACTGGTGGAGATCGGGGGCGCGTTCCGGATTCCGGACATCATGTCGCGGGCGGGCGCAAAACTGGTTGAGGTGGGCACCACCAACCGCACCCATGCCGCGGACTTTGAAAACGCGCTCGGTGAACGTACCGGCCTGATCATGAAGGTCCACACCTCGAACTACATGGTGCAGGGTTTCACAGCGAGTGTTCCCGAGGACATACTGGCCGAAATCGCACATGGCGGTGATGTCCCATTTGCCGTTGACCTGGGCGCGGGCGCGCTGGTCGATCTCGAACGCTGGGGCCTGCCTCACGAACCAACACCTCGCGAGACTCTTGCCGCCGGCGCAGACATCATCACCTTTTCCGGCGACAAGCTCCTTGGGGGGCCGCAGGCCGGATTGATCGTGGGCCGCAGAGACCTGATCGCCCGGCTCAAAAAAAACCCGCTCAAACGCGCGCTGCGCTGCGACAAGGCGACTCTTGCCGCTCTGGCCGCCACACTGAAGCTCTACCGAGACCCCGATCGACTCGCTGCGCGCCTGCCAACCCTGGGCCGGCTTGCCCGAACGGCGGCTGAAATCCGCCGTGATGCCGAGGCCCTCCGAGGCGATATCGTTGAATTTCTCAGTGCGGACTTCACAATTATGGTCGCTGATTGTGCCGGCCAGATCGGATCCGGCGCATTGCCTGTTGAAACCCTCGAAAGCGCAGCCCTCACCATCACACCGAATGCAACACGCGGGCGCGGCGCAGCACTCAAACGGCTGGCAGCGCGTTTTCGTGCTTTACCCATCCCGGTGATCGGCCGGGTGCAAGATGATGCGCTCTGGCTTGACCTGCGCTGCCTGGATGACATTGACGGTTTTCGTGCTCAACTCCGCAATGGAGCCGACCAATGATCATCGCAACGGCCGGACATATCGACCACGGGAAAACCCTGCTCGTGAAGGCCCTGACCGGAACCGATGCGGATCGCCTGCCGGAAGAGAAAAAGCGTGGCATGACCCTCGATCTGGGCTTTGCATATACAAGTCTCGAAGATAGAACACGGCTCGGATTCATCGATGTGCCGGGCCATGAACGCCTCGTTCACAACATGCTGGCTGGCGTCACCGGCATCGACTGCGCCCTGCTGGTCGTGGCAGCCGATGATGGCCCCATGCCCCAGACCCGCGAACATCTGGCGATTCTCAACCTGCTCGGAGTCTCCCAGGGGCTGGTTGCCCTGACCAAGATTGATCGCGTGCCCGAAGAACGGGTGCAACAGGTTCAGGACGAAATCGAATTGCTGCTCGTGGACACGACGCTTTCCGGAACGCCCGTTTTCCCCGTCTCCGCAGTGACCAACACCGGTATCGACGAACTGTCCCGACAGATATCCACCCTCTCCCGTGACATCGATGCCAAATCGGAAAACGGAAACTTTCGTCTGGGCATCGATCGCATGTTCACAGTGGCCGGTGCCGGACTGGTCGTGACCGGAACGGCATTTGCAGGTCAGGTCACCCGGGAAGACCGACTCTGGATCGCCGGATTCGACACACAGGCCCGCGTGCGCGGCATTCATGCCAACAACGCGGAAAGCGAAACCGGCCGCGCGGGAGACCGATTGGCGATCAATCTTGCCGGTATCGACCGGGATGACATCGCCCGCGGAGACTGGCTGGTCGCCGATCCGGCGCTGGGTCTTTACAAAAAACTGGATGTCAATCTGCGGGTCGTTGCCGATGCACGACGTCCCCTTCGCCACTGGACTCCCATTCACGTGCATGTCGGCGCAAAGAATGTCACGGGACGGGTCGCCGTTCTCGGTGCCGAAGCCATAGAGCCCGGACAGAGCGGTCTCGCGCAGTTGGTTCTAGATCAAGCTCTGGGGGCTTGTGCCAATGACCGCTTCGTCATCCGGGACCAATCAGCCCAGACCACGCTGGGTGGTGGTCATGTGGTTGATCTGTTTCCACCCCGGCGCGGACGCGCACGTACCGACCGGCTCGCGATGCTCAACGCCCTCGACACGCCAGATCACGAAGCCGCACTCCGGGCAACACTCGACCTTTCTGAAACTGGTGTTTCTCTCGACGCATTCCTGGCAACCCGAAACCTGACCACGCCCGAAGCGCAGAGCGTTATCGCCGGTTCGGGGGCGGTTGTTGCCGGGGATGGTGCAGGTCGTCTGGCTCTTTCACCAGCCGCCTGGGATTCACGCCGCGTGGAATTTCTGACAGCGCTGGACAGCTTTCACAAATCCAATCCTGACCGGCTGGGCCCGGCCTCGGCGCAGCTGCGGCGTAGTCTCGGCCGCTATGTGCCCGAAGCACTTTTTGACAGGCTTGTGGCCGCACTCATTGCTGACGGTACGATCAACAGTGACGGAATGTTACTGCATCGCCCCGAACACCAGCCCGGCCTGACCGGGGATGATGCAAAACACTGGCGCCTTCTGCTTCCCATCCTCGAAGAAACCCCCGAAGCGCCTCCGGTCGTCCACGATCTGGCCAGTACGACAGGACTGACCGTTGGCGCTGTCATGAAGACACTTCGTCAGGCCGTGCGCATGGGAATGGCCGTACAGATCGCCGGCAACAGGTTCTTCACACCCCGTGCGCTGCGCACCCATGCAGAAGTCTTTGAAAGCATGATCACCGCCGATGGAGAGGTGGGTGTGTCGGATTTTCGCAAGGCCGCAGGGATCGGACGAAATCTTGCCGTCGAGGTCCTGGAATATTTCGATCGAATCAAACTCTCCCAGCGCGACGGAAACATCCGCCGACAGATCAAGACCGTGGGAGAGGTCTTTGGGTCGACCTCGGCTTCCTAGGGCCGCACAAACGCGTAATTGACCACCTGTTTCACACCATTGGTGCGCGCCACCGTGTCCACGGCCTTGTCGAGTTCGGTCTGCGAACGCGCCCGACCCATCAGGTAAACAACGCCAAGCGGATCAACAGCCGTGCGAAAATTCACATCCGCCACCCCGCGGGTCGAAACCATTTCCACATCGACTTTGGTTTCAAGGACGAGCACATCATCCCAGGCGAGAATGTCGGTGCGCCGCTTGCGTTCCTCGTCGCTCATAACCACCGCATGCCAGTGAAGTTCCTTCAATCCCCGCACCTGCTGAACCTGTTCCTTGAACTTGTCGTGGGTTTCCTGGTCAGCAAAGATTCCGGTGATCAGTAATTTTTGCTCGTAAATTTCCGTCGAGGCCTTGTTCGTCGTGAGTTCGGCCATGATCGAGTTCACATCAATGACAATCCGGTTGTCCTTGGCGATGTTGTCGGTGCTCCGCGCTTCGATGGCGCGGTCAATCAGCGTCTTTGGTGCCTTGAGAATATCGCCGAGCTGGGCTCCGGCCATGGTTGGTGAGAGAACGAGCGCGGGGGCTGCCAAAAGCGCCGCTGCCGTGGCTTTCTGGAGTCGCATGAGAATTCCTTTCGAACTTCTGTTGCGCAATCCCACCATGTGTCGTCTCCTGATTTTCAATGGCCCCATTAATTGACCGGACGGTCATTCCGTACCGCGCGCCCCGCGAACGGGTCAACGCTGCGTCGCACGACCCAGCCCATCCGGATCAGACATCTTTTGTATAAGCGCCAATTGTGGCCTTGATGGGGTCATTCGCGTCCGGAATCGCGGTCGGATACGACCCGCTAGGCGCGCCCGGGTCGACGTGTCCAGTCAAACAAATGACGGTGCGCCGCGTCCACCCGCAACAATTCCTGATCCTCGATCACCAGCGCATTCTGCTGGCCAAAATTGACCACATCACGGAACCAGGGTCGCTGATTAGGTGTTATAGAAAACCGGTCCCGGGGCAGCGGATTTGTTTGCTGTGCCGTAGTGCCAGACCCGAGCATTGAACAGGATCGCATCACCAACCGGTACTTCCGGAAAGACCGGATCCAGTGCCGAGGGGTCTTCCAGTATCGATTTGTGCGTGCCCGGATAGAACGCCGTGGTGCGGTTTTAGCATTCATGTCGACGAGCGGCACCACGAAGGTCAGACAATAGGGAGGCACCTGCACGCCAAGGTCGTCCTCGCCAAACAATAACGGCATGCCGATATGGAATTCCTGATCCATCGCCTCAGGCAGGGATGTCACGGCCACCACACTGCCAAGAATAACATCCTGCCCCAGCAAAGCGTTGATCACGGGCTGCACGATGGGATTGGCGTAGACCGCTGGATCATTGACCGGGCCGGACACCGCGATCGAGATCATGTTGCGCTTATCACCTACATGGAGCGCATCAGGATATTCCTAATCGCGATGATAAACGTCATACCGCTTTACATATTTGGCATGAAGGACGGCCAATTGATCGGGTGCAATGACCTGTTCAAAGATCATCACGCCGGCGGCGTTGAATCGCTCCACGGCAAGCCCGACCACCATATCCGGGAGCGGGTTTCCCGGTGAGGTCTTGATCCGGGGGATTTCAGGCGCTGCGCTCATGCTTCGAGATCAATCCAGAGGTTTGCTTGCGCCGACTAGACTAACATCGGACACTCCTGTCACCCATCGAACAATCACAGGCGCCACAATGCAACGACAGACCATTGGTGACATAGCCGTTCTCTCTGTTCTCGAAGATACCGGCCCCTATATCTCGCCGGGCGAGATGTTCCCAGACTCCACGCCCGAAGCCGTGGCCGCGCAGATGGACTGGATGGCCCCCACCCATTTTGACAGCACCTCGGGTCAGTTGATCATGGCCTTCCAGAGCTTCGTGATGCAAACGCCCCAGCACACGATTCTGATCGATAGTTGCGTCGGCGAGGACAAGGAACGCCTCAACCCGGAATTCCACATGAAAAAATGGCCCTGGATGGCCAATCTCAAGGCACTGGGCCTTACCCCGGTGGATATTGACATTGTCATGTGCACCCATCTGCACCCGGATCATGTGGGCTGGAACACCCAATTGCGCGACGGGCGCTGGGTGCCCACATTTCCGAATGCAAAGTATGTTTTCGCACGGGAGGAATACCACCACTGGGAACAGGAGAGCGCTCAGGGGTCCGAGCGTATCGGGCTGACCTTCATCGATTCCGTTCTGCCGGTGATGGAGGCCGGACAGGCAATTCTGGTGGACCACGATCACGAGATCGAAAAGGGCATCTGGTTGGAACCGACCCCGGGGCATTCACCCGGCCACGTGATCGTGAATGTGGAATCAAAGGGCGAGCGCGGGGCGTTTATCGGCGATCTGATGCACCACCCGATTCAGGTACCCCATGCCGAATGGAGCACCTGCTATTGCTGGGACATGGAGATGTCCTCCGCAAGCCGCACCAAATTTGTCGACACCCACACCGATGCCGGGACACTCGTCCTGCCCGCCCATTTCGCGGGCAGCACAGCCGGACGTATCACCGGCAAGAGCGGCAAGCCCTCCTTCACGTTTGAAACCAACGGATGATCGGGAGAACGCGATGAGCCAGGTCTCACTCAAACAGGCACAGACCATTATCGATGTGGCGTTATCTCATGGCCGCAAAACCGATTGCCTGCCCCTGGGCGTCGCAATTCTTGACCCCGGCGGTCATCTGCTCGCCTTTGCTCGTGAGGACGGGACCAGCTTCCTGCGACCGCAAATTTCCCAGGCAAAAGCCTGGGGTGCGCTGGGGATGGGCATGGGCAGCCGGGCGCTGGTCGAACGTCCGGACCGGTTTATTCTCACGCTCAATGCGGCGACAGACGGAAAGGTCCTCAATGCGCCCGGTGGCGTGCTGATCCGCAACGAGGCGGGCGAAATTCTGGGCGCCGTCGGTGTGACCGGTGATATATCTGACCGGGATGAGGCTTGCGCCATCGCTGGCATAGAAGCGGTCGGCCTTGTTGCCGACGCAGGTTAAGAGGGTAGTTATGAGCATTTCAATCATTCACACATACGACGTAGACATCGAGCGCATGCAGGAGCGTGACGGCTGGGCCATTTCGGAGTTCCGGCTGCCCATCACCGGTGAAACCGGAAGTCGAACAACCGTCTTCCATTCCATCTTCCGGCCCGGCTCGACCCACGCCAAACATCTGCACACGGTCAGCGATGAAATCGCGGTCTATCTGTCGGGCAACGGCGTGGTCGGTCAGGGTGACAGCCGCGAAGTGGTTTCCACGGGACATTGTCGCCTCATGCCGAAGGGATCGGAACATTTCTTCTTCAACGAGACGAAGGACGAAGATGCGCGCGTGATCGGCTTTTATATGAACGCTTCCGATGTGGCCGGCACCGGCTACAAATTCTGCGGGAACGCGACCGAAGAAGACCTCAATATGCCGCGCGACGGCCTGAATGACGGTATTCTTGTGCGTCTCGAAGACTCACCTGCCCCCGAAGGCGAAATCCCGTCTGCATGGCAGAATGCGACATTGCGGGCCCCGATCGGCGCCCACAATGGAAGTGACCATGCCCTGGTGCATGCCACACTGCCTCCCGGCACCGCCATCGACACCCACAGCCTGAGTCAGGCAGAGGCAATTTACTATGTGGAGACGGGTGAAGGAGAGGCCGCTGACGACTCACATGAGGAAGCGATACGTCCCGAGAGCTTCGTCTTCGTTCCCAAGGGGACAGGCCCACGCAATCCGAAACACCGGGATCCGAGCCCATGGAACTTTATGTGGTGTTGACGGGCGCCAGAAGTCTTTCGGCAGCCGCGTGACCGCGCGAACTACTGGGTGCGCGTCTTGCCCATGATCCCGCCAATGAACAACGCCGCGGCATAGCCGAAGGGCAGGATCATGACGGTCGAGAGCAACGGCATCCAGACCAGAACGAAAGGTTCGGGACCGCCACGGATGTGAAACGCGATAACGGCCACAATCGCCGCCGCGAAAGTGCCCACATAGGCCTCACGGTACAAACCATTGAAATTGGCCAATCGCCCGGACGTGTTCATGTCTGTGGGTGCCGGAAGGATTGCATTCACAATGAGCATGACAATCGTCATGGTCGCGAACGGCAAAATAAACAGAATCAGAAACTCAGGCTGGGTCATGCAAACCTCCACATTTTTCTTCGGCCTTCTTGATAGTGCCGAACGCTCCATCAATACAATGATCACACCATCCGATACAAGGCCGAGTCGATTGCAACGCAGCAATCAAATGTGCACGATGGCGTCATCGCGTGTTGCAAGACGCATTTTTTAATGAGAAGGACCTAATATGTTGGACAAGCTTGGCATTGGTTCAGCCTTCCCCAACATGACGCTTAATCTCGTCGATGGTGGAACGCTCGACCTGCCGGATGGTCTCGGTTCTGGATACCGAGTCATCCTGTTCTATCGCGGCCACTGGTGACCCTATTGTCGCCGTCAGTTGGTCGGCTTCGCTAACCTGAAAGAAGAATTTGACAAGATCGGCGTCAGTATTGTCGCCGCAAGTGTCGATCCCATCGAGAAAGCCCAGGAAATCGCCGATGAGGTGAATTTCCCGGTTGCCTACGGTGTGACCCGTGAACAAGCAGACATGCTTGGCTCATGGTGGGAAGATCGCCGTCAGATCGTACAACCTTCGGAATTCGTACTGGGTCCCGATGGCAACACGATCATGGCTTCCAGTTACAGTGACGGCCCGATTGGCCGCATAGATGCCGCGGACATCGTCAAGATGGTCAATTTCTACGAGTCCATGAAGAACAAGTAACGTCCACACCCAACAGGTACAGACGTTTGCGCGCCGCACCGGCTTCCGGTGCGGCGTTTGCGTTTCCTTAGGCCTTACGCAACGGCGAGACGACGGCTAGACTTCGGTCATACAAAACAGGGAGGGCCAACAGATGCTCGCATTCGACTTGGAAGTGGAACAGGTTTTCGATCCGGAGAAACACGTCGAGAAAATTCTCGGCTCGGTTTCAGATGGAGACGTCACAATTGCATGTTGGGAGCCCGGTCAGGTCAGTCCCAACCACTGCCACCCGGATTGTACCGAAATCTATTTTTGTTGGCAGGGCGGCGGCATCATGCGCACGCCTGACGGCAGCGTGCTGGACATCAAGCCCGGTTCTTTCGTGGTTCACCCTCCTGGCGAGGTGCATGAATACGAAAATGGCCCTGAACGTTCACTGCTATTTCGGGTTCGTTACGGATCAGATATGGCGCCCCGGATGCTGAACTGGCCGTCCAACCCGAGCTATGAGCGAACTGCCGAGGATATTGGCTATTTCGAGGCCAACCCGGTCTAGAAAGCATTATTACACAATTTTAAGTGTGTAATAAATTATTCTACGTTGTTATTTTGGTATTATGCCCTATATACACTCGGCGTTATGAATTAAACGCGACTGTTGAAGGGGCCTGAGGCCATGCGAAATTATCTGAATAACACTGCAATCCGCGGCATTGCTGTGTTTGCACTGATGATCGGTCTGCTGTTCCAGACCGATGCGTCTGCGCAGACCAAACTGAAACTTGCCTACATTCCGATCATGCCCATGGCTCAGCTCTTCGTGATGCAGGGCGAAGGCTGGACAGAGGAAGCCGGAATCGAGCTCGAACTGACGAAGTTCTCTTCCGGCCCGGCCATCGTGCAGGCCATCGCCGCAGGAGATTTCGATGTCATGTATTTCGGCATCGGCCCGGCCATGGTGTCACGCGCCCGCGGCGTTCCGATCAAGGTCGTGGCCAGCAACGGGATCGAACAGATCGGTCTGATCGCCCGTGGCGAGTTCGCCAAGACCATGGCCGCCGCTGCCAGCCCTGCCGAAGGCGTTCGCAAGTTCACGGCAGACACTGGCCGCAAGCCACGCATTGCCTCTCTGCCAAAAGGTTCGGTACCCGATACGGTCTTCCGTCACTGGGTGCTGCGTGTTGCCGGGCTGAGCGAAGACGACATCGAGATCGTCGGGATGGGTGCCGGCAAGGTACAGCAGGCGATGCTGGCCGAATCGGTCGATGCCGCCTCGATCCTAGAACCGATCGTGACCATCATCAAGGATCGTCAGCCCGACTCGCAGCTCATTGCCGCTGGCAGTGACATGCTGGAGAAGCAGCCCGGCGCCGTTCTGGCCGTCCGCGAGAATGTCATCGCCACCAACCGGGATGCTGTCGCAAAGCTGGTCGAACTGCATGTTCGTGCGACCAAGCTGATCAATGACGATCCCGATCGCGCAGCCAAGCACATCCACGCAGCGCTCGGGCAGGGCCTGCTTCCGCTGGATATTATCCAGCGCGCAGTACGCTCCGAGATCAGCAATTTCATCGCTGACCCCAATGTGATCGTTCCGGCGACCAAGGTGATGCATGATTTCTCGGCGGAGATCGGCACCCTGAAGAAGCCGGTACCACTGGACGAGCTGTTTGACGCATCGTTCTACAATCAGCTTGAGAAGTAGCTGATGTCCAAACGCACCCTTCGCGGTGCGGGAGGCCTGTTCGCCTTTCTGGCAATCTGGGAGCTGGTGGCTCGCAGTGGTTTCGTCGAAGCCACCCTGCTGCCCGCTCCCAGTCGCCTGCCCGCCACGCTGATTTCGGAAGTCACGCTCGGCTTCTGGCACCAGATGGTGCTGGCCAGCCTGAACCACTATCTGATCGGCTTGGTCAGTGGCTCGCTGCTGGGCGTTCTGGCCGGGGCGGCCGTAGCGTTGTTTCCCAATCTCGATGCGCTGCAGAGCTGGCTCGCCCGGATGCTGCGTCCCATCCCGCCCCTGGCCTGGATCCCCTTTGCCATCATCTGGTTCGGGATCAGTGAAACCGCTGCTGCCTTCATCATCGGGATCGGCGTCTTCTGGATCAACTACTTCACCGCCTATACCGCGGCGCGGGCGGTTGATCCCGACCTGCTCGAGCTGGCCGCGTCCTTCGGTCATCGTTCTCTGGGAGCACGGCTGCGCAAGGTGATCCTGCCCGCCGCCGCACCGGGAATTCTCTCGGGCCTCCGCGCCGGTCTCGGTCAAGGCTGGATGACCGTCGTCGCGGCCGAACTCTTCGGGATCACCGGCATTGGCCAGCGCATGAACGAAGCTGCTGGGCTCCTCGCGACCGAAGTCGTGATTGTCTACATGCTCACCATTGCACTACTTTACGGCATCAGCGACATGCTGTTCGTGAAAGCACAAAATCGGGTGCTCCGATGGCAGCGATAGTCGAACTGAAGGGCATTGCCGCGACCTTCCCCGGCGCGGACCTGTCCGTATTCTCCGATATCGACCTCGCCATCGAGCGCGGTGAATTCGTCATCGTCGTCGGCGCTTCCGGCGCGGGGAAATCAACCCTGCTGAGAGTCATGGCCGGATTGCTTCCGCCTTCGGCCGGAACGATTTTACATGCCATTAAAACCCGTCCGGACCGGCGTGAAATCTCCATGGTCTTTCAGGAAGCCCGGCTGATGCCCTGGCGCAGGGTCGCCGACAATGTGGCGCTGGGACTTGAAGGCCTGGCGGTGTCCCACGCGGAACGCGACCAGCGTATCGCCGATGCGCTCCGGCTGGTCGGCCTCGCCGATTATGGCGATCGCTGGGCCCATGAGTTGTCCGGCGGTCAGCGCCAGCGTGTGGGCATCGCCCGCGGGCTGGCCGTGGACCCCGATCTGCTACTGATGGACGAGCCTTTCGGCGCTCTCGACGCCATTACGCGTCAGTCCCTGCAGGACGAGTTACTGCGCATCTGGAAAGAGACCGGCAAGTCGATTCTCTTCGTGACCCACGATATCGACGAAGCGGTCTATCTCGGCGATCGGGTGCTGTTGCTGGGCGGCGCCCCGGCGCGGATGGTGCAGACCTACAACGTCGATGCCCCGCGCCCACGCGCCCGTGAGGGGGAAGACGTCGGACAGTTGGGAGCACAGGTCAAAGCTGACTTGGCTACCCTGTTCGACGAAGGTGGCGGTATCTGAGTATGCGCGTGGTTCTCCATGCCCCGACCGCTGACGCGTTGCACAGGGCGCGATCCAACGCCCGCAATCTGCGAGTCCGGCAACCGGATGCCGAGATCCTGATCGTTGTGAATGCGGATGGCGTCCCCGCAGCCCTGGCCACCCGCGACCCGGACACCGATCTGGCACTCCGGCTCTGCGCCAATACGCTTGCGGCCCGCAATCTCGACACACCCGCCAACATCCGCACCGTCCCGGCCGCGGTCGAAAGCCTCGCGCTGCTACAGGCCGAGGGGTGGACCTATATCCGGGCCTAGGTCCAGCTCCGCGCCCGCTAGTCCCGGAAGTTCACATATTGCAGCGGCAGATCGAGCTTCATGTCCTTGATCAGCTGGATCGTCGCCGTCAGATCATCGCGCTTCTTGCCCGACACCCGCAGCTCGTCGCCCTGAATGGCCATCTGGACCTTCATCTTCGAAGCCTTGACCGCCTTGATGATCTTCTGGGCCGTCTCGCGCTCAACCCCCTGCCTGATGGTCACGGTCTGGCGCACCGTATTGCCCGAAGCCATTTCCGGCTCTCCGAAGTCAAACGCCCCCACATCGACCTTGCGGCGCGTCAGGTAAACATTCAGCACCTCGTGGACCTGCTTCAGCTTCAGATCGTCATCGGCCCACAGGGTCAGGGTCTCGTCGTTGCGTTCGATCGAGCAGCTGCTGCCCTTGAAATCATAGCGCGTCCCGATTTCGCGCATGGCACCCTGAATGGCGTTATCGACCTCCGGCACTTCGGTGCGGGATACAACGTCAAATGACGGCATGGCAGTCCTCAATTCTTCCAGTGGAACACGGCGTGGCAACACTAAATTCTCTCCGGCCGGACTCTGTCAAGAATTCAGGCGCCGGGGAAGCCATCACCGCCACACCCTGCCCTGCAGGCAACAGATAAATTCTCTGTCATCCCCTTGTTCGCGGAGGGCGGGAAGCCGATTATGCTTGGTGGAGGAGGATCGTTCCTCCGTAACTCTGTCCGACTACGTTCGATAGAGTCCACATTATCCCCGGTATTCTGGGTTTAATCCTAAATTATTGTCCAAGTTCGTCCGGCCTTGTCCGCTGCCATCCACGATTTTATGTGGTATAAAATGTGGTAGGAGCTAGGAATAGATGGCCAAAAGCGGGAAACACCCAGACAGAGCACTGACTGCCGTTGGCGTGCGCAACTTGAAAACCCCTGGCCGCTATGCGGACGGTGGTGGGCTGTATTTGCTCGTGGACGGACCAGACACGAAACGCTGGGTTTTACGGACCCAGATAAAGGGCGGACGTCGAACGGATATAGGGCTAGGTGGCCTATCCACGACGACGCTTGCCGAGGCACGCGAGAAATCACTGGCATATAGGAAGATGGCCCGCGCGGGGGTCGATCCGGTCGCGGCCAAGCGCGAAGCTGAGAAAGTCGTCCCCACATTCGCTCAAACTGCGGAGAAAGTTTACGCGAGCCACTCGAAGGGCTGGACCAACGCCAAGCACGCCGAGCAATGGATCAACTCGCTCAAGCGGTATGCCTATCCCCACATCGGCACAATGCCCGTTGACCAGATCGCACCATCAAATGTTGCGACCACACTCGAACCCATATGGTTCGACAAGCCGGAGACCGCGCGAAGAGTTCGACAACGTATCGGTGCGGTGCTCGATTGGTCCACGACCGAAGGCCACCGCGACGGCGTGAACCCTGTTGAAGGCGTGAAAGCTAGTTTCGCCAAGAAGAAGGCCGGTGCAAAGAAGCACTTCCCGGCCATGCCATATCAGGAAGTCTCGGACTTTCTAACGACCCTTCAAGAATCGGACACGTCACTCCCAACGAAGTGCGCACTGGAGTTTCTGATCCTGACGGTTGGACGGACCAACGAAGTTATCAAAGCTGACTGGCAGGAAATCGACATTGACGATGCCACATGGACGGTTCCGGCTTCCCGCATGAAGCGGAAGGTCGAACATAGAGTCCCGCTGTCTCTCCGTGCACTCGAACTACTGGAGGCCATGAGACCCGTGACGGTCGGCACCGGCCTAGTGTTCCCCGGTGACAAAGCTGGGGAACCCCTTTCGGATGCCGCGCTCCTGAAGACCGTCAATCGGTATGCACCCAAATATACGGTCCATGGCTTCCGATCCTCGTTCCGGGATTGGGCAGAAGAACGGACAAACTTCACGCGTGCCGTATGCGAGCAGGCTCTGTCTCACGGACTTAAGGATAAGACCGAGGCGGCATACAATCGAAGCGATCTGTTCGAGAAGCGACACGACTTGATGGCACGATGGTCAGACTACCTCACCAAAAATTCTGCGGATGTAGTCGCGTTCAAGGCAGCAAAGAAGTGAGCAAACCCCATAACAAGCACACGCATCTGACGGTCCCGACTTCGCTGAATGCGGAACATCTTGCCCTTTCCGATGAAGTATTGGGCGCGCTCTTTCTAACTGTGATGGCAGGCTCTTATGCGGTCGTCTCCGGCGCTCCCTCTGATGATGTATCTGTAGAGGCATTCGTCGAGGCCATCTCAATAATCCGAGACATTGAGACGACATCGGCCAGCGAAGCGGCTGTTGTGATGGCGTTGCAGAAAGCAGGATTCAACGGGAATTTCACAGATGCTGGGAAAATAATCAGAGAGCACATCCAAAACGAAGCACAAAGCATCGCGCAGACCTCACTAAACAAACTGACCTGCCCCCACTGACTGGTCCGATTTAAATGTTAGTGCATCATTCTTTTGACCTCCATAGGCATGATGCTTTCCGGTGCCGGTGGCCTGTATCCGAGGGCTGAGTGTGGGCGCTTCGTGTTGTAGTGCCGTCGCCACTGCTCAATCACGTTCCGGGCTTCATTGAGGCTGTAGAAGATCTCTCCGTTCAGGAGCTCGTCGCGGAACCGGGCATTGAAGCTCTCGCAGTATCCGTTCTCCCAAGGTGACCCCGGTTCGATAAAGGCGGTTTGGGCACCGACAGCCTTGATCCATTGCCTGACCGCATCCGCGATGAACTCCGGTCCGTTATCCGATCGGATGTAGGCCGGAACACCCCGGATGATGAACAGGTCGGTCAGGGCATCAATCACATCCGTCGAGTTGAGCTTCCGCTTCACCCTGATTGCCAGGCATTCGCGGCTGAACTCATCGATGATGTTCAGCGTTCTGTAGGCTCGCCCGTCTTCTGTTCGGTGATGCACAAAGTCGTACGACCAGACATGGTCAACATGCCGGGGCCTGAGACGGATGCATGATCCGTCATTGAGTCAGAGCCGCGCTTTCCTCGGCTGCTTCATGGGAACCTTCAGCCCCTCACGACGCCACAGGCGCTCGACCCGCTTGTCGTTCAATTGCCAGCCTGCCTCTCTCAGAATCGCCGCGATCCTTCGATACCCGTAACGGCCGTACTGCCGGGCCAGTTCAATCATATCCCGGACCAGGAGGTCTTCGTCATCTCGCGACTTCGCAACATAACGGTGTGTCGAACGATGCTGTCTCAGGACACGACAGGCACGGCGTTCCGATACTGCAAACTTGCCCCGCACCAGATCAATGCAGTTGCGCCGCCGTGCGGGGCTTAGAAGTTTCCCTTGGCAGCCTCGGACAGTATGAGCTTGTTCAGGGTGAGATCAGAAACAGCCCTGCGAAGACGTTCGTTCTCCTTCTGCAGCCGCTTCAACTCTTTGAGTTGATCCGTCCCCATACCGCCATACTGCTTGCGCCAGCGGTAATAGGTTTGCTCCGTAATCTGCACCTGGCGGATCACGTCAATGCGAGCCTGACCTTACCCGACAAGCACATCAACCTGCCGTAACTTGGAGACTATCTCTTCGGGTTTGTGTCGTTTCGTTGCCATCCTTAATCCTCCGTTCACTAAAATACACGGTGGACCAATTCAATGGAGGTGGATCAGCCTCAGCAGTGCTTTCAGTTGCTATCTACGCACCGAAGGGCGAGGGCTTGTGCTGTGTTTGGTATACTGCGACGTTAGAACCCTTAGGGACGTGAGTTTGGGGCCATGCCATCGAAGCCCCTCCGCACTTGCTTAGAGGGCTGGCTTGCAGAGCGACACGCTTGACGCTCAGGCGCGCCCGGAAAACTTGGGCGAAGCAGGCTCAGTCGAAATGGTTCACGCGCCGTAGCCTGCGAGTTAATCATCGCTGACAGACGGCCTAAACTGACCGGTAGCACTAAATGTGGACGCAGGTCAGTCTTTTCCCTGACCCATTCGATTAGAGAATAGCTCGGGCTTTGCTTTAGCTGCCGTCCAAGTTGCAACCGTGATAGCCACAGCAGCGATTAAGATCACGTGCCCAAGGACGCTAACTGCAAAAATTGTGTAACTCCCGATAGCTAACGAAAAGCTTATAGCCCACATGATTCCTAAAATCTGAAGAATGTAGTGTCGAACTGCTACATCAGGAATATTACGGAGCGGACTAACCTCGTGGTTGAACACAAAGTTCCACAAAAAAACGACAAAACTCAGAATTTTTTTGAACATAACTTTCCTAATTCATCAAAATCAAAACTTAAACCCATAAACGTTTTTGTCGAGACGTTTGAGGACGTGTCTAACCTGCAAGTCTTGGGCAATTCCTGATTAAAGTTCCTAATACTAGCGGCCGTACACCAAAATCCTTAGGTTGATTCGTGCGCGCAGATTGGGCTGAACTTCACGAATGCTAAGATTTGATCTGCCTTAATGCCGCAAATGTGGAGCCTTCACAAGCTTAATACGGGACGACGGGTTCTAACTCACTCCCCAGATTTTCACCCGCTCCCCCCCAACACACTAGCCCCGGCTTTTAGCCTGAGTTTTTTAGTCGAGTATTGATGAAGCTGACGCGCTGGGCGAAGGTCGCTAAGAAAACTCAAGACTATTTAGGAATAGCTTTTACTCAACCGCAGAGCCTTCTCTTTGGATGGCGATCCAGACTTTGGTGTTTTTTCCAACGTTCACAGGCACAACACGCCAGTGCATGATGAAGGGCGTTCCATTTTTCTTGTAGTTTATTGCACGTCCTTCGAAACGCTTTCCGTCGGTCAAAGATTTCCGAAGGCGATCTAAAACTTTTTTATCGGTTGCAGTGCCCTGCAATATTCTGGGGGTTTTCCCGACTACCTCTGCGGGAGAATAGCCCGTAAGAGCTTTGAACGCTTTGTTTGCGAATAGTATTTTCCCATAGGCAGAAGAGTCAGTAATCAAAATCGAATCAAAGCTGTTATCGACCAACCCCTTAAGAGCAGATAGCGTCAGCTTATTTTCATCCAAAATGTTGCTTAGAGAATCGGCCATTTTTTCCTCAGTGTGTTATTCAAATAATGAATTATTGTTCTACTTTAATTAGCGTTTGTAAACGGGTGTATCGAGCATCTAGCCCAAAATTCTGGGCCACCCCTGGGTGGTGTCAGTCTCGTGCGAACCAGTCTCCGAAGCGTGCTACTCGAGCGTTTCGAGAAACCACTCCGTATCTGCGCGAATGGTGTTCTGCCGCTCGGGGTCGAACCGGTCCCAGGTTTGGTAGGAACGGCCCAGGCGGGGGTTGCCATCCAGCGCCTCGCGGTTGCGGGCCAGAAAATCCCAATAGAGATAGTTGAACGGGCAGGCGTCTGCCCCTGTCTTGACGGTCACCTTGTAACGACAGTCCTGACAATAATCCGACATGCGATTGATGTAGTTGCCGCTTGCCGCGTAGGGCTTCGAGGCAAGCAGTCCGCCATCGGCGAACTGGCTCATTCCGAGTGTGTTGGGGAGCTCCACCCATTCGAAGGCGTCGGCATAGACCGCAAGATACCATTCGTGAACAGCCTTTGGATTGATGCCGGTCAGCATCGCGAAGTTGCCGGTCACCATCAGCCGCTGGATATGGTGGGCATAGGCATGGGCGCGGGTCTGTTCGATGCAGGCGCGCAGGCACGCCATATCCGTCTCGCCCGACCAGTAGAAATCGGGCAGCGGTCGTTCATTTCTGAAGAAATTCCGGTCGGCATAGCCGGGGCCTTCAAGCCAGTAGATCCCGCGCACATATTCGCGCCAGCCGATGATCTGCCGGATGAATCCTTCGGCTGCGTTGAGGGGAATATCGCCGGCCTCGTAGGCGGCTTCGACCCGGCAACAGATCACGCGCGCATCCAGCAGGCCGACATTGAGGTAAAGGGCGATCACGGCGTGATAGAGGAACGGTTCGTCCTGCAGCATGGCATCCTGGTAATCACCAAAACCCGGAAGAGCCTCCGCGACGAATTTCTCCAGCGCCGCCTCGGCCCCGGCACGGGTCACCGCGAACCAGAAGGGTTCGAGATCACCAAAATTCCCGGCGAAAGAAGTCTCGACGAGCGTCAAAACCTCTTCGGTGATTTCGTCCGGCTTCGTTTCCCGGGGCCGTGGAAAAGACATTCCGTCCTTCGGCGGTTTCCTGTTCTCGGCGTCGTAGTTCCACTTTCCGCCAACCGGCTTGCTGCCGTCCATCAGCAGCCCGGTTTCACGCCGCATGTCGCGATAGAAGTTTTCCATCCGGAGTTGCGTGCGACCCTCCGCCCAGTCCGCGAATTTCGCCCGCGAACAGAAGAAACGGTCATCGTCGAGTATTCTGAGGGGCACCTTGATCGCCTTGGCGCAGTCTTCAAGGGCGGATTGTAGCCGCCACTCGCCGGGTTCCGTAACGAGCACCGACCCGCAGCGATGACGTTCCACCGCCCGTTCGATTTCTCCGGTGATCGTGCCGGTATTGCCCGAGTCATCGAGCCTGACCAGATCGACACTCCAGCCGGACTGTTCGAGTTCGGCTGCGAAATGGCGCATGGCCGAAAGCACGAAGGCGATCTTCTTTTTGTGATGCGGGACGTAGCCAGTCTCCGCGGCCACCTCGCTGATCAACACGACATCCCGATCCTTGTTCCCGGCACGAAGCGATGTCATGTCCGGCGAAAGCTGATCTCCCAAGATGGGAATAAGATTGCGCACAGGTCTGCCCTGAGGTGGCTCAAGCGCCCCAGACGTCGTCATACCGCGCGGTGCCGTCCGCTTTCGGATGGTCGCGATAGGTGGTCATCTTACGTGCCGAATAGAAGGTTGCGCCGGTGAAGGCCACGCCCATTGCGAAGAGTACATGCACGGCAACGAGTTCTCCGTACCAAAGCCATGCGCCGGCCATCGTGCAGAAGATGGTCGTCCACATGAGGCTCAGCACCACCATGACTTGAAAGCGCTGCTGCGGCAGAAGATCACGCAGCGGGTTGCGGTTGGAATCCATGATGGTTTTGTAAATCGACAGCATCGAACAGGCCTCCTTGAGAAACACTTTGACTACGCCGGATTCCGGGTAACGGATCAGGTCTGGAGCATGAGGCTTCCTCAGGGGAGCCATGCAACTGTCGGACATCCAGTTTTTCTCGCGTTTCGTATGATCGGCCTGTTCTGTTGGTGCAATGACTGCTCCCAAAATGGGGTGGTGGCCCTGTCTGCTCCGGCCATTGTCCTTCCCCCCTAAAACTGGGCCACTATTTTCAGAGACTGAAGGGTGATGTGATGGCTCGGAAACGTTATTCGGATGAGGACATACTCAAGCTGCTGCGTGAGATTGAGGTGAAGCTGTCGACTGGCAGTGACGTGCCGTCGGCCTGTCGTGGCGTGGGTATTAATGATGCCACTTACTACAACTGGCACAAGCGGTTTGGCGGGATGGGGAAGTCTCAACTGTCGGAACTTCGCGCTCTTGAGAAAGAGAATGTGCGGCTGAAGAAGATCGTCGCGGAACTCGAACTCGACAAGCTGATCCTCAAGGAAAGCCTGACCCACCTAAAGCTCAGGGCCTGACGACAGAGCAGCTCCGTCAGGCCGTGATCCATACGCGTCAGAAGCTCGCGACGTCAGAGAGACGGACATGCCGGGTGATCAGACTGGCGCGAAGAAGGCCTTCAAATGCCGCAACGGCACAAGAAGCGCCGACGGCTCTACCACAAGGATGCTTCGATCATACGGCTGCGGCCGACCCATCCGAACCACGTCTGGAGCATCGACTTTGTACACGACAAGCTCGACAGCGGTCGGAGTTACAAGATGCTGACAGTTCTCGACGAGTACACCCGTCAGGCTCTAGCGGTCGCGGTTCGCACCAGGATGGGAGCTGAGGGTATTCTTGAGGCGCTCTACCCGCTACTCCTGCGCCGCGAGGTGCTCAACGCCGAATGGTTCACCACAACAAAGCAGGCTCAGGTCGTCATCAACCAGTGGCTGAGACAGTACAATAACATCCGCCCAAATCAGGCCCTCAACATGCGCCCTCCTGTTCCAGAAACCCTAATCAGGAATGGCCCAGAACTTGGGGGCTGGACATTTCGTGGTCCCCTCGTGGTCCACGGAGAGAACAGAACAGTATGGGATTAGCAGCGATATTCTTGGTTGCGGGGGCTAGACACACGCTACTACCAACTCAGTATCGGCCCAGTTAAAATGCTGCGGTGCGCCGTCAAAATAGCACCAACGCCCAAATCACAACGACGACGATTAACGCTACAAACACAGCCGCGGAGCCCATATCCTTGGCCTGTTTTGAGAGCGGGTGAATCTCGGATCCAATTCTATCGACTGTCGCCTCAATGGCGCTGTTAAGAAGCTCCACGATCAGCACCAAAAAGACCGAGGCTATCAAAACAGCACGCTCGAGGCCACTTTCTCCTGCCCAGAAGGCTACTGGAACGAGAACGATGGACAGCACGCACTCCAGACGAAAAGCAACAGAGGTTTTCCACGCCGCAACTAGGCCTGCAATCGAGTACAGCAATGCCGTAATGCGTCCTTCCAACATTGCGCTATCGCCGCTGATAGTTTCGGGGCAAGGTGGTCCGGATTAAATCTCTTGCTATCAAAATCAATTGTTCTCGATTTGCGCCAATAGGCGAAACTCCAAAATGCGCCGTGATAAGATCTTTACCAATACGGACAAACCTTTGGCTTTCGGACTGCAACCACCCTTGCCCGCATCTTTGCTTGCACGATTTTAAAACGCCCATCGTGAATGTTGGCACAACTTTCGGTAAAGAATTTATACACCTTAGCTGAATGTATTACTGGCACCTGGCACAAGCCATCAAAGACTTCAGGTTACTGAAATTACAGGAATTGCCCTAGCCTTGAGATAAATGAGGTAAAGCACCACCTGTTTGTGCAGTGTATCATTCGTCATTCTTCAACCACCATTTTCAGCCTCAAGCGGGACATCGCTTTCATCGAGCAGTCGCTTCGCTTAAAGACTGAGCGCGCATATCCAAACAAAAAAGGCCTCCTCTATAATGACGTATCTAAAAAATGGGCTGATCAAGTAATCTCATGTATGACGAAAACACCTCCGAGTATGAAAGATTCGCCGAGATCTATGAGGTCTGGACTTCTACGGCGGCCTCTACCAATCAAAATCTTGCATTTTACATCGACACATATCTAGCGGCTCAGGGTAGCATTGTCGAATTGGGGATTGGTGATGGGAGGATAGCCATCGAGGCGGCACGCCGGGGATGTAGTCTGACGGGAGTTGACCTGTCGCCGGCAATGCTTGATCGGTGCCGCAAGCTTTCTGCGGAAGCAGGTGTTGCCGATCGATTGACATTAATTGAGTCAGATTTCCGTCACTTCGATATACCGGCTCCAGCAACCCTGATTACTTTGCCCTACCACAGCATCGGTCATCTTCCGAGCATCGACGACAAGCGTGAGGCGATCCAGCACATTTTCGAGAATCTAAGCCCAGGCGGGATTTTCGTGTTCGATGACTTCTTCATGACCCCGCAACTTATGAGCCACATGCGTGCGGTACAGTTGCGCGCGGCGTATCAGAATACACAGGGCAACGACTGCCTACTGTGGGTGACATCCCTGATCGACGAGTTGAAACAATCGATTTCCGTGGTCACCTGGGAGGATATCCTCGACGATAATGAGGAAATGCAAAAGCGTCACTACCGCCGCCTGAGCCTGAGCTGGCTGGAACCCGATCAGATCAGCGCACTGTTGATTGACACCGGATTCACTATCGAAGCGTGTTTTGGTGATTTTCAACGCACGCCATTCGAGACAGCAAGGGCAAGCGAACAAGTGTGGGTCGCGCGTAAGCCTGACTAACGCGACTAAAAAGGGAGACTAACAGTTTTGATAGCGACTACAGGACTCAATAGTTTGCACATTGACTGCATCGTAGGTGTCTATGCATTCGAACGCGAACGAACCCAGCCAATCATAATGAACATCGAGCTGGACTACGATTTTGCCGCAGCCGCGGCCTCTGACGCCATCGGGGACGCCGTCGACTATGATCTTATCGCACGCGGCGTGACGGAGTTACTTCATGAGCGAAAGTTCGTGTTGCTAGAGGCGATGGCCGAAGAGACAGCAAAATTGCTGTTCGAGCAGCACGCGTTGGCGCAAACCGTCAGACTTGAAATCCGCAAACCCGAAGCCGTACCAGCCGCTGAATGCTCATTCGTGCGCCTAGAGCGCAACCGCGTATGAGTGAGCCACGCCCGGTAGCAGTGGTTACGGGCGGCGCGCGCCGGCTTGGCCGTCAACTATGCATGACATTGGCTGCACGAGGGTTTGACCTAGTCATTCTGTACCGTGACTCGCGTCGTGATGCGCAATCGCTTCAAGAGGAGATCGCTGCCCTGAGGCTGGGGGGGCGCACTCGTTCCCTGTCTGTCGATGTATCCGACAAAACTCAGGTGGAGACGCTATTCAACGACGTCGCCAGAACTGAGGGGCGGCTGGACCTGCTGATTAACAATGTCGGCAACTACAACCCGCAACATGTCACCCAGCTTGATCCAACGGTCTGGGACGCGACCCTTTCGGCCAATCTATCGGGCGCCTACTACTGCTGTTATCACGCGCTGAAGTTGATGTCCGCTGGCAGCAACATCATCAATATCGGCATGGCTGGACTCGAAGGGGCCCGCGCCGATGTTCAAGGAACTGATTATTTCGTCAGCAAATCAGGACTTCTGGTACTGACCCGATCTCTGGCTGCTGCCTACGGTGAGCAACAGATCAGGGTCAACATGGTTTCTCCGGGACAGCTCGACAACTCGATTGATCTGCCGCCACCTCATGAGATCGGAGCATGGGTGCCGCTGGGTAGGCCCGGCAGCCTGCAGGAGGTCGCGCAGGCGGTCGAGTATCTGCTCGAAGCGAACTATGTTACCGGCGTAAATATCGATGTTTCCGGTGGTTATCGTCTCTAACATTATCGTCTTTGACGGATGCTGAGCGCATCCCGCGCACGGCCGCTTTGGAACCGCGCCGCCGAATGGAACTGCCGTCTCGAGATGATCGAAACTGCTAGGCAGTTCCTATACCTCTCGACCTTTTATATAGAATACGACCGCTTTGGTATCGCGGCACTGGCGGCTCTCCTGCGAGCCCAGCGTCGCGGCGTCGAGATCAATCTGTTGATAGATGGGTTCGGTCAGATGCTGGGCAATGTATTGATGTCGAAACAGGACAGGCAAGCGCTAGCCATCGGGTTGCAGGAACTGCAGGCGGCTGGGGCAACAGTAACGACTTATCGGCCGAAACACTTCATGCAACGACGACTTGGTGGAGGCCAGCATGTCAAGCTGCAGGTATCCGAGGCTGGCGAGGCGATATTCGGCAGCAGCAACCTGACCCGATCCTCTTTCGAGGGATGGAACGAATACTCAGTCACCCTCCGCGGTTCGGTAGTTACTGCGTTGCTGCAAAGCTACCGGCAAATTGGCGGTACAGTCCAGGCAGCTCACCTTCGTCAGCTTGAAGACGCCGCCCAGTCAACTGTCGTGGAGCAACCAGCCATTGAGCTTGAATACTGGTTCTGCAACCCAAACCTTGCCCAGGGCGCCTTTGGTCCCTTGGGCTGGCGCGGCCCCAACTCCGTGACGGAACGATTACTGGAGATGGTGCATGAAGCCCGTGAAACCATCGAGATCACCAGTTTCTACTTCAAGCCGGTGCCGGCGTTGATGGATGCTTTGGTCGCGGCGGCCACGCGGGGGGTACTTGTCGACGTGTATCATTCACATCGAGAGGCTTTGCCCGCAACAGACCTCGCTTGGATAGCATCGGCCACTGGCTTTGAGAAGTTGCTTAGCTCGGGGGTTCGAATCTTCGAAAACCGTCACGGTGAGCACTCAAAGATTATACTGGTGGATCGCACTCGTGTAGCCTTTGGTAGCTACAACTTCGAGGATGCGGCCCATGACCGATTGGCCGAAGCTATGCTGGCCTCGCGTGATCGCCACCTGGTCACTCCCGCAGCCAATATCTTCGATGGGCTACAGCACGACCCGGACAACGTAATCGTGACTCCAGCGACTATGGCAGCGCTACCAGGGTCTTTGCAACGGCGCCTCGCCTTGTACGGTCGTTTCAAAAGATGGATGTAGCTACGAACGACTGAGGCCGAGTGCCTCGCCGCCCTTAGCCGTTACTCCTCGCCGGGGGCGAGGCGTTCCTGCGGAACCTGCTGGCGCAGCGCGCGCCAACCAAACCGAGTGACCTTCATCACCCCCTGTAGTTCTTCGCCACGCACTCACCGGCGAGTTTCTGTGGCGTAGAACAACTAAGATTGCCGACGGTGTTGCCCACATCATCAGACTGTATCGTGCGATAAATATTGGGCATACTCACATCATATCCAACACGCTGACAGCTGCGCCCACCACAACATTTTTGTGGTATGAAATGTGGTATGGATATTCATGAATTACATGTTTCACAATTATAACAAATAGTTGTACCATACAGTTGGAGGAGGACCGTTCCCCGGTGGGGCGCCCGGTCTTCAAAACCGGTGAGGGGCGTTAGACGTGCCTGGTGGGTTCGACTCCCACCCTCTTCCGCCAATTTTCCGTGCTGGCGCAGTGTCACGGAATGTGGCCCGCACGCGAACAACACCGGCGAATTCGATACCCCATGACACCAACGGTTCCCATTCGCCGCGATATTGTTCTGGTCGGCGGCGGTCACAGCCATGTGGACGTCCTCAAGCGTTTCGGCATGAAACCCGAACCCGGTGTCCGGCTGACCCTGATCGCACGCGATCTTCTGACGCCCTATTCCGGCATGATTCCGGGCTATATCGCCGGGCATTATTCCCAGGCCGAGGCCCATATCGACCTGCGCCCGCTGGCTGCCTTCGCCGGTGCCCGTCTGATTCATGCTCCGGCCACCGGGCTCGATCTCGCAGACAACCATGTGGCTGTCGCCGGACGCCCCCCGGTGGCGTTTGATCTGCTTGCGATCGACACCGGTTCCACCCCCGAAACCCATGGCATCGCCGGGGTCGAACACGCCCTGCCCGTCAAACCCATCGACCGCTTTCTCGACTCCTACGCGGCCCTGACAGACCGGCTGCGCGCCCATTTCGGCGGCTTCCGGCTGGTCGTGATCGGCGGCGGTGCCGGTGGCGTCGAACTAGTGCTGGCCTTGAGCCACCGTTTGCGCAGTGCTGCGGTCGAGCTGGGCAAGCAGCGTGAGGATTTCTCGTTCACTCTGATTGAGGCCGATGACGTGTTGCTGCCCAGCTACAACGCGGCCGCCCGACGCAAGATGACCCGTGCCCTGAGCGCGCGCGGCGTTGAAGTGCGGACCGGTGCCATGGCCACACAGATCGATGAACGCGGCGTCACCCTCGCGGACGGTACGCGCATCGCGAGCGATCAGACCATTCTGGTCACCTCGGCCGGCGCGCCGAAATGGCTCGGCGACGCCATGCTGGCACACGATGATCGCGGGTTTATCCGGGTCGACGACCAGCTTCGCTCCGTATCCCATCCTCACATCTTCGCTGCCGGCGATGCGGCCGCCATGGAAAACCACAATTTGCCCAAGGCCGGGGTCTATGCCGCGCGACAGGGGCCGTATCTCGCGGAAAACCTGCGCCGCGCCGCGACCGACAAACCGCTGCAAACCTACAAGCCGCAAGGTCAGACGCTGGCCCTGATCACAACGGGTGAGCGCTACGCCATCGCCGCACGCGGACCGTTGTCGCTTGAAGGGGAATGGGTCTGGCGCTGGAAGGACTGGATCGACCGGCGCTGGATGGAGAAATATCAGGAGCTTCCGGATATGGAGGACGGCGGAACCTCCAACAGCGATGTGATCGAGGAGATGCGCTGCGGTGGCTGCGGCGCAAAAGTGCCCGCGACCGTTCTGCGTCGCGCGCTGTCGCGCCTGCCCAAACAAGCCAAGGAAGGGCTCGACCAGGGGCTCGATTCACCCGATGACGCCGCCGTACTCACACCACCGCCGGGAAAATCCCTGATCCAGACTGTGGATCAGTTCCGCACCTTTATCGATGATCCGTTCCTGTTCGGGCGGGTCGCCGCCAATCATTGCCTGGGCGATATCTTTGCCATGGGCGCCGAGCCCCACTCGGCCCTGGCCGCCGTCATGCTGCCCCATGGGGATGACGACAAGATGGGGGACGACCTCTATCAGTTGCTCGCCGGGGCCACCGAAACCCTAGCCGAAGCCGGTGCCGTTCTGGGCGGCGGGCACACAGGCGAAGGGGCCGAGATGGCCTTCGGCCTGACCATCAACGGCTATGCCGCGCCCGAGACCATCATCCGCAAGGGCGGCCTCAACCCGGGCGATGTTCTTATTCTCACCAAACCCATCGGCACCGGCGTGTTGTTCGCTGCCGATATGCGCGCCGATGCGCGGGGCAGTTGGATCGAAGCTGCGCTGACCTCCATGCAAACCTCGTTGCGTCCCTGTGTGGAGATCATGCGCACCCACAATGTGAGCGCGGGCACGGATGTGACCGGCTTCGGGCTTGCCGGCCATCTCCTGGAAATGCTGGATGCCTCGGGGTCTTCTGCAGAAATCAACCTCGACGCGATCCCGGTTCTGGACGGCGCGCATGAACTGTCGCTCGCGGGCGTCGAAAGCACCCTGCGACCGGGCAACGAGGCGTCAGCCGGACATGCGTTCCTTGCCAGCGCGCACCCGACCCGGGCTTTACTGTTCGATCCACAGACTTCGGGCGGGCTACTGTTCGGTGTTCCCGCAGATCAGGCCGAGGCCTGCATGACCACACTGCAAAACGGCGCTGCACCGCAAGCCGCGATCATCGGGCACGTTGTTGCGTCCGATGAACACACCATGCCGGTGACCTTCACCGGATAGGGTGTCCTAGCCGTATTTGGTGTGGTGGCGCTGGTGGAAGGGCACCATGGCGTTTTGGGCCAACTCGAGGGTTGTCGGGTCGTCGGACTCCATCGCCCAGTCACGAACCGCCACCAGAAGCGCGCCCAGAGTTGTATCGGCCCAGAGCCAGTTGGCGATTTCCAGATCGCTACCCCGTCCATCCGGTCGCGCAATCGCGGCCTCGGTATAGAAATAGCGCAAATCATCGGCCATGCGCTTGAACGCAACGATCACATGGGTGTCGTGATAGGGGGATTCGGTATCCTGCGGCGTCACAGCAAAGTCCGCCAGAAATCGAACAGTGTCCTCTGGCGTCTTCTCGGAAATCCCGAACGCCGAGCGGCCCTTGCGATTCTGCCTTGATTATTCGTACCAGGGCCGCAGCAGAGCCACTTCCTGCAGCAGGGCTTCGTGCAGCACATCGGCATCGCTCATCTCGGAAGCCGGTGGTGCAAAGCTGACCGGGCAGGCCCAGCCCTCGGGTTGCTCTGCCGTGGCTGCCTCGCCCGATGGCGCATCGGGGAAATCCTCAAGAACCGGACCAGCAGGACGCGCAAGAAGATTGAGGCAGTCCTCAAGCACCCGCCGCTGGAAACGCCACTTCGTCGGGTACCCCGAACGGACGGCCCAGTTCAAACGGGACAGCCAGCGCCCTGGGCGGCTTGATCTGCTCGGTGTGGACGCGGATCAGACTGATCTGGGTGGTCGGAATGCCGGCCCGTTCAATGAAATGTGCAAGCCCGCCCACGGCGCGCGTGCAGGAAGGTCAGACCGGGACCAGCAGGACAGCATCAACCCCATCGGCTTTCAGGATACCAACCATGTCGTTGACGACCGGCTCCATCCGGGCCGGCTGAGTCGCACCCATGAACGAGAAATGATGGTCGACAGGTGACTCATCACCAGATCGTCCATGTCGGCACCCCCGGGAATGATCCGGTAATCCGTCGCATAGCCCACGAACGGAGCATCACCACGAAGATGCAGCCCCGCCGTCGAGAGGACACAGATGCGGCTTTCCGAAAGCGGACGGGCCGGCGCCCAGGGCGTCTCCCCGAAATCCGGCATCTCGGCATTGAAGTATCGATCCCGGTGCTTTGCCGGTAGCTCGCTGAGTTTGACCAAAACGCGCCCTCAGCCGTGGATCGTACGATGTCGTTGATGAGTGGGAACAATCGCCGTGATCGCGAGCGCTTTGAAACCTTTCTCTTCAGTCTCCATGGCCCAGTCACGGATCGTCACCAGAACCTTGCCGAGGGTGGTTTCACCCCAGAGCCAGTTCCCGATCTCCAAATCCGTTGCCTGACCATCAGGCCGCGCGATCGCTGCCTCCATGTAGTAGTACCGGATGTCATCCGCCATATGCTTAAACGCAAGATGGGGCGGTGTTCCGGCGATGGGCGATTTCGCGTCCTCGCGGGCAATGACAACCTCTGCCAGATAAGCCGCGATCTCTTCCGGGGTCTGTCCTGAAATCCCGAAATTCGTGCGGCCGTTGCGGGTCTGTTTGGACTCTTCGTACCAAGGCCGCAGCAATGCGATTTCCTGTTCCAGGGATTGCCGGATCAGGTCCTGATCGCTGATATCGTCCACTGGTGCCGCGAAGTTGACCGGACAAGTCCAGCCTTCTTGGCCCGGCTCGTCACCCGGTGCCGTGTCCGGGAAATCAGCCAGTACCGGACCCGATTCCGCGTTCAGCAATTCCAGACATTCCCGCAGGACGCGCCGTTGAAACTCCAGCTCATTCGGTGCACCGAGCGGGCGGCCCAGTTCGAACGGCACCGCAAGCGCGCGCGGCGGTTTGATCTCTTCGGCATGTTTGCGGATCAGCGCTATCTGCGTTGTCGGAATGCCTTCTTCTTCCAGATAGTGTGCAAGCCCGCCCACGGCGCGCGTGCATTGGGGTCAGACCGGGACCAGCGCAACGGCGTCCACATTGTCGGCCTTGAGCACCTTTGCCAGATCCCGCGCCACCGGCTCCATCACCGTCGGCGGGGTCGCCCCCATGAAGGAAAAGTGCCGAGCCCGCAACAGAACCGATCACGCCCTCTCTGCCAGCTCGCGCAGCCGGTCAATCGGGAAAGGACGTGTTGACGTCCTGATAGAAGCCGCTGCGGTCAAAATTGGTGGAGACATGGCTCATGAGTGAGTGCATCCATGTCGTATTCATCGGGAATGATCCGATAGTCACCCGCACCCGGCGTAAAGGGCGGGTCCTCGCGCCGATGCAGACCCGCCGTCGAAATCAGGGCAACACGGCATTCATTGAGCGGCTTGGGAGTCACCCAGGGTGTCTCGCCGTATTCCGGCAGTTCCTGATTGATCAGCGCATCGCGCAGATGTTCAGGCATTTCACGAACGTGGACCATGTTGTCTCCCGTCGGTTTCAGGGCTCGAGTTAATGGAAAATCTAACAGGCGTGCCGACGCACAACAACGTATCGCCGTGAAAAGCACTTATGCCTGTGACGCAGACATGGATTTGCGCACAACTTTCATCCTGTGGGACAAAATCCGGCACACACGCATTCAACCGCAAGAAACATCAAGGGAACGGCCATGATCCTCGAAATCCGCAATTACACACTCAACCCCGGCAAGCCGGCCGAATACTGGAAAACACTATCAGGATGGCGGCTTTGCCGCCCAGGACCCCCGCATGCATGACCATCTCGTCGGCTATTTCCAGTCGGATGTCGGCCCTCTGAATCAAATCGTGCACATCTGGCAATTCGATGATGTTGCCCAGCGCGCAGAAATCCGCGCGGGCCAATTACGCTCGCCCGGAATGGGATGCCCATCTGGCGAAGATCCGCCCGCTCATGGTCTCTCAGGAAACAACCCTGCTGGTGCCTTCACCCGTTCCGGGTATGTGTCCGCTGGCAGACAGCTAGGGCGGCGCGCATATCGGCTGCGGTCGTACCGGTCGAAGTGTTCTCGGCATATTTACGCCAGTTCTCGATCAGCACCTCAAGAGAAGCCGACCCCTCCATGACGGATGGACGGCGGCTCATCAGCTGCAACCACGCCTTGAGCAGTACACATTCATCGGGAATGTGGAAATCACGGTAATGGGTCAGCACGCCCAGTCGTTGCATATGGGGCAGGAAGGTCAGGTCGACCAGACTGACGTCATCCCCCAGCCAGTAGGAACCATCCCCCAGCTTGCCGAGACCCTGATGCTCCATGGCCAGCAGGGCATCGGTCAACCGTTCGGCCAGCGCCACTTGGGCATCGGCCTCCTGGGCCAGCATCAGTTTGTAGACCAGCGGCGTGAACCGCACATTGGCGAAGTCGATCCAGATTCGTGCCTGGGCGCGGCGCACCGGATCACGGGGCAACATCGGGCTATCAGGGAACACCTCTTCGAGATATTCATTGATCACGGCGGATTCGAAGATCACCGCCCCGTTGTGGCGCAAGACCGGCACCTTCCCGTAGGGCGAAATTTCCAGGAACCATTCCGGCTTGTCATTAAGGTCAATGGCCGTGAGATCGAACGGAATCCCCTTCTCGATCAGCGCCATGCGGGTACGCTGGGCAAAGGGGCAGGTTGAAGAGCTTATGATTTCGACGTCGGCCATGGCTTTGGTTCCTTCCTTCGCCTCATGCTGAGCTTGTCAAAGCATGAGGGTGCAGTGTCTCCCTCTTCGTCAGGCTCAGGGCGAGGTCCATTCAGTCATTTCCTAGTACTTGCCGAGCGCCTTGAGCACGCGTTCGGGAGTAACCGGCTGATCGAGAACCGTCGCCCCGAACGGGCTGAGCGCATCATTGATCGCATTCAGAATCGCGCCCGGAGCGCCCGCCGTTCCGGCCTCGCCCGCACCCTTGGCGCCGAGTTCGGATTCCTTCGTCAGCGTCTCCACATGGCCGATTTCGATATCGGGCATCTCGCCGGCCATGGGCACCAGATAATCGGCCATGTTGGCGTTGAGGAAGTTGCCATCGAGATCGTAGCGGCACTCCTCGAAAAGGACCCCGCCGATACCCTGAACAATCGACCCGCGCACCTGCTCATCGACGAGCAGCGGATTGATCACCTTGCCGCAATCCTCGACACAGTAGAATTTGAGGAGCTGTACGGTGCCGACCTCCGGGTCGACCTCTACGGTCACGGCCTGAAAGCTGTTGGTCATGGCGACCGGATATTTCTTGGGAATGTAGTGCCGGGTCGCCATCATTTCCGACTGGAAGTCCTGGGGCAGCGTGTCGGGCCGGAAATAGGCCACGCGGGCGACCTCTTCGAGGGGCATCCGCTCCTCGCCTGTGGCCCGGTCCACAACCACGCCCTTGCGGATATCCAGCGTCGTGGCTTCGGCCTGCAGCAGGATCGCCGCAACATCGAGCACATTGTGGCGCAGGGCCTTGCCCGCTTGCAGCGCGGCTTCGCCTGCGATCCCCGCGCCGCCGGAGCCACCTGCGCCCCAGCCGACCGGAACATTATCGGTATCCCCGGAGATCACCTTTACCTTGTCCGGGGTGGTGCCGAAGGCACTGGCCATGACCTGCTGGATCACCGCCTCACTGCCCTGACCCTGTTCGGAAATGCTGGTCTGCACGACCACCGCACCCGAGGCATCCATTCGCGCAGCCGCGCCATCCTGGGAAGAAATACGGGCCCCGCCCAGACCATAGGTGTGCGGCCCAGGATTGGTCATTTCGACCAGGGTCGCAAAGCCGATACCCCGGTAGATTCCCTGTTCGCGCAGGCGCGCCTGTTCCGCGCGAAAACCCTTGTAGTCAAACATGGTCAGCAGCTTGTCGAGGGAAGCTTCGTGAGACAGAGCCTCCATTTTCAGACCGGTGATGAAGTCACGTGGATAGCTGTCATCGGCCATCAGATTGCGCCGACGAATATCGACCGGGTCCATGCCAAGCTTGCGGGCACCTTCCTCCATGAGGGTTTCGGTGATCGCCACGGCAACCGGGTGTCCGACGGCCCGGTACTGGCTCATCGGTGTCTTGTTCTGGAACACGACCTGCGAACGGGCCTTGTAGTTCGTGTGATTGTAGGGCGCGCCCACATAATTGATGACCTGCAATGCTTCCAGCGCGCTGGTGCGCGGATACATGGAATACGCTCCGACGCCGGTGAGATCGTCCATTTCGATGCCCAGCAATTCGCCATCCTTGGCGAAGGCAGCGCGCACATGGGCCCGGTGATCACGGGCGTGCAGATCGGTGAGAAAGGATTCGATCCGGTCCGCGATGAACTTCACCGGCCGCTTCATGATTTTCGAGATCGCCGCCGTCGACATCTCGTCGGGATAGGTGTGTCCTTTGACGCCATAAGCACCGCCCACATCGCCACACTGGATCCGGACATTCTGGTTGGGAATATCGAGATGACGGGCAAACAGGTCCTGCATCATGTGCGGGGCCTGATGGGAGTGATAGGCGGTCAGGCGATTTTCGGAGGAGTGATAATCGGCGATGATCGCGCGAGATTCCGGACACACGCCGGTGTGTCGCCCGAAATTGAGTGTCTGCTCCACCACCACTTCGGCATCGGCAAAGGCCTTCCCGGTGTCACCGATATCGTGGTTCATCTCGAAGAGCAGATTGTCACCCAGATCGGGATGCATCACATAGGCATCATCATCGAGCACCACTTCCGGATCGGCGAGCACCGTGAGTTCCTTGAACTCGACCTCGAGCAGTTCAACCGCGTCCTCGGCCTCGGCGCGGGAATGGGCGACGACAGCAGCCACCGGTTCACCCTGCCAGCAGGCCCGGTCAACCGCCATGGCGTGTTGCGGGGCCGATTTCATACCCTTGAAATGAGCCAGTGTGCCCACCCAGGGGGAGCAGACTTCAGCAATCTCCTTGCCCGTGAAGACCCGGATAACCCCCGGACTGGCCAGAGTGGCTTCGTCATTGATCGAGACAATCCGGGCATGGGCATAGGGTGAGCGGAAATAAACAACATGCACCATGCGTGGCAGCGTCAGGTCATCAACATATTTACCCTGTCCCGCCACCAGCCGGGCGGCGTTGGCGCGCGGCACGGTCTTGCCGATAAAGCTGTCCTCACGATCGAGGACGCTGCCTTCGTTGCTGTGATCTGCGACGCTCATAATGCCTGCCCTGTGTTCGTTGTTACCGGCAGACTAGAGAGTTCGACCATGTGAATCAAAGCCACTCGAACACGGATGCGGCATCTCGCCGCCCGCCCGTGTTTCGGGGCCATCCCGTGATAGACTTGCGGCATGGATCGCGGCGAAAAACGGAATATCTGGTCGGCCCTCGGCAACGCGCTGCGCGGGCGCTGCCCGCGCTGTGGGCGGGCGGCACTGTTCCGGAGCTACCTCAAACAGGTGGATTCCTGCCCGGAATGTCACGAGAAATGGTCGGAAATCCGATCCGATGATGCAGCACCCTGGCTGACCATCCTGATCGTCGGCCATGTGATGGCCCCGGTGATGATCTCCATGTCCAAAAGTGGCCGCTTCTCGTCCTGGGAAATGAGCGTCATCCTGATCCCGGTCCTGATCGGGCTGTGCCTGCTGGTCCTGCCCCGCGCCAAAGCATTGTTCATGGGCGCGATCTGGGCCCTGCGGGCGCAGAGTTCCTAATCCGAGCGACAAGAATCTCCCGCTAGAACTTCCCGAGAGCCTTCAAAATCCGTTCCGGCGTGATCGGCTGATGGGCCAGACGTACCTCAAAGTGGTGAGAGCGCATCGTTGATGGCGTTCATCACCACCGCCGGCGCGCCCGCGGTACCGGCTTCACCGGCTCCCTTGGCTCCCAGTTCCGAATCCGCTGTCGGTGTCTCCACATGGCCCACCATGATGTCGGGCATCTCCCCGGCCATCGGCACCAGATAATCCGCCATGTTGGCGTTTACCAGATTGCCACTGTCGTCATAACGGCACTCTTCCATCAGCGCACCGCCAAGGCCCTGGATCACGCCACCGCGCACCTGTTCATCGACGAGCTGCGGGTTGATGACCGTGCCACAATCCTCGACCACCCAGTGCTTGAGCACCTTGACGAGGCCGATTTCGGGATCGACCTCCACGTAACAACCCTGAATGCCGTTGGTGAAAGCGATGTTGTATTCGCGAGGCACGAAATGACGCGTGGCCATCAATTCGGGCTGGAAGCCCTTGGGGATCAGATCCGAGCGGAAATAGGAAATTCGCGCCAACTCATCGAGCCCCATGCGCTCGTTCTCGGTTCCCAGATCGACGATCACGCCCTTCTGGATATCGAGAGTCGCCGGATCGGCCTGAAGCAGCTGGCCGGCAATGTCCTTGATGTTGTGGCGCAGTGCCTTGGCGGCCTGCAGCACGGCTTCACCACCAATCCCGGCCCCACGCGAGCCCCAGGTGCCCCCGCCGGTAGGTACGTGATCGGTGTCACCGGTGACGACCTTCACCATATCGGGGCTGGTGCCGAACGCGCTCGCGGCGATCTGCCCGATGATCGCGTCAGTTCCCTGTCCCTGTTCGGTGATCGAGGTGTGGACGACGATAGACCCGGCAGAATCCAGCCGCACCTGGGCGCCATCCTGAGACGAAATCCGCGCCCCGCCGATGCCATACATGGCAGCGCCTGGATTGGTCAGTTCGATCATGGCGGCAAAGCCGATGCCGCGATAAACGCCCTCGCTGCGCAGTGATTCGCGCTCAGCCTTCATCGTGTCGTAATCCATTGATGCCAGCAGCTTGTCCAGAGAGGCATGATGGGACAGACCCTCAAACGCAATGCCGCTTGCGCCCTTGGTCGGATAGGCATCATCGCAGATCAGGTTGCGGCGGCGGATATCGACCGGGTCGATCCCCAGCGCCACCGCGCCCTTGTCGACCAGGGCTTCGGTGACAGCAAAAGCCACCGGATGGCCGACCGCACGGTACTGGCACATCACATTCTTGTTCTGGAACACCACCTTGGCCTTGGCCCGATAGTTCTTGTGCTTGTAGGGGCCGCCGGTGAAGTTGAGGACCTGATTGGCCTCCATCGCGCTGGTGCGCGGATACATGGAATAGGGTCCGACACCGGTCAGATCATCGATCTCGATGGCCGTGATGTCGCCATCGGCGCTGAAGGCCATCTTGGCGTGCACCCGATGGGACCGGGCGTGAATATCGGTGAGAAAGGATTCAAGCCGGTCAGCGGAAAACTTGACCGGCCGTCCCAGCATCTTCGACAGGGCGGCTGTGGCCATTTCGTCGGCATAGACATGCACCTTGATGCCGAAGGAGCCGCCCACATCCTTGCAGACCACCCGCACATCGCCCTCGGGCACGTTGAGATGCCGGGCGAAGATGTGCTGCATCATGTGCGGTGCCTGAAAGGACATGTGCACGGTCAGCTTTTCATCGGCAGTGTCGTAATCGGCCAGCAGGACCCGGGGCTCGAGGGTGACGCCGGTATGCCGGTCGAAGTGATAGGTTTCCTCGACGACCAGATGGGCCTCGGCAAAGGCCGCATCCACATCACCCGCATCGACGCCATTTTCGAACGCGACATTGTCGCCCAGTTCGGGATGGATGACATGGGTGTCGGGATGATCGGCGGTTTCGGCATCGGTGACCGCCGGCAGGACGTCGTATTCCACCTCAATCATCGCGGCGGCATCTTCGGCTTCGGCGCGGCTGTTGGCGACCACGGCCGCCACGGCCTCACCCTGCCAGGCCACCTGATTGACGGCGATGGCATGTTGCGGAGCGGATTTCAGACCCTTGAAATGGGTCAGGACCCCGACCCAGGGTTCGCAGTGTTCGGCCATTTCACTGCCGGTCACCACACGCACCACGCCGGGCATTCGGGATGCGGCGCTGGTGTCGATGCTCTTGATCATGGCGCTGGCATGGGGGGACCGCAGAAAAACCGCATGGACCATGCGCGGCAATGTCAGATCATCCACGAACTGGCCCTTGCCACGCACAAGCTTGCGGACATTGGGGCGCGGCACCACCTTGCCGATATAACTGTTGGGTCGGCCCAGAACACTGGAATCGGGATTGTTTGCCTGATCGCTCATCGTCTCTCTCCACCACGAATTCGGATTCGCATCTGCGTGCGATTTGGTTGACCTATTTATTCCACATCCGGCGCGCGAAGGCGATTGCGAACCGGATGCCGGTTGGCATCCTTTATCCCCAGCGTATCCTCGGCAATCAGGATCCGCTGCACATTCGGCGTGCCCTCGCCCACCGCCAGCATGTTCACATAGGCAGTGGTTTTCTTGATCGGATACTCGTCGGCCAGCGCGTAGCCGGCAAAGATTTCGGTAGCAGAACTCGCAGCATGCTTCGCCGCATTCACCGCAGCGTATTTCGCCAGAGAGGCCGCGCGATTCGAGACCTCTCCCCGATCCATAAGCCAGGCCATCTTGTGGACCAGCAACCGGGCGGCCTGGATATTGACGGTCATATCGGCGATCAGATGCTGGACCATCTGATATTCCCCGATCGGGCTGCCACCAACGACCCGCTGATTGGCGTAGGCACTGGCGTGATCGAGGCAGGCCTGGGCCAACCCGACCGAACGGGACGACACGGTCAGCCGGCCATATTCCAGCGCGTTCATGGCAATCCGGAACCCTTCACCCTCTTCACCCAGACGGTTTTCCACCGGCACCACAAAGCCATCGAGAAAGACCGCGTTCGAACACATGGCTCGGGACAGGCCGGTCATGGGGATCGGATTGGCGGTGAACCCGGCAAATTCTTTGGGTTGCACGATGAAGGCCGTAACCCCCCGATGGCCCGCTGCCGGATCGGTCTTGGCGAACAGAATTCCGGTGTCAGCGGCATTGGCAAAGGTGATCCACTGCTTCGAGCCGTTCAACCGGTAGACATCTCCATCACGAACAGCCGTGGTCTTCATGGCGCCCGCTGCATCGGACCCGCCTCCGGGTTCCGAGAGGGCGAACATGCCGATCTTCCGGCCCGCGATCAGATCCGGTACGAAGCGGGCGATCTGGTCCTCGTTTCCCCAGTTGAAGATGGTAAAGGGGCAGGTCATGGCCTGCATATTCATGCAGTAGCCGAATTCCGGGGCCAGCCGCGAAATCGTCTCGGATATGGCGGACACGGCCAGAAAACCAGCTTCGCTGCCCCCCAGCGCCTCGGGAAAGGCCGCCCCGAAGAACCCGGCCGCACCCATTTTCTCGACGAGCAGATGGGGAAAGGTGCCGGAGTCCTCATAGGCGGGCATAGATGGCAGGATTTCCGTCGTCGCGAATCTCGCGACAGAGTCCTTCAGCGCCGTGATGTCTTCGGGAAGAGAAAAATCCATGGCCGCACATTCCTTTATTCCTGTCGCCATCCAATCTAACATCAGCCGTCCCCTGAAACGACGCCTGAAGTGATCCCGTGATCAACACGATGACAAGCATAGACGACCTGGCCGTCCGCATTCCCGATGGTGCTACCCTTGCGCTGGCGCCCGATTATTCGGGTGTCTCCATGGTCACCATTCGCGCCCTCATTGCCCGTGGCGCCAAGGACCTGCATCTGATCGGCGTGCCCTCGGTCGGGTTTCAGGGCGACATGCTGATCGGCGCCGGCTGTGTCGCGACGCTGGAAACAGCCGCTGTAACCCTCGACGAATATGGCCCGGCGCCACGCTTCAACGCTGCCATCAAGGGCGAAAAGATTCGGATGATCGACGGGACCTGCCCGGCGATCCATGCGGGACTTCAGGCCGCCGAGAAGGGCATTCCCTTCATCCCCGTGCGCGGCATTGTCGGCTCGGACCTGCTCGCCCATCGCGATGACTGGACCCTCGGCCAGGATCCCTTCGGCGAAGAAGACGGCCCGATCGTGATGGTCAAGGCGATCCGCCCCGACGTCACGCTGATTCACGCACCTCTGGCCGATCGCCACGGCAATGTCTGGATCGGCGTGCGCCGCGAGATGATGCTGATGGCCCACGCCGCAAAGACCACGCTTGTGACGGCCGAGAAAATTCATGACGGCGATCTGCTTGCCGATGAACAACTTGCCCCCGGGACCATCCCCGGGCTGTATATCGGCGGCGTCGCCGAAGCCGAAAAGGGCGCCTGGCCCTGTGGTCTGTTTGGCCGCTACGGCCCCGATGACGCGCATCTGAAGGACTATCTGGCCCGCGCCCGCACCGAAGACGGCTTCGCGAGTTATCTCGACGAATTCGTCTTCGCGCCGAAAGCAGCCGAATGAATACCGATTTCGCGCCCGAAGAACTGCTGATCGCCACCGTCGCCGACATGCTCGAAGGGCTCGGGCATGTCGCGGTGGGGGCTCAGTCGCCCATTCCCGGTTCTGCGGCCCTGCTTGCACGCGCCCGGTCGGGCGGGTCTCTGCGCGTTTCCATGCTGGGCAGCGAGACCCACAGTCCCTTCACTGATGGCGGACGAGAATTGTTCGATTGCGCTGCCCAGGGGCGCATCGATGCCTTTTTCCTCGGCGGAGGGCAGATCGACGGCCAGGCCAATATCAACCTTGTGGGCATCGGCGATTATCCCGACACCAAGGTCCGGTTCCCCGGCTCCTTCGGATCGGCCTATCTCTATTTCCTCGTCCCGCGGGTGATCCTGTTCCGCGAAGAACACACCGCGCGGGTGCTGGTCCCCAGGGTCGACTTTGTCAGCGCCCCAGGCGTGAGCGACAAGAACACCTATCGCAAGGGCGGCCCCCATGCACTGGTCACCGGGCGCTGTGTCTTTGATTTTGACGACGCAGCGAAACGGTTCCGGCTGCAAAGCGTCCATCCCGGTCACACCGTGGACGAAGTGCGTGAGCATACTGGCTTCGACTTCGACATGCCCGAGGATATGCCTGAAACGCCCGCACCAGACGCGAACACCCTCGCATTGTTGCGCGGTGACGTCGCTGACGCCGTCGCCGAACGCTATCCGGCCTTTGCCGCACGCGTGTTTGGAAACGCCAACGCCGCCTGATCAGGGGTCGAGAGTCACCGTGTGGCCGGCGATCAGTCGGTCACCTGTGAGCATGTCGATCTCGATATAGCCTCGTTTGTCGCAAGGCCCCTCATGATCGCTGGTGATGTCAAAACGGCTGTCGGGCGTACAAAGAAACATGTCGTCTCCTTCCCAGACTGCACCATTCTCTCCAACATCATGGATCAGAAAATAGAGTGGCGTGCTTTCATAAGCAGTCCGCACCGGCCACTCCCAGAAATCCCGACATTCGCCATCCGTCAGTTCCCATCAGCCACGTGCGTGAAACTCCTCGCCAAAGAGATCGTCGGTATCATTGGCAATCGCAACGGATACCGTTTCCCCGGATTCGTTGCAGATGGCCAGACTCACATTACCGGATGCGGACAGGCTTGTGGTCGGTTGTGCCGGCTCCGTGGATGAAGGTTCATCAAACCCGCAATCATCGAACATGAGACACAGCAGCAAGAGCATCTCTTCATCATCAGCATCATCCTGAGCATGGACGGAAGTCGCCAAGAAAACTAGCATCAGTGCTGCGAAGACAAACCGCATCTGGTACTCCCCCTCTGTTCTTTCCTTCAGAGATCAACATTACCGCAGGTCGAAATTCATGTCCTCACCGCAAACTCCCTTCGGTGCACTCGCCGGACTCAAGGTCGTCGATCTGGCACGGGTCCTTGGCGGCCCCTATTGCACGCAAATTCTGGCCGATCACGGCGCCAAGGTGATCAAGGTCGAGCCGCCCCAAGGAGACGAGGTCCGCGACTGGGGACCGCCCTTCCATGAAGGGGATGCATCCTATTTTGTCGGCCTCAACCGGAACAAACGTTCCATCGGCCTCGATCTGTCCAAGAAGGAAGGGCAGGACGTCTTCCTGCGCCTGCTCGAAGATGCCGATGTGCTGATCGACAACTACAAGACCGGCACGCTGGAAAAATGGGGTATTGGCTACAAGGATACTCTGGCCGAAAAATTTCCCCGACTGATTCATTGTCGCGTCTCGGGATATGGCGAGGACGGACCACTGGGCGGATTCCCGGGATATGATGCAATCATCCAGGCCATGGCTGGCTGGTTCTCAATCAATGGCGGCGCAAACAAGGAACCGACACGGGTCGGTATCGCCGCAGTCGACATGGGAACCGGGCTCTATTCCTGCGTGGCCATTCTGATGGCGCTGTTCGAACGGGCGAATTCGGGAAAGGGCCAGTTCATCGACATGACCCTTTATGACTGTGCCGTCTCCCTGATGCATCCGCACATTCCCAACTACTATCTGTCGGGCGGACAGATACCAGGCATTACCGGCAACCAGCACTCCAACATCGCGCCCTATGACAAATTCCCGACCCGCACCGTCGAGGTGTTCATTGGCGCGGGTAACGACCGGGCCTATGCCCGCCTGTGTAACGAACTGGGACGGCCGGAACTGGTCGACGATCCGCGCTTCGAGAACAACTCCCTGCGTGTCGCCAACCGGGCAGAATTACGCGAAGAACTGCTTCCGGCATTCGCCGCGGTTGATGGTAAAAAACTGTCGCTGAAATTGCTGGCGGCTGGCATTCCCGCCGGACCAGTGCTCGACACCGGCCAGGTGATGACCGCCCCCCATACCCGGCACCGCCAGATGGCGGCCAAGCTCGACTGGTATGAAGGGGCAGGCACGCCAATCAAGTTCAGCCGCACCCCCGGAGAACTTCGTTCGACCCCACCGCATTTCGGTGCCCAGGCTGATGAAATTCTTGCTGAACACGGTTATGACGCGGGAGAAATCACCGCCCTGGCCGAGTCTGGCGGGCTTGTCCGCGAACGCCGCAAACTCTGAACCCTTCTGAAACGAGACATTCCATGCGCTTCAACCAACGCCGCAAAAATTTCCGCGCCATCCTGAACAGTGACCGTTGCGTCCATCCGGGCTCGGTTCATGACCCGATGGCTGCCCGCATCGCGCAGGAGGTCGGTTTCGAGGTTGGCATTTTTGCGGGTTCGGTCGCCTCCATGACGGTGCTCGGCGCACCCGACCTGATCGTGCTGACACTTTCGGAGTTCGCGGATCAGGCCCGGCGTATCGGGCGTGCCAGCGATCTGCCCCTGCTGGTGGACGCCGATCATGGCTATGGCAATGCCCTGAATGTGCGACGCACCGTAGAGGAGCTGGAAATGGCCGGTGTCGCCGCGCTGTCCATCGAAGACACGGACCTGCCCACACCTTACGGCGCCGATGGCAAAGCCAGCCTGATCTCCCTCGATGAAGGCATCGGCAAAATGAAAGCCGCGCTCGACGCCCGGATCGATCCCGATCTGGTGATCGCGGGCCGGACAAGTGCTGCCGGAATCGACGAAGCCGTTCGACGCGCCAAAGCCTATGAAGATGTCGGTGTGGATGCACTGTTCATGGTCGGCCTGAAAAGCCGCGAGGATCTTGAAACCGTTGCAGCTACCGTCAACACGCCCATCATCTTGGGCAGCGCCACCAAAGACATGATGAACCTCGACTATCTTGGCCCGCTTGGCGTTCGGGTATGCCTGCAGGGACACAAGGTTTTTGCCGCGGCCATCGAAGCGATCTATCGAACCCAGACAGCTCTGCACAATGGTGTGGCGCCGGGCGATCTGGAGGACATCGCGTCGGCGGACCTGATGAACCGCCTGATGCGCAACGAGGATTATGCCGACTGGACGAAGGCGTTTCTCGAAGACGACTAGTCGTCCGGAGACACGAAATCCCGCAACCCGGTAAACAGGTCATCATCGTTGATGATACGTGCACCTTGTGTTGTCCGCCAAGCTGCCCGCGCGACTTCATTCAGGCGGCAAATGTACCCGGCGGCACGGCCATGGCCTCGGGTGAGCGCATGCCAAAATCTCCGGAGCGATGCGCCTCGTAGTCCTCGTTGGTCTTGCTCAGGCTCGCATCGAGCGTCTTCACGAAATGGGTGACGCGCGCCGGCGAAGGCACGTCACCGGAAAATTCCACCACGTAAACATGACCATCGCGGCTGTCATCATCATCGGCATGAAGTCTGGCTTAACCCCCTGATCGGCGCGATCTCCGGTCTGGTGGGCAGCCTCTCCAACCTGTTCGGCCCGCCGGTCTTCGCCTATCTGTCCATGCGCGGCATCGCAAAAGACAACTTCATCGTGGTGATTGCCATGGTCTTTCTGGTTGGTGCCATCCCCCTGCACAGCAATCTGTTTTTACTGGGCGTGACCACCCCAGAGATCCTGATCCTTTCGGCCCTGACGACCATTCCCGTCGTTGCGGGCATGACCCTGAGTACATGGCTGCAGTCACGATTTTCCCAGGCCATGTTCGAAAAAGTGCTGGTGACCGTCATCATCATTGCTAGCCTCAACCTGATCCGGCGCGGCCTTTTCTAGGTCCAAAATTAATCCGACTTTTGACGGATGCGCCGCAGCGCAGATGCGCTAGACTGCCCCCAACGACAAAACAGAACGGGTCCCCGGGGCACCGTCTCAAATCCAATTCAGGGAGATACAAATGGTCCACAACGTCATGAAATCCGCAGCTCTGGCCGGTGCAACCATCGCCGCACTGACCATGGGCGCCGGATCAGCCATGTCGCAGGAAATCACCTTGCGCATGCACACTTTCATTCCGCCGGTGGCCAACCCCGGCAAGACCTTCCTCGCTCCCTGGGCCAAGAAGATCGAGGCGGATTCCAACGGCCGCATCAAGGTCCAGCCTTTCTGGGCCATGGCGCTGGGCGGCAAGGCTCCGCAGCTTCTCGATCAGGTCCGAGATGGCGTTGTCGACATCGTCTGGACCCTGCCAGGGTTCTCGCCAGGTCGCATGCCCGAAGTCGAGCCTTTCGAGCTTCCCTTCGTTCATCGCGACGCCCTGTCGACCGCGCAGGCTCTGCAGGACTTTCAGGACAAATATATGGGCAAGGCCCTCTCGGCCTATAAGCCGCTTCTGCTTCATTCCCATGAAGGCTTCCTGTTCCAGACCAAGAACCCGGTCCAGAAGATGGAAGATTTGAAAGGCATGAAAATTCGTGCTGCTTCTCGCGCTGGTGTCTGGCTGCTGGAATCCCTTGGCGCCACCGGCGTTGGCATGCCGCTGCCCGCCATTCCCGCATCCCTTTCCAAGGGCGTGATCGATGGCGTGACCCTGCCTTACGAAATTGCCCCGGCCGTGAAGACGCCGGACCTGGTCTCCCATTTCTCCAGCCTGGCCGGACCGCAGCCACGTCTGGGTACCAATGTCTTCACCTTCCTGATGAACAAGGCCAGCTACGACAAGCTGCCCGCCGATCTGCAAAAGGTGATCGACGACAATTCCGGTCGCAACATTGCGAAAGCCGCCGGTCAGAACTGGGTTGATGTGGAAACCCCGGGCCTGAAAGCGGTTCAGTCCAAGGCGAAGAACAAGTTCTACGTCATCCCGGAAGCCGAGGTTGCCCGGATGAAGGCCGCCGCCGAGCCGGTGTTTGATCGCTGGTACAAAGAGGCCGCAAAGTCCGGCCTCGACGGACCGGCCATGGTCAAGGACGCCCGCGAGATGATCGCGAAATACGCCGGCAAGTCCTGAGGATGATCCGGGCCTGACCGCAGGGTCAGGCCCATTCTTCCATGAGCAAAATGTCCACAGATCACATCCGGCCCACGGATCCCGTGGGCCGGATGCTTTATCGGATCGCCAAATGGCTCGCCATTTTCGGCGGCATCGTGTTGAGTGCCATGGCGCTGCTCACCACGGCGAGCGTCATCGGACGTTCGATATTCCTGCAGCCCATCCCTGGTGATTTCGAACTGGTCGCCATCGGCACCGGGCTTGCCGTCTTTGCATTCCTGCCCTGGTGTCAGATCGTCCGCGGCAATGTCATGGTCGACTTCTTCATGTCCGCCGCGCCGACACGGTCCCGCCTGCTCGCCGATATCATGGGCGGTCTCATCTATCTGCTGATTTCCGCTCTGCTGACCTGGCGCATGATCTTCGGCGGCATCGACATGTACAATTACAACGAATTGTCGATGACAATTAACTTCCCGCGCTGGACCACCTTCCCCATCTCCATCGCGATGATGGCCTTCCTGACCGTGGTAATCATCTACACGATCGGCCGCAGCATCGCCGAGATGCGTGCCGGACGATATTTCGATGAACCTGTAGATGCAGGTGACGCCGGATGAGTGGTCTCGAAATCGGATTCACAGGCTTTGGCGTCCTGCTGCTGCTGCTGGCACTGCGAATCCCCATCGGAGTCGCCATGCTGGGAGTGGGCATTGTCGGCTATATCACCATTGCCGGTGAGGCGGCTCTGTTCAGCTACCTCAAGACCGAAACCTATTGGCGGTTCACGACAGAAAGCCTTTCGGTCGTCCCACTGTTCCTGCTGATGGGGCAGTTCGCGGCCAAGGCTGGGTTGAGTCAGGCGCTGTTTTCCGCCGCCAACACCTGGCTGGGCCATCATCGCGGCGGCATCGCGATGGCCGCGGTTGGTGGTTGTGCCGGATTTGGTGCGATCAGCGGTTCGTCCCTCGCCACCTCAGCCACCATGGGGCAGGTCGCGCTTCCCGAACTCAAACGTTTCAATTATTCCGGGTCTCTGGCCACCAGCTCACTGGCCGCGGGTGGCACGCTGGGCATTCTGATCCCGCCCTCGGTGGTGCTGATCATCTATGCCGTGATGGTCGAAGCCAATGTGGCGACCCTGTTTCAGGCGGCCTTTATTCCCGGCATTCTGGCGGCATTGGGCTACATTCTGGTGATCGCCATCGTCGTGCGGATCAATCCTGCAGCCGGACCTGCCGGCGAACGCGCGACCCGCGCGCAGAAATGGGCCGCCCTGCTGGAAATCTGGCCGGTGTTGGTGATTTTCCTGCTGGTGATGGGCGGTATCTATCTCGGTATCTTCACACCCAGCGAAGGCGCGGGGGTGGGCGCGTTCGGCACGTTCCTGATCGCTGTCACAAAGGGCGGGATGCGGTTGGAGGGGTTCATCGAGGCCCTGCTCGGCACGGCCCAGACCACCGCCATGATCTTCCTGATCCTACTGGGCGCAGCGATTTTCAACGCATTTCTGGGTTTCTCTCAACTGCCTATTTCGGCCGCGGACTTCTTCGGCAACTCCGGGCTGACTCCCATCACCATTCTGCTGGGCATGATCGCGCTCTATATCGTGCTGGGCTTCGTAATGGATTCCCTGTCGATGATCTTTCTGACCGTGCCGATCTTCTGGCCGATCATCGCCGGACTGGATTTCGGGATGACCCCGGACGAGGCCAAGCTGTGGTTCGGCATCATTTCCCTGATCGTGGTGGAGATGGGGCTGATCACGCCCCCGGTCGGCCTGAATGTGTTCATCATCAATTCGATGGCCAAGGACGTGCCGATGATCGAGACCTTCAAGGGCGTGATCCCGTTCTTTGCTTCCGACATCGTGCGGGTCGCCATTCTGGTTCTGTTCCCGGCCATCACCCTGATCGTGCCGCAGCTTCTGGCCTGACAAATCATCCGATGTGTGAACACCATACTCTTGAGAATGGTGTATAAAAGGCCAATTGATATCCGGTGCCGTGCATGACAAATGCCGCCCGACCATTGGAGAGACAAACATGACCATCGTTGCCGACGTCCGTCCGGACCTGATGCCCTACTACAAGGATGATTGCGACCCGAAGAACCTCGCACCTTTGTGGGAAGTGCTGCACACCTTCGCGCGCAAGACGCCGAAGAGCGACTGCCAGCCCTATATCTGGCATTACAACGACATCCGCGACACACTGATGAAATCAGCCGATCTGATCACTGCCGAACAGGCCGAACGCCGCGTGCTGATCTTGGAAAACCCCGGCATGCGCGGGCGCTATCGGGTCACCACCTCACTGTTTGCGGGACTACAGCTGATCATGCCGGGTGAGATCGCCCCCGCCCATCGGCACACTCAGGCTGCCCTGCGCTTCATCGTGGAGGGCTCGGGCGCCTACACCGCTGTTGATGGGGAAAAGACCATCATGGAAGAGGGTGACTTCGTGATCACGCCGTCCTGGACCTGGCATGACCATGGCAATGAGAGCGATAAACCGATGGTCTGGCTCGATGGCCTTGATGTGCCGCTGGTCGAGACTCTGGATACGACGTTTGCCGAGCCCTATCCCGAATCCAGCCACCCGACCTCCCGGCCGGCCGGTGACACGCTGGCACGCTACGGCATGGGCCTCGCCCCAGTGGATCATGAACCGCAGACTGCAAACTCACCGATCTTCAATTATCCCTACACCCGCACCCGCGAAGCACTGGAAACCATGCGCAAGGCCGAAGAGTGGGATCCCTGCCACGGCCTGAAGCTGCGCTACGTCAATCCTGACAATGGCCAGTCGGCAATGCCGACCCTGGGCACCTTCATGCAGCTACTGCCCAAGGACTTCGAGACCGCGACCTATCAGTCCACGGATGCGACCGTGTTCAGCGTGGTCGAAGGTTCCGGCAAGTCGATCATCGGCGACGAGACCTTCGAATGGTCCAAACGTGATCACTTCGTGGTACCTTGCTGGGTACCCCAGAAGCACATCGCCAATGAGGACGCCGTACTGTTCAGCTTCTCCGACCGTCCGGTGCAGCAGACCCTGGGTCTTTGGCGGGAGAACCGCGGCAACGCCTGAGGCTAGAGCTTCACGTTCCGCAGCCGGAGCGCATTCCCGATCACGGAAACCGAGCTGAGGCTCATGGCTGCCGCAGCCGCCATGGGGCTGAGCAGAATTCCCAGAAACGGGAAGAGGATACCCGCGGCCAGCGGTACGCTCGCGGCGTTGTAGACAAAAGCGAAGAACAGATTCTGGCGGATATTGCGCAGGGTTGCCGTCGCCAGATGGCGGGCGCGGACCAACGCGCTCAGATCGCCACGGACCAGGGTGACCCCGGCGCTTTCCATGGCCACATCCGTGCCCGTGCCCATGGCGATCCCCACATCAGCACGCGCGAGCGCCGGCGCGTCATTGATCCCGTCCCCGGCCATGGCGACCCGACGCCCGGATTCCTGATAGCGACGGACAATGGCCTCCTTGTCAGCCGGAAGTACATCGGCCTCCACATGATCGATCCCGAGCTTTGCTGCCACCGCCTCGGCGGTCCGTCGGTTGTCACCGGTGACCATGACGATCTCGATGCCGTCGTCGCGCAACGCCGCAAGGGCAACCGGGGTTGTCTCCTTGATCGGATCGGACACGGCCAGCACGCCCGCAGCCTGCCCGTCCACTGCTACGAAAACAGCCGTGGCGCCGTCCCCCCGCAAAGCGTCTGCACTGTCCTGAAGATCACCCAGAGATACGCCCAGATCGGCCATCAGAGCGGCATTGCCAAGGCTGACCGTGCGGCCATCAACCTGTCCCGACACACCCTTGCCGGTGAAGGAGCTGAAATCGGAGAGTGTGCCCCATTCGAGGTTGCGTTCATCCGCCGCCTTGCAGATGGCTGCCCCCAGCGGGTGTTCGCTGTCCCGCTCCAGCGTGGCGGCAAGTCGCAGAAGTTCATCCGCATCAAACCCATCAGCGGGGATGAGGGAAGTCAGGCTCGGGCGCCCCGACGTCAGAGTGCCGGTCTTGTCCATCAGGAGCAGGTCGACCCGGGCGAGGCTCTCCAGCGCTGCGGCGTCCCGTACCAGGACACCGGCGCTGGCACCCCGTCCGGTCGCCACCATCACCGACATCGGGGTCGCCAGACCGAGCGCACAGGGACAGGCAATGATCAGCACCGAGACGGCCGCCACCACCGCAAAGGCCAGTGCGGGCGGAGGCCCCCAGACGGACCAGACCACGAAGGCAAGGATCGCGGCCAGTACCACCAGAGGCACGAACCATTCCGCGACACGATCAGCCAGTCGCTGGATGGGCGCTTTCGACCGCTGAGCCTGAGCAACCATATCGACGATTCGGGACAGCATGGTGTCCGCGCCCACATTCTCAGCCCGCATCACGAAGCTGCCGGTGCCATTGACCGTGCCGCCAATCACCAGATCACCCCCGGATTTGGTCACCGGCATGGGTTCACCGGAGATCATGGATTCATCGACCGCGCTGGTACCTTCGGTCACCCAGCCATCCACCGGGATTCGGTCACCGGGACGCACGCGCAAGAGGTCGCCGGTCACAATCGATTCAAGAGACTCCTCCTGCGCCGCGCCATCTGCATCGATGCGCAGGGCCACATCGGGCGTGAGATTCAGCAACGCGCGCAGAGCATCACCGGTGCGTTCGCGCGCGCGCAATTCGAGCATCTGGCCCAACAGGACCAGCACGATAATCACGGCGGCGGATTCAAAGTAGAGCGCGATGGCGCCGTGGGGACTGCGGAAGGCATCCGGCACCAGACCCGGCAGCACCATGGCCACGAGGCTGTAGAGATAGGCCGCGCCCGTCCCCAGCGCGATCAGGGTGAACATGTTGGGACTGCGATGGCCGATGGATTGCCAGCCCCTTACGAAGAACGGCGCACCAGCCCAGAGCATCACCGGGCTGGCCAGCACCAGCTGGGTCCACCCGAAACCGGCTCCCAACCAGTCGTGAAAGGACAGGAACGGCAGCATGTCTCCCATGGCCATTAGCAGCAACGGCAGGGCAAACACTCCGCCGATCCAGAACCGGCGGGTAAAATCGATCAGTTCGAGGTTCGGTTCGGCCTCCGTCGAAAACGTCATGGGTTCCAGCGCCATCCCGCATTTGGGGCAACTTCCCGGACCGATCTGTTCGACCTCGGGATGCATCGGACAGGTGTAGCGCGCGTCCTGCGGGGCTCTGGCCGCGATCTCCGCCTGAGCCTTCCCACTCAGCCAGTCTGCCGGGCGTTCGGCAAACCGCGCACAACACCGGGCACCGCAGAAATAGTAGGTCTGGCCGTCATGATCGTGCCGGTGCGCCGCCGACGCGGTCTCCACATCCATGCCGCAAACGGGATCCTTCGCCACGGGCTCAGCCATAGGTACTCTCCGGCCCATCGGCAAATTCATTGAGGATCGGACAATCGGGCCGGCCATCCCCGTGACACTTGTTGGCGAGATCAAACAATGTGGCGCGCATGCTGCGCAGCTTTTCCATTTTCCGGTCAATCTCCGCCACCCGGCGCAAGGCAATGTCCTTCACATCCGCACTCTTGCGGGAGGTATCGCCGTAAAGCGCGACCAGGGCGCGACACTCTTCGACGGGAAAACCGAGCCCACGGGCGCGGGCAATAAACCGCAAGGTGTGAATCTCGCGTTCGGAATAATCGCGATAGCCGTTGTCACGACGACGGGCCGGGGTCACCAGTCCGATTTCCTCATAGTAGCGGATGGTCTTGGGCGGTAGCTCTGCTCGTTCGGCGGCTTGACTGATGTTCATTGTCTGTATCCCGTATTGTCCGGATACAGATAAACCTTCCAGTAACTGGAAGGTCAAGCGGCGTCAGACGACATGGGCGCGAACCGGAACCGACATCGTGCCGATACCTTCAATCGAGGCGTGCATCATGTGCGCCGGGGATCACCGGACCCACACCCTCAGGCGTGCCGGTCATGATGATGTCCCCGGGATAGAGGGTCATGAAGGAGGATGTATATTCGATGAGTTTGGCGCAGTCGAATATCAGGAACTCGGTGTTGGATTTCTGGCGGACCTCATCGTCCACCAGATATCTCCAGATCCAGCTTGTCCGGATCGGCTATCTCATCCGCCGTGACCAGCCACGGGCCGAGCACGGAATAGGTATCAACGCCCTTGCGCAGGCTGCGGTCTTCGGTGCCGCGCACGGTCATGTCCAGACCGATGGCATAGGCGGCGACATGCGCCATCGCGTCTTTCCGGGAAATATCGGAACCGCCCTGCCCGATGATCATGGCCAACTCGGCCTCATGATCGTTCCGACGATCCGTGAAACGCAGGTCAACGCCCTGGGAAGGGACCGACGAGCGACGAGTTGGCCTTCATGAACAGCCCATAGGTGTCGATCGTCTTGATATCGCGTCCGAGATTGATCTCGCTATCGGCCACGGCTTCTTCGTGATGCTTGTGATAGTTCACCGGCGCGCCAACGATCTTGCTCGGATTGGCCACCGGGCTGAGCAGCGCGACGGACTCCACCGGGACCGGATGGGAGTCATCCGCAGCCGCCTCGAGCGCCGCGACGCATCACATCCAGATTGGCAATCAGGTGGTCACCCGGTGGCACCGGCCAGCTGAGCGAGCGGCAAATGCGCCAGCGCTGCCGTGGCATCGAACAGCTGATCCCCGCGGATCAGCCCAAGCTTGTCGTCGTCATATCTGCACAGGCGCATCGTGTGTTCCTCCGGGAATGAATTGTTCGCGCGTTGCTATAGGAACGCCGCCCCACCGTCCACGCAGATCGACTGGCCGGTCATGAAGGCCGCCGCGGGTGACGCCAGAAACAGCAAGGTCCCGACCATATCCTCTGGCACCTGCTGGCGCTTGAGGGATTGATGTCCGATCACAGCCGCCCGCCCCGCATCGTTCCGGCCGGCATTTTCCACTCTCTGTCTCGATCATGCCCGGCATCACTGCGTTGGCCGTGACATTCGCATCGCCAAGCTCCCGCGCCATGCAACGGGTCATCCCGACGAGAGCGGACTTCGACGTCACGTAGTGGGTAACTCCGGGTATCCCCTGAGG
>CALSML010000018.1 GCA_943787445.1 uncultured Alphaproteobacteria bacterium
TATCCGCGAACAGAATATGGGGCCCGACAAGGCCGACCCCTACACGGTGCTCGGCGTGCGCCACGATCTGCCGACGACGCCGCGATCAAATCCGCCTATCGCAAGCTGGTCCGCGAGAACCACCCCGACAGCCTGATCGCTCAGGGCATGCCCGAGGAATTCATCGAGGTCGCCAATGACAAGCTGGCCGCGATCAACGCCGCCTATGACAAGATTTGCGCCCAGCGCGGGATCAAGTAGCTCCCCTGCAGATGGCCACCGACCCTCCCGTTCTGGCGTTGAAGGACGCTGCCGTCGGCTTCGGCGGCGAGCCTTTGTTCATCACGGGGCCGAGCTCGACCATCACGCCCGGCATGCGGGCCTGCCTTGTGGGCCGGAACGGATCGGGGAAATCCACCATCCTCAAAGTGCTCGCCGGGGTCATCCAGCCCGACCAGGGTGAGCTTTACATCCAGCCCGGCCTGTCCGTCGGATATCTGCAGCAGGACGTGCCCGTGATTGCCGGCCAGACGGTCGCGCACATTTGTCGCCGGGGACGCCGGCGCCCCGCGCCACGAGGTCGACGCCGCCCTCTCCCGCGTGGACATCGACGGCGACCGCATGGCCGATACCCTGTCGGGCGGTGAAGCCCGGCGCGCCGCCATGGCCCGGGCCATGCTCGGCGACCCGGACGTCCTGCTTGCTCGACGAACCCACCAACCATCTCGACCTGCCGACCATCGAATGGCTCGAACGCGAACTGGTCGAGCGCCGCAAGACGCTGGTGGTGATCAGCCATGACCGGGCGTTCCTCGAAGCGGTCACCACCGACACCTTCTGGATGGACCGCGGCACACTGCGCCACAACAACAAGGGCTATGGCGCCTTCGACAGCTGGACCGAACAGATCGCCGATGCCGAGATCAAATCCGCCCAGAAGCTCGATCAGAAACTCAAGGCCGAGGCGCGCTGGCTCGAACGCGGCGTCACGGCACGGCGCAAACGCAATCAGGGACGCCTCGAACGGCTGGGACAGCTGCGCGCCCAGCGCAAGGCGCTGCTGACCGGCCAGGATCTCGTCAGGTTCGAGCTCGAAAGCGGGCCCGATCAGCAGCCGCATGGTGATCGATTGCGAAAACCTGTCCAAGTCCTTCGACGACCCTGAAGATCGTCGACGGGTTTTCCACCCGCATCCTGCGCGGCGACCGGGTCGGGTTCATCGGCCCCAATGGCGCCGGCAAGACCACCCTGCTGAAAATCCTGATCGGCGAGGAGGAGCGCGACAGCGGCCGCCTGCGCCGCGCGAAGAACCTCTCCATCGCCTTCTTCGATCAGACCCGCAGCCAGCTCGACCCCAATGACACGCTCTGGCAGACCCTCGCGCCACGCGGCCGGCGACTCCATCAATGTGCGCGGCACGCCCGCGCCACGTGGTCGCCTATCTGCGGGATTTCCTCTTCGACGAGAAACAGGCCCGCGCGCCGGTCGCCACCCTGTCGGGCGGGCGAGCGCAACCGGCTGCTGCTCGCCAAGATCCTCGCCCTGCCCTCCAACCTCCTCGTGCTCGATGAACCGACCAACGATCTCGATGCCGACACACTCGGACGTCCTGCTCGACATAGCTCGACAGCTACGAGGGCACGGTCCTGCTGGTCAGCCATGACCGGGACTTCCTCAACCGGGTCGTGAACAGCACCATCGCCGTCGAAGGCGATGGCGTCGTGGAGGAATATCCCGGCGGCTATGCGGACTATCTGCGTCCAGCGCAAGCGCAAGGCCGAGATCCGGCAAGTCAGGCACCGGACCCGCAGCGCCGACCAAATCCGTCAAGCCGCGCGCCAGCGATGACGCACCGCCGAAGAAGCTCACCTTCAAGGAACAGCACGAGCTCGACACTCTGCCCGACCGCATCGCCGCGCTGGAAACGGCCAAAGAGCGAACTGGAGAAGGTCCCTCGCCGATCCGCAGATGTTTGCCCGCGACCGCGACCGGCTACGAAACCGCCGCAGAGAAACTGGCCGAGGTCGAGCAGGCCATTCTCCGCCGCCGAGGATCGCTGGCTCGCGCTCGATGCGCTGCAGGAGGCCATCACCGCAAAGGCGGCCTCATGATCACCGATTTCTCATCCCCCAACTGCAATGCCCGCAAGCCCGAACAGGGGCATCGACCCCGATCATCGACACCCTGGTGATCCACTACACCGGCATGATGCCGACCATCGCGCGCCCGGGACTGGCTCTGCGATCCCGTCTCCCAGGTCAGCGCGCACTATCTGATCGATGAAGACGGCACGACCTGGCAGCTGGTCGTCGGACGCCGATCGCGCCTGGCATGCCGGCGTGGGCGCCTGGCGGGGCTGGCGGGACATCAACTCCCGTTCGATCGGGATCGAATTGTCGAACCCCGGACATGATTACGGCTATCGGGATTTCCCCGCCATCCAGATCGACACCCTGATCGCGCTTTGTCGGGATCTCGTCGGGCGGCATCCCATCCCCGCACGCAATGTCGTGGCCCATTCCGATATCGCACCGGCCCGCAAGATCGACCCGGGCGAATTGTTTCCCTGGGCACAACTCGCAGACGCTGGAATCGGCCTTTGGCCGGAACGGTCCGCAGACCCCGTGTCGGACGCCGATACCGCCGCCACCCTTCAGGCCATCGGATATGACATCGCGGCGAATGATCTCCCCATCGTGATCTCGGCGTTCCAGCGCCGTTTCCGGCCCGAAAATTTCGACGGGGTCCCGGACCCGGAAACCCGGTCCCGGCTGGCAGCACTCCACGCGCTGGTTGCGGAAGTCGCCCCTTCGGATTAAGCACTTGGCTCGTCAGGCGGTCGGATGGCCGCGCGCGGGCAATGGGGAAACCCGTCTGCGTGAGGAAAGTCCGGGCTCCACGGAAACACGGTGCCGGGTAACGCCCGGCGGGGGCGACCCCAGGGAAAGTGCCACAGAAAGCAAACCGCCGCGCCGTCGGCCCGTGTCAGGCCGGTAAGGGTGAAAGGGTGCGGTAAGAGCGCACCGCGTCGCCGGCAACGGGGGCGGCACGGCAAACCCCACCGGGAGCAAGACCGAATAGGGGCGGCAGGTATTCGCGCGACAGGCGTGTTTTCGCGCCGTCGCCCGGGTAGGTCGCGCGAGGCGCTCGGTAACGGGCGTCCCAGATGAATGGCCATCTCCCGCGCTCGCTTGGTGCCGGGGGGACAGAACCCGGCTTACAGACCGCCTGGCGCTTATTTCACCGCGCACACGACCGCCGCACCACCGGCAGGCTCTTTTACTTCTCCCAATACTTGCGTACCGATCGGGCGCGAACCCGCACTCCCGCTGGAAAAGAACATATCAGGAACATATTTCAGCCATGTTGATGCTCGAAGATCATGGAACGGGATAGAAATGGAACCGGGCAACTGTGAAAGCTACTTCACGGGGCAAAGTACTGACCCATATGCATCGTAATTTTCGCAATGTTTTACTGGTTTTATCGTTGACGACCCATCAAAACCCATGATATCCCAAGCAATCCCATTTTGGCGCTTGTGCCAAGGCAAACGGAGGGGCTGGAGCTGTCGGGTCAAACCGATGGTGTGCGAACACGATGGCGTTGTTTCTGTCGACCACGATCAACAAGGTCGACCGCAAGGGACGAGTATCCGTTCCTGCGGCGTTTCGTGCTGTCCTGTCGGGGCAGGCGTTCCATGGCATCGTGGCGTTTCCCTCCTTCAAGCATTCGGCTGTGCAATGCGGCGGTATGGACTGGATGGAAAAGCTTGGCGCGGGCGTGGATGCCTTTGACATGTTCTCCGATGAGCACGACACGCTGACTGCCGCGCTCTTCGCCAATGCCCAGCAACTCGCGTTCGACGGTGAAGGCCGGATCCTGTTGCCGGAATCCCTGATCGCGCATGCCAATCTCTCAAACCAGGCTGCCTTTGTCGGACGGGGCCCCCTCTTCGAAGTCTGGAACCCGGCGACCTTCGAGGCCTATCAGGCCGACGCGGTTCGCCAGGCGGCCGAACAAGGCCTGACCCTGCGCCCGGGCACCCCGCCCGGCGGCGAAAGAGGTCAGCCGTGATGGCGGCGCGGTCCACGCGTCAGCCCTACACCTCCGGAGTCTCCGCGACTCCCGGACACATTTCGGTTCTCCTGAACGAAGTCATTGATGCACTCAATCCGCGTGATGGCGGCATCTATGTCGACGGCACATTGGGCGGGGGCGGCTATGCCCGCGCGATTCTGGACGCCGCCGACTGCACGGTGTTGGGCATCGACCGGGATCCCGATGCCATCGCCCGCAACGCGCCCCTGGTTGAAATCTACGGCGCACGCCTGCAGCTCGTCCCGGGTCGCTTCGGAGACATGAACGCGCTGGTTCGCAGCCTCGGCATCGACATGGTGGATGGCGTTACCCTCGATCTTGGCGTCTCCTCCCCCCAGATTGATGTTGCCGCGCGCGGTTTTTCCTTTGCCAAGGACGGCCCGCTGGATATGCGCATGGAACAGTCCGGCGAAAGCGCTGCAGATGTGGTGAACACGGCCAGCGAATCCGATCTGGCCCATATCGTCCGCACGCTGGGCGAAGAACGTCATGCCCGCCGTGTGGCCCGCGCCATTGTGCAGGCCCGCACCGAGAGCGAGATCAAGACGACCGAACAGCTTGCAAACATCGTTCGCAATGTGGTGCCCAAGTCGCGCAAGACGAATGTCGATCCGGCGACCCGTACCTTTCAGGCCATCCGCATTCACGTGAATGATGAAATTGGCGAGCTCGAACGCGGGCTGGTCGCCGCCGAGCAGATTTTGCGGCCCGAGGGTCGCCTCGCCGTGGTCGCTTTCCATTCGCTCGAAGACCGCCCAGTCAAGACCTTCCTGCGCACCCGCAGCGGTGGCGATGGCCGTGGATCCCGGCACATGCCCGACGCACCGGCCGGACGTCCTGCGGCCTGGCGACTGCCAACCCGGCGCGCCATCACGCCATCCGACAGCGAGACCGCCACCAATCCGCGTGCCCGCTCGGCACGGATGCGGGTGGGCGAACGCACGGCAGCCCCGTCCTGGGGCCCTCTGAATAAGGAGGACGCCGGATGATCCGCCCGACCTCCTGCATTCTTCTGATTCTTGCCGCTGCGGCCGGCGGCGCTCTGTTCCACATCTCGTTCGAGGTCTCGGAGCTCGACGACCGGCTGGGCAATCTCAACCGCGACATTCGCTCCGATCGCGAGGCCATTCATGTGCTGCGCGCCGAATGGAGCTTCCTCAATCAGCCTGACCGTCTGGAAGAACTCGCGCGACGGCATCTCGACCTGCAGCCGGTCTCCGGCACACAACTGACGGGCGCCGGCACACTTCCGGTACGCCCGGACGACGCACAGCCCGAAAACACCCTCCATGACGACCCGACCGGTCTGGGACGGGCCATCGACCTGCATGCCGGTGCCCCCCGTGTGAAACCGGCGGCCCCGGTGCGGCCCGCCGTTCTTCCCGTTGTCAGCGCACCGGTACAGCGTGCGGATGTCAGTCGTTCACTCGATGACGTGTTGCGTGAAATTGTCGAAACCGGCCCGTCTTCCGTCAGGGCAGGTGCACAATGACCCGACGCATCGAGCTCGAAAGCACCAAGAAGCGAGCCATCGAAACGGCCCGCACACGTCTTCTAATTGGCGGCTCACTCATGGCAGCGGCCTTTCTGGTCGTTGGCGCACGCCTCTTCGACATTGTGGTGCTCAATGAGCACGACACGCTGCGCCACGCCGCCTCGCGGGACATCGTCCGTCCCGTCACCATGTCCCGTGCAGATATCACGGACCGGAACGGCGTGCTTCTGGCCACCAGTCTGCGAACTGCGTCCCTTTTCGCAAATCCGCGAAAGATTCCCGACCCGGCTGCCGCTGCGGCGCGGATCACCGGGGTGCTGCCTGATCTGAGTGAAGAGGTCATCGCTGCCCGGCTCGCCTCCGACAAGGGCTTTGTCTGGCTGCGCCGCAACCTGACCCCGAAACAACAATTCGAAATCAACCGGCTGGGCATTCCCGGACTCGACTTCGAACATGAAGAACGGCGGGTCTATCCGCACGGCCAGCTGGCCGGCCACATCGTTGGCTTTACCAATGTCGACAATGCCGGTCTGGCCGGCATTGAGCAGAGCATGGACTCCGCGATCGCGGGCGCGACGACGCCGTTGCGACTCTCCCTCGACATTCGGGTCCAGCAGATCGTGCGTCAGGAACTGGCCGACCAGATCGAAAAATTCAAGGCCATTGGCGGCGGCGCCATCGTGATGGATGTCCGCACCGGGGAGGTCGTCTCCATGGTGTCCCTGCCGGATTTCGATCCCAATGCGCCGGCACAGGCACCCGACGAAACACGCTTCAACCGCATCACGCTGGGCGTCTACGAACTCGGATCGGTTTTCAAGATTTTCAATCATGCGATCGCGCTGGAAACCGGCGCGGCGTCCATGAACAAGAGCTATGACGCGACCAAACCCATTCGCATCTCGCGCTTCCGCATTTCCGATTATCACCCGGAAAACCGCTGGCTGACCGTTCCGGAAATTTTCAAACTGTCGTCGAATATCGGTTCGGCCAAGATGGCGCTGGATATCGGTTCCAAACGTCAGCAGACCTATCTGGGGCATCTTGGCCTGCTGCGCCGGACGAGTATCGAATTGCCCGAACAGGCAACGCCGATGATCCCGCGCCAGTGGCGTGAGATCAACACGATGACGATCTCCTACGGCCACGGCATCGCCGTCAGCCCCCTGCATCTGGCCAGCGCCGTGGCCGCCACCGTCAATGGAGGCGTGCTGCGCTCGGCCACCCTGATTCGCGCAAAAGCCCCCGAAACCGGGGGCGTTCAGGTCTTCTCCGCAGAGACATCCGACAAGATGCGCCGCTTGCTGCGCCTGGTTGTCGAGAACGGGACCGGACGCAACGCCCGCCGCGCCGGGATATCTCGTGGGCGGCAAAACCGGCACAGCCGAGAAACAGGTCAATGGCACCTACAAGCGCAATGCGCTGATATCCTCTTTCGTCGGCGTCTTCCCGTCGACCGATCCCCGCTTCGTCGTCTACGTGATGATCGATGAACCCAAAGGCATTCGCGAAAGCTTTGGTTATGCAACCGGTGGCTGGACCGCCGCCCCGGTGGTCGGCGCCGTCATCCAGCGGATGGCCCCCCTCTTTGGGATTGCGCCCCTCGATGAGAGCGCACCGGAAGTTGTCCGCGCCCTGACCGTCAACGCCAGCGCCGGGCCCGATGTCAGGACCCGGCCCAATGCGACTAACTGAGCTTGCCCCCGATATGATGACCGGCGACCCCATCATGCGCGATACGGAAATATCCGGCCTCACCGCGGATAGTCGTCGGGTCGAACCGGGCTATCTGTTTGCCGCGCTGCCCAGCGCCACCCAAAACTCCGGATCCGACGGGCGCGATTACATTGCCGACGCTCTGGCGCGGGGCGCAGTGGCTATTCTGGCGCCCGACGGCACCCGGATCGAACCCTCCGACGCTACCGCCCCCTGCCTGATCACCGACGAAAATCCGCGCTGGCGGTTCGCTCAGTTCGCATCCCGGTTCTACGGTGCCCAGCCGAAAACCATTGTCGGCGTCACGGGTACCAATGGAAAATCATCGGTCGCAGGCTTCACCCGCCAGATCTGGGCCCTGCTCGGTAACAAATCCGCCAGCATGGGAACCCTCGGTCTGGATGCTGATGGTTTCCAAGGCGGCGCCAGCCTGACCACTCCCGATCCCGTCAGCCTGCACGAAACCCTCTCGGATCTCGCAACCGCCGGGGTCGATCACCTCGCGCTGGAAGCTTCGTCCCATGGACTCGACCAGTATCGACTGGACGGTGTGCGCTTTGCCGCGGCGGCATTCACAAATCTGAGCCGGGACCATCTCGACTATCACAAGACCGAAGCCGCCTATCTCGATGCGAAGCTTCGCCTGTTCCGTCACATTCTGCCCCCCAGCGGAGCTGCGATTCTGAACGCGGATTCGCCGCATTTCGAGACGATTGCGAATGTCTGCCGGTCGGTCGGACATCGCATCCGAAGCTTCGGCGTGCAGACCAGCGACATACATATTGCCGATGTGTCCGCTCTGGCAGATGGACTTCGCCTCTGCGTCACCATTCGTGACCAGAACTTCGAAACACGCCTCAATCTTGTCGGCGGCTTCCAGGCCTACAACGTCCTCGCCGCGCTTGGCCTGGCCATAGAAACCGGCGCGGATGTGACCGAAGCCTTTGGGACATTGGCACATCTGCAGGGTGTGCGCGGACGCATGGAACGGATCGGTGCACTCGACAACGGCGCACAGGTCTATGTCGACTACGCCCACACACCCGATGCGCTGGAAACCGCACTGACCGCAATTCGCCCCCATGTGTTGGGCCGGCTGCATGTTGTATTTGGCGCTGGTGGAGATCGAGATTCCGGCAAACGCCCGATGATGGGTGAAATCGCCGCTGCACACGCCGATCAGGTGATCGTCACCGACGACAATCCGCGCCGGGAAGACCCGGCAACGATCCGGCGGCAGGTTCTGGCCGGCTGTCCCGACGCCACCGATATCGGCGACCGCGCGGCGGCCATCGAAGCCGGCGTCACGGCGCTGGAAGCCGGAGACATTCTGATAATCGCCGGCAAGGGCCACGAGACCGGCCAGATCGTTGGCACGGAAACCCTGCCCTTTGACGATGCCGGAATCGCGCGCGAAATCATCGCAGACCATGGTGGCGAGGTGGCGCAATGACACCGCACGCACCCCTCTGGGTTTCTCAGGAAGTGCTGGCCGCCACACAGGGACGGATAGCATCCGGATCCGATGTCTGGCAGGCATCCGGAGTCTCCATCGACAGCCGCACCTGTCAGCCCGGTGATCTGTTTGTATCAATTTCCGGCGACCAGTTCGACGGACACGAATTCGTCGCAAACGCCTTCGAAGCGGGCGCAAGCGCCGCAATCGTGACCCGCACACCCGAGGGCCTGTCCGATGACGCGCCGTTGGTGAAAGTCGACGATACCATGGATGCGCTGGAAGGCCTGGGTCGCGCGGCTCGGGACCGCACCGCGGCATCCGTGATCGGCGTGACCGGCTCTGTCGGCAAGACCGGCACCAAGGAAGCCCTCGGACATGCCTTTGGCGCGCTGGGCGAAACCCATGCGACCAAGGGCAATCTGAACAATCATATCGGCGTCCCGCTGACTCTTTCGCGCCTGCCGCGCGAGGCCAGCTATGCCGTCATCGAGATGGGCATGAACCATTCCGGAGAAATCTCCGGCCTCTCGAAGCTCGCGCGCCCGGACGTCGCCATCATCACGACGATTGCTGCTGTGCATCTCGAATTCTTCGACAGCATCGCCGAGATCGCCGATGCCAAGGCCGAGATTTTTGATGGCATGTGCAAGAGCGGCACAACGGTTCTGAATCGGGACAATGTCTATTTCGCAATCCTTGCGTCACGCGCCTGGGCCCACGGACTGGAGCGCGTGGTCGGATTTGGCGCACATCCCGAAGCCGACGCCATGCTGACCGCCTGCACCATCACCGATGCAGGCAGCGACATCACCGCACGCATCGGCGATCAGATTGTCCGCTATCGCCTGCAGGCCCCCGGTCGTCAATGGGTTCACAACACGCTGGCGGTGCTGGCCAGCGTCCACGCGCTCGGCGGCGATCTTGAAAGTGCCGCCAACGCGCTCGGCAACCTGTCTGCCCCCAAGGGACGCGGCGCACGGATCGAAATCCTGCGCAATGACGGAATCCTCACGGTGATTGACGACAGCTACAACGCCAGCCCGGCCTCCATGCGGGCCGCGATTGCAGTTCTCGCATCATCGCGACCGAAACAGGGCGGGCGCCGGATCGCCGTGCTCGGCGACATGCTGGAACTGGGTGAAACTGCACCGAAACTGCATGCCGCCCTCGCGCGCGATCTCGAATCCAGTGGAATCGATCTCGTCTTCTGCGCGGGCCCGCACATGAATGCTCTCGATGCAGCACTGCCGGCCGCAATGCGCGGTGGCTATGCCATTGATTCCGAGACACTCGCCACCAAGGTGCTCGATACGGTTCAGACCGGCGATGTCGTGATGGTGAAAGGGTCTCTGGGCAGTCGCATGGCAACCATTGTCGAAGCCCTGTCTGGTCTCGATATCGGCCACACATCAACGCAGGAGGTACAGCATGCTGTTTAACCTTCTGGGCCCGCTGGCCGACGACTTCATCCTCTTTAATTTGTTCAATTCGCTGACCTTCCGCGCCGGTGGTGCGGTAGTGACAGCGCTCATCGTCTCCTTCCTGTTCGGCCCGATGATCATTGGCTGGCTGAAACAGCAGCAGCCCGGCGGACAGCCTATTCGCGAAGATGGCCCCCAGGGCCATTTCAAGAAGGCCGGGACACCCACCATGGGCGGATTCCTGATCCTCCTGGCAATCATTGTCAGCACCCTGCTCTGGGCCGATCTGCGCAACGGATATGTCTGGGCGCTGCTCCTGATCACGGTCGGGTTCGGTGCGATCGGCTTTGCGGACGACTACCAGAAACTCACACGCTCCCATTCCAAGGGCATTGCCGGACGGGTACGCCTGCTGGCAGAAGTCGTCGTGGCCGGTCTTGCCACCTTCTGGATCATGCGCCTGACGCCGGATCCGATCTCAACCGGCCTGGCCCTGCCCTTCGCCAAGAACTTCCTGATCGAACTCAGCTGGTTCTTCATCCCCTTCGCTGTCTTTGTGATCGTGGGCGCTTCCAATTCGGTGAATCTGACTGACGGTCTCGATGGTCTCGCCATCGTGCCCGTGATGATCGCTGCCGGCTGCTTTGGCCTGATCTCCTATCTTGCCGGCAATGCCGTCTTCTCAAACTACCTGCTCATCTTCGCCGTTCCCGGCGCGGGCGAGCTGACGATTTTCTGCGGCGCCCTGATCGGTGCCAGCCTCGGCTTCCTCTGGTTCAATGCGCCCCCGGCCATGGTCTTCATGGGCGACACGGGATCGCTGGCCATGGGCGGCGCTCTGGGCGGCATCGCGGTCGTGACCAAGCACGAACTGGTACTCGCCATCATTGGCGGCCTCTTCGTCCTCGAAACCGTTTCGGTGATTGTTCAGGTGACGTCGTTTAAGCTGACCGGCCGTCGGGTCTTCCGGATGGCGCCGCTGCATCATCATTTCGAACAGAAGGGCTGGGCCGAACCGACCATCGTGATCCGTTTCTGGATCATCGCTATGGTACTCGCCCTGCTCGGCCTCGCCACATTGAAGCTGCGGTGATGTGATGACCCGGACAGCAGCACACACCCCTCTCGATCTTTCGGCCTTCCGCGGTCAGGACCTTGCCGTTCTTGGACTCGGCGTATCCGGCCTCAGCGCAGCAACCGCCCTGCAACAGGCTGGCGCACGGGTACAGCCCTGGGATGACAGCCCGGATCGACGAGACAGTGCCGCGGCACAGGGCCTCCACCCGACCGATCTCAACGATGCTGATTTCACGGCCATCAGCACGCTCGTGCTCAGCCCCGGTATTCCCCATGGGCATCCGCACTCTCACCCGATCATCGACCGGGCGCGGGACGCGGGCTGTGAAATCGTTTGTGATCTGGAATTGCTGACCCGCTCCGAAACGGATGCGCGCTATATCGGCATCACCGGCACCAATGGCAAATCCACGACCACCGCCCTGATCGGACATGTGCTCTCCGAACTCGGCGTGGCCAGCGCCATCGGTGGCAATATCGGTGCGCCCGGTCTGGGTCTTCCGGCCATGGGCCATTCCGGTGTCTATGTGCTGGAGCTGTCCTCCTACCAGCTCGAGCTTCTGCCATCGGCAGTGTTCGACGTGGCCATCCTGCTGAACATCACGCCTGACCATCTCGACCGCCATGGCGGGATGGACGGTTATGTTGCCGCCAAGCAGCGAATCTTCGCCGGTCAGACGGCCAGCGACACAGCCATCGTCGGAATCGATGATGAACCCTCGGCTGCCATATTCAATGACCTTCGGACCGGGAGCGATGCCCACATCGTGCCCCTGTCCACGCGGGATACCTGTTCAGGCGGCATTTATGTCGCCGGGGGATGGCTCATCGACGACCGTCAGAACACGGCCGAGCCCGTGCTCGAACTCGCCAGACTCGAAACCCTGCCCGGTGCCCACAACGCTCAGAATGTTGCTGCGGCCTATGCCGCCGCCACCGTCATTGCCGGTGCGGCCGCCGAAACGGAGCGCGCCGCGCTGATCGCCGCCATCCGCTCCTTCCCCGGCCTCGCCCATCGTCAGGAACTGGTCGGCTTTCGCAAATCGGTCCGCTTCGTGAATGACTCCAAGGCCACCAATGCCGAAGCCGCCGCGCATGCGCTGGCGGCCTATGACAACATCATCTGGATTGCCGGCGGGATCGCCAAGGATGGCGGCATCGCCAGTCTGGACGGGTTGTTCGACCACATCGACCACGCCTGCCTGATCGGGGACGCGGCCGGTGCATTCGCAGAAACCCTCGACGGGCATGTTCCGCATACCATTTCCGGCGATCTCGATACGGCCTTGGCCGATGCAGCGCGTCTGGCTGGCGACGGACCGGCAACGGTACTGCTCTCACCTGCCTGCGCATCATTCGATCAGTTCGCTAGTTTTGAAGCCCGCGGCGACGCTTTCAAGATCGCCGTGCACACGCTCGACGGATTCTTCCTCCCGAACACGGGAGGTGCAGCATGACCCCGTTCACTCGCGCCGACACCTCGATCCTGGGTCGCTGGTGGTGGACCGTCGACCGCTGGAGCCTCTTGGCCATCGCCGCGCTGATGGCTTTCGGCGCGCTTCTGGCAGCCGCATCCAGCCCGGCCGTCGCCGAACGGATCGGTCTCGACGCCCTCTATTTCATAAAGCGCCACTTCACGCTGTTGCCGGTCTCGGTCCTGCTGATCCTCGCCATCTCCGCTCTCACCCCGCTGCAGGTGCGGCGGTTCGCGGTCATCGCCTTTCTTGGCAGCGTGGTTCTGCTGATCGCCACATTGTTGCTGGGCGCCGAAATCAAGGGCGCCACGCGCTGGCTTTCAGTGGCCGGGTTCTCCCTGCAGGTGACCGAATTCGTCAAACCCACCTTCGCCGTGGTTGCCGCCTGGCTGTTCAGCGAAGCCGCACATGACCCCCGCTTCCCCGGTCGCATGATCTGCACTGCGCTGTTTGCGCTCGTCATTGGCCTGGTCATCGCCCAGCCTGATCTCGGGCAGGCTGTCGTGATTTCATCCGTCTGGATGGCGCAGTTCTTCCTGGCCGGACTGCCCATGTGGCTGGTCGCAGGTCTGGTCGTGCTCGGCGTCTCGGGGATTGTCGGCTCTTACTTCACGCTGTCTCATGTCTCCAGCCGCATCGATCGCTTCCTCGATCCCGATTCCGGCGACACCTACCAGATCGAACGCAGCATCGAAGCCTTCTCCAGCGGCGGCCTGTTTGGCCGCGGCCCAGGCGAAGGACAGGTCAAGACCGTCCTTCCCGATGCCCATGCCGATTTCGTGTTTGCCGTGGCCGGCGAGGAGCTCGGTCTCATTGTCACGCTGATCATCGTGGGCCTCTTCGCTTTCATCGTTCTGCGCGGATTGGCGCGAGCCATGTCGGAGCAGAATCTTTTCATTCTGCTCGCCGTGTCGGGACTGCTGGTGCAGTTCGGCATTCAGGCCCTGATCAACATGAGCTCCAGCCTGCAGCTTATCCCGACCAAGGGCATGACCCTGCCCTTCATCAGCTATGGCGGCTCGTCCCTGCTGGGCATCGGAATTGGCCTTGGCATGACTCTCGCCCTGACCCGACGGCGACTGGGATCGGAGGGACGGATATGACCACCACGTCACGCCCCATCCTGATCTGCGCCGGTGGCACGGGCGGCCATATGTTCCCGGCTGTATCACTCGCCAATGTGCTCCGCGCACGTGGTCACGACGTCCTGTTCGCTACGGATCCGCGCGGGGCCGCCGTGTCGACGGATGTGCTCGGACTGACGGATGGCATCGTGCGGCACACGATCTCGGCCCGCAGCCTGTCCGGTGGATTCAAGGGCGTGGCCCTGGGCATCAACGCGCTGCTGCGTGGCTTCTTCGAAGCCCGCCATCTCGTGCGCGAACACAATCCCTGTGTCGCAGTCGGTTTTGGCGGCTATCCCACCGTCCCACCGATCATGGCCGCCGGCATGGCGGGACTGCCCACGGTCATTCACGAACAGAACGCGCTTCTCGGCCGGGCCAATCGTCGGCTGGCGCGCGGCGCCAACGCCTTTGCCCTCAGCTTTGCCCAGACCCAGCGCCTGCGGTCGGCAGGCCATGCCCTCTCGACCGTCGTCGGAAATCCCGTACGTACGGATATCGCGGCACTGGCCGCGCGTCCCTATACGCCCCCCAGCGGTGTGATCGATCTGCTGATCGTGGGTGGCAGCCAGGGTGCCAAGGTCTTCTCGAAAATCGTGCCCGCCGCCTTCAAATCCCTTTCCGCGCCCCAACGCGCCCGCTTTCGGATTGCCCAGCAGTGCCGCGCCGAAGACATCGAAGCCGTGCGCAAGGCCTATGCGGACATGAACATGCCGGTGGAACTGCAGACCTTCTTCGAAGACATTCCCGCCCGCCTCGCCGCCGCGCATCTGGTGGTCGGACGATCCGGCGCATCGACCGTGGCCGAACTGACCGCCGCAGGCCGGCCGGCGCTCTATATCCCCTATCCCCACGCAGTGGATGACCATCAGATGGCCAATGCCCGCGCGGTGGAAGCCGCCGGTGCCGGCTGGGTCATGGAGGCAAAGTGAATTCACGCCCGCGGCCATGGCCGGCTGGCTGGAAGCCGCGCTCGAATCCTCCGAAGCCCTCGCCCGGGTCGCTGCGGCAGCGCGTGCCCTCGGCCATCCCGATGCCGCGGATCGTCTCGCCGATCTGGTCGAACGCATTGTGCCGGCCAATGGCAACGGCAACGGCTCCGACCTGCCCGATCTCCGGAAGGCCGCGGAATGAGAACCCTCCCCCTCGACATCGGCATGATCCATTTCGTCGGCATTGGTGGCATCGGCATGAGCGGCATTGCCGAGACCCTGCGCGCGCTGGGCTATCAGGTGCAGGGCAGTGACATTTCCGACAACGCCAATGTGCGGCGCCTGCGCGATCTGGGCATCAATGTCGAGATCGGCCACCGCGCCGAGAATGTGGAATCCGCGCAAGTCGTAGTGGTCTCCACTGCCGTCAAGGCCGACAATCCCGAAGTCGTCGCCGCACGGGCACGGCTGATTCCGATCGTGCGGCGTGCCGAGATGCTGGCCGAACTGATGCGCCTGAAATGGTCCATCGCCGTCGGCGGCACCCATGGCAAGACAACCACGACATCCCTGATCGCCTGCATGCTCGATGCCGCCGATCAGGACCCGACCGTGATCAATGGCGGCATCATCAACGCCTATGGCACCAACGCCCGTCTCGGTGCGGGTGAGTGGATGGTCGTCGAGGCCGATGAATCCGACGGCACCTTCATCAAGCTGCCTGCGGCCATCGCCGTGGTGACCAATATCGACCCCGAGCATCTCGATTTCTACGGCACCTTCGATGGGGTGCGCGACGCCTTCAAAACCTTCGTCTCGAACATTCCCTTCTATGGCTTTGCGGCCATGTGCATCGACCATCCCGAGGTTCAGGCCCTGATCCCGCAGCTGATGGATCGCCGGATCATCACCTATGGCTTCTCCCGCCAGGCCGATGTGCGCGGCATCAACCTGCAGACCGACAAGGACGGGCTGACCTTCGATGTCGCCATCGCCCAGCGCGGCACCGGCGAAGCCCGCACCATCGAAGGCCTGCGTCTGCCCATGTACGGCGCCCACAACGCCCAGAACGCGCTGGCGGCGGTCACCATCGCGCTGGAAATGGACGTCGCCGACGAGATCATCAGAAGCGGCTTCACCAGCTTCAAGGGCGTCAACCGGCGCTTCACCAAGACCGGGGAAGCCGGCGGCATCACCGTGATCGACGACTATGGCCACCACCCCGTCGAAATCGAGGCCGTGCTCGACGCCGCGCGCTCGGCCACTGAGGGTCAGGTGATCGGCGTGTTCCAGCCCCATCGCTATTCGCGGGTGGAAAGCCTCTTCGACGATTTCTGCACCTGCTTCAACGACGCCGACATCGTCTATGTATCCGATATTTACCCGGCCGGCGAGGCGCCGATCGAGGGGGTGGACCGGAACGCTCTGGTGGACGGGCTTCGCGCCCGCGGCCACCGGGATGTCCGGCCACTCCCCGATCCGAACCGGCTTGCCGAGCTGATCGCCTCCGCCGCCACCGATGGCGACATGGTGGTCTGCTTGGGCGCTGGCACGGTGACGGCCTGGGCCCAGAAGCTGCCCGGTGATCTCGCCCCGCTCGTGTCCCGCAGCACGGGGACGGAGGGATGACCATGGCAGCTTTCTCCTCACCCCCGTCTCTCCTCGACCGGCTGCCGCCCGTGCGGGGCCGCTACGAACCCGACGGCGCCATCGCGCGCTACACCTGGTTCCGTGTTGGTGGTCCCGCGGAAGTTCTCTTCCGCCCGGCTGATGTGGCCGATCTCGCCAACTTCCTGGCCGGCAAGCCCGACGACATCCCGGTCACCCTGCTGGGTGCCGGTTCCAATCTGCTCATCCGGGATGGTGGCGTTGCCGGTGTGGTGATCCGCCTGGGTCGCCCCTTCTCCAATATCCGCTGCGACGGCACCACCATTCAGGCCGGCGCCATGGCGCTCGACTACAACGTCGCCAAGGTCGCACGTGATGCCGGTGTGGCCGGTTTCGAATTCATGGCCGGTATTCCCGGCACCGTGGGTGGCGGATTGCGCATGAATGCCGGGGCCTATGGCCGCGAGTTCAAGGATGTGGTCCGGGAGGCCACCGCGCTCACATCCCATGGCGAAAGCCGGGTTCTCACCCCCGAGGACTGGGGCCCGCGCTATCGCGGCTCCGGCGTCCCCTCGGACTGGATCTTCGTCGGCTGCGTGATGAACGGCGTCTGGGGCAATCCCGACGACATCGCCAAGGCGATGGAACTGGTGCAGGAATCCCGCGAGGAAACCCAGCCGATCCGGACCCGTACCGGCGGCAGTACCTTCAAGAATCCGAACGGCCACAAGGCCTGGGAGCTGGTCGACAGGGCCGGTTGCCGCGGGCTGCAGCTGGGCGGCGCCCAGGTGTCGGAAAAACACTGCAACTTCTTGGTCAACACCGGCGGTGCCACAGCGGCCGATATCGAAGGGCTGGGCGAGGAAGTGCGCCGCCGCGTGCGCGAATGCAGCGGCATCGAACTCGTCTGGGAACTCGAACGCATCGGCATACCGGGCGGGGGTGAAGCATGACCACACGCACCCACCAGAAGATCGCTGTCCTGATGGGCGGCATCTCGGCCGAACGGGAGGTCTCCCTCGATTCCGGCCGTCAGTGCGCCCAAGCCCTCCGCGACGCCGGCTATGATGTCCGGGAAATCGACGTGACCGCCGATATCGCCGTCCTTCTCGAGGCGCTGACCCCGCGCCCCGACGCCGTGTTCAACGCCCTGCATGGCCGCGCGGGAGAAGACGGCAACATTCAGGGTCTCCTGAACCTGCTGGAGATTCCCTATACCCATTCCGGGCTGCTCGCCTCGGCGCTGGCCATGGACAAGGCCGTCGCCCGCACCATGTTCGAAAAAGAAGGTATGGCCGTCGCCCGGGGCCGGCTCGCCAGCCGCACGGAAATCCTCGCCGGCGATGTGCTGCCCCGCCCCTATGTGGTGAAACCCAACAACGAGGGCTCCTCGGTCGGCATCCAGATCATTCAGGATGGCGACAACGGCCCGGACCCCGATGCCATCGACACCGACACCCTGCTGGTCGAGGAATTCATTCCCGGTCGCGAACTGACCGTTGCGGTCATGGGCGGACCCGGCGAAGACCCCAGGCCCCTGACCGTGACCGAATTGCGTCCGACCAAAGGGTTCTACGACTACGAGGCCAAATACACGGACGGCGTGACCGAACATCTCGTTCCCGCGCCCATCCCGGCCGATCTCGGTGCCAAGGCGATGGCCTGGGCTGCCCGCGCCCACAAGGCGCTGGATTGCCGCGGCGTGACCCGCACGGATTTTCGTTACGACGATTCCCGCGACGCCCTAGTGATCCTTGAACTGAACACACAACCGGGCATGACGCGGCTCTCGCTCGTCCCAGAACAGGCGGACCATTGCGGGATCGCATTTCCAGAATTGGTGAGTTGGATGGTGGAGACGGCGCGATGCGATTGATGCCGAGTTTTTTCAGGAAGAAGGATCGCACGGCGCGACGTCCGCAGGGCGGCAAACTGCGTCGCGGTCTGATCAAAACCGGTGTGGCCACCGCTGCGATCGGCTTTGTCGGCGCGGGAGGCTGGTATCTCACCTCGAGCGGCTGGGTCGCCGAGAAAACGGCGGACGCCAACACCGCATTGCTGAATGTCACGGCGACAGCCGGACTGCAGGTGCAGGATGTTGTGCTGACCGGCCGTCAGCGCGCCAATGCCGATGAAATTCTCGCTGCGCTCGATTTGCAGCGCGGCAGTCCGATTCTCGCCGTCGACATGACCGCCGCACGCGAGCGGATTGAATCGATTGGCTGGGTCGCCTCGGCCGAAATCGCCCGCCGCCTGCCCGATGTGATTTTCGTGCGGGTTGTCGAACGCGAGCCCCTCGCGCTCTGGCAGCATGATGGAAAGACCGCGCTGGTCGACCGCGATGGTGCCGTGATCCAGCGCAGCGGGCTCGAAGCCTTTGGCGACTTCCCGCTGATCGTGGGTGAAGGCGCACCCGAACGCGCCGCCCAGCTGCTCGATCTGCTCAATGCCTATCCGGCCGTGGCCGAAGCGACCGAAGCCGCCATTCGCGTCTCTGACCGGCGCTGGAATCTGCGCCTGCGCACCGGTATCGATGTTCGTCTGCCCGAAAAGAACATTTCCCTCGCTCTCGACCGGCTCGAGGAATTCCAGCGTGAACACGCGCTGTTCGATCGTGACGTGGTCGCGGTCGATCTGCGCGTGCCCGATCGCCTCATCGTGCGTGTGAATCCCAACGCGACCAAGGCCAAGGTTCGCAAGACCGGGGGTAAGGACACATGAGCGTCGATTGGGGGAGCGGCAGCGTGACACGCAAACTGACCAAGCCACGATCCGGCACCGTCGCCGTGCTCGATATCGGCACCAGCAAGGTCTGCTGCCTGATCGCGCGCGCCGGGCGCCCGTCGCCCGACGGCACCAATCCGATTGCCGCCCAGCCGCGTGTGATCGGAGCGGGTCATCAGGTCAGCCGCGGCGTGCGGAACGGCACCATTGTCGATGTCGATGCGACAGAGGACGCCATCCGCAAGGCGGTCCACATGGCCGAGCAAATCGCCCAGGAAACCATCAGTTCCGTCACGGTCAATCTCAGTGCCGGTGCACCCCAATCCGAAATCCTCGGGGTGGATCTGGATATTGGCGGTCAGCAGATCGACGAATCCGATCTTCGCCGGATTTTCCAGCAGACCCACACCATGCGCGATGACTTCGCCGCCCAGTCGAACGGGAACGGCGCGGACCGCGAGCTCATTCACTCGATCCCTGTCGGCTTCTCCATCGACGGGCAGCAGGGCATCGCCGATCCTCGGGGCATGTTCGGTGAAAAGCTCTCAGTGAACATGCATCTGGTCTCGGCCTCTGCCAATGCGGTGCGCACCATTCGTGCTGCGGTCGAACGCTGCCATCTGGAAATCGACGGCTTTGTGCTCTCTCCCTATGCCGCCGGGCTATCGACCCTCGTCGAGGATGAATCCGATCTCGGCGTCACCGTCGTGGATATGGGCGGCGGCACAACCGGGATTTCGATCTTCTATGACGGTGAAATGGTCTTTGCCGACACCATCCCTGTCGGTGGCAATCATGTCACCTCCGACGTCGCGCGTGGCCTGTCGACCCCCATCACCAATGCCGAACGCCTCAAGACGCTTTACGGCAACGCCATCGCTGCGGAATCCGACGAGCACGAGATGCTCGATGTGCCGCAGGTCGGCGAGGATGAACACACCGCACCCCATCAGCTTCCGCGCTCACTCCTGAACGGCATCATTCAGCCGCGCATCGAGGAGACCTTCGAACTCGTCCGGGCGCGGCTCGACAACAGCGGATTTGGTGCCTATGCCGGTCGCCGGGTGGTTCTCACCGGCGGCGCCAGCCAGCTTCAGGGCGCACGCGATCTCGCCGTGCGCATTCTCGACAAACAGGTTCGTATGGGTCGGCCCCTGCGCATCCGCGGTCTCGCGGAAGCCATCGCCGGTTCCGCGTTCGCAACCGGTGCCGGACTGATCGCCCATGCGATCGAAAACCCGTCGTCTCTGACGATGCCGGTACCTTTGCAATATGGGGAGCCGGGACGCCTTACCGGGCGGCTCGGTCAGTGGTTCCGTGAACATTTCTAGAAACCCGCGCCCCACATCCCCGACCCCAAGTTTCGGCATGGCCCGGAACGGTGGGTCACCGTTCCGGCCGTGTACGGCCATTCTCTCCCCCTGTCTCCCGACACGATCTACTGGAGGATCACATGACGCTTAACCTCACAGCTCCCCCCCCTGAGTCCCAACTGAAGCCGCGTATCGTCGTAGTCGGTGTTGGCGGTGCCGGTTCGAACGCGGTCAACAACATGATCGCCTCGAACCTCGAAGGCGTCGAATTCGTTGTTGCCAACACGGATGCCCAGTCTCTGGCGATGAACTCGTCCGAACGCCGCATTCAGCTGGGTGCCAATATCACCAATGGTCTGGGTGCCGGCGCACGCCCGGACATCGGACGCGCCGCTGCAGAAGAGGCGCTCGATGAGATCATCGATCACCTGCAGGGCAGCCACATGGCCTTCATCGCCGCCGGTATGGGCGGTGGCACGGGCACCGGGGCCGCGCCGGTCATCGCCCGCGCAGCGCGCGAACAGGGCATCCTGACTGTTGGCGTTGTGACCAAGCCGTTCCAGTTCGAGGGACGCCACCGGATGCCACCCTGGCCGAGGAAGGCATCGAGGAACTGCAGCACTTTGTCGACACGCTGATCGTGATTCCGAACCAGAACCTGTTCCGGATCTGCAACGAGAACACGACCTTCGCTGATGCCTTCTGCATGGCCGACAATGTTCTTCATTCCGGCGTCCGGGGTGTCACCGATCTGATGATCATGCCGGGCCTGATCAATCTCGACTTTGCTGATATCCGTACGGTGATGAGTGAAATGGGCAAGGCCATGATGGGCACCGGCGAAGCGGGTGGCGATGGACGTGCCATCGAATCTGCCGAAGCCGCAATCGCCAATCCGCTCCTCGACGATGTGTCGATGCGGGGCGCACGTGGTGTGCTGATCAACATCACCGGCGGTCCCGACATGACCCTGTTCGAAGTCGATGAAGCGGCAAACCGCATTCGCGAGGAAGTGGATGCCGATGCCAACATCATCTTCGGCTCGACTTTCGACCAGAACATGGAAGGCTCCATGCGGGTTTCGATCGTGGCCACGGGTATCGACGCCAATGCCCAAGCCATGCCGCGTTCACCCATGATCTCTCTGGTTCATGATGCCGACCAGTCTAAGGCGAAGAAGATCGAAACCGAAGCCACAACCGAGGACAAGGCGGCTAATGTCACAGCCGAGACAAAAGAAACCGAAGTTATTGCCGAAGCGCCGGTCGTGGCCGAGACGCCCAAGCCTGAGGTCAAGGACGAGGCTGTTGCCGCCGCGCCCATGACATGGCCGGAAGAGACCGAGGTCTCGACACCGTCCACCGCTACGGCATTCATTCCGCCCAAGCCGGCCGCTGCCGAACGTCGTGTCGAAACCCCGGTTCAGCCAAGCAAGGCCAATGCGTTTGCCGAAGCGGCAATCACCAACGCAGGTGCACAGGCCGAACGCCGTCGCGGACGCAGTCTTTTCCAGAAGGTCACCGGTGCGGTCAATCGGGCCATGACCGAGGAACAGCCTGCCGACAAACCCCAGGCGGCCGAGCGTCGTGAACCGGTCGCCACAGCGCCGGCGGCCACACCGAAGCCTGCAGCGCCCGTTGCACCGAAGGCGGCAGAGCCCGTTACGGCTCCGGTTGTGAAGGCCACCCCGGAACCGGTCGCTGAACCGCAGCCTGCTGTGGCCGCGGTCCCGGCTGCCGAACCGGTCAATACGCAGGTCGAAATACCGGCCCCGGTTGCGGCCGAAAAGCCGGCTGAACCGGCCGTTGCCGAGGCTCCGAAAGCCCCGGAATCGGTCGCAGCCAAACCGAAAGCACCGGCGCAACAGAGCCTGGCCGACATCAAACCTGCAGAGCCGCGCCAGAGCGCAAGCGCAGAAGAAGACATGCTGGAAATTCCGGCATTTCTGCGCCGTCAGGCCAACTAGAAACACCTGAGTTCAGAGCCGCGGATTTCCCCGGAAATCCGCGGCTTTCGAGCCGTAACAATCTGTAACAAAGAGTGATTTGTAGCGACCTAGTCCGAGTTGTTACATCCTCTACGGACATTGAGTTAACTTTATGGCCCGCTAGGCCAACCGATCGGAACACACATTCATATGATCGACGCGCGCGAAATCGGCGACAACCTTCAGCACACGCTCAAGAGCGAAATTGGCTGTAGCGGCACGGGCCTGCACACAGGCAACACCGTTTCGATCGTCCTCAAGCCTGCCCCCGAAGACACCGGCATTGTTTTTCGCCGCACGGATATGGCGGGCAAGAACGCCGAAATCCCGGCGCTGGTGGAGAACGTGGTGGAAGCCACATTGTGCACCACACTGGGCAATGACGAGGGCATCAAGATTGCCACTGTCGAACATCTGCTCGCGGCATTGGCCGGCTGCCGGATCGACAATGTCTATGTCGATGTGGACGGCCCGGAAATGCCGATCATGGATGGCAGCGCCGCACCCTTCGTCTTCCTAGTCGAATGCGCCGGCGTTGTCGAACAGAACAAGACGCGCCGCGTGATCGAGGTTCTCAAGCGTATTGAGATTTCCGATGACGGTCGCGAAGCCTCCCTGTCACCGGGAGACGGATTTTCCGTTGGATTTGAAATTGATTTCGAGTCCGATGCCATTGGCAAGCAGGACAAGAGCGTCCGCCTTGTGAACGGCACCTTCAAGGGTGAAATCTCGCGGGCCCGCACCTTTGGGTTTGCCGAAGAAGTCGACCAGCTTCGCAAAATGGGCCTGGCCCGTGGCGGCAGTCTCGACAATGCCGTGGTTGTCAGCGGCGACAAGATTCTCAATGACGAAGGCCTTCGCTATGACGATGAATTCGTCCGTCACAAGATTCTCGACTGCGTGGGCGATCTCTATCTGGCAGGTGCTCCGATCTCCGGGCATTTTCAGGGTTTCCGATCCGGCCACGCCATGAATCACGCCATTGTGCGGGCACTTTTCTCAGACCCGACCGCATGGCGCTATGTCGAAGGCGAAGCCGTTGAGGCCGAGCCAGAGCTGCTGCTCGCCACAGCCTGATCCCGAAATTCACGGTTATTCGGAAACGGGTCGGTCCTGCCGGCCCGTTTTTCTGTGAATCCGATCCCGACATGATATATTGCAGCGAACGTTGTGCAGGCGTTGCGTCTTCGCGGTTGGAAGGCCATATCTCTGTTTGCACCGATTTTGGCGGGTTTGATGACAAAACGCATCACTTCACATTTTCAGGGACGGCTTGGACTGTGTTCAGCCCTCGTGGCCGCTGTCTTCCTGGCCGCCTGCTCGACCGATGAACCGGCCTATGTCGAACGCCCGGTCGAGGAACTCTACAACGAAGCTGTGGATGCCGTTGATGAGGAGGAATACGAGCAAGCAGCCGATCTCTTCCTCGAAGTTGAACGCCAACACCCCTATTCCATCTGGGCGACCAAAGCGCAATTGATGTCGGCTTTCAGCTACTACTCGAACGGCGATTATGTCGATGCCATTCTGGCTGTGGACCGATTCATCCAGCTGCACCCCGGCAACCGGGACATCGGCTATGCCTATTACCTCAAGGCGCTGAGCTATTACGAGCAGATCACCGATATAGGCCGCGACCAGCGGAACACCGAGCAGGCACTTGCCTCCCTCGACGAGGTGGTTCGCCGTTTCCCGGAGTCCGGTTATGCGGGCGATGCCCGACTGAAGCTTGATCTGACCCGCGATCATCTTGCCGGCAAGGAAATGGAAGTCGGACGCTATTACCATCAACGCGAAAACTATCTGGCCGCGATCAATCGCTACAAAACCGTGATCGAGAACTACCAGACCACCACCCATGTTCCTGAGGCACTGCATCGTTTGTCGGAAGCCTATTCCGCCCTCGGGATCGAACCGGAAGCGCAGGCGAACGCCGCCGTGCTCGGTCACAACTTCCCCGGCAGCGAGTGGTATGTCGACAGCTACGAGCTGGTGGAAGGTAAACCCGTGGATCGCGACGGTGATGGCGAGCCGGACCCCAAAGAAGACAGCGGCGGATTCTTCAGCCGCCTCTGGCCTTTCTAGACCTCGATGCTGCACCAATTGTCGATCCGGGACGTTGTCCTGATCGACCGGGTCGACTTGACGTTCGGGCCGGGCCTGAGTGCACTGACCGGCGAGACCGGAGCTGGCAAATCCATACTTCTTGATGCTTTCGGCCTCTCCCTCGGCGCACGATCCGATTCTGGTCTTGTCCGCAAAGGCGCCGAGCGTGCCTCCGTCACCGCGACCTTCGACAGCACCGTCACGGCAGACCTGAACGACATCCTCGACGAACATGGCATCGACCTGGAACCAGGCGAGGACCTGATCCTCCGTCGCACGGTCGGTACCGATGGGCGCAGCCGTGCCTTTGTGAACGACCAGTCGATCAGTATCGGTCTGCTGCGCCAGATTGGCGACGCTCTGGTCGAAATTCACGGTCAGTTCGAACGCTTCTCTCTCGCCGATCCGGTTGTCCAGCGCGCCGCACTGGACGCTTTTGGGAACCTGAAGAACCAGCGTGACAAGGTCGCAGCACTTCACAAGACTTGGAAAGTCGCCATACAGGCCCGTGACGAAGCAGTCAGCGCGCTCAGTGCATCCCAAGCCGAAGCCGAGGACCTGCGCAGCGCGCTCGAAGAACTCGATGCGCTGAACCCGGTTGAGGGTGAGGAAACCGAACTCTCTTCCCGCCGGCTGCTGTTGCAGAATGCCACGCGCCTCATCGAGACCTTCAATGGCGCATCGGAGGCACTCACAGGTGATCCCGGTGCAGAGACATCCCTGCAGCGCGCTGCGCGGCTGCTCGAACGCGACAACGAGATCGCTGGTGGACGGCTATCCCCCGTCATTGCCGCACTGGACAAGGCCAATGCCGAGCTAGCCGAAGCCGTCGGGGAACTCAATTCGGTGGCCCATGCCATGGATGCTGATCCGGGCGAGCTCGAAACCGTCGAAGAACGTCTCTTTGCCCTCTATGCCGCGGCGCGACGCCATGGCGTAACGAGCGATGAACTGCCACGCATCCATGCCGAGCTGGCCGAACGCCTTTCCGCCGTCGATGATCGCGACAGCCATCTCGAACAGCTTGCCCATGCGGTCGAGGATTCGCGGCGGGCTTATTGCGAAGCCGGTGAAGCGCTGTCCAGAGGCACGCCGGAAAGCCGCCACCCGGCTCGACAAGGGGATTGCTGCCGAACTGCCGCCCCTCAAGCTCGAAAACGCGACCCTGGCCACGCGTCTCGACCGCCTCGACGAAAGCGCCTGGGCCGAACATGGCCTCGACAGCGTGACTTTCGAGGTTTCAACAAACCCCGGTACAACGCCGGGTCCGCTGGGGAAGATCGCATCGGGCGGCGAACTCAGCCGGATCATGCTCGCCCTGAAGGTGGTCCTTGCAGGCACATCCGGCACCCGGACCATCGTATTTGACGAAGTTGACACCGGAATTGGCGGCGCCACCGCCGCTGCTGTCGGAGCACGTCTGGCTGAACTCGCCAACACACGCGCCGATCAGCAGATTCTGGTCGTCACCCACAGTCCGCAGGTGGCTGCTTCAGCGCGCGAACATCTGCGGGTGCAAAAACTCGCCGATGTGAACAGCAAGGAGGGCCCCACAAAGACCGATGTCATCCTGCTCGATACAGACCAGCGGCGCGAAGAGATCGCTCGCATGCTTGCCGGTGCCAAAGTGACCGACGAGGCCCGCGCCGCGGCGGATCGCCTGATGCGGGGCGAAGACGACACCGCGCCTGCCACCTCTGCCAGCGCCTCCGCATGAGTGTCTCCAGCCGGGAGCGCACCATCGGCTGGATATGGATTGTGGCCATGGTCATCATCTGGACCAGCTTTCACCTGTCCGGCCGCCTGGGGGCGCAGCTCACCCTGACCCCCTATGACCTGACCACATTGCGTTTCTGCGCCGCGGGCACCCTTTTTCTGCCCTGGCTCATCAAGCACGGACTTGGCGGCATTTCCTTCGGACAGGCATTGCTGCTCGCAATGACCGCCGGACCGGGTTTCTCGGTCTTTGCCTTTGGCGGATATCATTTCGCACCCGCAGCCCATGGTGCGACGATTCTGGCCGGCGCCTTGCCGCTGTTCACCATCCCCTTCGCCTGGTGGCTGGCCGGGGAACGGATGAGCACCGCGCGGACCATCTCCGTGACCCTGATCTTCGCCGGAGTCATGTGCCTTCTGATCGATGCCACCAGTGGCGGCCAGCCCAATGAATGGGTAGGAGACCTGCTGTTCTTTGTCGGTGCGGCATCCTGGTCCCTTTTCGCCGTGCTGGCCCGAAAATGGAACGTCGCCCCTCTGCGCAGCGCAGCGATCGTTGCCACATTTACCTTTGCAACCTTCACACCCGTTCATCTGCTATTTCTCCCCACCGCATTGCTGGAAGCCCCGTGGAAGGAACTTACGGCCCAATGGCTCTTTCAGGGCGTCATCATGTTTGCCGGATCGACCATTGGATACCCGCGGGCTGTCGCGGCTCTGGGGGCCAGCACAACCGCCACAGCGGTCGCACTTGTACCGGCTGGAGTTACGCTGCTCGCCTGGTTGTGGCTGGGCGAGGTTGTCGGCGCCATCGCCATCGGGGGTGTGGCTCTCGTGATCGCCGGCACGCTGGCCAGCGCGCTGAAATTGCGAAATCAAACACCGGCGGTTCAGGGGTGATGGAATCGCCAATGGGGCCTAAATTTCCAGACGATGACCAGCGAATCTCGACAACCCGTTGAATCCTTGACCCCGGAGGATGCCCGCGCGGAACATGCCCGGCTGTCAGACGAACTGCGCGCTCACAACACCGCGTATTATCAGGATGACGCGCCGGTCATTTCGGACGCCGACTATGATGCCCTGTTCATCCATTTACAGGCGATCGAGGACGCATTTCCCGAACTGCGCACCGAGGACAGTCCCACCCAGAAGGTCGGTACGGCGCCATCTCAGGGCTTTGCCAAGGTTCAGCACGCGGTTCCCATGCTGTCCCTGGGAAATGCCTTTGACGACGAGGATGTAGGTGAATTTCTGACCCGCATACGGCGCTTCCTCAGCATCGCTGACGATGACACCGTTGAAATTGTCGGGGAGCCCAAGATTGACGGCCTGTCCGTCTCCCTGCGCTACGAAAACGGCGCCTTTGTGCGCGGGGCAACCCGGGGAGATGGAGCGGAAGGTGAGGACATCACTGCCAATTTACGCACCATCAAGGACATCCCCGACCAATTGAAGGGAGATGCTCCTGAAGTAATCGAAGTGCGTGGCGAGGTCTATTTGCCAAAATCTGCGTTCCGGCAGCTCAACGAAGCTCAGGAAGCGGCAGGCGCAAAGATATTCGCCAATCCGCGAAACGCTGCTGCGGGCAGTCTGCGCCAGCTCGACACCGCAATCACAGCACAACGCCCCTTGCGCATGTTCGCCTATGCCTGGGGGGAACTCAGCGCCGACGTTGCCGACAGCCAGTGGGGTTTTCTGGAGACCATCGCGGATTGGGGCTTCCAGACAAACCCGATCGCACGCCTGTGTCACAGTCTCGAGGATGTTCTGCGTCTCTATAGGGATATCGGAGATCAGCGCGCGACCCTCGACTACGACATTGACGGTGTCGTCTACAAAGTAAACCGGATCGATCTGCAACGACGTCTGGGCTTTGTTAGTCGGGCACCCCGCTGGGCGATTGCTCACAAGTTTCCTGCCGAACAGGCCACGACCATCCTCAATGGGATCGACATCCAGGTGGGACGCACCGGGTCCCTGACCCCGGTAGCTCGTCTCGAACCAGTCACGGTCGGTGGTGTCGTTGTCTCCAATGCGACACTCCACAATGAAGATGAAATCGCCCGCAAGGACGTCCGCGTGGGTGACACAGTCGTCATTCAACGCGCCGGAGACGTGATTCCCCAGGTGGTTCACGCGATCACGGAAAAACGCCCCAAGGACGCTGTGGCCTATGTCTTTTCAACGACCTGCCCTGTCTGCGGATCGGAAGCGGTACGGGACATTGACGAAGCCGTCCGGCGCTGCACCGGCGGCCTGATCTGCTCGGCGCAGTCCGTCCAACGTCTGAAGCATTTCGTGTCCCGCAATGCGTTTGATATCGAGGGGCTGGGCGCCAGGAACATCACAGCCTTCCATGCGGACGGCCTGATTGTGGGCCCCACCGATATCTTCCGTTTGCACGAAAAACGCGATGTTCTGCTGAAACGCGAGGGCTGGGGCGAGCAATCCGTCGACAATTTGCTCGATGCGATCAACGAGCGCCGCACCATCGAACTGGATCGGTTCATCTATGCTCTGGGCATACGTCAGATCGGACAGGCCACGGCACGACTGCTGGCCCGCACCTATGGCTCCATCGAGGCCTGGCGTGCGGCCATGGCGCAGGCACAGGACCGCGACGGTGAGGCCTATCAGGACCTTCTCAACATTGATGGTATCGGCGTCTCCGTCGCCGAAGACTTGCTGGCTTTCGTCCATGAGGATCACAACCGGCAAGTTCTCGATGACCTCGGAAGCCAGCTCGAAATCGAGGATTTCGTTCAGCCGGACAATGATTCCGCCTTTGCAGGAAAAACCATCGTTTTCACCGGCACACTGGAGAAGATGACCCGGTCCGAGGCCAAGGCACGGGCCGAATCTCTTGGCGCCAAGGTGTCAGGGTCGGTGTCGAGCAAGACCGATCTGGTCGTCGCGGGCCCCGGCGCGGGATCGAAAGCCAAAAAGGCCACCGAACTCGGCATCGAAATGATTGATGAGAACGCCTGGATCGCCCGGTCCGAGAGCTAGTCCGCCGCAACGCCAAAGGCTGCGCGGACTTTATCGGGGATTTCGCAAGCCCGTATCGCGCCGCTCTTGTCACCATCCGGTCGCACACAGACCCGGGATTCCGTCCCCTCGGCAACCAGTTCACCGGTCGCGGCCTGGGTCACACGATGGGTGACCGTGAAGGAACGCGAACCCCAGCGGTTGACCTCGCTGGCGATGTCGATCTCATCCTCCCAGCGCGCCGGTGAGACAAACCGGCATTGCACATCCACGATCGGGGTCAGGACGCCCAATGTCTCTTCCAGCATTTTCATGGACACATCGGCCTCCTCGAAAAGCTGGTGACTGCCCCGGTCAAACCAGTCGAAATAGTTCGGGTAGTAGACGATCTTTGCCGGGTCGCAATCGCCAAAGCCGACTTTCCGGCGTGTCGTGGAAACGCGCGAGCTCATATCACCCCTGCCCTTCGTACTTGGCCATGAAACCCGGGGCGAATTTTCGCAGCCGGTCGTCGTCGATACGCCCGGACCGGATCATATAGGCATAGCCGAATTCCAGCGGGCTGAGTTTCATGTGATCGGCAAAATTCTCGTACCATCGCGCGCTCGATGTCGCGGCAGTAACGATTTTCTGCACGATCGGCTTGCGGGCCGCTTCATAGGCCTGCAGCGCAGCCGGCATGTCATCGGGCTGTGCCTCCAGCGCCTCGACCAGGGCGATCACATCCTCCAGCGCCAGCCGGGTACCCGAGCCGATGGAGAAATGCGACGTGTGGAGCGCATCGCCCACCAGCACCATGTTCAAATGCGACCAGCGGTCGTTCCACATCAGCGGGAAGTTGCGCCAGTTGGACTTGTTGGTGATCAGGGGTTTGCCGCCCAGCGTGTCGGCAAAGATCTCGGCGCATTTCTGCGCGGATTCCGCTTCGCCCATGGTTGCAAAGCCGGCCCGCTCCCAGGTCTCCCGGGCGCATTCGACCAGGAAGGTGCTCATGGTCGATGTGTAGCGATAGTGATGGGCGTTGAACGGACCGTATGCGGTCTCGACAAAGGTCTGGGTCAGGGTGTCGAAGGGGGTTTCGACCCCGTACCAGGCGAATTTGTTGGGCAAATAGGACAAAGACATGCCGAAATCGCCCTCGAAACCCCGCCGAACGACCGAATTGACCCCGTCCGAAGCCACAATCAGGTCGAAATCCGCCAGTTCGTCCACCGACTGTACCACCGTGTCGAAGATCAGCTCCGCTCCCACGGCCAGCGCGCGTTCCTGCAGCAGTTGCAGCAGGTGCAGGCGCCCGATCGAGGAGAATCCCACCCCGTCGATGGTCACCGTCTCGCCCGGTGGACAAGGGTCATATCGTGCCACGTCTCCATTTCGGGGGTGATCAGATCATGGGTTTCCGGGTCATCTTCCCGCAGAAATTCAAGCGCCCGATCCGAAAACACCACGCCAAACCCGAAGGTCGCATCCGGCGGATTTTGCTCGAAAACACGCACTAAAGCGCCAGGATGGCGCTTCTTCCAGAGGATGGCGAAGTAGAGCCCGGCAGGACCACCGCCGACAACAGCAATACGCATTTCTAAACTCCCAATGGGCCGGTAACCGCCGTCAGCCATTCCCGGGCGGCGCCATCTACCAGAGGGCCGATCTCATTGCGGACGCGCATGTGATAAGCATCGACCCAAGTCTGTTCTTCATCCGTGAGCAATGCCATATCGACTAGACGTCGGTCAATCGGGGCCAGAGTCAGGGTTTCAAAACCGAGCATCGCACGCTCGCCGCCGGCTATCTCGGTGGCTTCGGTCACGGCAATCAGATTCTCGATCCGGATGCCATATGCCCCCTCCTTGTAGAAGCCCGGTTCGTTGGACACGATCATGCCAGGCTGCAAGGGGGTGCTCGCACCCACCTTTGAAATGCGGTGCGGGCCTTCATGCACCCCCAGATAGCTTCCCACGCCATGCCCGGTACCGTGGTCGTAGTCGAGACCAGCTTTCCAAAGCGCCTGACGCGCCAGTACGTCGATATGCCCCCCCGTTGTGCCAAGGGGAAACCGCAACGTCGCCAGGGCGATGTGGCCCTTGAAAACACGCGTGAACCGATCACGCATTTCCGAACTCGGAGCTCCGATCGCCACAGTGCGCGTCACATCCGTGGTGCCATCAAGATACTGCGCACCGGAATCAACCAGATACAGTTCGCCCGCACCCAGTTTGCGGTTGGTTTCCGGCGTGACGCGATAGTGAACTATCGCGCCATTCGGGCCCGAGCCGGAAATCGTCTCGAAACTCAGACCTCTAAAATGTTCTCCGGGCGCGCGGAACGCGGCCAGCTTTTCCGCAGCCGATAACTCATCAATGCCCTCGCCCGGCGCGTTGATGGACAGCCAGTGCAGAAATCCAACCAGAGCCGCCCCGTCGCGAATATGGGCTGCGCGGCTTCCAGCCAGTTCGGTTTCGTTCTTGACTGCTTTAGACATGGTGACCGGGTCCGCGCCCCGGGACAGCTGTGTGTTTGCCCCGGACAACCGATCAAACACCCATGTGGCCGCACTGTCGGGACAGGCCCAGACGCGTTTTCCGGCAAGCCCGTCCAGCCCCGCTCCGAATGCTTCGGGTGCCTGAACAGCAACACCGGTTCCCAGATGCGCCCGCAGTTCATCTGACAGTTTCTCGGGCGCCACGAACCAGTCGAGGTCCTGTTCGGCATGAACAATGGCAAAGCTCAAAGGCAACGGCGTGTGATCCACATCGCCCCCGCGCACATTGAGCAGCCAGGCAATAGAATCCGGTTGGGTCAGCACCACAGCATCAAGCCCGCTTTCGCGCAGGGAAGCCGAAAGATCAGCACGTTTTTCAGCACTCGGGCGTCCGGCGAACCGCGCTTCATGGGGGACAACCGGCACCGCAGGTGGTGCTGGCTGATCCGGCCATACCGAATCCAGTGGATTGCTCGCAACGGGGACAAATTCAGCACCGGCCGCCACAACGGCCTGTTCCAATCGCTCTTTCTGCGCGTGCGTATGCAACCAGGGATCAAACCCCAGCCGCGCACCCTTTGGAAGGACCGCACCCAGCCAGCCTGCGACCGGTTCTTCAACGAGATGATGGAAGGAATAGAGCGCTTCATCCACCTGATCGCGAACCTGCAATGTGTAACGGCCATCGACAAAGATCGCCGCCTGATCGCGCAACACCACAGCCACACCGGCCGAACCATTGAACCCGGTCAGCCAGGCCAACCGTTCGGCATCTGGCGGCAAAAACTCGTTCTGATGTGCATCCGCATGAGGCACAACAAAGCCATCGAGGCCCTGTTCCACAAGAACAGCGCGTAACGCGGACAGGCGGTCTGAATAGGACAAGTCACTCATGAATGAGAAGTTACGCGACAGCCTGCCGCAAGACAATCAACGGACTTGTGGCTAAGGTAGATCGGGAAATTGCATGCAAACCCACAAACAGGAGCGAAACGATATGTCGCGTATTGATCCCCCTCCCGGACCCAGCGTCAGCGTTGAGGAGATGCAGAAACGCGTGGCGCGCTTCAAGGAACTGAAAGGCAGCGACCTCTGCTTCATGGACCAGCGGATTCCCGGTCATGAGCGCGAGATGATCAATCTGCTCGGCCTCGGTGTGACTGAAAATGAGGATGATCCTGATCTGGCACCGAAGGTCGGGGCCGCGCATGGCTTTGCCAACGGGTTTGCCAAATGCGAGCCGGGCTGCGGAGCCGCCCTCCATTGGCATGAAACCGAGGAAGTCTTCATGCCCCTCGACGGCAAGTGGTCGATCTACTGGCGCGACGGCGAGGAAGAACGCGAAGTCATTCTGGAAGCGGGTGATACGGTCTCCGTTCCCATCGGTATCTATCGCGGTTTCAAGAATGTCGGCGACACGCCTGCGACCCTTCACTTCATTGTCGGCGGTCCCGACACCGGCAAAGTCCACTGGCATCCCTCGGTGATCGAAGCCGCCCGGGGACACCGGCCTGGCCGTGGATGACAACGGCCTGCTGATCGAAGTCGCGGCCGAGTAGGTCCGGGCCCAATGCGGCCGCAGGATGAAGGACCTCGGGACGTTTGACTATGTGATCGTCGGCGCCGGCTCGGCGGGCTGTGTGCTTGCCAACCGGCTGTCGGCGGACCCCGAAGTGTCGGTGCTGCTGCTCGAAGCCGGCGGCAGCGACAACTACTTCTGGATTCACGTTCCCGTCGGCTACTCTCTACTGCATGAACAACCCACGGACGGACTGGCTGTTCAAGACAGAGGCCGAGGCCGGGCTCAACGGTCGCTCCCTCGACTATCCGCGCGGACGCGTTCTGGGCGGCTGCTCCTCCATCAACTGGCATGATCTACATGCGGGGCCAGAGCCGCGACTACGATCAGTGGCGCCAGCTCGGCAATACGGGCTGGGGCTGGGACGACGTGCGTGCCATATTTCACGAAGTCGGAAGATCAGGCCGCTCGTCCCCAGATGATCTGCACGGCGAAGGCGGCGAGTGGCGCGTCGAAAACCAGCGCCTGGCCTGGGACTTCTGGACGCGTTCCAGAGCTGCCGCGGCAGGAAGGCATCCCCAAGACCGAAGATTTCAACCGGGGTGACAACCACGGCTGCGGTTACTTCCACGTCAACCAGCGCTCCGGCGATCCGCTGGAACACCGCCAAGGCCTTCCTCAAGCCTGCCAGGGGCCGGTCAAATCTGACAATCCTGACCCATGCCGAAGCCGACCGGATTGAATTCGACGGCAAACGGGTGACCGGTCTGAGCCTGCGCCAGAAAGGTGCGGCTGCCCGTGTCACAGTCGCCGGTGAACTTCTGCTGTCGGCCGGCTCCATCGGCAGCCCGCAAATTCTCGAACTGTCCGGCATCGGGCAGTCTGAAGTTCTTCAGGAGCACGGCATCGAGGTGGTGCACGAACTGAGCGGTGTCGGCGAAAACCTGCAGGATCACCTCCAGGTACGATGTGCCTACAAGGTCAGCGGCGTCAAAACACTCAATGAGCGCACCCAGAGCCTGTTCGGCAAGGCTGGTATCGCACTCGAATACTTCCTCAAGCGCTCCGGTCCCATGTCGATGGCGCCCTCACAGCTCGGCGCCTTTGCGAAATCCGATCCGTCGCTGGAATTCCCGAACCTCCAGTATCACGTGCAGCCGCTCACGCTGGAGAAATTCGGCGAGCCCCTGCATCCCTTCCCGCGTTTACCGCCAGCGTGTGCAATCTGCGCCCGGAAAGCCGCGGCACGGTGCACATCAAGAGCGGAACCCCGGGCGACAAGCCCTCCATCCGGCCGAATTACCTCTCGGCACTGCCGATCGCATGGTCGCAGTGGAAGCCATTCGTCTGACCCGGCGCATCGTCAGCCAGCCCGCCATGGCGCCCTTCGCACCCGAAGAGTTCAAACCCGGCCCGGGCGTCAGAAAGCGACGAAGATCTCGCACGCACCGCCGGGGACATCGCGACAACCATTTTTCACCCGGTCGGAACCGCCAAGATGGGCAGCGATGACTGCGCCGTGGTCGACGACCGGCTGCGGGTGCACGGCATTCAAGGATTGCGCGTGGTCGATGCTTCGGTGATGCCGACCATCACCAGCGGCAACACCAACTCACCCGTTATCATGATTGCCGAAAAAGCCGCCGACATGATCCGCGAAGACCGCCGGGCCTCCGCCAGGCGGCCTAACTGCAGATCAGCGTCGACCACTCGTCGTGGTGTATGCGCGCACGCAGGGACAAACCCTGAGCTCAGGTAGGCCGACAGCACCTGCTGTTCCTGAGTCTGCAGCAATCCCGACAGAATAACCGGTGCTCCCAGCGCCAGATTTGCGGCAATCGGGAGGCGCCAGCCGCTGCAACGGTCGGGCGCAGTATATTGGCAAAGATCAGCCCATAGGGCCCGCGCCGCGGGCCTCGATGGCCTCCAGGCCGCGACTTTCGAAGACGCGTTCATATAGGGCAACACGCCGTTAAGGCGCACATTCGTTGCGGCCATGGCTACAGCAACCGGGTCGATATCCGTGGCGATGACCGGCAGCCGAAGTGCCTTCGCCGCCGCAATCCCCAGAATCCCCGTTCCGCAACCCAGATCAAGGATCGGCGCTGTAATCGCGTCCGCGCGCACCAGCATCTCAAGCGCTTCCAGACAGCCGCGCGTGGTTCCGTGATGTCCCGTTCCGAAGGCCGTGGCAGCATCCACAAGAATGGGCACCACCCCCGCTGGCGGCGGGTTCAGGTGATAGGAGTCATGAACGTATGGAAACGGCCCGCGCGAACCGGTTCAAACCGCGCCTGATTTTCAGCCACCCAGTCTATTTCCGGTAGCAAAACCACATCTGCCGTCGGCGACCGGTACTACCGAGTTGCGTCGCGACACCCACGAGCGCAGCCCGAAGCGCCGCTTCGTCAGGAGCGTCCGAACTATAGCCAGTGAACCGGTTTTCTCCGGTTTCCTCGATCAGAAAGGTGGTTAGCGCCCCGCAAAACGGCTCGATCGCTTCTGCAAACAGCATCGCCGTGTGCTGTTGGCGCGATGAACTCGATTTTCCAGACGGGCCCGGTAGACAACTCCCTACACCGCGTCCGCGGCCACGACGAAACTGTCGAGAACCTTCTTGTCGCCTGCCTTGTCGAAGGCAATCGAAAGCTTGTTGTCGACGATGCGGTGACATGGCCGTAGCCGAATTTCTGGTGGAACACCCGCTCACCGATGCTGAAACCCTGCGGATCGGCGCTGGATCAGGTCTGGGTCTCGTATCCCGCCCCGGCGTGCGCACACGACCGGCCCCGTAGCCACCGCGCGTCCATACCCAAGCGAGCGACCGCGCCAAACGCCCCGCCACCTGCATAGACCCCGTGCTCGCTATCCATATCCACGAACTCCGGCGGCAGCTCGTCGACGAAACGCGACGGGATCGAGGACTGCCACTGGCCGTGCACGCGCCGGTTGGCGGCAAACAGGATCGTGGCGTCTCGCTTGGCACGGGTCAGCCCCACATAGGCGAGCCGCCGCTCCTCTTCGAGCCCGGCCAGACCCGTTCTCATCCATATTGCGCTGATGGGGAAACAGCCCTCTTCCCAGCCCGGGCAGAAAGACCGTATCGAACTCCAGACCCTTGGCCGAATGCAGTGTCATGATATTGACCAGATCGCTCCCGGCAGCTTCGGTATTTTCCATCACCAGCGAGACATGCTCGAGGAATCCGGCAAGGTTCTCGAACTCGTCCATCGCGACGATCAGTTCCTTGAGGTTCTCCAGACGCCCGGGCGCCTCGGGCGCCTTGTCGTTCATCAGCATCTCGGTATAGCCGCTTTCGTCGAGAACCATCTCGGCGAGTTCGGCATGGGGCAGCGCCATCCGGCCATCGCCGTTCAGAGCGCGCCAACGTTCAAAATCGGAAATCACTCCTCCCAGAGAAGTCGCGTGCTGGGCCGCAGCTCGTCGGTCGTCACCAGCTCCGCAGCCGCGCGGTAGAGGCTGGTGCCCGCGGCCCGTGCCGTGACATGCAGCATTTGCAACGTCGTGTTGCCAATCCCGCGCTTGGGCTTGTTGACGATCCGCTCGAAGGCCAGATCATCGTCGGGCTGCTGGATGATCCGCAGATAGGCCAAGGCGTCCCGCAACTCCTGTCGCTCATAGAAATCGCGGCCCGCCGACCACCCGATACGGCAAGCCCAGCGTCAGGAAGCGTTCCTCGAACTCGCGGGTCTGAAACCCGGCGCGAACCAGGATCGCGATCTGGTTCAGCGGATCGCGGTTGCCATCATGCCCCTTGCGCTGGATATCCTCGATCCGGTCCGAAACCACCCGGGCCTCTTCCTCGCCGTCCCAACACCGCGCATGGCGACGCGATCGCCGCCTTCGGCTTCGGTCCAGAGCGTCTTTCCCAGGCGCCCTTCATTCTTTGTGATCAGCCCCGATGCTGCCCCCAATATCGGGCCGGTCGAACGGTAGTTCTGCTCCAGACGCACAATCTTGGCGCCGGGAAAGTCCTCTTCGAAGCGCAGATGTTGCCCACCTCCGCGCCCCGCCAGGCATAGATCGACTGATCGTCGTCTCCCACGCAGGCAATGTTGCGGTGCTTCTGGGCCAGCAGTCGCAGCCACAGATACTGTGACACATTGGTGTCCTGATACTCATCCACGAGGATGTACTGAAAGCGGTCCTGATACTCCTCGAGCACGTCCGGGGTTCTCAGCAAAGATCGTCAGTTGTGCAAGCAGAAGGTCGCCGAAATCCGCCGCATTGAGTGTGCGCAGACGTTCCTGATAGTCGCGATAGAGTTCGACCAGCTTGCCGCCGGCCATATCGCCCGCATCGGCAGCCGAAACCTTGTCAGGGGTCAGCGCACGGTCTTTCCAGCGCTGGATCACCCCCATCAGCATCCGGGCCGGCCAGCGCTTGTCGTCGAGATTCTCGGCAGCGATGAGTTGCTTGAGCAACCGCACCTGATCATCCGCATCCAGAATGGTGAAATTGTCTCGCAGGCCGACCAGTTCCGCATGGCGCCGCAGATGCGCGCGCCGAGCGCGTGAAAGGTGCCAAGCCAGATAGCTTCGGACGGTCCGCCGACAAGATGCCCACGCGCTCCCGCATTTCACGCGCCGCGCGGTTGGTGAAGGTGACCGAAAGCACCTGATAGGGCGCGCTTTCCCGAGACGCAAGCAGATGCGCCAGACGCGTTGTCAGAACCCGGGTTTTGCCCGTCCCTGCACCCGCCAGCACCAGAACAGGGCCGTCGAGTGTTTCCACAGCCTCGCGCTGCGGTGAGTTCAGCTGCGTGAGATAGGGTGCGGTGCCGCCTCGGAAACCCCGGTATTCTGCGGTTCTTCAATGTAAAATGGATCGCTCATGGCAAGCGCAGAGTATATCACGACCCCGGCATGAGTCGGGCTCTGATGCCGTGCCGGTTGAAATTCCCGTGAAGCTAGCGGTTTTGCGCCCAGCGAGTGCTATCTGATTTCGGCAGTCAAAGGCAGTTGGATCCGGTGGATATCAGCATGCCAGTTCACACGCAGACACCACAGATTGCCCATATGGCGCATTTCGGTTATGGGCGCTGCTCGCACGATCTTCCTGCCGGCGGACCGGCCCACGCACAGTCAGAACTCAGTCGGTTGAACGGTCTGCTCGACGCCGTCGTCGGCATCGACACGCGTATCCCCGCAAATGCGCGCACCGCGCCCACACTCGGGACGACGCGCAGGGTTCGGGTGTCGTGATCTCCGAAGACGGGCTCGTCCTCACGATCGGCTATCTGATCCTCGAAGCGCTCGAGATCGATATCGTGTCCTGACGAATGGGCGCAAGATTCCGGCCGCCTTTGTGCCTATGACCATGAGAGCGGGTTCGGACTGGTGCGCGCGGCAAGTGCGCATCGATGTCACACCCGCATCCTCTTGGGTCTTCGGACAGAATGGGCGTCAGCACCCAGGTCCTGCTGGCAAACCGGCTGGCCGCCGGTCTGCACAGGGTGTGTTTCGTCGTGGATCGCAGGGAATTTGTCGGCGCATGGGAATACCTGCTCGACAGCGCGATCTTCACCTCCCCCCCAATCCCAATTTCAGCGGGGCGGCGCTGTTCGACGCCGAGGGACAACTCGATCGGGATCGGCTCGCTGTTTCGTCGGCAATGCCGCATTTCTCCGGCAGCCCGTCCCGGGCAACATGTTCGTGCCCATCGATGAATTAAAGCCGATCCTCGAACGACATGGTTTCCGAGTGGCCGCCGCGCAGGACCGGCACGGCCCTGGCTGGGCATCTTCCCCTCGGAGAATTGCGCGACCGGGTGTTCATTGACCGGGTGTCCCCGACAGCCCCGCTGCCAAAGCCGGAGTCCAGCCCGGAGAACTGATCATCTCGGTCGACGCCATGCCCGTTGCCAGCATGGCCGGTTATTTCCGGGCATCTGGCGCGACCGCAGGGCGGGTGATTCCGTGAGCCTCGGCTTGCTCAGCCGCCGAAGGCCAGATGCGCGAGGTGGCCAGTTGAATCCATGGACCGGCGCACGACTGGCTGCAGCCTCGACCCCAGTCTCTGTAATCCGTCGTTGCTAGGCGTGCTCGTCAGTCGCGCGCGCTCAGCAACGCATCATTGTGCGCCCGGGTCACATCCAAGCGCATTCACCGTTCCGCGCAGCAGCATGCTGTCGCGGCTCGCAACCACCGGCCACGCTGCTGCCGCTCCAGACCCGTCCAGCAGTCGCATGGCCTGTTCGAGACTGTCTGACAACGGTCAGCACGTCTCCCGCCGGAATGGGCCATGATCACCCACCTTCGTCGGCCGGTCCTCGATCGTCCGGGCTCAGCAGAGGCTGCCGTTCAGGTCCGCATAGTTCACCAGGCCGCGCAGCATGCCGTCTTCATCCACCACGCCATCCGAAATGCGTGCATCCAAATTCGGTAATTTCGCGGTTCGACTGTTCAAGCCGCTGATTCACCTTTCGGTTCTGTTCTGCAACGCGTTTGGTTTCCTCAACGAGGTTTGAGACAATATTCCGGACATTTCCAACTGCGTTAGCCGACGCAAGTTCACCGTCTGCGGATGCCAGCGTTTCGCTGTACCGCTCGGCATCAGCTCCGGCTTCTTCTAGCAACGACATGACTTGCGCAACCGACTGTTCGATATCCGCGCTGGCGCTGATCAATGCCTCATCGCGCATATCATCGATCTCATTCGACTTGAACGCCATGCAGCAGAGATAGAGAGAATTGCACTCTTCTTTGGTGAAGACTTGACCTTGCGCAATCACACAATCGATACGATGACAGATTATCGGGGTCCACTTGGCTCACGTACATGTACCAAACCATGAAGTTGTCAGGGTTCGGTGGGATACCGTATTCGGTCATACGTTCCATTGCTGCACTGGCAAGTTGTGAAGCTTCTTCTCCGGCTTTTTCGTGCGCCATTCTTCTTCTCAATTGAAATGTTGTCGTACAACAGTAGTAAAATTGAAATGTTTCAAAACTGTTAAGTTTCAACAAAAAACACCGGAATTTCCGCGACATTGTACCATTCAGTTACAAACTTAGATTGTCTAATGATGGACTAATTCCCTCGCACACACACACACCGATACCGCTTGTTTACAGCGGTTTTCTATACGGTTGTTGCAAGCGCTGCGGCATCAGCCCCCGCCTCTTCGACCAACCCACGCACGAAACTTCTGACTTTCTCGTGATCAGAAGACGCTTTGGGCGAGACGATGAAATAGCCGTATGGCGCAGGCGAGTGTCACATTGAACAAGGCGCACCAGGTCTGCCGGTTCGCAAATCATGTGCGCGGCCAGCGCGCTTCGCGCGAGTGCCACACCCTGTCCCGCGATAGCTGCATCAATCACCATACTGGTTTGATCGAAGCTCGGTCCCCGGGATACATCTATGGTGTCAAGATTCGCAGCGGCACACCAAATCGGCCAGTCATTACGGCTCGCATCATGAAGCAAGACATGCTGCGCCAGGTCTTCCGGTGATTCGAGAGCAGCACCCTCGCGCAACAAATCCGGACTGCACACCGGAAAAATTTCTTCTCGGGCCAGTTTGGTCACATGCAAATTTGGCCAATCACCATGACCATGGCGTATCTGCCATTTCCACATCTTTGCTATTAAAGTCGACATGCTGCAGAGACGCCGTCACCCGCAGATCAATCTCGGGGTGGCTTGCGCTAAACACACCCAGACGATTGACCAGCCATTTCGCTGTCAAAATTCGGGGGAAACGCTGACCGTCAGAACACCGCTGTTTTCTCGTGCATCAAGGTAATCTGCTCCCGCTTTCACCGATCGATCGCCTCACGCACGAATGGCAGATATCCCGTCCCGGCATCTGTCAGACGTAAACGCTGGCGCTCGCGGTGAAACAGCCGAACACCCAGTAACTTTTCCAACCCCTTCACCTGATGGCTGACGGCCGCCCTGAGTCACGTTCAATTCCCTGGCTGCCTGCGTAAAACTCATACAGCGCGCTGCAACCTCGAATGAACGCAGTGCAGTAATCTGTGGTAATCGTTCCATGCCACCTTCATACATGAAAAATATTTAATGATACGAGGAATAAACATGCTTTGCTGACCGAGGAAGGATATCTCTATCAATACCCAATTTTTGCAGAACTATCTGCCATAAAAATCGGGATCTCCGCATGTATGTCATTAAATATTCTAATGTAATTTTGAATTATTATTTTCACCTTCGAGATTGCATGGCGTTGTGGGATCACCGAACCCAACAGCGACGCAGCCTGAAACTTCTAGACGCGCGCCTGCTGGGATGATATGGGGCTCAGCACTGCTGCGGCCGAAGAGGAGGCTGAGAAACCGTTTTGGCGTGCATGATCTTTTCTTCTGGTGCATGACCCTGTACAATGCCTTGGTCGCCCACAAACGCGCACGAGAGAGTTCTTTTTCAAATCCAGTACGCGCCCCTCGGGCCCGCGATATCAGGGAAGACATCATGGCCATCGAAGTCAAATAAAATTGAAATCAAGAGCGTCTCTGATGCGTCAGGTCTCGACGAGTGGATCCTAGCCGGTGACGTTACCGCAGATCAGATCGTCGCCGTAATTGGCAAAACCGAAGGCAATGGCGGCGTCAATGATTTCACCCGCATTCTTTCCGATCAGGCTTTCCGGGCCGTGTTGATGAATCATGGATCGCGCAACGAAACAGACATCAAGGAAATTCCCATGGTCTGGTCCGGCGGTTGCGACGGTGTGATCACACCTCACGCCGTGGCCTTTGCAAGCAACGACAAGACCGGCCCCGCCGGCCAGGATCGACTCGTCATGGGAACCGCAATGAGTTCGGAATTGATGCCTGAGGATATTGGCCGTCCGGCCATGGTCGAAAAAGTTGCCGAAGCCGTGCGCGCCGCGATGGCTGACGCCGGTATCGATGACCCCAAGGATGTCCACTACGTCCAGACCAAGACACCTCTACTGACAGTCGAAACCGCAAAAGACGCACATGCACGCGGTCAGACTGTGGCCTGCGAGGTTCATGATTCCATGGGTGTCTCCAACGGCACAACGGCGCTGGGCATAGGCGTGGCGCTGGGCGAGTTCGACATGCCCGCCGCCGAAGACATCTGCAAAAACCTGGACATCTATTCGGCCGTGTCGTCCTGCTCATCGGGTGTCGAACTCGACCGGGCTCAGATCGTGCTGTTTGGCAACAAGGCCGGTGCGGGTGGACGCTACCGGATCGGCCATTCGGTGATGAAAGATGCGCTGGATATCGACGGCATCTATGACTCAATCCGCGATGCCGGTCTGGACCTGCCGGAACGTGCCCGCGCAGAAGATCTCAACGGCAAGCTGGTGAACTGCTTCATGAAGTCCGAGGCCGATCCCCGTGCCCGCCTGCGCGGACGCCGTCAGATCATGCTCGATGATTCCGACGTGCATCATCACCGCCACTCCAAAGCCGCTGTCGGTGGCCTCGCTGCCGCGGCCATCGGAGACCCGGCAGTCTTTGTTTCCGTCGATGCCATGCATCAGGGCCCGCAAGGTGGCGGCCCTGTGATCGCCATCGTCGATCTGGGCGAGTAGACAGCTTATGCCCCTGCCCTTCGAGGACCCGTACAACGCGTTCTGCACGGATACGGACGCCTTCCTCGAAGGCGCAAGCGTCGGACCACTCTCGGGCCTGACCTTTGCAGCCAAGGACCTCTATGATGTTGCCGGACATGTAACTGGTGGTGGCAACCCGGACTGGAAACGCACTCACGAACCCGCCACAGAGACATCCTGGCCCGTCCAGGCGCTTGTCGATGCAGGGGCCACCATGGTTGGGAAAACCCATACCGACGAATTGTCGCGCGGAATCTTTGGCGAGAACGCGCATTACGGCACGCCGATTAATCCTGCGGCACCCGGTCATGTGCCGGGCGGCTCATCGAGCGGTTCCGTCGCAGCCGTCGCTGGTGGCCTCGTGGACGTGGCGCTGGGCACCGACACGGGAGGTTCCGTGCGGGTCCCGGCGAGCTTCTGCGGTGTTGTGGGCATGCGAACAACACACGGTCGCATCCCCTTCACACATGCCATTGATCAAGCGCCCAGCTTTGACACGGTGGGTTGGTTTGCTCGCGATGCCGAGACCTTTGCACGCGCAGGCAGCATCCTTCTGGAGAGCGAGATTTCCGCGCAGGATTCACCGCGTTTGATCGTAGCGGACGATCTGTTCGCCTATGCCGACGATGCGGTCCGCAAGGCATTGGCCGACGCCATGGACACGGTGCATGCCCACACCCGCGATCATGAACACACCACACTCGCGCCAGAAGGTGTGGACGTATGGTTCGGCCATCAGGCGATCCTTCAGGGCCGTGAGGCGTGGGATACCTTCGGCGACTGGGTGGACGCGCACGACCCGCGCTTCGGTTTCGAAGTTGCAGAGAATTACCTGATCGGCCGCAACTGGCCCGATGAGGCCCGGGCCGAAGCACAAGCCGCACGCCCGCACTATCGCGCAAGGGTCGAGGCGTTGCTTGGCGATGATGGTGTGATCGTCATGCCCACCACACCCTTTCCGGCCCCTCCCCGAAACTCCCTGCGCTCCGATCAGAAGGCCCGGCGCTTCCGGGTGATCGCCATGACCTGCATCTCCGGGCTGGCCGGCACGCCACAGATCAATCTGCCACTCGGCATGCCGTCGACGGCCGACCCTCAAGGGTCTTTCCCTGATTGGCCCGCGCGGCCAGGGACGAACTGCTGATCGACCTCGCCCGCCGGATCATGGCCTGAGGCCGCACCACCGGCGCGTTTTCGGACTAGCGCGGTGCCAGGCTGTCTTCATCGGTGAGATGGGCAACCTCCACGTCCGAACCAGCAAAGGTCCGCGTGACGTGATCAGAACCGTAGATCCAGAGGATCACCATGGGTTCGTCACCGACATTGAGGAAATAATGCTCCTTGCCGGCCGCAATATAGGTTGAATCATAGGCGGTGAGCCGCGTGCGTTCGCCTTCAATATCCACTTCGGCTTCGCCGGACAGCAAGGTGACCTGCTCGTCACAATTGTGCTTGTGCATCGGGGCCGTACTGCCTGCCGGAAACGAACTGATGCCGGTTGTGAATGCGGCATTCGGGCAAACCTTGGGCACCACCAGAGGTGTCGAAACGACCCCGCCCCCGCGCTCAAGCTTTTCGACCTCGTCAAATTTCAGGACAACCGATTCGGACATAGTATTTCCCTGTGGGTTTTGTGATTAGTTGGGCAGCTATAACGCGGCCGGTACCGTCGCATAACGCAGATTGCCCGTCTTCACCCAAACACGCGCACCATCGGTACTGGCTTTCGCCATGCTCTGCATCCTGTCGGGCATGCGCAGCCAGGAATTGGCGCCCAGCCGATCCCCGGAATCCTCGAACGCACCGTCCAAGACAAAATACTCTGCACCACCATCTGCGCCCAGCCTGACTTCGGCGTCTGGCGCCCAGAGCTCGGTCCGAACATCCTCACGAGGGTCATGAAACAACGGTGTGACAGAAACTCCAGGTCGACCTGCGTCACGGACAGCGCTGATCTTGTTGGTATCAATCCGCACATGAGTACGATCCTGCAGGTCAAACTGCCAGAGTTTGACCATGATCGTGCAGCCCGGTTCGGGACCCGGTGTGTGACGGGATTCCGGCGGGTTGCGGATATAGGAGCCCGCCGGAAAATCCCCGAGCTCGTCCTGAAACACACCCTCCAGGACAATGAACTCCTCGCCCCCGTCATGGACGTGAGGGGAATACGCGCTGCCGGGCGCGTAACGCACGATCGAGGTTGCGCGGGCCAACTCATCGCCGATCCGGTCGAGCATGCGGCGGCTCACCCCCACCATGGGAGACTCAAGCCAGTCGATTTCGTCGCCATGCATGACGACGCGTTTCGAAAAGTCAGCATTCAGTTCCATGGTGATGGCTTGCCCTATGCCCCCCGGATCCGGCTGTCCATTATGTTCGGACTATTCTGCCGCGTCGCGGCCTACATATTCAGCCGGATCATAATTGAGATTGGGAGAAAGCCAGCGCTCCGCATAGGCAAGGTCTACTCCCTTGCGCCGGGCGTAATCCTCCACCTGATCCCGTTCGATTTTCCCAACACCGAAATAGCGGGCGTCGGGATGGGCGAAATAGAATCCGCTGACCGACGATGGCGGCCACATGGCAAAGCTTTCCGTCAGGCTCACACCGGTCTGGGCCTCGGCATCAAGCAGATCAAACAAGGTCCGTTTCTCGGTATGGTCCGGACTGGCCGGATATCCCGGTGCGGGCCGAATGCCACGATAGTCTTCGCTGATGAGCTCCGCATTTGTGAGACCTTCATCAGGTGCATAGCCCCAGAACTCCTCGCGAACCCGCTGATGCATCCGCTCCGCAAAGGCTTCCGCCAGCCGGTCGGCCAGCGCCTTGGCGAGGATCGCATTGTAGTCGTCGTTCTTGTTCTCGAAACGCTCTGAGATCGCGTCTATTTCCGGACCGGCGGTCACGACAAAACCACCCACATAATCGGTATGACCGGCCTCGGCAGGACAGACGAAATCCGACAGGGCGAAGTTCGGGCGGGTGTTGTTGCGCATCATCTGCTGACGCAGGGTACGAACCATCGCCAGTTTCGCGCCGTTCTCTTCCCCATCATAGATGGCAATATCATCGCCAACCGCATTTGCAGGCCAGAAGCCGACAACCGCCCGTGGAACCAACCAGTTTTCCGCAAACATGCGATCAAGCATCTTTTGCGCGTCCTCGAACAACTCCCGAGCCGCTTCGCCAACAACCTCATCCTCAAGAATGTCGGGATACTTCCCCGCCAGTTCCCAGGTGCGAAAGAACGGTGTCCAGTCGATGAAATCCCGCAACTCGTTCAGATCATAGGCCTGAAAGGACCGGGTTCCCAGAAATGAGGGTACCGGGGCAACAAAGTCGGACCAGTCGATCGGTGCTTTGTTGGCGCGGGCACCAGCAATGGTCTGACGTTTGGATTTCCGGCCACTGCCCGCATGTTTCACGCGGGCAGCTTCATACTCATCGCGAATCCCGGCGACAAAATCATCACGCGCCGTTTCGGACAACAAATTACTCATCACTCCAACGGCCTTGGACGCGTCGTTCACATGAATCACGGGATTGTCGTAGCCCGGCGCGATCTTGACCGCCGTGTGCAGACGGCTGGTGGTTGCTCCCCCGATCAGTAACGGCAATGTCATATCCTGCCGTTTCATTTCACGCGCAAGGTTCACCATTTCGTCCAGGCTCGGCGTGATCAGGCCGGAGACACCGATAATATCGGCCTTCTCCTCCAGTGCGGTGCGGAGAATCTTCTCTGCTGGCACCATCACCCCCAGATCGACCACATCGTAATTGTTACACTGCAGCACCACGCCAACGATATTCTTGCCGATGTCATGGACATCGCCCTTTACCGTGGCCATCAGGATTTTCCCGTTGACCTTTGAGGCCTGACCGGATGCTTCTCGTTCGGCTTCCATGAAGGGCGTCAGATGGGCAACCGCCTGCTTCATCACACGCGCGCTTTTCACCACCTGAGGCAGGAACATCTTGCCCGCACCAAACAGGTCTCCGACGACATTCATGCCATCCATCAGTGGCCCTTCGATCACATGCAGGGGGCGCTCGGCCTCCAGACGGGCGTTTTCGGTATCCTCGATGATGAAATCGGTGATCCCGTGGATCAGTGCATATTCGAGACGCTCGGTGACATTGCCATCGCGCCATTCGAGGTTCTTTTCCTGAGCCGCTGTTCCGACATCGCGATAGTCATCGGCGATTTCCAGAAGCCGGTCCGTGGCATCGTCACGGCGGTTGAAGAGCACATCCTCGATCCGTTCGAGCAGATCTTCCGGAATATCGTCATAAACCATGATCTGCCCGGCATTAACGATTCCCATATCCATGCCGGCACGAATGGCGTGCAGAAGGAACGCCGAGTGCATCGCTTCCCGCACCGCATTGTTGCCCCGGAACGAGAAGGACAGATTGGATACACCGCCCGACACATGGACATGGGGCAATTCAGCGCGAATGCGCTTTGTCGCCTCGATAAACGCAATGGCGTAGTCGTTGTGCTCCTCGATTCCGGTCGCGACGGCAAAGATATTCGGATCGAAGATGATGTCTTCGGCCGGAAACCCATTCGCAGTCAGCAAATCATAGGACCGCTTGCAGATATCAAACTTCCGATCTGCGGTATCGGCCTGTCCATCCTCATCGAAGGCCATCACGACCGTAGCTGCGCCATAACGCCGGATCTTGCGCGCCAGCTCAAGAAACGGCTCTTCACCCTCCTTGAGACTGATCGAATTCACGATTGCCTTGCCCTGCACGCATTTCAAACCGGCCTCGATGACAGACCATTTGGAGGAATCGATCATCACCGGAACCCGCGAAATGTCCGGCTCCGCCGCAATCAGATTGAGGAAGCGCACCATCGCCGCCTCGGAATCCAGCATGCCTTCATCCATGTTGACATCGATGATCTGAGCGCCGTTTTCCACTTGCTGACGCGCAACCTCCAGAGCGGTGTCGAAATCATCGCCCTTGATAAGATCACGAAACCGCGCCGAGCCCGTTACATTGGTCCGTTCGCCAATATTGACGAACTGGCTGCCCGCCGCGCCGCTTATTTCCATGTCACTCATATCGTCACCGTAAAGGGTTCGAGACCGGACAGGCGCATCGCCGGTTCCCGCACGGGAATGTCACGTGGTGGCAATCCTGTAACAGCATTGTGCAGCGCGGATATGTGCGCCGGAGTGGTGCCACAACATCCGCCAACGATGTTGACCAGACCTTCTTCGGCCCATTCGCGCACAAACCCGGCGGTGGTTTCGGCCTGCTCGTCATACTCACCAAACTCATTGGGCAGGCCCGCATTGGGGTAGGCGCAGACAAATGTATCGGCCAGCCGGGACAACTCCACCAGATAGGGCCGCATATCCCTGGCACCCAGAGAGCAGTTCAGTCCGATGGTCAACGGGCTGGCGTGACGCATGGAATTCCAGAAGGCTTCGGGCGTCTGCCCGGTCAGCGTGCGTCCCGACATATCCGTAATGGTGCCCGAGATCATCACCGGACGGCGTTCACCGGTCTCCTCGAAGAGTTCCTCAAGCGCGAAAATACCGCATTTGGCGTTGAGCGTGTCGAAAATGGTTTCAATCAGAAACAGGTCGACCCCGCCTGACAGCAAAGCGCGCGCCGCCTGTTTATAGGCATCCTTGAGCGTGTCGAAATCGATTGCGCGATAGCCCGGATCGTTCACATCAGGCGAGATCGATGTGGTTCGATTGGTCGGTCCAATGGCGCCTGCGGCCCAGCATTGCCGGTCCGGGTTACGCGCCATCATGTCGTCGCAGGCTTCACGCGCCAGACGCGCGCCCTCCACATTGAAAACGTCCACATAGTCTTCCATACCGTAGTCGGCCTGGGAAATGGTCGTTGCGTTGAAGGTGTTGGTCGCGATGATATCCGCGCCGGCTTCCAGATAGCTGATATGGATATCCCGGATGGCATCAGGAGCCGTCAGATTGAGGATATCGTTGTTCCCGGTCAGATCGTTACCCAGACCTTCGAAATGCTTGCCGTGGAAATCCGCGGATTCAAGCTTCAGCGCCTGTATTTCAGTCCCCATCGCGCCGTCGAGCACGAGGATGCGTTCCGCCAGCGCTGCTTTGATGTCTGGTTGTGGCCGGATCATTGGCTGGCCTCCGTCTTGGGCATCGAAGACGTGACACCGATGCTCTCACACACAGCCTGGGTCAGGGCAGCGCGGTTCAGTGTGTAGAAGTGAAACAGGTCAACGTCATTTTCCATCAACCCGTGGCATTGCTGTGAAGCCACTTCAATGGCGACCTGACGCCGGTCATAGGGCGTGTCGTCCAGCCCTTCGAACCGGTCGGCCAGCGCTTGTGGCACCCGGGCACCACACATGGCAGCAAAACGGCACATGCTTTTGAAATTTCCCACCGGCATGATTCCGGGCACCAGCGGCACGGAAATGCCCGCGGCGGCCACACGATCGCGAAATCTCAGAAAATCATCATTGTCGAAGAAGAACTGGGTAATTGCCTGACCGGCCCCGGCATCGATCTTGCGCTTCAGATTGTCGAGATCGGCCTCCGCACTTTGTGCCTCGGGATGGGTTTCCGGATAGGCGGCAACCGAGATCTCGAAATTGCCGACCTCCCGCAAGCCCCGCACCAGATCCGATGCATAGGCGTAGCCTTCCGGATGAAGCGAATAGCCCTGATCCCCGTCAGGTGGGTCACCGCGCAAGGCCACGATATGACGTACGCCGGCATCCCAGTAGGAACGTGCCACGTCCTCAATCTCGTCGCGGGACGCGGCCACGCAGGTGAGATGTGCCGCTGCCGTGATGCCCGCCTCGGCCACGATGCGCGAGACGGTGTTATGGGTCCGCTCCCGGGTCGAGCCGCCGGCACCATAGGTGACTGAGACGAACGCCGGAGACAGCGGTGCCAGGGCACAGACAGTATCCCACAAGGTGTCCTCCATTTCGGGGGTCTTTGGCGGAAAGAACTCGAAACTGACCGCGGGTATCTGCTGTGATGTCACGTTGAAAAAGCTCATGGTTAGAAATTTCCCTGTCGGGATGACGCCGCTTCGAGCGCGTGAATATCGGCTGGCTGGGCCAACTCCCAGATGCTAACAGTCAATTGCTCGCCCGGCAGATCCCGGTGCGCCAGCCCGTCCAGACCAGCGCGGGTGGCCCAATGTTGAATATCGCTGTTGCGAAAACCCAGACGCAGATGGGCGTGTTCGTCGCGCAGGGCTTCCATTTCATGGCGCGCAAAATCCACCACGAAAAATTTCCCACCCGGCTGCAACACCCGTGCCGCCTCCTGCACAACATCCTGCGGGCGTTCCGCGAAATGGAGAACCATATGCAGAATCACCAAATCGAATGATCGGTCGGCGAACGGCAGGGCGTACATATCTGCCTGACGGACGTTGCAGTTCTGATATTGCATATCCGCCAGATTTGATCGGGCGACGGACAGCATATCGCGGGACTGATCCACACCAATAGCTTCCCGAACACGCCCGCCAAGAACCTGAAGCATGCGCCCGGTACCTGTTCCGATATCGAGCAATGAATCAGCGGGACCGTCGCCCAGCATGTCGCACAAAGCCGTCTCAACTTCGGCCTCATCCACATGCAGGGTTCGAATACGATCCCAGCGGGCAGCATTCTCGCGAAAATAGGTATCGGCGCGCGCTGCACGGTCCTGCTTGATGTCATCGAACAAACGCCGGTCGCGCTGAACCAGAGGGTCGTCGTCCTTTATCTCGTCCATCAGAAAACGCGCCACACGCGCATTCTCACCCGTTGTTGGAAGGTGAAAATAGGCCCAGTTACCCTCCTGATGGCGTTCGAGAAGCCCAGCATCGCAAAGCAACTTCAGATGTCGGGATACGCCCGGCTGACTTTGTCCAAGAATTCGGGTCAACTCGCTCACGGTAATATCCCCGGCCGCGCAGAGCGCAAGAATCCGCAGTCTGTTGGATTCTCCGGCTGCCCGCAGGATGGTGATGAGTTGATCCACGTGGTTCAGTCCGCTTCGTGCAAAATTCCGATTCCGAATGCGACTCGGGACCCATATCTCTCGCCGATCCGGAAAACACATAAACATATATTTATGTGTTTATGTCAAATACAATCACACGCCATCTTGTGTGCGATTCGGCACATAATTTTGTGCCATAATTGCAACACTCCACCAGACTGATGTCTGATGCAGCTTCTGCGATATGGTGAAAGCCTCTCCCCTGTGGTAACAGATTGTGTTCGAGGAGTCGTCAGGGTCGATCACGGGGGCGAAGGCGTTAACACTCCTTCAATGGCGATCGATCAGTATTGGCGACTTGGTTGGAACAGGTCACGCGTGCGGCGTTTTCTTGGTAAGGGAGCCGAACCTGTGATGTGGACGAGAACATATGTTGAATTCTGTCTCTAATTTTCGTTTTTTACGCTTCGCGATGGCTTTGACCCTGATGGGTGCATTGTCGGCCTGTGCAACACCACCTTCGGGTGATGCAGATGCCCGCGCAGCCTATGACGAAGCCAATGATCCATTTGAGCCGGCCAACCGGATGGTCTTCGCAGCCAATGTGATGGTGGACCAGTTGGTCCTCCAGCCGACGGCAGTGACCTATAGGGATATATTTCCCGACAATCTGAAGCCGCCGGTTGAAAACTTCATCACCAACCTGTTCATGCCTTTGAGCTTCCTGCATGCCCTACTTCAGGGTGATATGGATCGCGCAGAGAAGGCCGCGGCCAGGTTCTTCACGGCCCTGCCGACCCTGTTGCTTGCAAATACCTTCCCCGACGAACCGCCGGTTTTCGAAGACGCTGGCCAGACACTGGCAACCTGGGGCTTTGAAGAAGGTCCTTACATCATGTTGCCGCTGCTCGGACCGTCTTCTGTCCGGGATACGCTGGGTACAGTCACGGATTTCTTCATTGATCCGGTTGGGATCGTTGCAGACAACGAAGTCACCATCGGACGTGCCGTCGGCAATGCCGTTGTCACCCGGTCACGCAACATTGATCAGGTCCGCGATCTCCAGCGCACTTCGCTTGACTACTATGCAGCTGTGCGCAGCCTGCATCGTCAGCAACGTGCCGCAACGATCAGCAACGGCGCTGATAAGCCGGTGCAATCTGCGCCGACCATCGGCCTCGACTTGGACGGTCCGTCCGAGGATGAGGGCAAGAAAGAAACCGCAGCCACCAAATAACGAAGGGGAGACTGCCTGTGCGCCTTATCGCAGCATTCGTCCTCGCTCTGGCTGTAGCCACAGCTGCACCTGCAGCCCGCGCGGACTCACATCTTGATGCCTCGACAAAGTTCATCAGCGACCTCGCCAATGAAGCCATCGAGACCCTGACGGACAAGTCCAACACGTCGGAAGAGCGACGGGACAAGTTCCGCAAACTGTTTCGGGACGGTTTTGCCGTCAACGGCATCGCCCGGTTCGTCGCCGGACGATACTGGCGCAAGGCACCCGATGCCGAACGCACCGAATATTTGGCGCTTTTCGAAGATGTCATCGTGAACACCTGGGCAGACAGATTTTCCCAGTATTCCGGTCAGAAATTCGAGGTCAAAAGTGCGGTCGATGCGACTCCAGCCAAATCGAAAGAGAACGTTGCCCTCATCGAAAGCCTGTTCTTTACAATTCCAACCTCTCCCGTTCGCATTGAATGGCGGGTCGCCAGCAAGGGCGATCTCTTCAAAATCGTCGATGTGAAGCTCGAAGGCATCAGCATGGCAACCACACAGCGTGACGAATTCAACTCTGTCGTCAGCAAGAGCGGTCGCGATCTCGCTTCACTGATCGACGAACTGCGCCGCCGGCGTGACAGCTGAGTTCACGGCGTCTAGCGGGATAACTGCTTGAATTTGATCCGGTGCGGCCGATCCGCATCGGCGCCCTTACGGCGTTTCAGATCTTTGTCATAGGCATCGTAGTTGCCTTCAAACCACACCACTTCGCTGCTGCCCTCGAAAGCCAGAATATGGGTGGCAATTCGATCGAGGAACCAGCGGTCATGACTGACCACAATGGCGCTGCCGGGGAATCCGAGTAACGCCTCTTCAAGCGCCCGCAGTGTGTCCACATCCAGATCGTTGGTCGGCTCATCGAGGAGCAGAACGTTCGAACCGGATTTGAGAACCTTGGCCAGATGCACCCGGTTTCGTTCACCACCGGAGAGTTGTCCCACCCGTTTCTGCTGATCCGTACCGCGGAAGTTGAAACCGGCCACATAGGCGCGGCTTTGTACCGAACGTTTACCCAGTTCTATGATGTCAGCCCCGCCCGAGATTTCCTCCCAGACCGTATTGTCATCGGTGAGCGCATCGCGGCTCTGATCCACATAGCCGAGCTTCACCGTTTCGCCGATCCGCAGGAACCCGGTGTCGACCTCCTCCTGAGAAGTGACCATGTTGCAGAATGTCGTCTTGCCCGCACCGTTCGGGCCGATGACGCCAACAATCGCGCCCTGAGGCAGGCGAAAGCTTAAATCATCGATCAGCAAACGATCACCAAATCCCTTGCCCAGATGTTCCGCCTCCATGACCAGGTCGCCCAGTCGGGGTCCGGGCGGGATGGTGATCTGCTGTCCCTCCGGCGCCAGGTCCTGACTGTCAGCGACCAGCTTTTCATAGGCCGACACACGCGCCTTGCTTTTCGATTGACGCGCACGCGGGCTCGAACGGACCCATTCGAGCTCTTCCTTGATCGTCCGTTGTCGGGAGGTCTCTTCGCGCTCTTCCTGCGCCAGCCGCTTTTCCTTGGCCTCGAGCCAGCCGGTGTAGTTCCCTTCGAACGGGATTCCCTTGCCGCGATCGAGTTCGAGAATCCAGCCCGCGACATTGTCGAGGAAGTAGCGGTCATGGGTCACCGCCACGACCGTCCCAGGATAGCCTTCGAGGAACTGTTCCAGCCAGGCAACGGATTCTGCGTCAAGATGGTTGGTCGGTTCGTCGAGCAGGAGCATGTCCGGACGGGACAGAAGCAACCGGCACAGAGCCACGCGGCGGCGTTCACCACCTGAGAGTTTCGTGACATCTGCATCTCCGGCCGGACAACGCAGGGCGTCCATCGCGATTTCGATCTGACGATCCAGTTCCCAGGCATCTGCCGCATCAATCTGGTTCTGGAGTTCGGCCTGCTCATTGATCAGCGCATCCATTTCGTCGGCGGTCAGATCCTCGCCAAAGCGCATACTGACCTCATTGAACCGATCGAGTAGCGCCTTGGTGCCCGCAACACCCTCCATGACATTGCCAAGCACATCCTTGTCCGGATTGAGATCGGGTTCCTGTTGCAGGAATCCGACCTGAACGCCATCTGCCGCCCAGGCCTCGCCCTGAAACTCCGTGTCGATACCAGCCATGATGCGAAGCAGAGTCGATTTACCCGAGCCATTGAGGCCCAGAACGCCAATCTTGGCGCCGGGCATGAAGCTCAGCCAGACATCCTCGACAACCTTGCGGCCACCAGGATAGGCCTTCGTCAGGGCCTTCATTACATAAACGTATTGGGGGTTTGCCATCTCGCGCTTCCGTGGGTGCGGTTACGCCGGCGTGTATAAAGTATTCGCAGCGCTTGGAAAACAGGTTGCGCGACGCCGGTCAGAAGAAACGGCTAGTGACGCCCTCCGAAGCGCCAGGGCAGTATTTCGAAGTCGGTATAAAGCCCATCTTTCGTAAAGGGCTCGTCGGCGAAAACCGCCTCAATATAGGCCCGGTCGGGCGCCTGCAGCAGGAAGATGCTGCCAACCCAGACTTCGCCTCCAGCATCCCACAACGGACCGCGCAGAATGCCCCGCTCAACACGGCCCGGCGCGTTCAGATAGGCCCGGTGCGCTTCCAGCAGTTCGTTCCGGCGCGCGGTCACACCCGCGCCCTCACGACCCTTTGCCATGAACAGGAAACGTGGTTCCGAACCATCACCTTCGAAATCCCACATGGTGCGTTTGAGTGCATTGGTCCAGCGTCGGATGATGATATCACCGAAAACACCGGCTCGGGCGTAGGGCTCGTCATAGGCGAACGCCATTGCTTCCGCCTCGCTCTCCAGATCGACTATGTGCACGGACCCAGTCGGCGCGGAGCGATCTTCGTTCAGGGTCGGACCACGCGCGAGCATGCGATCGTCATACTGATCCATGAACGACCAGTGAGCTTCCTGATGTTCAGCGCGCAATCCATCAACGTCAGGCTTGTTCCGGCAGTAGACAAAGTATTCCACAATTCACCTCTCGTTTGGCGCGAACGTCTGAGACACATGCACCGCATCCCATTCTTCGATCACGTGGGTATCATCTTCCCGCATTCGCCATTTCTGACGCAAACGATCAAACGCTTCCGCTGTCAGCAATTGAGACAGAGCCCAGACAGCCGCCCCGCGCACCAGCGCAGATTCGTCCTGCAACCGCTCCTTTGCGGCTTCCACAGCATCGTCTCCACCCACATTGCCCAATGCGATCATGACATTGCGCACAAAACGATCACGGCCAATGCGCTTGATAGCGGTACGTGAAAAGAAGGTACGGAACGCGCTGTCACTCAGACGCGCCAGATCCGTCAGTTTCGGTGCTGCCAGTTCCGGACGGGCACGCATCTCGGTGACCGGTGCCGTCTGAGCAAACTTGTTCCACGGACAGGCCGCCAGACAATCATCGCAGCCATAAATTCGGTTTCCCATGAATGGGCGCAATTCGCGATCGATAGGACCCTTGTGTTCAATCGTGAGATAGGAGATGCAGCGCCTGGCATCGATCTGATAGGGCGCAGGAAAGGCATTGGTCGGACAGGCGTCCAGACAATTCCGGCAACTCCCGCAGTGGTCCGTCTCAGCCGCATCGTCAGCGAATTCGAGGGTCGTGAAGACCTCGCCCAGAAACAACCAGGAACCGTGCTCACGGGACACCAGATTGGTGTGTTTGCCCTGCCAGCCCAGACCAGCCTGCTGGGCCACTGGTTTTTCCATGACCGGAGCTGTATCGACAAAAACCTTCACATCACCTGGAAAAGTCTCACAAATCCAGCGTCCAAGAGCTTTGAGCTGCTTCTTAACGACATCGTGGTAGTCACGACCGCGGGCATAGACCGAGAGGTGCCCGACCCCCGGCTGATCGAGACTGTCAAGCGCCCCGTCTGCGGGCGTGTAATTCATCGCCAGCGCAATCACCGAACGCGCATCAGGCCACAAGGCCGAGGGCTGACGGCGGCGTTCGGCCTTGGCCACCATCCAGTCCATCTCTCCATGCATGCCCGCGGCGAGATAGCCGTCGAGATTGCTCTGCACGCCCTCATCCAGAGAAACGGGCGCGAAGCCCACAAGATCAAACCCGAGTTCGAGCGCCTTCTCCCGGATACGATCACGTGGAGACGGTTCGTTCATGGCGCTCAGCCACGGCCACGATAGGGTGCGACACCCTGATCCGGCAGCCAGAGACCTTCCGGGGGCGGACCCGACTGATAGAAGACATCTATGGGCATACCGCCACGCGGATACCAGTAGCCGCCGATCCGAATCCACACCGGCTCCAGAATGGCTTCCAGGCGCTGAGCGATATCCACCGTGCAGGCCTCATGAAAGGCCCCATGGTTGCGGAACGACCCCAGAAAGAGTTTCAGAGACTTGCTCTCGACCAGCCAGTCACGAGGCACGTAGTCGATGACGAGATGGGCAAAATCCGGTTGACCAGTGATCGGGCACAGCGAAGTGAACTCCGGCGCCGTAAAGCGAACCAGATAGGTCGCGTCCTGTTTCGGGTTCGGAACCCGCTCCAGCCGCGCCTCTTCAGGAGACGCCGGCAATTCATTACTACCACCCAGCTGAGTCAGACCTTCATAGATGTCTTCAGTCATGGCTCTCCACTCCGCGCTCGATGATCGCACATTCCAAATTCTATCAGTCTGCCCGTTCGAGCAGGGTTGCATCACCATAGGAGAAAAATCTGTATCGGTTCTCGATGGCATGGGCATAAGCAGCCCGCATCCGGCCCATCCCGGCAAACGCACAGACGAGCATGAACAAGGTAGATCGCGGGAGGTGAAAATTGGTCAGAAGCTGATCCACAATACGAAAACTGTATCCCGGTGTGATGAAGAGGTTGGTATCTCCACGAAAGGCCGGCAACGTACCATCCGGTTCCGCTGCAGATTCGAGCAGGCGCAGTGCCGTCGTTCCAATCGCAACAATCTTTCGGTTTTCCGCTCTTGCGGTGTTAATCCGGTCCGCTGCGGCATCTGATATTTCACCATATTCATGGTGCATCTTGTGATCGCGCACCGCATCCACGGTCACAGGCAGAAACGTCCCTGCCCCCACATGCAGCGTCAGAGAGACGAGCCCCAGACCACCTACCTCCAGTTTCGACACCAGATCAGGCGTGAAATGCAAACCTGCTGTCGGTGCGGCAACAGCGCCTTCATGGGCGGCAAACATGGTCTGATAATCCGCCACATCATCCTGATCCCGTGCAGCCGGACGCTTGATATAAGGCGGCAATGGCGGGCGTCCGTGCTCTTCCAGCGCGTTGCGGAAACTTTCGGCAGATGTGTTGAATCGCAACCGAACCTCGGCCCCATCGCGAAGCATCACCTCGGCGGCAAAGTCACCGCCAAATTCGATCATGTCTCCGGGCTTCAGGCGCCGGGCGTTTTTGGCAAAGGCCAGCCATTCACCCGCACCCTCATCCTTGTGCAGGGTCACACCGATTTTGGCTTCACCTCGTCGGCCTTCCAACTGCGCAGGGATCACACGTGTGTCATTGACCACCAGCAGGCTTCCTGGCTCCAGCACATCCGGCAGGTCTGCAATCACGCGATCAGACAACTGTCCGCGCAAATCAAGCAGCCTCGCCGAATCCCGCGGTTCCGCTGGCCGCTGTGCAATCAGCTCACCGGGCAGGTCAAAATCAAAGTCGGAGGTTTTCAAACTGCATCTCGTGTTTTTCTATTGGCAGATTGACAGTCGCGCCACAGGGCTGCCATTAGCCTGTTCAAATTTCACGATCAAACTATACCCGGGCACCATGATCGCACTCACCCCACGTTTCCTGTTTATCGCAGTCCTTTTCGTCACCTGCTTGCTCGTGTCGAATATCACCGCGGTCAAACTGATCGATGTGTGGGGTTATGTGATTCCTGGCGCGATCGTAATCTTTCCCATCAGCTACATCATTGGCGATGTTCTGACGGAAGTTTACGGCTTCGCCAAGGCCCGAACGGTGATCTGGATCGGATTTGGCGCCAATCTCTTTGCCGTCGGGACCTTCATGCTGGTCGGCGCGCTCCCCGCGGCCGGGTTCTGGGAGCATGGCGATGCCTATGCCACGATTCTGGGTGCGACCCCACGAATTCTGGCGGCTTCCTTCGCCGCCTATCTGATCGGAGAATTCACGAACTCCTATATCCTCGCCCGACTCAAAGTCGCCATGGCCGGACGCCATCTCTGGGTGCGGACCCTCGGCTCGTCGATTATCGCCCAAACACTCGATTCCGGCGTGTTCATCACAATTGCCTTCTTCGGCGTGTTCCCCACCGAAGTTCTGGTCACGCTGATTCTGACCCAGATCGTCTTCAAGCTGGGCTACGAAGTTTTGGCAACGCCGATCACCTACGCGGTCGTGGGCTGGCTGAAGAAAAGCGAAGGCGTAGATCACTTCGATAACGCCACCAGTTTCAATCCCTTCGCATTGTCCAAGTCCGGGGATTGATGCGCGTCCGGTTATCCATCTGCGTCCTTGCAACGGCGCTAATCGGGTTCGGACCAGCACATGCAGATTCGTCCGGCGACACCTATACCGTGTAATGGGAGAGCGACCGCATTGCCAACACCGATCGGCACTACACCAACGGGTTTCGGCTGTCCTGGGGGTCCCGTGCCGAGAACGCAGATCCGGAATGGGCCCGGGACCTTCTGGAAACCCTGTACCCCCTTCGCTGACCTGCGTCAGGGCCGTGTGGGCGCGGCTTTCGGCCAAAGTATCTACACGCCGGAAGACACGGCAGCCAATGCTCTGATCGCCAATGACCGCCCCTATGCCGGCTGGGTATATGGGACAATCTCGGTTCATGCAGAAACCGGCAAAACCAGCACGCTAGCCACACACGACACGCTCGATACCGTCGAACTCCAGATAAGTCTTGTCGGCCCCTACGCCCTAAGCAAACAGGTTCAAAACGGGGTCCATGAACTGATCGGAGTAGCCAAATCCAATGGCTGGGACAGCCAGCTCGAAAATGAACCAGGCCTCATGCTGATCGGCGAACGCCGCTGGCGCAGCCCACCGTGGAAAATCCTTGGTGTTCAGATGGATGCCATTCCCCATATCGGCGGCAGTCTGGGCAATGTGATGACCTTTGCCAGCGCCGGAGCCATGTTCCGGATCGGTCAAGAACTTGATATTGATTTCGGGCCACCGCTGATCCGGCCGTCACTCAGTGGTCTGGCAGCTGTGAACCGCAAAGGCGATCTGGCATGGTACCTGTTCGCGGGGGCACAGGGGCGTGCCGTCGTTCGAGACATTTTCCTCGACGGCAATACATTCTCGAACAATCACAGCGTCGACAAGAAGACCCTTGTCGGAGACTTCCAGATCGGTGCGGCCATCATCTTCCGGGGCACAAGGCTCGCACTCACCCAAGTTTATCGAAGTCGGGAGTTCCAGAGACAGCGACAGGCGGACCGCTTCGGCGCGTTAAGTCTATCGACCCAGTTCTAGGACCCGCTCCCTCTTCCCCGATCCGCGGCACGTGGTAAAGTTTCCCACAATATATATCTGCAGGGAGGCATAGATGACCCAACTCGACGTTTCGATCGACGGCATCACCGAGGGCCAGCGCATTCCGGAAGAATTCGCGTTCGGCGTACGCACCGAAGACACTCCGTTCACATTTGGCGCCAATATCAGCCCGGCAATCCGCTGGAGTGCAGGCCCGGGCGGCACCAAATCCTACGCCATCATCATGCATGATAGCAGTGTCCCAACGGTATTCGACGATGCCAATCAGGAGGGCAAGGTTATCCCGGCCGATCTGGCGCGAATGGATTTCATGCACTGGATTCTCGTCGACATCCCGGCTGCGACAACCAGTCTGGCCAAAGGTGCGGAATCCGAGGCCGTCGTCTCCAAAGGCAAGCCAACCGGGCCCGGCGCTCATGGCGTGCGGGGCGCCAATGACTTCGGCATGTTCATGGCTGGCAATCCCGACATGGCCGGAAACTACGGTGGCTATGACGGGCCTGCCCCACCCTGGAATGACGAGTTGATGCACGAATATGTCTTCTCCGTGTATGCCCTCGATGTGGAATCCCTCGGCCTGAAAGGCGTGTTCAGTGGCGCTGACGCCCGTGCGGCCATGGAAGGGCATGTTCTGGCCAGCGGCGCTGTGGTCGGCACCTACACGCTAAATCCGGATCTTCTCTAACTGTCAGTCTGTGGCCTCGGCGTAGTCCACCAGACGGCTTTTGTAGTCTGAACGCGGCAGAGAGTTGAACGCCACCAGTTCGATCTTTGCGATAAAGATCAGTTTGGTCCGAATCGCGGTTTCGATCGCTTCGGCAAGACCCGGCTCGGAAGACTGCCCTTCAGCGGTCTCCACACAGATTCTGAGTGGTGGCAATTGCTGCACGCCTTTCTTCGAAGGTCGTACCGAGATCAGCCCGCTAACATCGGGCTGAAAATCATTGATGACTTCCCGGATGGCGCTGGGAAAAACGTTCACACCGCGGACGATCAGCATGTCATCCGTGCGGCCAATGCACCTAATGCGTGGCCCGGTACGGCCACTGGTAACTGGTCCCATACGGACCTGAACATGATCGCGTGAACGGAAGCGCAATAGCGGTGCCCCTTCCTGCATCAGATGGGTATAGACCGGCTCACCCTCGGCACCATCTTCAAAAGGGATGGGCTGTTCGGTGACGGGATCGATCAGCTCCATATGAATGTAGTCACGGGCAAGAAAGCTCATGCCGTCCTGCTCGGGACCTTCGCCAAACATGGAAATCGAGACCTCACCAAGTCCGAGCACTTCATGCACTTTCGCATTGAAGGCCTCCTCAATCTGGGCGCGCACCGTAGGTTCGCCCCCGCCCGGCTCGCCACCAGCGACGAGAGTTTCCAGGCCCACAGACCGCGGGTCGATCCCGCGTGCACGCGCCGCTTCGGCGATGTAGAGAAAATAGGAGGGTGTGCCGGGGATGGCCTGAACCTGAAACCGCTCCAGCGCGGTGAGCAGGCGTTCAGTGTTGCCACTGCCAACCGGCACCATGCGAACGCCCAGCGCGATCATCGATTCATGCACCGCACCAGCTGCAAATGGACCGGAATTATAGGTCGTGACCACGCGATGATGGGGGCGGATACCCGCCGCGAAATAGCTGCGGTTCGAGGTATGAATCCAGCGCTTCAGGTCACCCTGTGTCACCGGAATGTAGAGTGGCGCGCCCGACGTGCCACTGGTCGAATAGATTCGCACGAGATCCTCGAGCGGCGCAGCGAGTTGCTTGCCCAGCGGCAAATGCGCGGCCTGACTGGCGCGGAGCTCGTCCTTAACCGTAAAGGGCAAATGACGCAAGTCATCAAGCCCGCCAACGGATTCCGGTGTCTTGAATCCGGCTTCGGTCAGCTTCTCCCGATAGAAGTCAGACTTCGCAAACAGGTATTCAACCTGCTTGCGATAGACCGGTTCGTCTTTCCGTTTCTGATCTGCCGGCTCCCGGGTTTCAGCCTCAGGGTCGAACAGTTCATGCAAGGTCATGGGACTATTTCCCGTCGTATTCGATGGCCTCTTCGCCATGATGGGCAAGGAGAAATCCGATTGGCCGTTCGATCTCTTCGTTCAGATGCCCGATCAGACCGATTGTGCGCGCAAGGATCGGAATCCCGCGGATTGCGGTTTTGGGAAACTCGAGGTCCAGCAGAACAGCCGCCATCGGCCCCTGCAGATTCATCGGCAATGGCTTGCCCCACACGGTCTCGACGGCAGCCGGAAAGGCCCTAAGCGCATTGACATGACGGCCGGAGACGCCACGTGCATCTGCCAGTTCCAGAATGCGAACGGCGCGCGGATCGACCGGATGATGGATCGGATGCCCGAAGCCCGGGATAAATTTCCCCACAGCCTTGTGTTCCTGTGCAATCGCCAATGCTGCATCCTCGGCCGAAGCTCCCGCTTCAATGCGATTTACGGCGTCATCCAGCATCACGCCACAGACATCGGCACTACCAAGGATCACCGAGCCAACGCCCAGCAGGCCGGCCGCAACCGCGCCATGGAAGGCTTCGGGTGCTGCTGCGAGAGTCATGCGCGCGGCCTGCACGCTTGGTGTCAATCCATGTTCAGCCAGCCCGACCACCAGAACATCCATAAAGAACGCCTGATCCTCCGTCGGCTCACGACCCGTCAGGTGGAAAAAGAAGAATACTGCCATGGACGAGTGCCCCATGACCTCGTTGCACAAATCCTTGCCGCGTACGGTGATCGAGGACGCGTCAGCGGTTTCAATTGCGCTTTTCGCCTCGCCTTTTTTACCAATCAACATAAGTTTCTCCCCCAGATACCTGCCGACGATAGGGAGTCTTTCAGACCCGAACAACATTTCTGATATGCGAATAATTATTCTTGCGACTGAACGCAGTTGACTCCGCCGACCCACCTCCCCCTACAATCAAGCCACCAAGCGATACAAAACGGCCTTAAAGCCCCTCGCGCCCGAAGTCTTGTGGGAGATTGACGCCATGAAGTACGGAATGTTCAGCATGCCCCTACGTCCGCCCGGGGGCGACGTGACTGGCAATTATCACCGTGACATCCAGACCTATATCCACGCCGACAAACTCGGATACTCGGAAGGCTGGATGGGTGAGCATTACACCATTCCTTGGGAGCCGATCCCGGCAACCGACCTGTTCGCAGCAACAGTGTTCGCGCAGACCGAACAGATTCGGGTCGGTACAGGCGTGGTGTTGTTACCCATGCACGACCCCCGACTGGTGGCTCTGCGGATTGCCTATCTTGATCACCTTTCAAAAGGCCGTCTGAATTTCGGTATTGGCGCAGGTGGCGCTCCCACGGACTTCCATTTCTTCGACATCAATTATCAGGAAGGCGAGCATCGCGAACGCATGCGTGAAGCGATCGGTGCCATCAAACGACTTTGGACCGAAGAAGACCCATTCGAGCACAATGGCAAGTTCTGGCAGTTCAAAGTACCCGAACCAATGCCAAAGATTCCACTCTATCACCACATCCGTCCCTATCAGGACCCCCATCCGCCCATCGCGGTTGCGGGCCTGCACAAATACTCGGAATCGCTGGAAACAGCGGGCCGGGAGGGCTGGATACCGATGAGTGTGAACTATCTGCCGGCCGCCAACCTGAATACCCACTGGGATGCGGTTCTCAAGGGCGCCAAGGAAACCGGCCGCACACCAAGCCGCAAGGACTGGCGCGTGGCGCGTGAAATCTATGTCGGCAAGACCGATGCAGAAGCCCGCGAACATGCGCTGAGCGGCGGAATGGCGCGGGCCTATAACGACTATATGTACAATGTCCTGAAATCCCTCGGCGTCGTTGATCTCTACAAGGAGAACGAGGACATCAAGGACGAAGACCTGACCGCGGAATATATCTGCGACAACATCTGGATTGTTGGCAGCCCGGATACCGTGACCGAGAAACTGCGCAAGCTCTATGACGACACGGGTGGCTTCGGGACCGTTCTGCAGGTTCAGTATGTCTACGAACCCTTTGATGCCTGGCTCTCGAACATGGATTTGTTCGCCAAGGAGGTCATGCCCAACCTCGCCGACCTCGTTCCCGATGATGCGGAAAGTGCTGCTGCAGCCCAATAGGGGAACGACTTCATGAGTTCAGCCGGGATGTTGCTGCCATCAAGCGACATTCCGGCCTCTCGAAGAACGAGGGAGACACATCATGTCAGTTGCCGAAGAATCCGGTCTAAGCGTGTCGAGCAACGTCGCGCAATGTCTCGTCGACGAACGTATTCCTGTTATCGACATCAGTGGCTACCTGTCCGGCGACCCACAGGCCGTCGAACAGTTTGCCGTGGATTTGCGCGCAATTCAGGAAGATCTGGGTTTCTACTGCATCGTGAACCACGGTGTTGATCAATCCCTGATCGACAGCGCCTTTGATCAAATCGCAGAGCTCTTCGCCCTGCCTGAAGACGTCAAAATGAACCACAAGGTCGATTTTCATCATCAGGGTTTCATCCCCAACAAGGCGATGATCCTGCGCTGGTCGAAGATTACCAAGAACGAGAAGAAGGACCTGAACGAGGCCTGGGCCTTCATGCGCGAACGTACCGCCGATGATCCCAAGGTGGTGGCCAATATCCGGCATCGCGGCCTGAACCAGTGGCCCGAAGCACTGCCGGAATTCCGCAAGACCCTGTTGAACTATCAGGAAACAATGGCTGATCTGGCTACACGGATGTTGCCGGCCTATGCGCTGGCACTCGACCTTCCCGCAGACTACTTCGACGACAAGTTTTCCACCCCCGAATACTACAATCGATGTGCCTGGTACCCGCCAGTCGATGTCGAAGAGGGCCAGTTCTCCCTGTCACCCCATTCGGATCATAGTTCCATGACCTATCTTCCCCTCATGGACGTGCCCGGTCTGCAGGTGATGTCCCCGACGGGGAAATGGATCGAGGTCGAACCCCTGCGGGGCGCCATCGTCGTCAACACCGGCGAATTCTTCAATCGTTGGACCAATGGTCGTTTCATCGCCACCCCACACCGCGTGGTTCCGCCAACCAAAGACCGCTACGCCCTGACATTCTTCTACAATTGCAACGATGAAACTGTCGCAGACCCCTTTCCGTCCTGCATTGCGCCCGGGGAAACACCGAAAAGCGAGCCCATGTCGTTCCATGATTTCTTTGTGACCTATATGGATGGTAATTACATTTACCGAACAGCCGAAATGGATCAGGATTGATCCCCGGCGACGCGGGACCGTCGATCTCCAGTATGTAACCGGACGGAATTACCCATGAGTACCGATCAAATTCACACTGAAACGCGCGAGCGCGTTCTCTATGTCACCATCGACCGCGCCGAAAAGCACAACGCGCTCAGCCTTTCGATTCTGGACACGATCCGCACCACTTTCACCGATGCCGCTGATGATGACACCCTCATCGCTGTTGTGTTGCAGGGCGCAGGGGAGAAGACATTCGCCGCAGGCGGAGATCTCCGGGAACTGGCGGAACTGCGTACCGCCAAGGAAGCCGAAAACATGGCCGGCGATGCCAAGGCCGCTTTCAATGCCATCCGTGACTGTCCGGTGCCGGTCATCGCCGCCATGAACGGCAATGCCTTCGGAGGCGGCGCAGAACTGGCCGTGTCCTGTGATTTTCGGGTCGCGGCAGCCCATGCGCGGATCGGTTTCGTGCAGGGACGTCTGGCCCTCGCCACGGCCTGGGGTGGTGGCCCCGACCTGCTGGACCTTGTTGGACGTGCCCGCGGACTGCGTCTGCTGGCCACATCCGAAATGCTGTCCCCGGCTCAGGCGCTCGAAACCGGCCTCTATGACACTGTCGCCGCCGACAGCGAGGCGTTCAGCCAGACTATTGAAAAATTTCTGGAACCTATGCGCAAACAAACGCCCCAGTCCATGCGCGCCTTCAAGGCGGTGGCCAGCTCTCACCGCCGCAAGGACACACGCGACGAGATGCACAGGATTGAAACGGCTATGTTCGTGAAGACATGGGTCCATGATGATCACTGGGAGGCCGCCGAACGGGCCCTCCCGTCGAAAAAAGGATGATGCCGTGAGCGATTCATCTGCAGCCGAGAACAAACCGGGCGAAACGCCCCGGCGGGAACCACCCACGAAGCCTTCGACCGCGACCCCGTCCGGTATTGAAGTGCCCCCCATTGTTACGGCAGATATGGTGCGGACGCCCGATCAGGGCATGCCCGGAGAACTTCCGTTCACGCGCGGCATTTTCCCGGACGGATATCGCGGTCGTCTCTGGACCATTCGCCAGTATTCCGGGTTCGGCACCGCCGAAGAATCCAACGAGCGGTACCGCTTTCTGCTGGAGAAAGGCCAGACCGGCCTGTCTGTCGCACTCGATCTGCCTACCCAGTGCGGCTACGACCCGGTGGATCCCATCGCAAAATCCGAAGTCGGAAAAGTGGGGGTCTCGCTCTCCAACCTGGCTGAGGCAGAGATTCTGTTCGACGAAATCGATGTATCGGGTATCTCCACATCCTTCACAATTAACGGCACCGCCTCCATCATCTATGCGATGTATTGCGCGGTGGCCGACAAACAGGGTGTCCCGCGCGAAAAACTCACGGGCACAATCCAGAACGACATTCTGAAGGAGTATGTGGCGCGGGGGACCTGGATTTTCCCGGTGCGCCCCTCGCTGCGCCTGATAGCAGACACGATCCTCTTCTCCAACGAGCAGACCCCCCGTTTCAACCCCATCAGCATTGCCGGCGCGCATGTCCGCGATGCGGGCTGCACGGCCGTAGAGGAGATGGGCTACACTCTGGCCAACGGGCTGGCCTATATCGACGAACTGATCCGACGCGGCGGCGACGTCGAAAAATTTGCCCGGCGCCTGAGCTTCTTCTTCTACGTTCACATGGATTTCTTCGAGGAGGTCTGCAAGTTCCGGGCAGGCCGCCGTCTCTGGGCGAAGCTGCTGACCGAACGTTATGGCGTCAAGGACCCCAAAGCACTGATGTTCCGGTTCGGTGTCGTTTGCGGCGGGTCGTCCCTTGTCGGCGCACAGCCGGACAACAATGTGGTGCGAGTCGGCATCGAGAACATGGCTGCCGTGATGGGGGGTGCACAATCGATCTTCACCGCCGCATTCGACGAGGCCTACCAGATTCCCACCGAACATTCGGCCGAAATCGCCGTCCGCACGCAGCAGATCGTCGCCCATGAATCCGGGATCGCACGCACTGTCGATCCGCTGGGTGGCAGCTATTATGTGGAATGGCTGACTGACCAGATGGAAGACGAAATCACCAAGGTCATTGACGAGATCGAAGCCTATGGCGGTGTCACCAAGGCGGTCGAGGATGGCTGGCTCCAGCTCAAGATCGCCCAGCGCGCGTCCGAACGCAAACGCAAGGTCGACAGCGGTGAAACCGTGATCGTCGGGCAGAACTATTTCCGTCGCGAAGACCAGAATGAAGGCGTGGCCGAGCTCTTCAAGCTCGACCCGCAGGCCTCGGCTCGGGTGATCGAAAAATTCGAACGCCTGCGCGACACGCGCGACGATGCCGAAGTCGCCAGAACGCTCGCCGCACTGGAAAAAGCTGCCGCCACCGATACCGAAAACCTGATGCCCTATCTGATTGATTGCTGCCACGCCTACGCCACCGTGGGAGAGATGGTCTCGACCCTCAAGTCCCAATGGGGCGAGTTCGAAGAGCCGGTTCGACTGTAGGATAGTGCGATGAGCCTGAACGGAAAGCGTATCCTGATCGCCAAGCCCGGCCTCGACGGACACGATGTTGGTGCGAAGATCATCGCCCTGGCCCTGCGGGATGCCGGCGCCGATGTGATCTATACCGGATTACGTCGCAGCCCGGACTATATCGCGCGGGTTGCCGTGGACGAGGATGTGGACGCGGTCGGACTTTCCATTCTCTCTGGCAGTCACAAGGAACTGGTGGAAGAAACGATGCGGTGTCTCAAGGAACTGGACGCGGGCGATATTCATCTGTTTGTCGGCGGCACCATCCCCAGCGAAGACCATGACGAATTGGTTCAGGCTGGCGCACGCGGCATCTTCACCGCAGAAATGAGCCTGAATGATGTTGTTGCCGCGGTTGAGGCGGATCTCGTCACATGAGTGCAGGCCCGCTTTCCGGAGTCCGGATCATCGAGGTCTGCCATGTCCTGGCGGGCCCCTTCAGCGGCATGATTCTCGGGGATCTGGGTGCAGATGTCATCAAGGTCGAACCGCCCGGTGGCGACATGGCCCGGAACATCACCAAGCAGTTCACCGGTCCCTACAATGACTATTTCGCCAGCCTGAACCGCAACAAGCGCTCCATCATTCTGGATCTCAACACCGATGACGGCCGCGCAGAACTGGGGAAACTGGTTAAAGATGCTCACGGCCTGATCAGCAATCTGCGTCCGGCAACGATGCGCCGGTTCGGTCTGACCTATAACGACCTGAAAACCCACAATGCGAAACTGGTCTGTGTAGCATTGACTGGCTTCGGTCTCGACGGAACTTATTCTGACAAACCAGCCTATGACTACATCGTGCAGGCGCTCACCGGCGTGATGTCTCTCACCGGTGACCCCGGCGGTGCCCCGACAAAAGCCGGGTATTCCGCGGTCGACAATTCCACAGGCATGATGGGAACGATCGGTCTGCTTGCGAAGATCATCGAAGGCAAGGGCGGTCAGGTGGACGTGTCTCTCTTTGACACCATGCTGGCCCAGCTCAACTATCTGGCCTCGGGTTATTTGAACCACGGGATCGTCCCGGCACGCATGCCCAACAGCGCACATCCCTATATGGTGCCCGCACAGGTCTTCCCGTCCAGCGACGGCTACGTGATGTTGTTTGTTTCCACCGACAAGTTCTGGCGCAAATTCTGTAACGTTGTCGGCTGGGCCGAACACGCCCGCGACCCGCTTTTTGCCACCATGGATGCGCGCTCGGAAAACCGGGATGCCGTCATCCGCGCCGTCGAAGCCCTGATCAAGACCCGGACAACCGCCGAATGGGTCTCACTGCTGGGCAAGGAAGGCATTGTAATTTCGGGTGTGGAATCACTGGAAACTGCGCTGGAAGGGGATATGGCCGCTTCTCGGGAGATGATCGCGGTCATCCCGACACCCGACGGGGCCCTGCGGGTGGTTGGCAATCCCATCAAGATATCGGGGTTCACGCCGCAATACACCTTGCCGCCCCTGCTCGGTGAACACACTGATGCTATTCTCGGCGCGCCCGATGTGATTGCGGCCAAATGAACGAGGTCTCGCGCAATCCGCGCCGCGCCCTCAGTCGGGCCTTGTCGCGCATCGCCAATGCGGGTGTGGCCGAAACCCTTGCTCAGCAAGGCAAGAGCATCACACCGGCGCTTTCACGCATCGGTGTTACCGGCGCGCCGGGTGCCGGAAAAAGCACGCTCATCGCCCGACTGGCAAAGCTGCGCAAAGGTGACGCGCGGAAGGTCGCGGTGCTGGCGATTGACCCGACAAGTCCGATTTCCCAGGGCTCCATTCTCGGAGATCGCATCCGCATGGATTCGATCGCCGATGACCCGGATATCTTCATCCGCTCCATTCCAAGCCGCCGCGCCCATGATGGCCTGACCGACAATACCGCTGACCTGCTGAACGCGATGGAAGGCCATGGTTTCGATGAGGTCATCCTGGAAAGTGTCGGTGTCGGCCAGGCCGAATACTCAATCCGTACTCTGGTCGACACGGTGGTCCTGGTGATGCTGCCGGAATCCGGCGACGCCATTCAGGCCATGAAGGCTGGAATTCTTGAAATGGCCGACATCTATGTGGTCAACAAGTCGGACCTGCCCGGTGCGCAGTTGATGGCAGCAGAAATACAGCAGGTCGCAGAACGTCAGAGTACCGATGGCTGGACACCACCCGTAATCAGCACCTCGCGCAATGAACCGGACGGCTTTGCTGAGCTAGATGCCGCCATCTTGGCCCATGCGGAATGGCGAAAATCCCATCGGGACCAGACAGTCACACAAAGAGCACGCGCGCGATATCAGGCACAGGGTCTGTTTGCCCGCCGGATCGACGAAATTCTCGAAACCGACGATCCCGGCCTGCTCGACCTCGACCCTCAAAGCCTCTTCGATGCCCTGCGCGACAAACTGGCATCGGACAAACGAGACTAGAAATGTTCCCTGCCCCGCCTGTCATCGAAACCAAAGTCTTTGTCGATGTGAATGCCGCGCACGGTATTCACGACCGCCCGTCGCAATGGGCCGGATTGCTGTTCGGACACCCCAACACACCCAGCTTTCTGGAAGGACCGTCCTTTGACCGTGACGGCAATCTGTGGCTAGTGGATGTCGCCTGAGGGCGCCTGTTCAAAGTGTCACCCGGCGGAGACATCGAACTCGCATGCGACTATGAAGGTGAACCCAACGGATTAGCGTTCCATCGGGATGGCCATGGCGTCATCGCCGACCACTATCACGGACTGATGAGACTGGACCCGATATCCGGCGAGGTCACGCGACTACTGGTGCGCAATACCAATGAACGATTTCGTGGCACCAATGACCTCACCTATGCCAGCAACGGCGACCTCTATTTCACAGATCAGGGCACATCCGATCTGATCGACCGGTCGGGTCGGGTCTTCTGTCTTCGAGCCAACGGTACGCTTGACCTGATCTTTGACCAGCTTCCAAGCCCCAATGGGCTAGTGCTGAATGCAGAAGAGAACATTCTGTTTGTCGGCCTGACCCGGGACAACGCCGTCTGGCGCATGCGTTTGAAGGAGAACGCGCGCGCCGATCAGGTCGGGCGGCTCATTCGTCTTTCAGGCGGCACCGGCCCTGACGGGATGGCAGCAGATGCTAGTGGCAATATTTTCGTCTGCCATGTGGGATTAGGTACAATCTGGGTGTTCAGCCCCATCGGGGTCCCGCTGTACCGAATTGACTCGTGCAACGGTCTCGCAACCACCAATTGCGCCTTTGGCGGATCCGAAAACCGGACGCTCTACATCACGGAATCTTCGAGTGGCTGCGTGCTTACAGCCGAGTTGCCAACTCCCGGCCGGGAGTTCTTCTCACATATGTGAACCGGCTCTATTCTGCTGCTGCCTTGGATTCGGCTTCCAGAATTTCATAGACCACCGCACATTCATCTTCGAGACGGCCTGCCTTCTCGATCTTCTTATAGTAGTCATTGCACAGCCGCAGGATGGGCGCCGAGAGACCCAGCGCATCGGCCTGTTCCTCGACGATATCCAGATCTTTCCAGAGCAGCTTGCTGGGACCGGCACAGGGCTGCCACGCCCGGTCCTTGATGATGCCCGCACGCATATTGAAAACGGTCGAGCCCGCTACGCTCGGCCCGACGATATCCATCATCAACTGAGGATCCAGTCCCATCGAAGCGCCGAACAACATGCCTTCGGCCAGCGCGACCGTATTCGCACCCACCATGAAATTGATCATGAGTTTGAGTTTGATTCCCGTTCCGTATGGGCCGACGTAGAACGTCTTCGGGCAGATCACTTCCAGCATTGGCTTGACGGCCTCACACTGAGCTTCCTCGCCGCTTATCATGATCACACCGTTGCCCGCCCGGATGATCGGCTGGGTGCCGCTGACCGGGCAATCGATCATGAGATGCCGGCCGTCGGATCCACGAGCGCCTTGATGCTGCTCCTTCTCTGCGACCGGAAAGGTGTTCATCTCGACGATGGCCAGGCCGGCATGCGCTCCCGCGAGCAGAGCCATCTGGGCCCTCCAGCGCCATGCGGGAGGCCTCCACGCTGGGCAGCGCCGAGATCACGATGTCCGATGCCGCGGCCAGCTCTCGCGCCGTTTCCACGAGCCTGTCCGCCGGTATCAGGGAAAGTCCTCGGTGCTGGGCCGGCGCACGGCGATGCACGTCGTAGCCCTCGGGCATCAGTTTCTCGGCCGCAACACGGCCGATCAGACCCAGTCCCAGAATTCCGATTTTCTTCGCCATTTCTTCCTCCCGATTTACGGCGCGACGCCCAAAACGGCCTCGCGAAAGCGCGTGCGCAACCAGGCACCATCCCGTGCCGGCAGAACCCGCACATATTCGTGCGTATCGATCTTGATATTGGCTAAAAAAGGACCGTCTGGCCGGTGTATCCGTTCCGCCAGTGTGCCCACGCCATTCATGTCCCGGATATCATCCGGCGCCTCCAGTCCGCATCCGCGCGCGACTGTGACCAGATCAACCCCCTTGGCGATCGCCGTCGGCTGAGCACCTGTCTCGCCATAGACTTCATTGTCCAGAACCACGACCGACAGATTTGCCGGACGCCGGGCCCCAATTGTAGCCAGCGATCCCATTCCCATGAGCATATCCCCATCTCCGGTGATGGCGAGCACCGGGCGTTCGGGCTGCGCTAATGCCAGACCAAGAGCCATGGCGGCGGTACCGCCCATGGCACCCCATAGATAGAAATTGCGCGGGTCATCTCCCGCCGCCGCGACATCGTAGGTGGCCGACCCCAGCCCGGAGACGACAAGCATTTCACCTCGGTCACACAGCAATCGGGCAACCGTTTCTCGGCGGTTCAGCAAGGGAAGATGGTCGGTCATATCAACCCTCTGCCTCGAAATCCTTGCGCCCGATCAAACGCTGGGAAAGCAAGACAGCAGATGAGAGCAGGCCATCATAGGACTGGGATATGGCTGCATCGAGGGTTGGAGCAGCATCCGTCGCCACATCAACCCGATGAACCTGCACATTCATCCGTGACAATACATCCGGTGTTGCGAGCCCCATCGGCGCTTGCCAGGGATTGAACTCACCCCATTCCCCGCGCATCGTGATGAGTGTCACGAATGGCATCCGGCAATTCTCAATCAGGGAAAGCATATTCACACAATTGCCTACCCCTGAAGACTGCATCAGCAATATGCCCCGATCTCCGCCCAGCCACGCACCGGCAAGCAGGGCAACCCCCTCTTCCTCCGTCGTCAGGACTGTGGTTTTCATCGCGGGATCGGCGCTGCAGCGTTCGATCAGGTCCGAGTGGCCGGCATCGGGGACATAGGCTACCTGGCGAATGTTCTGTCGCACGAGCACATCGTACACCCCCCCTGGCCAACCCTGGGCCACCGAAGTTTTCACAGAGACCCTCCAAGGGCTTCCAACCGATCCCGAACAGCAAGCAAACGTGCCGCCTGAGTTGTTTCTTCGGCTTCCATGCGTGCCAATGGGGCCGCGATGGCAACGCCGAAGACATCCCCAAACACCTCAACGGTCGTCGCCAGGCCCATGACATCGACGACGTTTTCACCTCGGGTCACAAAATAGCCTTTGGCTACCCCCTGGGTCAGATCGGCTTCCAGAGTCTCTCGCTCCGCGATCGTATTGGGGGTGTGAAGGTCCAGAGGCAAGCGGGCAATCTGTGCCGCCCGTTCAGCGGGTTCCAGCCGGCCGAGAAAGGCCTTTCCGATCGCACTGGAATGGAGCGGCTTCATTTCCCCGACACCGGCGGAATACCGCACTGTCTGAGCACCCTCGATTACATCAAGATACAAAATCACATCACCCTGCCGCCGACCGAGCAAAATGGTTTCGTTCGAACTGTCCCGCAAGTCCTTGAGCACCGGCACCACACTTTCCAGAACCGGGTCATGGGTCGCGATCGTCTGCGCAATATCAAGCAAACGCTTGGTTGGATAAATCGCTCGGGTTTGTTCGGACGTATAGAGATATCCCATCCCGATGAGCGTGCGAACCAGCCCATGGCAACTGCTTATCGGGGCCGACAAACTTTCGGAAATCTGGGTCAGGGTCATGGGGCCTTTCCGACGGGAAAAGACCTCAAACAGATTGACGGTACGAACAGCCGTCTTCACGCCTTCATTCATGTTCATGAATTGTATTTTTTGTGAGTGAAACCTGAGTGTCAACCCACACACCAACCCCGTTCGGAGCAAAAGGGTCTGACGCAACCATGTCCGACTGGGCTAGAATGACCCTGCAAGGTTACCGGACTACAATGGATCACCATATGGCGCCGAACGAACACGATCGTATCATTGATACGGTCTTCAACTACCCCACCCTGGCGGAATGCTACAAGACAGCTGCTTTTGACGAGCTGAACCGGCTGGAATAGATCCTAATGCATCCCCAGATCGGCTTCTGATCGCTCGAGGATCAGCGGCACGATCAGGTCTTCTTCATCGTCTAGATGGCGCTGCAGACCTGCATCCAATCCAGCCAAATTGTCACGCATCCGCGGCACCACACCCAATACGTCATCCAGCTTGTCCTGAATGGCCGCGTCCAGCGCGACGATCGTGTCATAGGCACCGCGCAGCAGATCATGAATGACGTGGTGATCACTTTCCAACAGATCGACACCCTTTCCGATCCGGGCGTCGGCTCGGGTCAACAACGGGAAGTAGTGATATTCCTCGATCTTGTGATGGGTATCGAGTTCGCCAAGAAAAAAGCTTACGCGCGGCATGAACCATTCGTGGAACCCCTGGGGCTCAACCTGTCCGGCTTCGAGCTTTTCACAGGCATCGGTCAGCCCTTCGCCGAATTCCCGGAACATGGTGTGACGCGCCAGCCAGAACTGGCACCACTGACCGTTGTTGGGATGTCCCTCCCATGTCGGGCGGGGATGCGCTTTGAGCAGAAAGGCATAATCTTCCGGCAGCGCTGTCCGGCGGTCAAGAATGAGTTCAGCGGGTACGGTATCGATCATAGTAAGCCGGAGATACACCAGCACCCCGCGAAAGCATAGATCGAAGACATCTGCCTCAGTTGCAGGTCTCGGCATCTTTCGACACACTCCGCGCCGAATATATTGTGTGAGGCGTTTTATGGATTACCGGATTTTCAACAGTGACGAGATCGACCACCAGCAATGCTACCGCCTGCTGATCGGCTCCATCGTACCCCGGCCCATCGCCTGGGTCAGTTCCCTGGATGAAGACGGCGTGCCGAACCTGGCGCCCTTCAGTTTCTTCTCCATTTGCTCGCATTACCCGCCGCTGGTCTCGATCACCGTTGGCGAGAAGGAAAAGGCTCACAAGGACACCTCGGCGAATATTGCGGCCACCAAGGGCTACGTCATCCACACCGTCACCGAAGGATGGCAGGAGGCGATGAACGCGAGTTCAGCGGCCCTGCCGCGTGACGTCAACGAGTTCGAGACCATCGGGATCGACACCGTGCCGTCAGACCTGGTGGACGCCCCTCGCATCAAGGATTGCCCGGTTGCCATGGAGTGTGACTTCCAGCAGACCATCGAATTCGGCGACGACTGGAAGACCTATCTGGTGATCGGCAAGGTGCTGCGCTGGCATGTGCGCGAGGACCTGATGCTGGACGACAAATACGTCAATCCGCACCTGCTCAAACCCATCGGCCGTCTCGGCGGCCCCCGCTACTGCCACACGGACGATATCTTCGAGATGCAGGCGCCTTATGTACAACCGGATGTCGCTCATCCGAATACCGGAGAAAAGAACTAAGTGGCCTAGGGAAATCCGTTCGCAAGAGCCAGCACGATAATCCATCCCAGACCGACAATCAGACCTGCGCAAACCGAATATACACCGGTCAGGATGTGGTACCAGCGGCCACCATAGAGCCGTGTGAAAAAATACCCGAGTGACAACACAAACTGTGGCACCAAAGCCAGCGAGAACACATGCATGCTTTCGATCCAGTCCGGATCGGTTAGCCCAAAACCCACAAGCACGGCAGCATTAAGCGTCAGTATGGCAATCGCGCAGTTCTGGATCGGCCTTATTCGGAACTCATCCCATCGGGACCCAGAGGAAAGGTCGGGCGCGTTGTCCATCGGGACGCCTAAGCTGTCTTTTCTTCCGCCAGACCCAGCTCCTCGATCATGGCTTCGCGCATGGCAAACTTCTGGATCTTGCCGGTGACGGTCATCGGAAACTCCTCGACGAATTTTACGTAGCGAGGGATTTTCTGGTGGGCGATCTGGCCCTGGCAAAAATCGCGGATGTCTTCATCCGTTGCACTCTCGCCCTCGACCAGCTTCACCCAGGCGCAGAGCTCCTCGCCGTATTTCGGGTCGGGTACACCGATCACCTGAACATCGGCGATCTTCGGGTGCTTATAGAGATACTCCTCGATCTCCCGGGGGTAGAGGTTCTCTCCGCCTCGGATCACCAGGTCCTTGATCCGGCCGACGATGTTGAAATAGCCGTCTTCATCCATGGTTGCCAGATCGCCCGTGTGCATCCAGCCCGCCGCATCAATGGCCTCGGCAGTTTTCTCTTCGTCGTTCCAGTAACCGCGCATCACCAGATAACCGCGCGTGCAAAATTCGCCGGTTTCTCCCGGCACCACAATGCGGCCGGCTTCGTCGACGATTTTCACCTCCACATGGGGCAACGCACGCCCCACGGTCGATACCCGCCGTTCCAACTCGTCATGAACGCTTGTCTGAGTCGACCCCGGGCTGGTTTCCGTCATGCCATAGGCAATCGTGACCTGCTCCATATGCATCTTGTCGATCACCCGGCGCATCACCTCAACCGGACAGGGTGAACCAGCCATCACGCCGGTGCGCAGGCTTGTGAGATCAAAGCTGTCGAACTCGGGATGATCGAGTTGCGCGATGAACATGGTCGGCACGCCATAGAGCGAGGTGCATCGCTCGGCTGCGATCGTCTGAAGCGTGGCCAGCGGGTCGAACGCATCGGACGGATAGACCATCGCCGCACCGTGGGTGACGGCTGCGAGATTGCCGATCACCATGCCGAAGCAATGGTAGAGGGGCACCGGAATGCAGATGCGATCGACTTCGCTGTATTCCAAGGTTTCCCCCAGAAACAGACCGTTGTTGAGGATGTTGTGGTGGGTCAGGGTCGCACCCTTGGGCGATCCTGTGGTGCCCGAGGTAAACTGGATATTGATGGGGTCATCAAACTGAAGCTGCGGTGCAAGTACTTCCAGCGCGGCGTGGCCGGCTTCGGACCCCATCGCCATGACGTCATGAAACGCATGGGTCCCGGGCAAACTCTCCTCACCGATCTGGATGACGGTCTGCAGATGCGGAAGCGTTTCAGACATCAACTCACCCGGTGTCGCCGTGTCAATCTCGGGCGCGAGTTCCCGCAGCATGCCCAGATAGTCACTGGTCTTGAAGCGCACCGCCGTCACCAGCGCCGCGCATTCGACCTTGTTCAACGCGTATTCAAGCTCGGACAGGCGATAAGCCGGGTTGATATTGACCAGCACGAGCCCGGCCTTGGCGGTGGCAAACTGGGTCACGGTCCATTCGGCACAGTTGGGAGACCAGATGCCAATACGCGAACCGGGTTCCAGCCCGAGCGCGATCAACCCCGAGGCAAAGTCATCCACGTGGGATTTGAGCTCATGCCAGGTCCAGGAAATGTCCTGATGCCCGGAAATCAGCGCATCGTTGGATCCCCAGCGCGCACAGGCCGCATCGAAATGCTGGCCGATCGTATCACCGAGCAAGGGCACATCGGATGCGCCGTGCACATAGCTCTGTGTGAATGCCATCGCTGAATCCTCCCGACAGATTCATAGCACAACAGATATAACGGCAAACAAAAACCCCACCCCCGTTGCCGGGGATGGGGCGTTGTACTTTTGCATTTTTGCGGGTCGGACTAACCGATTGCCTTCACGTCAGCGAGCGTCTTTTCAGGCTCGGGGCGTGACGCATAATTCGGGTCGATATCCGTCGCCCGAACGATGCCGTCACTGCTGACCACGATGCGCGCGGGCATCGGAAGGGTCCAGCTGTCGTCACCATTCGTCTCTTCCATGGGCAGCTTGAAGCCCTGGTAGATGGCTTTGACTTCAGGCGGCACCTCGAAACGCAGCCCCAACTCGGCTGCGTAGGCGTTGCCCGGGTCACTCAGCATATCGAACTCGATACCGTGCTTCTCAATCATACTCTGGCTGAAGGAAGCCAGCTGGGGAGTCAGCGCAACAACAGTAGCGCCGGCGGCTTTAAACTGGTCGTCGGTTGCCTGCATAGCGTACAGCTCTGCATTGCAATAGGGTCACCAATGGCCGCGGAACACCGTCAGAACAACGGTTCCCTTGGACAGCAGATCCGCAGAACTGACGTCTTCGCCCTGAGCATTCTTGAGTGTGAAAGGCGGCAGTTTGTCGCCGACCTTGATGGTCCGGTCCATAATCCCGGATTCGCGAAGTGCCTGAGTGGCAGCGCCCATCGTGGCGCGAACCTCCTCCGGCATTCGCTTGGCACCCGCGGCACTGATCTCCGCGAGCTGTTCTTGCAGGCTCATATTGGCCTCCTGTTAGAGTTTCGATTAAAAAGCACCCTGAAGGTAGGCCTGTTCCATTCCCTCGACCACACATTCGAGGCATTGTTCCGGCACAAGTCTTTTAAAAACACCCACCGGCACCCCTAGCTGATCCAGAACGAAGGACCCCGACATGACCGACGTAATCCAGATTCGCATGGGTGGCTACGGCCCACCGACCACAACCCACAGCCGGGCCCTGAAATTCATTGGCGACAAGCTGGAAGCGCGGTTCGGCGATGGCGTGGACATCAAATACATCTGGAACATCATGGATTTCGGCTATCGGGCCGATGAAATCCTGTGGCTGACCGAATGCGGCATCCTGACCCTGTCCTACCAGTCCACCAGCTATCTGACAGACCGGGTTCCTGAGCTGGGATTTGTAGACCTGCCATTCCTGTTTCCGACGCTCGAAAAGGCACGAGAGGCCTTTGACGGGGACCTCGGCGCGCATCTCAACGCCTGCATCGAGCGCGAGTACAACTACCGGATGTTCGGGTATTTCGAGAACGGCTTCCGTCATATCTCGAACAAGGAGCGCGCCATTCATCTTCCCGAAGATCTCGCGGGCCTGAAAATCCGCATGCTGCCCAGCGACACCCATGTCCGGACCTTCGACCTTCTGGGTGCCGTGCCATTGCGCATGGACCTGACAGAGGCCATCGAGGGCGTGGTTGATGGTAGTCTGGATGCTCAGGAAAACCCGCTCGCCAATACGGTGACTTATGGTGTGCACAAGCATCACCATTTCCATACACTGAGTGGACATTTCTATCTGTCGCGCGGCGTCTACGGGCATCGGGAAAGTGTCGATGGCTGGCCCGAAGAGCTTCGGACCGCAATGCACGACGCCGTCCGGGAAGCCACGGCCTATCAGCGCGGACTGGCAGTTCAGGAAGAGGATGTGTCCCAGCAGGCGCTGGTTTCAGAGAACTGCGAAATCACCGAGCTTACCGATGCCGAACGTGAGGCGTTCCGCGCCGCCGTGACGCCCATGTATGACGAAGCACGAGAAACCTTCGGCAACACCATGTTCGATCTGCTGCCAAAGTAAGCGTCTGCCTACTTGCTCTCCAGATCAAAGACACCATCCCAATCGGTCGGTGCATCAGTCAGAAGTTTTTCTGCCCATGCGCACATGGTGGCGGACACCGAATCTGCATCTGCCAGTTCGCGCCATCCGGCCATCGCCGTCGCAAAGTCGCCCTGCCGGTAGGCTTCCAATGCGCGGGCGTATGGAGGTCTTGTTTCAAATAGTACTCGAGTTATCTGGAATATTGGACAATCACCTGCAAGCGGACAAGCGAGAACTGCAGACGGTGCCGCATTACTATTTGAGAACTCCTTAATAACCTCACTTCCATCAACTCTTGTACCTTATTTCAACGCCTTTATCGGTCTCGACCGGCCGCAGCCCCTCGCCCGTGGCGGCGATGGACTGCTCAAGAATACCGGCATCAACTTCGAAACCGATGCGCTGACAGGATTCCCCAAGCTCGACGACACGGCACGGGATGCCTGGGGTGGCGCTGTTGGCGTCAGTTATCTGTTCGATCTCTCGCGACAGATCGTGGCTGAAGTGGCCACTGTCCAGCCCATGTCCGGCGCATCTGTAGCAGTAGCCGACCAGTACGCGCTGGGACTTCGCTATCAGTTCAATCTCTTTGGTCGTGACCGCTGGCTGATGCGCACGGATGCCATGTACGGAATCCTGCGCGAGGCCGATGACATTGCCGGCGCGCGCATTGAACTGCGCCGGAAGTTCTAAATCTTCAGGAATGCGGAAAATTGGTAGGCCCGGCAGGACTCGAACCTGCGACATAACCGTTATGAGCGGTCCGTTCTAACCAGCTGAACTACGGGCCCTTCGCACCAAGACGGGCGAGTTCTTTATAGCATATCGCACAAAAGAAAAGAGGCCGGTTCGCAAACCGGCCTCTGGATAATTCCGTTGCGCCATCCCGCCTAGTGGTCGAGGAAGCTCCGCAGCTTGCGAGAGCGTGACGGATGCTTGAGCTTGCGCAGGGCCTTGGCCTCGATCTGACGAATACGCTCTCGGGTAACCGAGAATTGCTGGCCGACCTCCTCGAGGGTGTGATCGGTGTTCATGCCGATCCCGAAGCGCATGCGCAGCACGCGTTCCTCACGCGGGGTGAGTGATGCAAGAACCCGGGTTGTGGTCTCGCGCAGATTCGACTGGATCGCCGCATCGACGGGCAGAACCGCATTCTTGTCCTCGATAAAGTCACCGAGATGGGAATCTTCCTCATCGCCGATCGGGGTTTCGAGAGAGATCGGCTCCTTGGCGATCTTCAACACCTTGCGCACTTTTTCGAGCGGCATGTGCAGACGGCCTGAGAGTTCTTCCGGTGTCGGCTCGCGACCGATCTCGTGCAGCATCTGACGTGAAGTCCGGACCAGCTTGTTGATCGTCTCGATCATATGGACCGGAATACGGATCGTACGTGCCTGATCGGCAATCGATCGGGTGATCGCCTGACGAATCCACCAGGTGGCATAAGTCGAGAATTTGTAACCCCGGCGATACTCAAACTTATCGACCGCCTTCATCAGGCCGATATTGCCCTCCTGAATCAGATCGAGGAATTGCAGACCACGGTTGGTGTACTTCTTGGCGATCGAAATCACGAGGCGCAGATTGGCCTCGACCATTTCCTTCTTGGCGCGACTGGCTTCCTTTTCGCCCTGCTGAACCGTCTGCACGATCCGGCGCAATTCGAATATCGGCAGACCAACGCGCACGGAAATCTCCATGATCTCCTTGCGGATGGAACGGATTTCATCACCGTTCTTTTCGACAAACTTCTTCCAGCCCTTGCGCTTCAGGCGGCCCACCCGGCTGGCCCAACGCGGATCCAACTCGTTGGTCATGTATTCTTCAAGGAAGTCGGTGCGGGTCACGCCCGCATCCAGTGCCATACGCAGCAATTTACCTTCGAAACTGGTCAGCCGGCGATTGAGACCATAAAGCTCATCCACCAGAGCCTCGATCCGGCCGTTGTTCAGCCGCACCTGCTCCATATACTCGACGAGTTCGGACTGCAGCTTGGCGTAGCGCTTCTCCTGCGCCCCGGAGAGCTGATCCGACTTGTTCTTCAGACCCGCAAGGCGCTGCTCCTGGAGCTTGCGCAGTTTCTTGTATGTCTTGTCGATCGTGTCGAAGAGTTTGAGGACTTCCGGCTTGAGCTTGGCCTCCATCGCGGCGAGCGAGAGATTGGCGCCCTCATCTTCCGCGTCGTCATCATCGTCATTGGCGGCATCGCCGTCGGCGGCCGCGTTCTTGCGTTTGGTCTCTTCGGCCTTCTTCTTTTCGTCTTCGGCCTTCTTCGCATTCGCGCCGCCATTGGCGGAATTGTCTTCGCCCGGACCGCCGCTGTGTGTCGCATCGAGATCGATCACATCACGGAGCAGAATCTGCTCTTTCTCCAGCGCATCACGCCAGGCGATGATCGCGCGAATGGTCAGCGGCGATTCACAGATTGAACCGATCATTTTTTCGCGGCCGGCCTCAATGCGCTTGGCAATCGCGATCTCACCCTCACGAGAGAGCAACTCGACCGAACCCATTTCACGCAGATACATCCGCACCGGATCGTCGGTACGTCCCAGATCTTCTTCGCGGGTGGTGCGGGTCTTGGTCGGTACAGTTGACGGCATGGCGTCCTTGGTGTCGTCATCACCAGACTTGGCTTCGGCCTTGCCTGTCTTGTCGCCCGCGTCGTCTTTTTCCTCTTCCTCGACAACGTTGATGCCCATCTCGGACAGCTGCGCGAGAACATCCTCAATCTGCTCAGAGGAAACCTGCTCCTGCGGCAGCGTCTCGTTCAGTTCGTCATAAGTGATGAAGCCGCGCTCTTTGCCGCGCGCAATCATCTTCTTCACGCCCTGAACCGAACCATCCATCAACGGACCGTCAGGCGCGTCTTCGCGCTCTTCGGTCTCTGCTTCCTGGGCTTCGTTTCGTGCCATAAGTGTTCCTCGCTGCGGCGCCCGCTAAAGACCGCGCAATCGCCCCATCAAATTTCAAAAACTAGAGGTTACCAGCGCTTGACTGCTCGCGGACCAGATTGAGTAACTTGCTACTGTTCGGTTCATTGTTGTCGTCAGCAAGTTCTTTCTCCGCTTCCGCGCGGTCAATTTGTAGCCGCGGTCGTCCGATAAACCTCGCCAGCATTTCATCCAGAGCGGCTCGCGCATCCGAAATCGTCGCCTCAGGCCCCGCGAACGACGCCTGACGATAAACCTGCGCATGCAATACCACCCCCAACAGCCGCTCATAGCCATCTTCGATCAGATGGCGTTGCAAGTCGCGAGTGTCAAGCACCGGCGCAGTGAATGCGTGGTTTAAAATCACCTGAAGCAAACTGTCAAGTTCGCTGTTTTGCAGGGAAATTTCATTCAAGACCTCAACGGAGTCATCAATCAGGTCAGGATGATTGACCAATGTGGCAATCAGTATCCGCTCCTGCAGTGCCTTCATGGATCCGATATCGCCTCGCACGCCCAGCCCGGGCACCAGAACCGGCCGTTTTGGGGCCCAATCGGATCCCCGTTTGCCGCCCTTCTGGGCAGAACCGGTCCGCGGCGGGAAGAACAGGTCCCGCAACCGCTGCCGAAAATTCTGCTGATAGTGATATTTGACGCCTTCATCCGCGATTACCGAGATTCTGGAATTGACCCGTCGCTCCAGATCTGCCCGCCGCTCCGGCGTGTCATGTCGGGCTGCCGACACCTCGGATTGCCAGAGAACATCGCCGAGTTGATGTGCGCCGGCCATCAGCTTGGAAAAGCCTTCGGCCCCGCGCGCCTGAACCAGTGAATCCGGATCCTCGCCGGCTGGCAGGGTCATGAAACGAAGCGTCTTGCCCGGCTTGAGCAAAGGCAATGCCCGTTCCGCGGCGCGCAATGTCGCCCGCGCACCCGCATTATCGCCGTCGAAACACAGGATTGGCTCATCGGTGACACGCCACAGAAGACCGATCTGCTCTTCGGTCACCGCCGTGCCCAGCGGCGCGACTGCGTGGGGCAGGCCCGCCTGTGCCAGCGCAATCACATCGGTATAACCTTCAGTAACGATCACCGTACCGGTTTCGCGTGAGGCTTCACGCGCCATCGCGAAATTGTAAAGATTGCGCCCCTTGTGAAAGAGCGGGGTTTCGGGCGAGTTCAGATACTTCGGCTGTCCGTCACCCAGAATCCGTCCCCCGAAGGCGATCACCCGCCCGCGGCTGTCGCTGATCGGGAACATCACCCGGTTAAAGAAGTAGTCCCGCGGATCGCCACCGCCCTCAGGCAGCTTGATCAACCCGGCTTCAACCAGCTGATCCTTGCGGATACCCCGCGCCTCCATGGCCTGCAGGAGTTTTCCCCGGCCATCGGGCGCAAAGCCCAGGCGAAACTTTCCGATCGTCTCGTCGGTCAATCCACGTCGCTTGAGATAATCCCAGGCCGCGCGCCCGCCGGGCTGCGCCAGCTGCTGTTCGTACCAACCACACACCTGCTCGACGACGTCATAGAGCGTCGAGCGCACCTTGGAGCGCTCACGTTCCTCGGGAGAGGTTTCGGGCACCTGCAATCCGGCCTGTCCGGCCAGCCGCTCCACCGCTTCGGGAAAGCTCTGGCCTTCGGTCTCCATGACAAAGCTGATCACATCGCCATGCTCACCACAGCCGAAGCAGTGATAGAATGCCTTTTCGTCATTCACCGTAAAGGAAGGCGTCTTCTCATTGTGAAACGGGCAGAGTCCCGAATGCTCACGACCCTTCCGGGTCAGACGCACCTTTCGCCCCACGACCTCCGACACCGGAAGCCGCGCACGCAACTCATCTAGAAATTGCGGCGGAAAGGCCATATCGCTCCTTTGTCAGGACGAACTCCTGCCGCAAGACTACTCCGTCGCGGAGCCGGCGGCGATCTGAATCACGGGGATACTTTAGCCGCCGAGGCGGGCTTTCACGATCCCGCTTGCGCGGCCGAAATCCATCTGGCCCGCATAATTGTCGCGCAAAGCGCCCATCACGGCCCCCATATCCTTGAGGCCCGTGGCCCCCAGATCCGCGATCGTCTTCTCCACCGCACTTTCCGTAGCCGAGGCATCGAGTTGCTCGGGCAGGAAGCGCTGGACGATCACAATTTCCTCGGCTTCCTGTTCGGCAAGCTCGAGGCGACCACCCTTCTCGTACATGGCGATGGAATCCCGACGCTGCTTCACCATCGTCTGCAGCATCTGCAGAATTTCATCGTCGCCGATACCTTCGGAATTGTCCTTGCCACGGGCCGCAATATCCCGGTCCTTCAGTGCAGCCATGATCAGGCGCAGTGTGGAAACGGCCCGTGCATCTTTGTCTTTCAACGCGCTCTTGAGCGCGTTAGGAAGCTGTTCGCGGATCATAAATTGATGCCTTATATGGAGAGGTGGGACGTTAGCGGAATTGGCTGGCGAGTGCAATGAAACCTGAAAAGCGCTAAACAATTGTTTTTGTTTAAACTTTTCATCCCCAGCCTTGCTTGACGACTCTCATATTGTGGCTTAAACAACGCCGCAATTTGCGCGCCTCTGCTGGTGTGCGCCGGCTGGGCATCAGTCGGCCCGAAATCTTTCTTGCCCCGGTGCCCGGGCCTGCGTTCCGCCACCACCCCGAGGATCGAAGCGATATGACCGCTTCCACGCAAAAAGACCGGATCCAGCCTGCATGGGCGACCGGCGCTCTGGTGCTGCCTGATGGGGAGGTGTTCTGGGGACGCGGTATCGGCGCAACCGGCGCTGCCGTCGGCGAAGTCTGCTTCAACACCTCGCTCACCGGCTATCAGGAAATCATGACCGACCCGTCCTATGCCGGACAGATCATCAACTTCACCTTCCCCCATATCGGCAATGTCGGCGCTAATGACGAGGATATCGAGACAACAACCCCGGCCGCACGCGGCTGCGTCCTGCGCGCCGATATCACCGACCCGTCCAACTGGCGCGCGGTGCAACATCTCGATGCCTGGCTCAAATCCATGGACATGGTCGGTATCGCCGGCGTCGACACAAGACGCCTGACCCGCCATATCCGGGACGCCGGTGCGCCCAATGGTGCGATCGTCCATCAGCCCGACAGCCCCATCAACACCGCGACCTTGCGCGCGGCCGCCAGCGACTGGCGCGGCCTCGAAGGCACCGATCTGGCCAAGGAAGTTTCCTGCACCGAAACCTATGAGTGGAGTGAGACCCCCTGGGCGCTGGGACAGGGTTATGGCCTGCAGCAGAGCGCCAAACGGCATGTGGTCGCCGTTGATTTCGGTGCCAAACGCAACATCCTGCGTTCGCTGGCCGGTCTCGACTGCAAGGTCACCGTGGTTCCCGCCACGGCAACCGCAAAAGACGTGCTGCGCCACAAGCCTGACGGTGTGTTCCTGTCCAACGGCCCCGGCGATCCGGCGGCAACCGGTGAATACGCCGTACCGATGATTCAGGAAGTGCTGAAATCCGGCACGCCGACTTTCGGGATTTGCCTGGGTCATCAGATGCTGTGTCTGGCGCTGGGTGCCAAAACCGAAAAAATGCATCACGGCCATCGCGGCGCGAACCATCCGGTGAAAGACCTGGCCACCGGCAACGTGGAGATCACCAGCCAGAACCACGGCTTCGTGGTGATGGAGAAATCCTTGCCCGCGAATGTCGAGATGAGCCATCAATCGCTCTTCGACGGCTCCCTCGAAGGCATCCGCGTCACAGATGCCCCGGTGTTTTCCGTCCAGTACCACCCCGAGGCCTCTCCGGGCCCCCACGACAGCCACTATTTGTTCGAGCGGTTCGTCGAGATGATCGACGGACAGAGCTGACATGCCAAAACGCACTGATATCAAATCCATCATGATCATCGGCGCCGGGCCGATCATCATCGGACAGGCCTGCGAATTCGACTATTCGGGTACTCAGGCCGTGAAAGCACTCAAGGATGAGGGCTTCCGGGTCATTCTGATGAACTCCAATCCCGCCACCATCATGACCGATCCGGCCTTCGCCGATGCCACCTATATCGAGCCCATCACGCCGGAGATGGTGACCAAGATCCTGGAGGCCGAACGGCCCGATGCGATCCTGCCAACCATGGGCGGACAGACCGCGCTCAACACCTGTCTGACGCTGGCCCGGGACGGCACGCTGGACCGGCTGGGCATCGAGATGATCGGCGCCAAGGCTGATGTCATCGACAAGGCCGAGGATCGGCTGCAGTTCCGTGAGGCAATGGACAAGATCGGTCTGGAATCGCCGCGCTCCGTGCAGGTCAACAATCGTGTGGATGCCGAAAAGGCCCTCGATTATGTACGCCTGCCCGCGATCATCCGACCTTCTTTCACGCTGGGCGGGCTCGGTGCGGGGATCGCCTATAACAAGGATGAGTTCTTCGACATCGTCGATAGCGGCCTGGATGCTTCGCCAGTGTCAGAAGTTCTGGTCGAGGAATCTGTCCTCGGCTGGAAGGAATACGAGATGGAGGTCGTTCGCGACAAAGCGGACAACTGCATCATCATCTGTGCCATTGAGAACATCGATCCGATGGGCGTCCATACGGGCGATTCCATGACCGTCGCGCCGGCACTGACGCTGACCGACAAGGAATATCAGATCATGCGCAACGCCTCGATCGCGTGTCTGCGCGAGATCGGGGTCGAGACAGGCGGGTCGAACGTCCAGTTCGCGATCAACCCGAAGAACGGCCGCATGGTCGTCATCGAGATGAACCCGCGGGTGAGCCGCTCCTCCGCGCTGGCCTCGAAGGCGACCGGATTCCCGATCGCCAAGGTCGCCGCCAAGCTCGCCGTGGGCTACACGCTCGACGAGCTGGACAACGAAATCACCGGCGTCACCCCGGCCAGTTTCGAGCCGACCATCGATTATGTGGTCACCAAGATGCCGCGCTTCACCTTCGAGAAGTTCCCCGGCACGGATGCGACCCTGAACACCTCCATGAAGTCCGTCGGTGAGGTGATGTCCATTGGTCGCACCTTCGCCGAAAGCCTGCAAAAGGCATTCCGGTCGATGGAAACCGGTCTGACCGGTCTCAACGAAGTGACCATTCCCGGGGCGCATTCGCGCGGCGAAGGGCAAAGCGTTGACGAGGATGCGGTGTTTGCCGCCCTCGGAAAGCCGGCACCCGATCGTCTTCTGGTCATCGCGCAGGCCTTTCGTCTGGGCCTGTCGGCCGCCGACATCCACCGGGTCACGAAATACGACCCGTGGTTCCTGGAACAGATTTCCTCGATCATCCAGACCGAAGCGCGCATCCGGGAACAGGGATTGCCCGAAGATTATGACGGGTTGATGAAGCTCAAGAAAATGGGCTTCTCGGATCAGCGTCTGGCAGAGCTGACCGAAAGCACAGAAGCGACCGTGGTCGATCTGCGCAGCAAGCTGGACCTGCATCCCGTCTTCAAGCGGATCGACACCTGCGCGGCCGAGTTCCCCAGCCAGACGCCCTACATGTATTCGACCTATGAAGGGGATTCGACCCTGCGCGGCGAATGCGAGGCAGAGCCTTCAGACCGGGAGAAGGTCATCATTCTCGGTGGCGGCCCCAACCGCATCGGCCAGGGCATCGAGTTCGACTATTGCTGCGTCCATGCGGTCTTCGCCCTGCACGAAGCCGGCTATGAAACAATCATGGTCAATTGCAATCCCGAGACCGTTTCAACCGATTACGACACCTCGGACCGGCTCTATTTCGAGCCTCTGACCGCCGAAGACGTCGTCGAAATCTGCCGTCTGGAAATGAGCACCGGCAATCTGCGGGGCGTGGTCGTCCAGTTCGGCGGACAAACACCGCTCAAGCTGGCCCATGCTCTTGAATCCGCCGGTATCCCGATCCTGGGCACCGCGCCCGATGCCATCGACCTGGCTGAGGACCGCAAGCGCTTCCAGAAGCTGCTGCAGGACCTTAACCTCCGCCAACCCGAGAATGCCATTACCGAAAGCGCCGAGGAAGCACTGGCCGCAGCCGAAGATCTGGGCTTCCCGCTGCTGATCCGTCCGTCTTATGTGCTTGGCGGGCGGGCCATGGAACTGGTCCATGGCATGGATCAGCTGACGCGCTACATCAACGAAGCCGTGCGTGTCTCGGGCACCAGCCCCGTACTGCTGGATCGCTATTTGCAGGATGCCATCGAAGTCGACGTGGACGCCCTGTGCGACGCGACCGGGAATGTGCATGTCGCGGGCATCATGGAGCATATCGAGGAAGCCGGGATTCATTCCGGTGACAGCGCGTGTTCCTTGCCGCCCTACTCGCTCGATTCCGAAGTGCTTCTGGAAATACGGCGGCAGACCGAGATTCTGGCCCGGGCTCTTAACGTTCTGGGTCTGATGAACATCCAGTATGCGGTCAAGGACGGAGACGTCTATCTGATCGAGGTCAATCCGCGCGCGAGCCGGACGGTTCCGTTTGTCGCCAAGGCCACGGGCATTCCGATCGCAAAGATCGCCGCCCGGATCATGGCCGGTGAGATGCTCTCGGACTTCACGCTGTCGGGAGACCCGGACGATCTGGGTCATGTTGCAGTGAAAGAAGCCGTCTTCCCATTCGCACGCTTCCCGGGCATCGATACGATTCTCGGGCCGGAGATGAAATCCACCGGTGAAGTGATGGGTCTGGACCGTGATTTCGGCCACGCCTTCGCCAAGTCACAAATCGGCAGCGGTACGATCGTGCCTGTCGCTGGCAAGGTGTTTATCTCGGTGCGCGACCGCGACAAGCCGGCCATGGTGGAAATGTCACGCGACCTGATCGCCTGCGGCTTTGGTATCGTCGCAACGAGCGGTACGGCCGAGCATCTCGAAGCCGAAGGTGTGCCGGTGGAAACGGTCAACAAGGTTCTCGAGGGACGCCCGCATATCGTGGATGCCATGCAGAACGGCGATATTCAGCTGGTTTTCAACACCACCGAAGGTGCCAGTTCGATCTCGGACAGCTACAGTCTGCGCCGGACCACGCTGACTTTGAAGATTCCCTATTACACCACAGTTGCCGGTGCGCGGGCCTCGATAGCCGCCATCAAGGCCGTTCAAAGTGGTGGCCTTGAAGTTGCGCCTCTACAGTCGTACTTTAGTCACGAATTTTGAACGGCTTAACCTGCCGGACGTTCGCAAAAGGCCCAAAAAAGCCTGGTGCGGTCAGCGGCGGGTATTTTTAGTCTGTCCAATCCACACGACCCCAGCCACCCGGCGTTCCCGGGCGGCAATTGAATGAGCATTTGTACCCATGGACAAGCTCCCAATGACCACCGAGGGCCATCAGGTCCTTCAGGAAGAGCTGCGCAATCTCAAATCGGTTGAACGACCGAATATTGTGAAAGCGATTGCTGCTGCACGCGAACACGGCGATCTCTCGGAGAATGCCGAGTATCACGCGGCGCGGGAGCGTCAGAGCTTCATCGAAGGCCGGATTGGCGAACTCGAGGACGCGATCAAGCGCGCCGAGGTCATCGACACATCGAAACTCAAGGGCAAGACCGTGCGGTTTGGTGCCACGGTCAAGGTTGCCGATGAGGAAACCGATGAGAAAATCACCTATCAGCTCGTTGGTGAACTCGAAGCCGATATTCAGCAGCGCAAGATTTCCATCGGATCACCGCTCGGTCGCGCGCTGATCGGCCGCGAAGTCGGTGACAGTGTGGAAGTGACCACGCCCAATGGCGTGCGCTATTTCGAGGTCATGACCGTCCGCTTCAAGTAGAAGACAGCGCCGCTCTTGCTCGTTGCAGCTCAATCAGCCGGGTCGTCCACCGGCACGCTGGACGCATATTTCGAACTCCGGATCACCTGAAATGTCTGCACCGTCGATACATGCGGCGCGGCGGTCAGGCGTGATGTCAGTTCGTTTTCGTGTGCGGTGTTGCGCGCAACAATCCGCAGCATGAAATCACCACCGCCGCGGATCATGTCGCAGCGACGAACTTCCGGCCATGCGGTCAAATGGCGTTCAAATTCGGTCAACACGGCCTCGGACTGACTGTCCAGCCCGACCAGCGCGTGGAAGGCGACCTCGTAGCCAAGCAGTTCGGCATCGAGTTCGGCGTGATAATCCTTGATGTAGCCTGCGGCTTCCAGCGCCCGCACCCGCCGCAGGCACGGCGGCGCCGAGATACCCGCGCGGCGAGCCAGTTCCACATTCGTGATACGGCCTTCGTCGCGGAGGTTGCGAAGAATGCGGCGGTCAATCGCGTCGAGCTTCACCTTGCGGTTCTCTTCGCTCTTTCCGGAGGCATCGCCCTGCGTTTTGTTCTCGGCCATGCTTGCTTCGTCTCCAGGTCGGCGATGGCTCGCCGGGTGCAGGACGCCCTTGGGAATCAACGGTGCGCGTCCCTATAGTCATGTTTTCGCCGGGGCCAATGCTAGCAGATTGAAATTATATTTCAAACGAAGGTCACCGCTTTTCGCCTCATTCCATGGTCGTATAACCGTGAACCAGAACACCAGAACTTCCATCGAAACCTGCTGGATCGTCACCGACGGAAAAGTCGGCATGGTCAACCAGTGTCGTGGACTAGCCGAAATTCTGGAGGTGGAACCGTTTTCAAAGGTGATTGATCAACGTGCCCCCTGGCGGTGGCTTCCGCCGGTCATCACGCCGTCCGTACTGGGTGTCGTCACCTCTGATTCCAGTCCGCTGGTGCCCCCCTGGCCCGATCTGCTGATTGCAAGCGGGCGCAAATCGGTGGCCCCAGCACGCGCCATCCGCCGGGCCAGTCGCGGAACAACCTTCTGCGTACAGATCCAGAATCCCGGTTTCGCACCCGCGGCGTTTGATCTGGTGGTCACACCGCAACATGATGGCTTGTCCGGCCCCAATGTGATGGCGACGACGGGATCACTCCACGGGCTCACCCCACGCGTGCTGGACGCGGCACGGGCCAGATTTGCAGACATGGTGGCCCCTCTGCCCCGGCCGTTGCTGGCTGTGCTGCTGGGTGGTGACAATGCGGTCTATAACATGACCGAAGACTATGGCCGCCAGCTGGCCGCCCAGTTGCGCGGGCTGGTGGATGACCATGGCTGGGGTCTGGCTATCACGCCTTCGCGACGCACACCCGACCATGCGCGCCGTGCCATCACCAGCGCGCTGCAGGGCGCTTCAGCCCTAATCTGGGATGAAACCGGCGACAACCCCTATCTGGGCTTTCTCGCCCATGCCGATGCGGTGCTGGTGACCTGTGATTCCGTGAACATGGTGTGCGAAGCCACGGCAACGGGCAAACCCGTGCATGTGGCGCATCTGGAGGGCGGTTCGGAAAAATTCCGGCGGTTCCATGCCAATATGGAGACCCGGGGCATCACCCGTCCTTTTGCTGGCACAATCGAAACCTGGGACTATGTACCACTCGACGATACTGCTCTCGTGGCAGCCGAGATAAGACGTCGCATTGCAATTGCCCGAACCGGGAATTAAGACACGATCATGTCTGTTATCAATTTCAAAGCGCTTGAAGCAGCCCCATTGGACCATGATCCCTATGATCATGTTCTCGTACCCGGATTGATCACCAAGGCCGCGCTGGATGCGGCCAATGCGGATTTTCCGGAGATCGGCCGCGCCGGCAGTTTTCCCACCGGCCAGCTGAAATACGGCCCCGGTTTCGCCGCGCTGATCGACGCGCTGGAAGGTCCGGAACTGGCCGCCGCACTGGGTGCCAAGATGGGCATCGACCTCAAGGGCAAACCCACCATGGTAACAGTGCGCGGTCAGGCCAAACCGACGGATGGTCAGATCCATACCGACTCATCGGGCAAGCTGGTCACCGTCCTGCTCTACATGAACCCCGCCTGGGAAGAGCCCAACGGCCAGTTGCGGCTGCTCCGCAGCCCGACGGATCTCGATGACTATGCTGTCGAAGTGCCACCGGCGGAAGGCACCTTTCTGGCCTTCCCCTGCATCGAGAATGCCTGGCACGGGCATCACCCGTTTGACGGGGAACGGCGCACGATTCAGTTGAATTGGGTGAACAGCCGTGCATACAAGACCCGCGAACAGGTGCGCCACTCGATCTCGGCGTTCTTCAAGAAGTTCAAGAGATAAGGCAGGCGCAGCGCATGGCGCTCGACATCAACACCTTCTCCAACGTCAAAGGCGGCTTCCCGTTCTTCAAGGCTGCCGGCCACCCTGCCGCCGCGCCGAAGGCCAAGGCCATGGTATCGCGTCTGGCGGCGATGCCTTCGATCGCAATCTATGACCCGTCCGGATTTGCGCCGGCCTTCGGCCAGATTTACGATTTTGACGAACTGTCCATTGCCCATGTCTTCGTGCAGGACCTTTCCGCGCTGGGCCAGACCGTCCTCGGACAGGCCACCCAGCCGGTGACCGATCTTGCGGCGGCAGAGGTCGCCGCGCTTCTAGTGATGGCCTTTGATGCCGAAAAGACCGTGCAGGACATCACCCATCTCATTCCCGATGACACCGAGATCGTCACCCTTGACGAAATTCGTCTGCCAGACGACCGGCTGACCAACACGACGCGCTATCTCGACCCGCTCAATTTCGCAACGAACTTTGCCTTCCTGCGGGACGCGCCCGACGGACGCGGCGGCAAGCTGCACACCCGGATCGCGACCGCCAATTACTGGCACCGGTACGGCGCGTCGAATGTCACCCTGTGGCTGAGCCTGATCGACAGTCAGGGCGAGGTCGTCGGCCAATGGGACATGGCGCTGCCGGATTCCCCCGGCGGCATCACCATCGACAGCACAGATATCTGCGCCCGCTTCGGGCTGGAAGAGATCACCGGACAGTTGTTCGTGCACGCGATCGGCGTGAAAGGTCACGACATCGTCAAATATGCGCTGGACACCTATGGGGATGATCCGCGCGATCTGTCCTGCACCCATGACGCCAATGCCTGGCCGGCAGATTTCTATGGTGGCCTTCCCGCCCCGAAAGCCGATGAACGGGTGGTGTTGTGGATTCAAAACAGCCATCCCTGTCCGATTCCCGCCGGGATCGTCAGCCTGAACCTGATGGGCAGCGACCAGACCGCATGGCTTGATGATTCCATCCCGCCCTTCGGCACCTATGCGCTGGATGCATCGGAGCTGCTGCCGGATGCGGCCTGGCCGGAACAGATCGAAGTTCATGCCGGCAAGCATTTCGTGCGGCCACGTTACGAGGTCGAAACCCGACCAGCCGGAGATATCGAACACCGGCGCACCGCCCATGTGAATGTCGAGCGAGTCGACCTGAAACCCGATCCGAAGATCGCCGAAATCGGCAATCTGATGGGCAAGGGTTTTCTGTTGCCCGCGCCAGTTCTGCCGCGTGCACAATTCCGCTCCATCGCCCTGCCCACACCCATGGCCACCACCCAGGAAACCCTGCCGGTGGCCGCGCTTGTCTATGACCTATCCGGTCGCGAGATTGCCCGCCACGCCTTTGGCGAATTGCGCCGCAGCGACAGTGTCGCGCTGGATATCGACGACCTGCTCAATGGCGAAACCACCCTCGACACCGAAGCCGGCCATATGGAGCTGCTCTATGATTTCGGCGTCGCGACCCGTGGCGTCGATGGCTGGCTGCACGCCCTGTTCCGCTATGAGGCCCGTGAGTCCGGCCATGCGGCGGAGACGAGCTTTGGCGCCCATATCTTCAACACCGCGCTGACCTGGCAGGGCGAACCCCAATCCTATTCCGGTGCCGCCCCGGGCCTGTCGACACGGCTGTTCCTGCGCACCGACCCTGCCATGACCGTTGGCGAGACCGACAACGACACCTTCTGTCAGCTGATCTACCCGGCCTCCACGCCATGGCATGAAACCTCAGATACGCAACTGCTGCTGCATGATGGTTCAGGAAATGTCGTCGCAGAGACCCGCGTTGAAATCGCCTGCGGAGGTTCATTCCATTTCCGGGTAAGCGAACTGTTCGACAGAGCATCCCGGATCGAAGCTGCGAAATCCGGCGCGGCGGGCAGCGGCTATGTGCTGATCCGCGACACCACCTGCCGCCTGTTCGGGTATCACGGCGTGATCACCCATGATGGTGCCGCATTCTCCCTCGACCACATGTTCGGCTTCTAACGCCATAGTACCATAGGCAAACTTCGTGAGCCTGTTAGACTTCGAATCTGGAACAATTCGGTCTGATCTTGGGGAATCACCATGACTTCAAAATTCTTCAAATCGGCGCTTGCCGGTGCTGCACTGCTTGCACTGCATGGCATGGCCAGCGCTGAAACGCCGCTCGAACGCGGTACCTATCTGATGGAATCCATCGTTGCCTGCGGCAACTGCCATACACCCAAGGGCCCGACGGGAGATATTCCCGGAATGGAGCTGGCGGGTATGGCACCGTTCGAGAAAACGCCCGGCTTCGATGCCAATGCGCCCAACATCACACCCGATCCGGAGACGGGTATCGGCAACTGGACCGACGAAGAGATCATCGCCTCGATCCGAGAGGGCAAACGCCCGGATGGCTCCATCATCGGGCCGCCGATGCCGATTGCTCTCTATCGCGGCATGTCCGACAATGATGTGAAGGCGATCGTCGCCTATCTGCGGAAGGTGAAACCGATCAAAAACGTGATTCCACCGTCTGTGTATCGCATTCCCCTTCCCCCAGCCTATGGCCCGCCCGTCGTAAGCGTTCCCGAACCTGATAGAAGTGACAAGGTCGCCTATGGCGCCTATCTTGCGGGTCCCGCCGGACATTGCATGGAGTGCCATTCCCCGCTGACCGAGAAAGGGCCGGACCTGGCCAACAACCTTGGTGCTGGCGGCTTCGAATTCCATGGCCCCTGGGGGGTGAGCGTGTCGTCGAACATTACACCAACGGGACTGGCCGATCGTTCTGATGATCAGATCAAGGCCATGATCACCCGAGGCATTCGCCCGGACGGATCGAAAATGCTCCCGCCCATGGCCTATTCCTACTACGCCAATATCAAACCCGCCGACCTTGATGCTATCGTCGCCTATCTCCGGACACTGCCAGCGAAATAGCTCATGGAACGCGAATTCAACGTCACCACGCCCGATGGGGTCATGCCGTGTTTTGCGACCTGGCCAGAAGGAGACGGTCCCCATCCGGTGATCGTCCTCTACATGGACGCGCCCGGCATCCGGGAGGAGCTCTACAACTTCACCCGCCGGATCGCGGCGCAGGGCTACTACGCCGTGTTGCCCGACCTCTACTACCGGCTGGGCACCCATCGATTCAATCTGGCCAACCGCACCGAGAAGATGACCGAGATGATCTTCGCGGCATGGCACAGCCTCTCCAACGCCGACGTGGTCAACGACACCGCAGCCCTGCTGGATGCGCTGGGAGACGACGAAGCCGCCTCCGACGGTCCCATGGGCTGTGTGGGCTATTGCATGAGCGGGGCTTTCGTGACCGCCGTGGCCGGCAGCTTCCCGGACCGGTTCGCCGCCAATGTCTCGCTCTATGGGGTCTGGATCGTCACCGATAAACCGGATTCCCCGCACCTGCTGGCACCGCAGATCGAAGGGGAAATGTACTACGCCTTTGCCGAGCATGACCGCTGGGTGCCCGAGGGCCTGACCGACGAGCTTGCCGCCACCCTGACCGAGAACGGTGTCCCCCACGAAATCGAGACTTTCCCGGGCACCGAACACGGCTTCGCCTTCCCCGAACGGGAGGTCTATCACGAGCCTTCGGCCGAGATCGTCTGGGAGAAGATGTTCCGGCTCTATGCCCGGGTTCTGGGCTAGGCGCAAAGCGCCTGCGAGAACAGGTCTTTGGGGATTCTCCCGCTTGCACTCCCGGCCCCGGCTTGGGACACTCTGTGCAATTCGAAGCATCCTGCTTCGCCTGTCCGGAAGGATTTGCCATGGAAACCCGCGCTGCTGTTGCCCTTGAGGCCGGAAAACCGCTTTCTGTCGAAACTGTAGACCTGGAAGGCCCGCGTGCGGGCGAAGTGCTTGTCGAGATCAAGGCAACAGGAATTTGCCACACCGATGAATTCACCCTGTCGGGCGCCGATCCGGAGGGCCTGTTTCCTGCCATTCTGGGGCATGAGGGCGCGGGCGTGGTTGTCGATGTGGGCAAAGGTGTAACCTCGCTCAAGAAGGGGGACCACGTGATCCCCCTCTACACACCGGAATGCCGGGAATGCAGCTACTGCACGTCCGGACGCACCAATCTGTGTCAGGCGATCCGCAAAACTCAGGGCCAGGGCGTGATGCCCGATGGCTCCTCGCGCTTTTCCCTGAACGGCGAGAAGCTGTTCCACTATATGGGCACTTCGACCTTCTCCAACCACACGGTGCTGCCGGAGATTGCGCTGGCGAAGGTGCGCGAGGACGCGCCCTTCGAGAAGATTTGCTACATCGGCTGCGGCGTGACCACCGGCATTGGCGCGGTGATCAAAACCGCTAAGGTCCAGCCCGGCGACAATGTGGTTGTCTTCGGTCTCGGCGGGATCGGGCTCAATGTCATTCAGGGCGCCCGCATGGTGGGCGCCAACAAGATTGTCGGTGTTGACCTGAACCCAGGACGCAAGCCGATGGCCGAGAAATTCGGCATGACCCACTTCGTGAATCCGACCGAGGTCGAGGGTGACCTGGTGCCCTATCTGGTCGATCTGACAGATGGCGGCACGGACCATTCCTTCGAGTGTATCGGCAACACCGAGGTGATGCGTCAGGCGCTGGAATGCTGCCACAAGGGCTGGGGCAAATCGACCATCATCGGGGTCGCCCCCGCCGGCGCCGAGATCGCCACCCGCCCGTTCCAGCTGGTCACCGGCCGGGTCTGGCAAGGCACCGCCTTCGGCGGCGCCAAGGGCCGCACGGATGTGCCCAGGATTGTCGACTGGTATATGGACGGCAAGATCAACATCGATGACCTGATCACCCATGTTCTGCCCCTCGACCAGATCAATGACGGATTCGATCTGATGCACCGGGGTGAATCGATCCGGAGTGTCGTAACCTTCTGACAACGGAGGTTTTCCCGGTCCCGATCTCGACCGGCTTGCCTCGACCGCCCCTGCCGCCTATTTAACACGGACAAAGAGCCCCAAGGGCCCATGCCAAAGGATTGCCCAGATGCCTGAAACCCACCACACCAAGGTCCTGATCCTCGGTTCCGGTGCTGCTGGCTGCACCGCTGCGGTCTATGCCGCGCGTGCCAACATGAAGCCGATCATAATCGAGGGCATGCAACCCGGCGGTCAGCTGACCATCACCACCGATGTGGAGAACTATCCTGGTTTTGCCGAGCCCATTCAGGGGCCCTGGCTGATGGAGCAGATGGTCGAACAGGCCAAGAATGTGGGCACACAGATCTTCAGCGATCTGATCGTCGATGTGGATTTCAGCTCCCGCCCGTTCAAATGCATCGGGGATTCCGGTGACATCTATGCCGGCGACACGGTGATCGTGGCGACGGGGGCTTCGGCCCGCTGGCTCGGTCTGGAGAGCGAGCAGAAATTCTCCGGCTTCGGCGTCTCAGCCTGCGCCACCTGTGACGGCTTCTTCTATCGTGAAAAACCCGTCGCGGTGGTCGGGGGCGGCAACACGGCTGTCGAAGAGGCGCTGTTCCTGACCAATTTTGCCTCCAAGGTGACCCTGATCCATCGCCGGGACGAATTGCGCGCCGAGAAGATCATGCAGGACCGGCTGTTCCGCAATGAGAAGATCGAAGTGGTCTGGGATTCCGAGCTCGACGAGGTCGTCGGCACTCAGGATCCACCCGGCGTGACAGGGTTGCGCATGAAAAGCACCAAGTCGGACGAAACCCGCAACATCGACGTGGATGGCGTCTTCATCGCCATCGGGCATGACCCCAACACCAAGGTGTTCCAGGGCAAGCTCGACATGGATGACGAAGGCTATCTGATCACCGCCCCGGACAGCACCGCCACCAATATCGCCGGTGTCTTCGCCGCCGGTGATGTGAAGGACAAGATCTACCGGCAGGCCGTGACGGCAGCCGGGATGGGCTGCATGGCTGCACTCGAAGCCGAGAAATTCATCGCCGACAGCGAAGACGAGCAAACACGCAACGCTGCCGAATAGAGCAGCACTACCACCTGCCGCGTTGGCATCACATGCCTTTGGGGGGCCGGCCGCATGGCCATGGACTGGGACAAACTCAGGATTTTTCACGCGGTTGCCGATGCGGGCAGCTTCACCCATGCGGGTGAGACCCTGCATCTCAGCCAGTCGGCTGTCAGTCGCCAAATCAGTTCGCTGGAAGACAGTCTTGAAGTCCGCCTGTTCCACCGTCATGCCCGCGGGCTGATCCTGACCGAACAGGGCGAACTACTCTACCGGACAGTCCATGACGTCTTCGCCAAACTCACCATGGTGGAAGCACGGCTTTCCGATTCCCATGAACGCCCCCAGGGGCCCCTCAAGATCGCGACCACGGTGGGACTGGGTTCGCTCTGGCTGACCCCGCGCATCAACGAGTTCATCGAACTTTATCCCGATATCGAGGTCACGCTGGTGACCACGGACGAGGAACTGGATGTTTCCATGCGCGAAGCCGATTGCGCAATCCGCCTCACCCCGCCGACTCAGGGTGATCTGATCCAGCGCCGGCTCACCCGTGTTCACACCCATGTGTTTGCTTCGCCGATCTATCTGCAGAACAAGGGTATGCCCGACAAGGTCCGCGATCTCGTCCACCACAACATCATCGCCTATGACGAGGATCGTGCCATGGCGGCGCCCAATCTGAACTGGCTTCTGGCCGCGGTGCGGGATGCGACCAACGAGGAACCCCACCGGGTTCTGACCCTGAATAATCTCTACGGAGTCTTCCGCGCCGTCGAAGCCGGTGTCGGCATGGCCGGCCTGCCCGACTTTCTGGCGCGCGAGGCCCAGAACCTTGTTCGGGTGCTGCCCGAGCTTGAAGGCCCGGGCAATGACGCCTTCTTCGTCTACCCCGAAGAGTTGCGTAACTCCCAGCGGATCGGCGTTTTTCGCGATTTCCTGCTGCGCAAGGTGGCTGAAAACCCGCTTCTGACCGCGTTGTTGAAATTGTGACAAACGTGACGAACTGATGACAAGGTATGCATTTTTCGCATACCAGATTAACGGTTTTCCGACCTGCTCCTCGGCGCGTTCAGTCCCCATCTAGGTAGTACACACGGGGTTACGTGCACCACGTCGTCGCGGGACCCTCCCTTACCGCAGACGGTTCAGAAGCCCCTGAACAAGGCTTCGACGTCCTCCCAGACGTAAAACCTCCCTGTTCATCCTGCCGGACCCCTCGGGGTCCGGCTTTTATTTGTGGGATAGGTGTATAGATGCCGGATGGGTCGGCCGCGCAACTCTGGGTCTAGCGGAAGTAACTATCGCCGGCATCCCTGGGATACAGATGGGCCACCTGCTCGCCATAGCCGTTGTAGATCCGCGAGGGCACGCGCTCGCTCTGGCGTCCGCCCAGCTGCCACTCGGTGGCCTGACTCCAGCGCGGATGGGCCACCGCCGGGTTCACATTCGCCCAGAAGCCATATTCCTTCGCGGCCAGGGACTCCCAGAACGTCTTGGGCTTCTCATCGGTGAAGGTGAAGCTGACGATTGACTTGATCGACTTGAAGCCGTACTTCCATGGCGTTGCCAGACGCAGCGGCGCACCGTTTTGCTTCGGCACGGGTTTGCCGTAGAGGCCGGTCACCATGAAGGCCATTTCATTGGTCGCCTCTTCGATGGTCAGGGCTTCCTGATAGGGCCAAGGATACCAGAACTGACGCAGCCCGGGCATCTCGGACTTGTCTTTCTCGGCCGTGTTCATCCTGATGTATTTCGCACCCGAAAGCGGACGTGCCAGTTCCACCAGCTGCTTCATGGCAAACCCTGACCACGGCACGGTCATCGCCCAGGCTTCGACACAACGAAAGCGGTACACGCGCTCCTCCAGGCTGACCTGCTTGAGGAGATCATCAATGCCGATCTCGAACTCCTTCTCGACCAGTCCATCGATCTTGATGTTCCAGGGGCGGATCTCAAGGCGCTGGGCGGACTTGGAAATCTGCTTGTGGGAGCCGAATTCGTAGAAATTGTTGTAGGTCGTCGCGTCGAGCTGGGTCGTGAGCGGACGGTCCACTGTGTATTTCTCATTCCGCGGAACCGGATAGAGATGCGCAGAAGAGTCCGTGCCGGCGGCCGCAAAGGCCGATACTACCGGAAGCACGCTTCCCGCCGCGGCCAGAGCCGGTGCAATGCCCAGCGCCTTCACGATATCGCGCCGATTCATGAACACATCTTCGGGCGTTACCGCACTCTCGGGCAGTTCCCAGCCGCGTTTTACCTTAATCAGCATGCCGATCTCCATTTGTCGCTGCGTGGTCATACGATGGGGCCACGCACGTGCGAATACAAGTCACGGCTCGTTGAAAACCGGGAGAGGGAATAACTCTCTTTCTGCGGTGTTACAGGCTGAAATCAGGCTGTTTTCGGCTCCAAAAGCCGTTCCACAGGCTGGTCGCGAATGGGCCAGTGCAGGGCGGCGGCCAGCAATCCCAGCAGGATCGAAGCGTACCAGGTATTGTTGTAATCACCGGTCACATCGAAGTTCAGCCCTCCCAGCCAGGCACCCAGAAATGCACCAACCTGGTGACTGAAGAACACCAGACCGAACAACATCCCGAGGTGACGGGCGCCGAAGATTTTGGCGACCACACCACTGGTGAGCGGCACAGTGGATAGCCAGAGAAGCCCGAAAATTCCCGAGAAGATATAAATCGTCATCTCGGTCTTGGGCATCAGCATCATCCACGCGATCAGCGCCGCGCGGCCCAGATAAATCAGGCTCAGCAGGTTCTTCTGACGGAACTTGTTGCTGAGAACCCCTGCCAGATAGGTCCCGGCGATATTGCCGCCACCGATCAGCAGGAAGGCCAGACCGGCAACACCTGCGCCCCAGCCCGCACCAAGCGACAAATCCGGGCAGATGAGTGCCGATGAAGGTCACGTGAAAACCGCAAACAAAGAACCCGGCAATCAGCAGCAGATATCCGCGATTCTTCCGGGCCTCTCCCAGCGCCGCTGTCCAGCTCTGAGGCTTCACTCCGGTTTCGTCCACGCTCTTGCCCTGAATCATGCCACCGAGCGGGATCATCAGAGCCAAGATCACGGCTGTGGCCAACAATGAGACATACCAGCCGTAAGCCCCGATCACGACTTCGGTAACGATCGGGATCAGGAACGGCCCCAGGGCACCGATGGTACTGACCATCGCCATCGCGTAGGTCCGCCGTTCGGGCACCACCATCCGCGCCACCGCGCCATAGACGACCGACATGCCCACACCACTCATGCCGAGACCGATCAGAACACCGCCGCTGATCAGCAATTCTGTCGAGGTCACGGCGCTGGCCATACCGATCACGCCCAGCGCGTAGCACATCGCTCCGCCCACAATGACCCGGCCCGAACCGTAGCGATCCGCAAGGCCACCGACAAAAGGCTGGGACGCCCCCCAAAGCAGGTTCTGAATGGCCATGGCGAGACCGAAAAGTTCCCGGCTCCAGCCAAGCTCGACGGTCATGGGAACGAGATAAAACCCGAAGCCCTGTCGCACCCCGAGCACAACAGCGAGCAACGCTGCCCCCCGGCACCCAACACCATCAACTGTTTCCGGCCAAGAACCTGAGACATGGAATTCCTCTCTGTGGGCGAGCATTCGTCTGCGCCACACCCAACGTATTGTTGACATCACTTTATGATGTGCCTACGGAAATAACATAGCGAAGTCCCGTTGGCGTGTCCCGGCAGACACACCCGATGACCCCGCATGCCAACCATGCCGCGTGTGCATGCATGGCACAAAATCAGGAGCCCCTCATGCCCAAAGCCGTCAGAATTCATCAGTTTGGTGGCCTGGAAAATCTGAAAATCGAGAATGTGGACCCGGGCGAACCGGGCCCCGGCGAAGTGCGGCTGCGCCACGAAGCTTCCGCCGTTCATTTTGCCGACACGCTGGTGCGCGAAGGAACATATTTCCTGAAACCCGAACTTCCGTCGGGTCTCGGCCTGGAAGGTGCGGGCGTGGTGGAAGCCGTAGGCGACGGCGTGAGCGAATTTTCCGTGGGCGACCGGGCCGCCTATCGCTTCAACCTTGGATCCTATTCCGAGGCACGTCTGATCCCGGCGGCCGCCCTGCATCACCTGCCCGACAATATCGACGCCAGAATTGCCGTGGCTGCCACCGTCCGCGGTATGACGGCCCAGTACCTGATCCGCCAGATCTACAAGGCCGGGCCGGATGATACCGTGCTAATCCATGCGGCGGCCGGCGGCATGGGAACACTTCTAACCCAATGGGCCAAACATCTGGGTGCCAACGTGATCGGCACAGTCGGGAGTCCTGAAAAGGCGGCACTCGCACTGGAGAACGGGTGCGACCATGCCATTGATTACCGCACAGAGGATTTCGCAGACCGGGTCATGGAGATCACCAATGGTGCGGGCGTGCCAGTTGTCTATGACGGGGTCGGTGCGGCGGTTTACGAAGGCACTGTGGCGTGTCTTGCGCCCTGTGGCTTCTATTTGAATTACGGCCACTCATCGGGCTTTCTGCCACCGCTCGATTCGATGCTGCTGAACCAGAAATCCCTGATCTTCACCAAGGCGTCCCTGAAGGACTATATGCGCACCCCGGAGGGCCGCCAGGGCGATGCTGGCCGAAGTCTTCGATCTGCTCGGCCGGGGCGTTCTCGATCCGAAGATCAGTCAGGAATATGCACTGGAGGACGTGGCAGCCGCACAACAGGCCATCGCCTCCCGAGACACGACAGGTTCCATCGTCCTGATTCCCTAATTTGGGCGCTGGCTAGAGTTCGCGCCCCGCGCACCTCGTCTCCAAGCTTGCGGACCAGTTCCGCAATTCCCGGCAGATGCGGATGCACTTCGAGCACCGATTAAAACGCCTTCAGCGCAGCATCGCCGTTTCCGCGCTGCAACTCGATCTGCCCCAGTCCACTCAGCGCCCCGAAATGCCTGGGTTCCAGCACGAGCGTGCGATCCACACCCCTGGCCGACAGGCTGAGATCACCCAACATGAAATAGACCGTGGCGCGCTTGTTCCAGGCTTCCGCGTAGTCGGGGGGCCTTTTCGATCAGACTAGAAAAGATGCCGATGGCCTGATCAAAGCGCTGCTCCCCCAGAGCTCGTGACCCCATACGCATCAACTGGCCGTATTCGGCATTGTCATGATGCAGCCAGGTCGCCCAGATCAGATTCTCTGCCGCCCGGATTTCCATCTGCTGATCGCTCGACTGGAGGATGTTGAACAGATTGTCGAGGCGCAGGTCGT
>CALSML010000019.1 GCA_943787445.1 uncultured Alphaproteobacteria bacterium
GGGCTGCGTTTTGATCGCCGCGGCCGTGTTCATGACCGAGGTTGTTACTAACCTGTTACTGGCCAGTAGTAACACGCCCCACACTCTATGTGGGGCGGTGTTACTGGCGGGATGGGTAGTGTGACTGATCCACGCCGATATTCGATAATCCCGATCCGCTCCCTGGGCATCGTCAAAAATGGTGAGGACTGGCGAGTATTGGCCGCGCTCGGCGCCCACGCGTCGCGTCGCGGAATCGTCTACGCCAACCAATCAACCCTAGGCGCGCTGATCAACATGGATCAGCCGCATGTGTCGCGCGCCTTGAAGCGACTTTGGGAGCTCGAACTCGTACGCATGCTAGAGCCGAAGGGCAAAAAGCATCGCCTTGGCTTCCAGCGCGGCAATCGCATGCAGCTCTTGTATGACGGCCCAGGGCATCTGACGCCACTGCCCTCGGCCAAAGAGCTTGAGTTGCCTTGGGGTTCTCGGAACAGGCGATGGCCATGAGCCCGGCATTGATAATGGAGGGTCTGGGAACCTCGGCGCAATCACTCGCAAGCATGATGCGGCCAATTCCACGTCTGGCTGCTCGAGCCGCTGATCCAACATCAGCCGACTTACCCCGGAAAACCGGCTCTTTATCGACCACGTGCGTCTTGGTTGACGCTGAGTTGACGCCGTGCCGCACGGCGCATCGAAACCAACCCCCTTCCTCCCCTACCCCCGCGCTGTACCGAGGGGGCCCATCCTCAAAATTTTAGGAGAATTCGATGAATGACACACACGAACGCCTGAGCGCTGAGTTAACCGGCCTCGAGCAGCAGCTCGACGAGCACGCCGCAAAGGGCCTTGAGCAGGAGCTGGCCGGCAACGGCGACATCATGGCCGTCGCACGTCGGCAGATGGAGCTTCGCGAGGCCATCGCCGTGAAGCGGCGCGCAGTCGCGGCAGCACAGCAACAGATCGACGCAGACACCGCCGCGGAGCGTCAGCGCGTGGCGGACGATAGACGCGATCAGCACGCCAAGTTGATCGACCAGCTAGAGAAGGAAGCCACCACGCTCTCACGCTCGCTCAAGCGCGCTGCAGCGCCCTACAAGCGCATGCTCGAGCTTGAAAGAAGCATCCGCGAAATTGCTGAAGGCGCGACTGGCTTCACGCCAGGCCAGTGGTCGAGTGCGCCGGTTGGATTGCAATCATATGAATTGGCTGTGGCGCAGATATCTTCGCAGTTTCCCTTCAAAAATATGATTATTCGGCAATGGCTGAGCGAGGGTGAAGCGAAGAAATGGTCCGATCCGGCGCATACGTTCGGGGCGCTATTTCATCACCGCGATGCTTGGCGAAATCCACCCCCGGAGATAACCGACAATGACGAGCCCGTCGAATGGGTTGAAGTCGACTAGCTACCGCTTACGTCAGACAGGCTGGAGATTGACTAGAATAACTCTAATCCGAGCGACCCAAGATCCAACTAGAAATATCTTGTGCGACATTCGTTTCAATACCCTCAAAACCGTGATGGTTTAGGGGGCCACATTCACGTCCTGTTGCACCTCCACCGTCATAGGAAAGTAGTTTTTTGCTGGGTGCATTGAGGGTTTCGAAAAAGCCCTCGGCATACAAAAACGGTGTTACACGACATGTATCGTTTTCATGATGGACAATCAGAATAGGCGTTTCTATGCGCTTGCCAATGACCCGCTCCATTGCGTAGCCCGAAGCCTTTCGGGAATCGTTAGTATAAATGCCGGAAGCGAGCACAATACCCTCAATGGATTTTGGGTGTGTTTTTGCAAACCTCCCTGCATCAACCGAGCCGCGACTGAAGCCGATTATATAAATTGGATTTTTATTGCGCGTCCTGATGACTTCTACCAGAGCCAAAATACGTTCGGTACGAGCAGTGCTGTAGCGTAAAGCATAGCCTGCTTTTTCCTGTTTTGACTTATTTGGTAATAGATAGAAGTTGATGCCGGCCTGAACAAAGGTTTGCCCTTGTTTGACAAGGTAATTTTGGCTTTTCCCATCCTTGTTCCGTAAGCCGGCGCCACCGATAATTGCGATTATATTCGCATTCGATTTTGTTGTTTCAATACCGTGTACTGGCAGCTCAGAAACGTTGATTGCATTGAGCCGAACATTATCAGCACTCACTCCGGTAGCAGCGAAGCAAAGTCCAATCGCGATGATGGCGGACGTTAGGGCTTTCATGCCCAAATCATACGCCGGAACGCGCGTGGGTGTAAATATTCGGTCGAGGGTGGCGATGACTTTTAGCGCAACGAACCACGTCAACTGGGCGTCAACTGCGCCAGATGAATTATACTTAATATTTTAAAACAATGGTTTGCTGGTGCCTTACCGCTGATTACAAATCAGCCGCTCTACCAACTGAGCTAAGCCGGCCCCTGTTGTGAAATCGTCGGGACAATAGGCGCGGGAGGGCCGCTGCGGCAAGCCCGTTCGTCGTGTCAAAATCGCACGCCGAAATCGGTCAAGCGTCGACGACCGCTGTGACGTCGATTTCGACCAGCGCGCCTTTGAGGAGCAGGGCCGAGACACCCACGCAGGTGCTCGATGCGGATTTGTCGTCGCCATAGAAATCCATCATCGCTTTCATGATCGCGGGCCTGTCACTGGGTTTCAGATCCACCACGAAGACCCGCTGCCGCACCACGTCAGCCGGCGTGGCGCCGCCGAGTTTGAGGGACCGCCGGATGGTGTCGTATACGTAAGCCATCTGTGCACTCAAATCCCCCGGAGCTACCAGCTCGCCCTCGATCGTGGCCGAGACCAGACCCGAGAGGTGAAGTGTCTTGCCGCCTTCGCTGGTGACAAGATTGGTAAAGTGAGGCTTGTTCCATAGAAAATTCGGACGAATGCGTTCGATCAAGACGGGCATGGGGAGGTCTCCTTGTTATTTTGTTCGTTATAGAATGGCGCTAATTGCTGCCGGTGCGGCAAATTTCATAGAGCGCCACGGCGGCGGCGTTCGATACATTGAGGCTTTCAACGGAGCTCGTCTGCGGGATAGAGGCCAGCGTGTCGCAGGATTCCCGGACCAGACGTCGCAATCCGCTTCCCTCGGCGCCCAGAATCAGCGCCGTGGGGCCATCAACCGTGGCCGTGGCAATAGTCTGGTCGCTGGTCCCATCGAGACCGATACACCAGAAATTGTTGCGTTTGAGCTGATCGAGTGAGCGGGACAGATTGGTCTCGCGTACCATATCAACTGCTTCCAGCCCGCCTGAGGCAGCTTTCGCCAGAACGCCGGTTACCGGTGGTGCATGGCGATCCTGCATCACCACGGCCGTCACTCCGAATGCAGCGGCGGAACGAATGATCGCGCCTACATTGTGAGGATCGGTCACCTGATCAAGCACGACGAGCCGGCCGTTTGGGCCGGCCTTGTCTATTGCGGCATCGAGACCAGGGTCTTCGAGCGGCCGTGCATAGAGGGCAATTTGCTGATGGACGGCACCGAAAGGCAGGATTTCAGCGATGTCCTCGGTGCCCACTCGTTCGATGAGGGCGGTCCGCTCCATCTGTGCTGCGGTGGCGTGAACGATCTCTGCCAAATCATCATCGGCGACTAGCAAGCGTTCGCACATCCGGTCCGGATTGGAGAGTGCGGCCAGAACGCTGTGGATGCCGTAAAGCCAGGGGGAGGGCGCGCGTTCGGTGCCGGCATTTGCCCGCTGAGCGCGTGCATCTCCGCGGGCGCGGCGGCGTGATTTCGAATTGTGTTTTCTTGCCATGATGTCGGCTCATAGGGCATTCTTTCCGGGCCTGCAACGATGTAACCGCAAGAAACCCGTTCAAACGGCTGTTGTTTTTGGCTTTTTCCCCCAATCGCGGTTGACACGACCGGCGAAATCTACATATTGCGCTCCACGGGCCGGCGCTCCTTTGGCGTTCGGCGCGTTTGCTGTTGGCTGCATGAGCCTGATATGCGTCGGGCGGCAAGGAGGGGTGCCTGAGCGGTTAAAAGGGGCGGACTGTAAATCCGCTGGCTATGCCTACGTTGGTTCAAATCCAACCCCCTCCACCAGCCGAACAGGACAGACGGAATGAAACACGGAGCTTCGCGCCGAAAACAGTAATTAGAACAAGGAATCCGGCGGGTGTAGCTCAATGGTAGAGCAGAAGCCTTCCAAGCTTACGACGAGGGTTCGATTCCCTTCACCCGCTCCAAGGTTCCAGCCGATGAGCGCAAGGAATAACAGGACGACCGCCGGCTAAGGCACAACCAAGTAACCGGTTTCTAACCGGTACAACGATCGAAAGAACGCAGGGCAGTATCATGTCGAAAGAGAAGTTTGAGCGTAACAAGCCGCATGCGAACATTGGCACGATTGGCCATGTTGACCACGGCAAGACGACGCTGACGGCAGCGATCACGAAGGTTCTGGCCCTTTCGGGCGGCGCGGAAGTCATGGACTACGCATCGATCGACAAGGCCCCTGAGGAGCGTGAGCGCGGCATCACGATCAACACGGCGCACGTTGAGTATGAGACGGAAGGCCGTCATTACGCTCACGTTGATTGCCCTGGTCACGCCGATTATGTGAAGAACATGATCACGGGTGCTGCCCAGATGGATGGTGCCATTCTGGTTGTGAACGCGGCTGACGGCCCGATGCCCCAGACGCGCGAGCACATCCTTCTGGCACGCCAGGTTGGTGTTCCTGCGATCGTGGTTTACCTCAACAAGGTTGATCAGGTTGATGACGAAGAGCTTCTGGAGCTGGTTGAGCTCGAAGTTCGCGAGCTTCTTTCGTCCTATGATTTCCCCGGCGACGACATTCCTTTCGTGAAGGGTTCTGCCCTTGCGGTTATGGAAGATCGCGACGAGGCGATTGGTGCCAACACCATTCTTGAGCTGATGGCAGCGGTGGATAGCTACATCCCCACGCCTGAGCGCGCGATTGACCGCCCGTTCCTGATGCCAATCGAGGATGTGTTCTCGATTTCGGGTCGTGGCACGGTTGTTACGGGCCGCGTTGAACGTGGTGTTGTCTCGACGGGCGACGAAGTCGAGATTGTGGGTATCAAGGACACGACCAAGACGATCTGCACAGGCGTTGAGATGTTCCGCAAGCTTCTGGATCGTGGAGAGGCCGGCGACAACATCGGCGCGCTGCTCCGTGGCACGAAGCGTGAGGAAGTCGAGCGCGGCCAGGTTCTGGCTCAGCCCGGCACGATCACGCCGCATACGAAGTTCAAGGCAGAAACCTATGTTCTGACCAAGGACGAGGGCGGCCGTCACACGCCGTTCTTCACGAATTACCGTCCGCAGTTCTACTTCCGTACGACGGATGTCACGGGCCACGTTCTCCTGCCTGAAGGTGTGGAGATGGTGATGCCTGGCGACAACATCACAATGGATGTCGAGCTGATTGCCCCGATCGCGATGGATGAAGGCCTGCGCTTCGCCATCCGTGAAGGCGGACGTACCGTCGGCGCCGGCGTCGTCGCCGAAATCGTCGAGTAGGTTCCAAGGGTTTAGGAGTGTAGCTCAACTGGTAGAGCACCGGTCTCCAAAACCGGGGGCTGCGGGTTCAAGTCCTGCCACTCCTGCCATTTGGCAACGCGACGACTAGAAATACGGTCGGCAATGCGGTAGAAGCCGCGCCGGTCGCAACGCACAAAGGATCGAGGGCGGTATATGGCGAAAGTTTCGCCCGCTGAATATGTCCGGCAAGTCCGGACTGAGGCGATCAGAAAGGTTACGTGGCCGACCAAGAAAGAGGCCGGCGTGACCACCTTGACCGTTCTGGCCATGATTGTGGCTGTGGCGTTGTTCTTTTTCGTGATCGATCAGATTTTTTCTGAAGCGATCCAGTTGATTTTAGGATTGGGCGGGTAAGCGCAAATGGCGCAACGCTGGTACATCGTTCACTGCTACTCGGGCTTCGAAAAGAAGGTCGCGCAGTCAGTCATGGAACAGGCGGAAAATCAGGGCCTCGGCGATATGTTCGAGAATGTTCTGGTGCCGTCCGAAGAAGTCGTGGAAATGCGCGCGGGCAAGAAGGTCTCGTCAGAGCGCAAGTTCTTCCCCGGCTACGTTCTGGTTCGCATGGATATGACCGACCAGACCTGGCACCTGGTGCGTAATACGCCCAAGGTTACGGGTTTCCTGGGTTCGGGCAGCAAGCCCATGCCGATCCCTGATTATGAAGCCGAGCGGGTGATGAATCAGGTGCAGGAAGGCGTCGAGCGGCCAAGGCCCTCTATCCTGTTCGAAGTTGGCGAGACAGTGCGCGTGGCCGACGGTCCGTTCACGTCCTTCAACGGGACGGTACAGGAAGTCGATGAAGAGCGTGCCCGCCTGAAGGTGGCGGTCTCGATCTTTGGCCGGGCAACACCGGTGGAGCTGGAATACACGCAGGTCGAAAAGACCTGATCGTTAAGAGTTTTTAAGGAACAGACCCGACGGGCTTCATGCCCGCGCGGGATCAAGCAGGACGTAGGACGATGGCAAAGAAGATTGCAGGTTACATCAAGCTGACCGTACCGGCTGGCGCGGCAAATCCGTCGCCGCCGATTGGTCCGGCGCTGGGCCAGCGCGGCCTGAACATCATGGAGTTTTGCAAGGCATTCAATGCCGCAACGCAGAACTTCGATCAGGGTACGCCGATCCCGACGGTGATCACGGCTTATGCCGACCGCACCTTCACGTTTGCAACCAAGACGCCTCCGGCATCCTGGTTCATCATGAAGGCAGCCAAGATGCAAAAGGGCGGTTCGACCCCCAGTCGTGAGACGGCAGGTAAGGTTTCGATGTCTCAGGTTCGCGAAATCGCTGAAGCCAAGATGCCTGATCTGAATGCAAACGACATTGATGCCGCAGCCAAGATTATCGCTGGAACGGCACGATCCATGGGCGTCGAGGTGGGAGAATAATCATGGCAAAGACCGGTAAACGCCTGAACAGCGCCTATGAAGGCATCGATCGTGAGCAGGATTATGCTCTGAGCGAGGCTGTTTCGAAGGTCAAGGATGCGGCAAAGGCCAAGTTCGATGAGACCATCGAGGTTGTTCTGAATCTGAATGTTGATCCGCGTCATTCCGACCAGATGATCCGTGGCGTCGTGAATCTGCCCCATGGCACTGGCAATACGATACGTGTTGCTGTGTTCGCCAAGGACGCCAAGGCAGACGAAGCCCGCGAAGCTGGTGCTGACCTGGTTGGCGCCGAAGATCTGGCCGAAGCTATTCAGAAGGGCGAAATGGATTTCGACCGCTGCATTGCAACGCCCGACATGATGCCGATTGTTGGCCGTCTGGGTAAAGTTCTGGGCCCACGTGGTCTGATGCCCAATCCCAAGCTTGGTACCGTGACCCCCGATGTCGCCGCTGCCGTAACCGCGGCCAAGGCCGGCCAGGTTGAGTATCGTACCGAGAAGGCAGGGATCATCCATGCCGGTGTCGGCAAGGCCAGCTTCAGCGAGGAGCAGATTCTTGAAAACGTCAAGACGCTGTTGGACGCAGTCCTGAAAGCCAAGCCGCAGTCGATCAAGGGTAGTTACATGAAGCGCGCCACGCTGACCTCGACCATGGGTCCTGGCGTTCGGTTTGATATGAACGACCTGACCGGGTCGGCACATGACGCCGCTGAGTAGGCTGCGTATCAGGATTTTCGCATGCGGTGTTGTGCCGCTGTGAAAGTACCTGTCCGAGACTGCAGGCGCCCTGCGTAGGTTGATTCAGGGGCTTAAGTGCCAGAAGAGGCAGACCTGCATAGACGGGAGAAGACGCGAACAGACCCGATGGTTTGTTCGTGACGCTCCTGGGACAGGAAGGAGCGGTTTTAGGTCATTCTGACCTAGAGCTAAATTGCAACGGTGCGGATGGTCGATTCGTTCGGCGCGCACCAAGTTTGCGGAGACGGTAAGTGGACCGAGCTAGAAAAGAAGAGCTGGTCACCGAACTCAATCAGTCTTTTGGGGAGGCATCGCTTGTCGTTGTCACCCAGCAGTCTGGGATGACGGTTGCGGAGAGTACAGAACTCCGTAGTCGTATGCGTGAGGCCGGTGCTGGCTACAAAGTGACCAAGAACAGGCTCGCGAAACTCGCTCTTGCGGGAACGACGTATGAACCGATTTCTGATCTGTTCAATGGTCCGACCGCGATCGCGTATTCTGCCGACCCAGTGGCGGCGGCGCGCGTAGCAGTCAACTATTCGAAGGAAAACGACAAACTGGTCGTGATCGGGGGCGCCATGGGCGACACCCTGCTCGACGAGAATGCCGTGAAGGCGCTTGCGTCCCTTCCTTCACTCGACGAGCTACGTGGCAAGTTGGTGGGGATGTTGAATACCCCTGCGACCAGAGTCGCCGGTGTACTTCAGGCACCCGCCGGTCAGCTTGCACGCGTTCTTGGCGTATATGCCAATCAGGGCGAGCCTGCGTAGGCCGGTCCGAATTGCGGACATCCAATCAAGTCTCTTAAGAGTCTCAGGAGTAAGAAAAATGGCAGACCTAGAAAAAATTGCTGAAGATCTCAGCGCATTGAGTGTTATTGAAGCCGCGGAGCTTTCGAAGATGCTGGAAGAAAAATGGGGCGTGAGCGCCGCGGCACCGGTTGCGGTGGCGGGTGCTGCTCCGGCTGATTCCGGTGGCGCCGCTGAGGAACAGTCGGAATTCGACGTGATCCTCGCATCTGCAGGTGACAAGAAAATCAACGTCATCAAGGAAGTCCGGACCATCACCGGTCTGGGCCTCAAGGAAGCCAAGGACCTTGTCGAAGGTGCACCGAAACCTGTGAAGGAAGGTGTCGACAAGGCCGAAGCTGATGAGTTGAAGGCAAAACTGGAAGAGGCGGGCGCGACCGTCGAGCTCAAGTAGCTTTCCAGTTACGAGGATCGGCGGGGATGGTTCATCGAACACCATCCCCGCCGGCATCCTCGGATCGCCGAAAGCCCGGAAAGACAGGCGGTCGACAATCCGAGGATGCCGGAATGGGATTACCCCGATCTGGATGTTCGATTTGAAGTGACCCGTTTTGTCGTGGGCATGGTCCCACGGTGATGAAGAGAGGCAATTTATGGCGCAGTCGTTCACCGGTCGCAAACGTATCCGCAAGAGTTTTGGGCGTATCCACGAAGTGGCCCAGATGCCGAACCTCATTGAGGTTCAGATGAGCTCTTACGATCAATTCCTCAACAGCACGACGCTCGAAGGCGTACCTGCTGATGTGGGCATCACGGAAGTGTTCAAATCGGTTTTCCCGATCCGTGATTTTGCGGAACAAGCTCAGCTGGAATTCGTCGAGTATGAACTCGAAGAGCCGAAATACGACGTCGAGGAGTGCCAGCAGCGTGGCATGACCTATCGCAGCGCCGCTCAAGGTGACCCTGCGTCTTGTCGTCTGGGATGTGGATGAGGACACCGGTTCACGCTCGATCCGCGACATCAAGGAGCAGGATGTCTATATGGGCGATATGCCGCTCATGACGGACAACGGCACCTTTGTCGTCAACGGCACCGAGCGTGTGATCGTCTCCCAAATGCACCGTTCGCCGGGCGTGTTTTTCGACCACGACAGGGGCAAGACGCATTCCTCCGGCAAGTTCCTGTTTGCCGCCCGCGTGATTCCGTATCGCGGCTCCTGGCTCGACTTCGAATTCGACGCCAAGGATATCGTGCATGTGCGTATCGATCGTCGCCGCAAATTGCCGGTGACGACTTTCCTGATGGCGCTCGACAGCGCCGCGACGGCAGCGCTGCGTGCCGAGCGCACTGAAGAGGGCAAAGGGCTCGAGCCGTTCGAGGCTGTCGGCATGTCGAACGAGGAAATCCTAGACGTTTCTACGACAAGATTTCCTACAAGCTGTCTAAGGGCGGCTGGCAGACCGCTCTCGATCGCCGAAGCGTTTGTGGGGCCAGAAGCTGACTCACGATCTGGTCGATGCAAAGAGCGGCGATGTGGTTGCCGAGGCCGGACGCAAAGTATACCCCGCGTGTTGCGCGTCAGGTTGAAGAGGCCAAGGTCAAGGACATCCTTGTCAGCAATGAAGAGCTATGCGGGCAGTATCTCGGCGAAGATCTTATCAACGAAGAGACCGGCGAAGTCATGTTCGAGGCCGGCGACGAGATTACCGAGGAGCTGTTCGAAGCTTTCGCGGAAGCCAAGATCAAGGGCTTCACGACCCTCGCGATCGACAACATCAATGTCGGTCCGTATATCCGGAACACGCTGGCCGGTCGACAAGAGTCGTTCACGCGAAGAAGCGCTGATCGACATCTATCGGGTGATGCGTCCGGGTGAGCCGCCGACCTATGAGACGGCTGAAACCTGTTCAAGAGCCTGTTCTTCGATATCGAGCGTTACGATCTCTCGGCTGTCGGCCGGGTGAAGATGAACTGCGCGCCTCGAACTCGAGGCACCGGACGACCCAGCGCACATTGCGCAAGGAAGATATCCTGCGCATCGTCAAGCTCATGGTCGACATGAAGGACGGTCAGGGCGATATCGACGATATCGATCATCTCGGCAACCGTCGTGTTCGTTCGGTAGGCGAGCTGATGGAAAATCAGTATCGCGTTGGACTCCTGCGCATGGAGCGGGCGATCCGCGAGCGTATGTCGACGTCGAGATAGACAGTGTCATGCCGCATGATCTGATCAATGCGAAGCCGGCTGCGGCCGCTGTGCGCGAGTTCTTCGGCTCGTCCCAGCTCAGCCAGTTCATGGATCAGACCAACCCGCTTTCGGAAATCACCCATAAGCGCCGCCTTTCGGCGCTTGGGCCGGGCGGACTGACCCGCGAGCGCGCAGGCTTCGAGGTGCGAGACGTGCATCCGACTCATTACGGCCGGATCTGCCCGATTGAGACACCGGAAGGCCCGAATATCGGTCTGATCAACAGCTGGCGACCTTTGCCCGCGTGAACAAGTACGGTTTCATCGAGACACCGTATCGTCCGGTCAAGGATGGCGGTGGTGACCGAAGAGGTCGTTTATCTCTCCGCGATGGAAGAGGGCCGCTACACGGTTGCGCAGGCCAACTCCGTACTCAATGACAAGGCCCAGTTTACCGAAGAGCTGATTAGCTGCCGTCAGGGTAATGATTATCTGATGGCGTTGCCTGGTGATGTTGATTTCATGGACGTCTCGCCGAAACAGCTGGTGTCCGTCGCTTCGGCGCTAATTCCGTTCCTAGAGAACGATGATGCGAACCGCGCGTTGATGGGATCGAACATGCATGCGTCAGGCTGTGCCGTTGTTGCAGTCGGAAGCGCCGCTTGTCGGCACCGGAATGGAAGGCACCGTGGCCCGCGATTCCGGCGTGACCATCGTTGCCAAGCGTGACGGTATCATCGATCAGGTCGATGCCACGCGTATCGTGATCCGGTCGACCGGCGAAATCGGTGAAAATGACACCGGTGTCGACATATACAATCTTGCTGAAGTTCCAGCGCTCGAACCAGAACACCTGCCATCAACCAGCGTCCGCTGGTGAAGGTTGGCGATATTGTGGCCAAGGGCGACATTGTTGCTGATGGTCCGTCGACGGAACTTGGTGAGCTGGCGCTCGGCAAGAACGTGCTCGTCGCCTTCATGCCGTGGAATGGTTACAACTTTGAAGATTCGATCCTGATTTCCGAGCGTATCGTACGTGACGATGTGTTCACCTCGATCCATATCGAGGAATTCGAGATTATGGCCCGGGACACCAAGCTGGGCCAGGAAGAGATCACCCGCGATATTCCCAATGTCGGTGAAGAAGCGCTCAAGAATCTCGACGAAGCCGGCATCGTCTATATCGGTGCCGAGGTGAATGCGGGCGATATTCTGGTGGGCAAGGTGACGCCGAAGGGCGAATCCCCGATGACCCCGGAAGAGAAGCTTGCTGCGCGCGATCTTCGGTGAGAAAGCCGCTGATGTGCGCGACACCTCTATGAAGGTGCCGCCGGGCGGAACCGGCACGGTTGTCGAAGTTCGTGTGTTCTCACGCCGGGGCGTGGACAAGGACGAGCGTGCACTTTCGATCGAACGCGCTGAAATCGAGCGTCTGGCGAAGGATCGCGACGATGAGAAAGCGATCCTGGAGCGCAGTTTCTACAATCGCCTGAAGGAGCTTCTGGTCAATCAGAATGCCGTCAAGGGTCCGAAGGGCCTTGATGACGATGTGAAGATTACCGAGCGCGTGCTTGGCGATTTCACGCCGGGGCAGTGGCGTCAGGTTGTCGTCAAGAACGATGCCCGCATGGCCGAAATCGAGCAGTTGCAGAACAGCTTCGACGGTGCCGTGGCAGCGCTTGAAGCCCGCTTCGAAAACAAGGTCGACAAGCTGCAGCGTGGCGACGAGTTGCCGCCGGGCGTGATGAAGCTGGTCAAGGTCTTTGTGGCCGTGAAGCGCAAGCTTCAGCCGGGCGACAAGATGGCCGGACGTCATGGCAACAAGGGTGTGATTTCTCGCATCATGCCGATGGAGGACATGCCCTATCTCGATGACGGGACGCCGGTGGATATCGTGTTGAATCCGCTGGGTGTGCCATCGCGAATGAATGTGGGTCAGATCCTTGAAACCCATCTGGGTTGGGCAACGCGCGGCATCGGCACCAGATTGGCGACATTCTGGGGAATCTCGAAAACTCCGGTGGCATGAATGCGCTGCGTTCGAAGCTGTCGGATGTCTATGAGAAGGATGAGTATCGCGCGGATATCGCCGATCTTTCCGATGATGGCGTGCTCGAACTGGCCGGTAACCTGCGCAACGGCGTACCGATTGCAACACCGGTCTTCGATGGCGCCACCGAGAAGAGATCAACGAACATCTCGAGATGGCCGGTCTCCACACCTCGGGTCAGGTCCAGCTTGTTGATGGTCGAACCGGCGAAGAATTCGAACGTATGGTGACGGTCGGCTATATCTACATGCTGAAGCTGCACCATCTTGTGGATGACAAGATCCATGCGCGTTCGATTGGTCCGTACAGCCTCGTGACCCAGCAGCCGCTGGGCGGCAAGGCGCAGTTTGGTGGCCAGCGCTTCGGTGAAATGGAAGTCTGGGCGCTTGAAGCTTATGGCGCGGCTTACACCTTGCAGGAAATGCTGACGGTCAAGTCTGATGACGTGCTGGTCGTACGAAAGTCTATGAGGCGATCGTGCGCGGTGATGACAACTTCGAAGCGGGAATTCCGGAATCCTTCAATGTTCTTGTGAAGGAACTTCGCTCGCTCGGCCTCGATGTTCAGCTCAATCAGACGGGGCGCTAAATGACGCGCCGCACTGACTTGATTCTGAATGCGAACAAACCCCTACCGGGAGCAGGTAAATGAACGAACTCGTAAATGTGTTTGGCCAACCCCAGGCCCGCAGAGCTTCGATGAAATCCGCATCTCGATCGCCAGCCCGGAGCGATTCGCTCATGGTCCTATGGTGAGATTCAAGAAGCCCGAGACGATCAACTACCGGACATTCAAGCCGGAACGTGATGGTCTCTTCTGTGCGCGTATTTTTGGTCCGATCAAGGACTACGAATGCCTGTGCGGCAAATACAAGCGCATGAAGTATCGCGGCATCGTCTGCGAGAAATGCGGCGTTGAAGTCACGCTGCAGAGGTGCGCCGCGAGCGTATGGGCCATATCGAACTGGCCTCGCCGGTTGCGCATATCTGGTTCCTGAAGTCTCTGCCCAGCCGCATCGCCATGTTGCTCGATGCGACCTGCGCGATCTCGAGCGCGTGCTCTATTTCGAGAACTACATTGTCACCGAGCCGGGCCTGACTGATCTGGAACCGCGCCAGCTGCTCAGCGAGGAAGAGTATCTCGAGAAGCAGGAAGAGTTTGGCGACGAAGCCTTTCACGGCCAAGATCGGCGCTGAAGCATTCAAGGACATGCTGATGGCGCTCGACCTCGAAGAGGTTCGTGCGAGCTGCGCATTGACCTTCGCGAGACCGGCTCGGAAGCCAAGCGCAAGAAATATGTCAAACGTCTGAAGATCGTTGAGGCTTTCATTGAATCTGGCGCTTTGCCGGAATGGATGATCCTGGATGTCATTCCGGTCATTCCGCCCGAGCTGCGCCCGCTGGTGCCGCTTGATGGTGGCCGGTTTGCGACATCGGATCTGAACGATCTGTATCGCCGCGTGATCAACCGGAACAATCGCCTGAAGCGTCTGATTGAGCTGCGTGCGCCGGACATCATCGTGCGTAACGAGAAGCGCATGCTGCAGGAATCCGTGGATGCCCTGTTCGACAATGGCCGTCGTGGTCGTGTCATCACCGGTGCCAACAAGCGTCCGCTGAAGTCGCTCTCGGATATGCTCAAGGGCAAGCAGGGCCGGTTCCGTCAGAACCTGCTCGGCAAGCGCGTCGATTATTCGGGCCGTTCGGTGATTGTTGTGGGGCCGGAGCTCTTCCTGCATCAGTGCGGTTTGCCGAAGAAGATGGCGCTCGAGCTGTTCAAGCCGTTCATCTATCACAAGCTCGAACTCTACGGTTATGCGACCACGATCAAGGCCGCCAAGCGAATGGTCGAGAAGGAGCGCCCGGAAGTCTGGGATATCCTTGAAGAGGTCATTCGCGAGCACCCGGTGCTGCTGAACCGTGCGCCGACGCTTCATCGCCTCGGTATTCAGGCTTTCGAACCGGTTCTGATCGAAGGTAAGGCCATCCAGCTGCACCCGCTGGTTTGTGCTGCCTTCAATGCCGACTTCGACGGCGATCAGATGGCCGTGCATGTTCCGCTGTCGCTGGAAGCACAGCTTGAAGCCCGCGTTCTGATGATGTCGACGAACAACATTCTCAGCCCGCGAACGGCAAGCCGATTATCGTGCCGTCGCAGGATATCGTTCTGGGTCTCTACTATCTCAGCTACGAGGTCTTTGAGGGTGACGGCGAGCAGTGAGCTTCGACAGCAAGAAATCACTCGATGCTGCGATCGAGTCCGGCGATGTCGCATTCGTGGACGCCAAGAAGCCGTCCGAGCCGGTTGATGTGAGTTCCCTGACGCTCAAGGCCGTGAATGATGGTGAGGTTATTGCCTATCGTATTCCTGCGTTTCAGCTCCATCGAGGAAGTCGAGCAGGCACTGCATTCGGGAGATCTCAAGCTGCACAGTCGGATCAAGGCACGCCTTGAAACGGTGGATGAGGAAGGTAACGAGATCACCGAACGCGTGACGACCACGCCGGGGCGTTTGCTGCTGGGACGTATTCTTCCCAAGCATCCGAATGTTCCCTTCGAGATGGTCAACCGCCTTCTGACCAAGCGCGAAGTCAGCGATATCATCGATCTGGTCTACCGTCATTGCGGTCAGAAAGAGACCGTGATCTTTGCCGATCGCATGATGGGTCTTGGATTTTCACATGCCTGCAAGGCCGGTATTTCCTTCGGTAAGGATGATCTGATCATTCCGGATCTGAAGGGGCGCCTGGTGGGCTGACACGACCGATCGCGTCAAGGAGTTCGAGCAGCAGTATCAGGATGGACTGATCACCAAGGGTGAGAAGTACAACAAGGTTGTCGATGCTGGACCCGCTGCACCGACGATGTCGCCGATGCGATGATGGATGAGATGCAGTCTCGTGACAAGACCGGCAAGATCAACTCGGTCTACATGATGGCGCATTCCGGTGCGCGTGGTTCTGCTGCGCAGATCCGTCAGCTTGCCGGTATGCGCGGCCTGATGGCGAAGCCGTCGGGTGAAATCATCGAAACACCGATTATCGCCAACTTCAAAGAAGGCCTGTCGGTGCTCGAGTATTTCAACTCGACCCATGGTGCCCGTAAGGGCCTGGCCGATACCGCGCTGAAGACCGCGAACTCGGGTTACCTGACCCGTCGTCTGGTCGATGTCGCGCAGGATTGCGTGATCATCGAGAACGATTGCGGCACGGATGACGGCCTGACGATGTCGGCCGTGATCGAGGGTGGCGATGTGGTTGTCGCCTTGTCCGAGCGCGTGCTCGGTCGAACCGCTGCCGAGGATGTTGTCGATCCGCTCAGTGGGGACGTCATTGTCGCCAAGGGTGAATTGATGACCGAAGCTCTGGTCGATAAGATCGACAAGGCCGGTACCGAGACGATCAAAATTCGCTCGGTCCTGACCTGTAAGAGCGATGGCGGCGGTGGTGTCTGTGGCGCGTGCTACGGGCGTGACCTTGCTCGCGGTACTCCGGTGAATATTGGTGAGGCCGTGGGCGTCATTGCCGCGCAGTCGATTGGCGAGCCGGGTACACAGCTGACCATGCGGACCTTCCATATTGGTGGCGCGGCCCAGGGTGCTTCGGAGCAGTCGAGCGTTGAAGCGGCCTTTGATGCGACGGTCAAGATCGAAAACCGTAATGTGGTTGTGAACTCCGAAGGTGTTCCGATCGTGATGAACCGGGGCACCGAAGTGGTGCTGATCGATGAGGCCGGGCGTGCCCGCGCGCATCACAGCGTTCCTTACGGTGCACGCCTGCTGGCGGATGACGGAGATTCGGTAGAGAAGGGACAGCCGCTCGCGCAGTGGGATCCTTACACAATTCCGATCATCACCGAGAAGGAAGGTTTCGTCGACTACGTCGATCTGGTTGAAGGCACGTCGATGCGTGAAGCCACCGATGAAGCGACCGGCATTGTTTACAAAGTCGTCGTTGACTGGAAGCAGCAGCCGAAGGGGGCCGATCTTCGTCCGCGTATTTCATTGCGCCCGAAAAAGACTTCCAAGTCCGGTGAAGTAGTTAAACTCGCTAATGGGCTGGACGCACGATACTTCATGTCCATGGATGCGATCCTGAACGTTGACCCCGGTCAGCAGGTTCAGGCTGGTGACATCCTGGCGCGTATCCCGCGTGAAAGTTCCAAGACGCGGGACATCACCGGTGGTTTGCCGCGGGTGGCCGAGCTTTTCGAAGCGCGTCGTCCCAAAGATCATGCGGTTATCGCCGATATCGACGGTCGGGTTGAATTCGGACGCGACTATAAGATGAAGCGCCGGATCGTGGTTGTTCCCAGTGATGAGGATCAGGCAAACGGCATGGAGCCGGTTGAGTATCTGATTCCAAAGGGTAAGCACATCTCGGTTCAGGAAGGCGATCATGTGGTGCAGGGCGACCTGCTGCTTGATGGCAATCCGGTGCCTCACGATATCCTGCGTGTTCTGGGTGTTGAAGAACTGGCTCGTTATCTCGTCAAGGAAATTCAGGACGTCTATCGACTTCAGGGTGTAGGCATCAACGACAAGCACATCGAGGTGATTGTTCGTCAGATGCTGCAAAAAGTCGAAATCGTCGAGCCGGGTGAAACAACCTTCCTGGTTGGTGAAACCATCGACAAGATCGAATTCGATGCCGTGAATGCCAAGACGGAAGCCGAAGGGCTGAAGATCGCAAGGCTCTGCCGGTTCTGCAGGGCATAACGAAGGCGAGTTTGCAGACCAGTTCGTTCATTTCAGCGGCATCGTTCCAGGAGACAACACGTGTCCTGACCGAAGCGGCTGTGAATGGGAAGGTCGATGGCCTTGTCGGTCTGAAGGAGAACGTCATTGTGGGTCGTCTGATCCCGGCTGGTACCGGATCAGTGATGAACAATGTGCGTTCGATCGCCGCTGCCCGTGACGCCGAGCTTGCCGAGGAACTCGCCAAGCAACTAGCGGAAGAAGAGGCTGCTTCCCAGGTGGAAGTCGAGGAAGCCGGCGCCGCCGAATAACATATTCAGACAAGTTCTGAGTGAGAGCGCCACGCCCGTTAGTTCGGGCGTGGCGTTTTTCGTTCCGAAGGGATTTTTTTTGCGTAATTATGTTGCGCAAGAGCTCGTTGTTGCGCGGAATTATTGCGTTCCGCCGCGTATTCAATTTATCGCCCAACTGCCCGTAATTTATGGGATTTCCCGGTTGACGCCTATAGGGGCCATGAGTAGTATCCGCGCGCCTGAACGGGGTTGGTAGTAGACGAGCGCAGTCTAAACACAGCCTCAGGCATCACGAACCAAATGCGCACACGCCACGAGCTGGCGAAAAAGCCTCGCAGGGCAGGACTGTAGTCTGTCCCTTTATTGCTTTGTGTAGATGGTTCGAATGTGAATGACGGGAAGTTGTAAGGAAGCCATATGCCAACGATTAACCAGCTGATCCGCAAGCCGCGCAAGGCTCCGATCAAGCGAAACAAGGTTCCGGCGCTCGAAGCGTGCCCGCAGAAGCGCGGCGTATGTACTCGCGTCTACACGACGACACCGAAGAAGCCGAACTCGGCCCTGCGGAAGGTGGCTCGTGTGCGCCTTACCAATGGCTTTGAGGTTACGAGCTACATCCCGGGTGAGGGTCATAACCTCCAGGAGCATTCGGTTGTCATGATCCGCGGCGGTCGCGTCAAGGATCTTGCCGGGTGTTCGTTATCACATTATCCGCGGCACACTCGATACGCAGGGTGTGTCTGACCGTCGCCAGCGCCGTTCGAAATACGGCGCGAAGCGGCCCAAGTAGCGGAGGAGCAGAGATATGTCCCGTCGCCGGCGCGCAGAAAAACGAGAAGTCATGCCCGATCCCAAATATGGGGATCTGTGGTCAGCAAATTCACCAATAACGTGATGTATCACGGCAAGAAATCCGCAGCAGAGCGGATTGTCTATGGCGCGTTTGACGACATCGCGAGCAAGAAGGGCGATCCCATTCGGACGTTCCACGAAGCTCTCGACAACATCAAGCCGCAGCTGGAAGTGCGTTCACGCCGTGTCGGTGGTGCCACCTATCAGGTGCCGGTTGAAGTTCGCTCCGAGCGCGCTCAGGCGCTGGCCTTTCGCTGGCTTATTCAGGCCGCGCGCGGCCGTCCGGAAAACACCATGGAAGAGCGCTTGTCGCGTGAACTCCTGGATGCCGCGAAAATCGCGGAAATGCCGTGAAGAAGCGTGAAGACACCCACCGTATGGCGGAGGCGAACAAGGCCTTCTCGCATTACCGTTGGTAGTGGTTAGAGAGCTTCCGAGAAGAGATTCAGACATGTCCATCGCGAAACACCGATCGAGCAATACCGCAATATCGGCATCATGGCCCATATTGACGCGGGCAAGACCACGACGACCGAGCGCGTGCTCTATTACACCGGCCGTTCCTACAAGATCGGTGAAGTTCATGATGGCGCAGCCACGATGGACTGGATGGAGCAGGAGCAGGAGCGCGGCATCACGATTACCTCGGCTGCAACCACTGCGTTCTGGAATGACCATCGGATCAACATCATCGATACCCCTGGTCACGTGGATTTCACGATTGAGGTTGAGCGTTCCCTGCGTGTGCTCGATGGCGCGGTTGCTGTGTTTGACAGTGTTGCCGGTGTCGAGCCGCAGTCCGAGACGGTCTGGCGCCAGGCCGACAAATACGGTGTCCGCGCATCTGTTTCGTCAACAAGATGGACCGCACCGGTGCGGACTTCTACACTGCGTTGGACATGATCGTTGATCGCCTTGGTGCGAACCCGATCGTGGTCAGATGCCGATTGGTTCCGAGGCCGAATTGCGCGGTGTCGTCGATCTGGTGCGCATGAAGGCGATCGTCTGGAAGGACGAAAACTTGGGCGCTGAGTTCGAGTATGTCGACATTCCCGAGACTATGGCTGATGACGCTGCCGCATGGCGCGAGAAGCTGGTCGAAGCCGCGGTCGAGCATGATGATGACGCGATGGAGGCCTATCTCGAGGGCACGGAGCCTGATGAGGAACTCTCAAAGAGTGCATTCGCCGGGGTACGCTGTCGCTGAGCCTGGTGCCGGTTTTCTGTGGCTCTGCGTTCAAGAACAAGGGTGTTCAGCCGCTTCTTGATGGCGTTGTGGATTATCCTGCCGTCGCCGATCGATGTGCCTGCCATTACGGGTATTGTGCCGGGTACCGAAGAGCGAGGTTGACCGTCCGAGTTCGGATGATGAGCCGTTTGCGGCGCTGGCTTTCAAGATCATGACCGATCCGTTTGTCGGGTCGCTGACGTTTGCCGGATCTATTCGGGCTCAGTCGAGGCGGGTCAGTCGGTGCTGAATACCGTCAAGGACAACCGTGAACGCGTGTGGTCGCATGTTGCTGATGCATGCCAACGATCGTGAAGATCTCAAGGTTGCCCGTGCCGGTGACATTGTCGCGCTGGCGGGTCTGAAGGCGACCACCACGGGTGACACGCTTTGTGATCCTGCCAACCCGGTGATTCTGGAGCGGATGGAGTTCCCCGAGCCGGTGATCGAGATTGCGGTTGAGCCGAAAACCAAGGCTGACCAGGAGAAGATGGGTCAGGCCTTGCAGCGTCTTGCGCCGAAGATCCCTCGTTCCGGGTTTCGAGCGATGAAGAAAGCGGCCAGACCATTCATCAAGGGAATGGGTGAGCTTGCATCTCGAAATTCTTGTTGATCGCATGAAGCGTGAATTCAAGGTCGAAGCCAATGTTGGCGCCCGCAGGTGGCCTATCGCGAGACGATGACCCAGCCGGTCACATCGATTACACCCATAAGAAGCAGACCGGTGGTTCAGGCCAGTTTGCGCGCGTCAAGATCGAGTTCGAGCCGCTCGAGCCGGGTTCGGGCTTTGAGTTCGAAAGCGGCATTTTCGGTGGCTCCGTGCCGCGTGAATTCATTCCCGGTGTCGAAAAAGGTATTGATTCCGCGCGTGACGCCGGCAGCATTGCCGGTTTCCCAGTGATCGATTTCAAGGCCAAGCTGGTTGATGGCGCATCCCATGACGTTGACTCATCGGTGATGGCGTTCGAAATCGCATCTCGGGCTGCGTTCCGTGAAGCGCTGCAGAAGGGTCCCCGCGTTTGCTGGAGCCGTCATGAGCGTCGAAGTGTGTCACGCCGGAAGAGTATATGGGCGACATTATTGGTGATCTGAACAGTCGTCGTGGTCAGGTTGGCTCCATGGACACCCGAGGCAATGCCCGGTGGTGAGCGCCATGGTCCCGCTGGCCAATATGTTCGGTTACGTGAACACGCTGCGTTCCATGAGTCAGGGCCGCGCAACCTTCACAATGGTCTTCGATCACTACGAGCAGGTGCCTCAGGCAGTTGCCGACGAGGTCGTCTCGAAAATGGCTTAACCGCCACAGGCAGCACGTATTGGTCGCTGGCGATTGGTCGTGCAGCGGCATCAGACGGAGAACAGGTTATGTCGAAAGAGAAGTTTGAGCGTACAAAGCCGCATTGCAACATTGGCACGATTGGTCATGTTGATCACGGCAAGACGACGCTGACGGCGGCGATCACGAAGGTGATGTCGGAGGCTCGGGTGGTGACGTTCAGCGTATGACCAGATTGACAAGGCGCCTGAGGAGCGCGACGCGGTATTACGATTTCGACGGCGCATGTTGAGTATGAGACGGAGCCGTCACTACGCGCATGTCGATTGCCCGGGCCATGCTGATTATGTGAAGAACATGATCACGGGCGCGGCGCAGATGGATGGCGCGATTCTGGTTGTGAACGCGCTGACGGCCCGATGCCGCAGACGCGCGAGCACATCCTGCTGGCGCGCCAGGTTGGTGTTCCTGCGCTTGTTGTTTACCTGAACAAGGTTGATCAGGTTGATGATGAGGAGCTGCTTGGAGCTGGTTGAGATGGAAGTCCGTGAGCTTCTGTCTCCTATGACTTCCCGGGCGACGATATTCCGATCGTGAAGGGCTCGGCGCTTGCCGCGCTTGAGGTCGTGATGACGAGATTGGCGCGAGTCGATTCTTGAGCTGATGGCGCGGTTGATGAGTACATTCCGCAGCCTGATCGTCCGAGCGATCAGCCGTTCCTGATGCCGATTGAGGATGTGTTCTCGATTTCGGGTCGTGGCACGGTTGTGACGGGTCGTATTGAGCGCGGGATTGTGAATGTTGGCGACGAGATCGAGATTGTCGGCATCAAGGACACGACGAAGACGACGTGCACGGCGTTGAGATGTTCCGCAAGCTGCTCGATCAGGGCGAGGCGGGCGACAACGTTGGTGTGCTTGCTGCGTGGCACGAAGCGTGAGGAGTTGAGCGTGGCCAGGTTCTGGCGAGCCCGGGTTCGATCACGCCGCACACGAAGTTCAACGGCGAAGCCTATATTCTGACGAAGGAAGAGGGTGGCCGTCACACGCCGTTCTTCACGAACTACCGTCCGCAGTTTTACTTCCGTACGACGGATGTGACGGGGACGGTTGATCTGCCTGAGGGCACCGAGATGGTGATGCCGGGCGACAACGTGACGATGGATGTGAACCTGATTGCGCCGATCGCGATGGATGAAGGCTTGCGCTTCGCCATTCGTGAAGGTGGCCGTACTGTCGGCGCCGGCGTCGTCACTTCCATCATCGAATAGAGTAGTAAATCAGAGTTCGGCGGTTCCATTTGGAACCGTCGTTCGCTTTAACGGGACACCGCAATGGACAGTCAACATATACGGATCAGGCTCAAAGCTTTCGATCACCGCGTGCTCGATCAGTCGGCAAGCGAGATCGTGGTCACGGCCAAACGAACCGGTGCAGAAGTTCGCGGACCGATCCCGCTGCCGACGCGTATTGAGAAATTCACGGTTCTTCGTTCACCTCATGTGAACAAGAAGGCGCGTGAGCAGTTTGAGATACGTACCCATAAACGTCTGCTCGATATCATCGACCCGACTCCGCAAACCGTTGACGCGCTTATGAAGCTCGACCTTGCGGCCGGTGTCGACGTGGAAATCAAGCTGTAAGAGGTCGAGATGCGAACCGGCGTCATTGCACAGAAACTGGGTATGACCCGTGTCTTCGACGACACAGGGAATCATATTCCGGTCACAGTACTTAAGCTCGATGGTTGTGATGTTGTTGATCAGCGCACAATGGATCGTGATGGCTACACCGCATTGCAGCTTGGCACGGGGGCCGCGAAGCCCAAGCGTGTGAGCAAGGCGATGCGCGGACACTTTGCCAAAGCGAAGGTTGAGCCGCGTCGCAAGATCGTGGAATTCCGCGTCTCTGACGATGCCCTGATCGATGTCGGAACCCGGATTGAGGCAGGTCACTTTGTGTCCGGTCAGTATGTCGATGTGACGGGCACTTCGATCGGTAAGGGTTTTGCCGGCGCTATGAAGCGTCACAACTTCAGCGGCCTGCGCGCCACGCATGGTGTGTCGATCTCTCATCGTAGTCACGGTTCGACCGGCCAGTGCCAGGACCCCGGCAAGGTGTTTAAGGGCAAGAAGATGGCCGGTCATATGGGCGCAGAACGGGTGACCACCCAGAACCTGCGTGTTGTGAACACGGATGGTGATGAGGGTTTGATCCTGATCGAGGGTGCGGTGCCGGGTTCCAAGGGCGGCTATGTCCTGGTGCGCGATGCCGTCAAGAAGGCGCTTCCCGAGGATGCGCCGTTCCCGACGGTCTTGGCCGAAGAGGCACCTGTCGAAGAAGAAGCACCTGCTGAAAAAGCCGCGGTCGAAGAGGCCGCCTCTGACAACACTCCGGACGAATCGCCTGCAGGCGTCGCCGAAGCTACGGATTCGAAGGACTGAGGCGATGAAGCTTAAGGTCATCAATCTCGACAACAAGGACGTCGGCGAGATAGATCTCGACGACAGCATCTTTGCTGCGCCTGTCCGCAAGGATCTGCTGGCGCGGATGGTCAACTATCAACTCGCGAAGCGACGCCAGGGTACGCACAAGACAAAGACCCGCGGCGAAATCAACGGTTCGACAGCGCGCCCTTGGCGTCAAAAGGGAACCGGCCGTGCGCGTGCCGGTGACCGGAAGGCCGGACACTGGCGTGGTGGTCAGACCACATTCGGCCCGTTGCCGCGCGATCATGGTTTCGACATGCCCAAGAAGGTGCGCAAGCTCGCGCTGAAGACGGCTTTGTCTTCGAAGCAGGCGGACGGAAAGCTCGTTGTTCTCGACGCAGCATCTGCCGAAGGTCCTAAGACGAAGGCCGTGGCCGTGCAGCTCAAGGCGATGGGGCTGTCTTCGGCGCTGATCGTTGATGGTGCGGATATCGACCGGAACTTCCAGCTGGCAGCGCGCAATATTCCCGGCGTGGATGTGTTGCCGCAATTGGGTGCGAATGTCTTTGATATCCTGCGTCGCGACACGCTTGTGCTGACCAAGTCAGCCGTTGAACAGTTGCAGGAGCGCCTCCGATGAGCAGCAATCGCAAACCGCGCGGACGCATCGAGGTTTCCGCCGAACGTATGTATGAGATTGTCCGCTCTCCGGTTATCACCGAGAAGGCAACGATGGTCTCCGAGCACAATCAGGTGGTTTTCCGTGTGCCGGTCGATGCGACCAAGCCGGAAATTCGCGCCGCGGTCGAAGGCCTGTTCAAGGTCAAGGTCGTGGGTGTGAACACCCTCCTGCAAAAGGGCAAGACGAAACGTTGGAAAGGCCGTCCGGGCCGTCGCAACGACGTCAAAAAGGCCGTGGTTCGTCTCGCCGATGGCGACTCGATCGATATCACGACCGGCGTATAGAGGTTCGAAATGGCACTGAAGCAGTACAAACCGAACACTCCAGGTCAGCGCGGGCTCGTTCTCGTTGACCGGTCGGAACTTTGGAAGGGAGACCCTGAAAAGTCTCTCACCGAAGGCCTGACCAAGAAGGGTGGACGTAACAACACCGGTCGCATCACCGCGCGCCGTCGTGGCGGCGGGCACAAGCGTCTTTATCGTCATGTCGATTTCAAGCGTCAGAAGTATGATGTGCCGGCAACCGTCGAGCGGATCGAGTATGATCCCAATCGCACAGCCTTTATTGCGCTGATCGCCTATGAAGATGGCGAGAAGAGCTACATTCTGGCGCCGCAACGTCTCAGTGTCGGTGATACCGTGATTGCTGGCGAGCGGACAGATGTGAAGCCGGGCAATGCGATGCCACTTCGTTCGATCCCGATTGGTACGATTATTCACAATGTCGAGCTCAAGGCCGGCGCTGGCGGGAAGATGGCGCGTGCCGCTGGAACCTATGTGCAGCTCGTTGGCCGTGACCGTGGCTACGGGCTTTTGAAGCTGACATCCGGTGAGGTTCGCATGGTCCGTCAGGAATGCATGGCGACCATCGGAGCTGTGTCCAATCCGGACCAGGGAAATATCAAACTCGGTAAAGCCGGACGTAAGCGTTGGCTGGGCAAGCGCCCGGCGGTTCGCGGCGTTGCAATGAACCCGGTTGATCATCCGCATGGCGGTGGTGAAGGCCGTACATCCGGTGGTCGCCATCCAGTTAGCCCTTGGGGCAAGCCAACGAAGGGTAAGCGTACCCGGTCGAACAAAAAGACCGATTCGCTGATCATTCGTCGGCGCGCGAAGTAGAGGAGAGCGGCAGTGGCACGTTCTGTATGGAAAGGTCCTTTTGTCGACAGCTACCTGCTCAAGAAAGCAGAAGTTGCGCGCGCATCCGGACGTAATGATGTGATTAAAACCTGGTCGCGGCGCTCAACCATTCTTCCGCAGTTCGTCGGAATTACGTTTGGTGTCTACAACGGGCACAAGTTTGTTCCTGTTCTCGTGACCGAAAACATGGTCGGGCAGAAGTTTGGTGAGTTCTCACCGACCCGCACCTATTTCGGCCATACAGCAGATCGCAAGGCGAGGCGGGGCTAGTTATGGGCAAGAAATCCGCAACCCGGAGCCTGGCCGATACCGAAGCACGCGCGATCATTCGCAATCTTCGGATCAGCCCGCAGAAGCTCAACCTGATTGCCGAGCAAATCCGCGGCAAGCCGGTGCAGAAGGCTTTGATGGATCTGGAATTTTCGCGTCGCCGTATTTCGGACGCGGTGAAAACCGGTCTGGAAAGTGCGATCGCCAATGCCGAGAATAATCATCAGCTTGACGTCGATCGGCTGGTGGTTGCAGAGGCAACCGTGGGCAAAGCATTCGTCATGAAGCGCTGGCGCGCTCGTGCACGTGGTCGCGTCGCGCGCATTCACAAGCCGTTCAGCCAGATCACGCTCGTCGTACGCGAGCAGGAAGAGGCATAAGCATGGGTCAGAAAATCAATCCGATCGGGCTTCGTCTCGGTATCAACCGAACCTGGGATTCCCGCTGGTTCGCCGATGGCGCTGCCTATGGTGATCTGCTTCTGGAAGATCTCGAGCTTCGCAAGATGCTGGAGAAGCGTCTCGCCGGTGCCGGCGTCAGCCGTATCATCATTGAACGCCCGGCCAAGAAGGCCCGCATCACAATTCATTCGGCACGTCCGGGTGTGGTGATCGGTAAAAAAGGTGCCGATATCGAAAAGCTTCGCAGTGAGGTGGCCTCGATGACCGGATCCGAGGTGAGCCTGAACATCGTTGAAGTCCGCAAGCCGGAAATCGACGCTGCTCTGGTGGCAGAGAATATTGCACAGCAGCTGGAGCGCCGGGTCGGTTTTCGTCGCGCCATGAAGCGCGCGGTGCAGAGTGCGATGCGTCTGGGCGCACAGGGTGTGCGTGTGATGTGTGGTGGGCGTTTGGGCGGCGCGGAAATTGCGCGGACCGAGCAGTATCACGAGGGCAGTGTCCCGTTGCATACGCTGCGTGCGGATGTGCAGTACGGCACGGCGACAGCTCAGACCACCTATGGCGCCTGTGGCGTAAAGGTCTGGATCTATCGCGGTGACATTATGGAACATGATCCGATGGCACAGGACCGTCGGATCGAAGAACAGCAATCGGGCGGGATGCCGGCGCGTTAGGCGCCGCTCGGAGGTAAGGTCATGTTAAGTCCGAAACGAACTAAATATCGTAAGCAGCACAAGGGTCGGCTGCACGGCGTTGCCCAGTCAGGCACGTCACTCAACTTCGGCTCGTATGGCATGAAGGCGGTTACGCCGGCTCGTGTCACCGCCCGCCAGATTGAGGCCGCCCGCCGTGCCATGACGCGTCATATGCGTCGTGCCGGTCGTGTCTGGATTCGTATTTTCCCCGATGTTCCTGTCAGCCAGAAGCCGGCTGAAGTGCGGATGGGTAAAGGTAAGGGTACGCCTGAATATTGGATGGTCCGCGTAAAGCCGGGTCGTGTGATGTTCGAAATCGACGGTGTTCCCGAGAATGTTGCGCGCGAAGCTTTTGAATTGGCCGCAGCTAAGCTTCCGCTTCAAACGCGCGTTGTTTCGCGCGAGGTGAGATAAGAGCCATGAAACCGGTCGATATCCGCGCCAAGAGCGAAGACGAATTGCGCGATCAGTTGCGTGATCTGAAGAAAGAGGCGTTCAACCTGCGCTTCCAGCAAGCCAGTGGGCAGCTTGAGAACACATCTCGTGTTCGTGACGTCCGCCGAGACATTGCTCGGGTGCAGACAATCCTCAGCGAGCGCCGTACGGCGCAATAACGAGCGTACAGGAGTTAACAGGATGCCGCGACGGGTACTCATCGGCACAGTGGTGAGCAACAAGATGGAGAAGTCGGTGACCGTACAGGTCGATCGCCGGGTGAAACATCCGCTCTACAAGAAATTCATGACCCAATCCAAGAAGATTGCGGCGCATGACGAAACCAACACGCTTGAGATAGGCGATCAGGTCCGCATTCGTGAATGTCGCCCGATTTCCAAGAGCAAGCGGTTTGAAGTTATCGAAAAGGTCGACGCCTAGAGCTTTGCGCTTTGGGTTTTTGAAGGACAGAAGCTTATGATTCAGATGCAGACCAACCTGGAAGTCGCTGACAATAGCGGCGCGCGCCGGGTGCAGTGCATCAAGGTGCTGGGTGGTTCCAAGCGCATGACAGCCGGTGTTGGCGATGTCATCGTCGTTTCCATTAAGGAAGCGATCCCGCGTGGCCGAGTGAAGAAGGGTGAAATTCATCGTGCCGTCATCGTGCGCACGAAGAAGGACATTTCTCGTTCGGATGGAAGCACGATCCGCTTTGACAGTAATGCAGCAGTATTGATCAACCCGCAGGGCGAGCCGATCGGAACCCGGATCTTCGGACCGGTGACCCGTGAGCTGCGTGCCCGCCGGTACATGAAGATCATCTCGCTGGCGCCGGAGGTTCTGTGATGGCGACGAATGCGAAAACCAAAATGCGTATCAAGAAGGGCGACCAGGTTGTTGTCCTGATGGGACGTGAAAAGGGCAAGTCGGGCGAGGTTCTTCGCGTTGATCTCGAGCGCAACCGCGTTCTGGTTCAGGGTGTGAATATGGTGAAACGCCATGAACGCGCCACCCAGACTTCGCCTGGTGGCATCAATCAGTACGAAGCGATGTTGCACGCATCGAATGTGTCACTGATCGACCCGGAAACAAGCAAACCGACCCGTGTCGGCTACAAGACGCTCGATGATGGCCGCAAGGTTCGCTTTGCCAAGCGATCCGGCGAAGTCATTGATTGATAGGTGAGAGATGACTACGCGATTGGCAGAACATTACGAAAGCACCGTGAAGCCGAAGCTCAAAGAGCATTTCGACTACACGAATGACCTCGCGATTCCGCGTCTGGACAAGATTGTCCTGAACATGGGGCTCGGCGAGGCCGCGACGGATTCCAAGAAAGTCGACACGGCGACCAATGAGATGGCGCGTATTGCCGGCCAGGCACCTGTTGTCACACGGGCCAAGACTTCGGTCGCCAACTTCAAGTTGCGCGAAGGCATGCCGATCGGTTGCAAGGTGACCTTGCGCCGGGAACGGATGTTTGAATTCCTCGACCGTCTGGTAACCATTGCCTTGCCGCGTGTTCGCGATTTCCGTGGTTTGCGTACAACCAGCTTTGACGGGCGTGGCAATTATTCAATGGGCTTGCGGGAGCAGATTGTGTTTCCGGAAATCAACTATGACGAAATTGACGACATCCGCGGCATGGATGTGATCATTTGCACGACGGCGAATACGGATGATGAAGCCCGCGAGTTGCTGCGCGCTTTTGAATTTCCGTTCCGCGATTAAACGTCGGTCAGGAGACAAGACGACATGGCTAAACAAAGTGCGATTCAGAAGAATAAGCGGCGCCAGAAACTGGTTCTCCAGTTTGCCGAAAAGCGCGCTGCGCTGAAGGCGATTGCGAAAGATTCCTCGCGTCAGCCCGAAGAGCGTTTTGCGGCGCGTATGAAGCTGGCGAAACTGCCGCGCAATTCTTCGAAGACCCGAATTCGCAATCGTTGTGAAGTGACGGGCCGGCCTCGCGGATATTATCGCAAGTTCCGGATGTCGCGCCTCGCGCTTCGCGAGCTTGGTTCGAATGGCCTGATTCCAGGTCTCTTGAAGTCAAGCTGGTAGAGGGAACGCGATCATGAGCATGACAGATCCACTCGGAGATATGCTGACCCGCATCCGCAACGGACAGCGCGCCGGTCATTCTTCGGTTATTTCGCCCGCATCGAAATTGCGCGAGCGTGTCCTGGAAGTATTGCAGCAGGAAGGTTTCATCCGCGGTTATAGCGTGGCCGAAATGCGTTCGGGAATTTCGGAAATTACGATCGAGTTGAAGTATCAGGAGGGCACACCGGTGATCCGCGAGATCAAACGTGTGTCCCGTCCGGGACGACGTGTGTATTCGAAAATTCGCGATCTGCGTCAGGTCTATGGCGGATTGGGGATTTCGATCCTCTCGACACCGAAGGGTGTGGTGTCTGACCAGACGGCGCGCGCGGAAAATGTCGGCGGCGAGGTTCTGTGCCACGTCTTCTAGACGACGGCACGGTTTGAGGAGACATAGATAATGTCACGTGTAGGTAACAGCCCGGTGGTTATCCCTGACGGAGCCGAAGTACAGGTTTCCGGTCAGACGGTTTCGGCCAAGGGCAAGCTGGGTGAGCTTTCAGTCAATATCCCAACGGATATCGAAGTGATGCAGGAAGACGGGTCCATCGTCTTCAAGCCTCGTGCGAACAACAAGCGCACACGTATGGCCTGGGGCACGTCCCGTGCACTGGTCGGGAATATCGTCACCGGTGTCACCGAGGGATTTACCAAAACCCTCGATATCACCGGCGTTGGTTATCGTGCCGCGGTACAGGGCAAGAACCTGAACCTGCAGCTTGGATTTTCCCACGATGTGAATTTCCCCATTCCAGAGGGAATTACGATTGCGTGTGAAGGACAGACGACCGTTGTGATTTCGGGTGCGGACAAGCAGGCCGTTGGCCAGGTTGCAGCCAAGATCCGCAGCTATCGGAAGCCGGAGCCCTACAAGGGCAAGGGTGTTCGTTATCGCGATGAGCAGATTCTGCGTAAGGAAGGTAAGAAGAAATGACGTCGAACCCGCGCAACCTGGCTATTCGCCGCCGCAGTCGCGTGCGTGCAAAGCTTCGTCGTGTCGCCAAGAGCGAGCGGCCTCGGCTGAGTGTCTTCCGCTCCGGACGGCATATCTATGCTCAGATCATCGATGACAAGCAGGGATGCACCCTCGCGGCCGCATCCTCGAATGACAAGGAATTCAAATCCGGTAAGGGTTGGAATGTCGAAGGCGCAAGCGAGGTCGGTAAGTTGATTGCCGCACGCGCCAAGGATGCCGGTGTGTCGGATGTTGTGTTCGATCGCGGCGCGTATCTCTTTCATGGCCGGGTCAAAGCCCTGGCGGAGGCCGCCCGCGAGAGCGGTCTGAACTTCTAGGAAATCTGGCATGGCACAGGCACCACAACGCAATCAGCGCGAAGGCGGCGGCGGACGCCGCGACGGTGGCGGACGTCGGGACGGCGGACGTCGTGATGAACGCGAAGAGAGCGAATTCATTGAGCGGCTGGTCAGCATCAACCGCGTGGCGAAAGTCGTAAAGGGCGGCCGTCGTTTCGGTTTTGCCGCCATTGTCGTGGTTGGCGATCGGCGCGGACGTGTTGCGCATGGTTCGGGCAAGGCCCGGGAAGTTCCCGAGGCCATTCGCAAGGCTACGGAAGCCGCCAAGCGCCAGATCATTCGGGTCCCGCTTCGCGACGGTCGTACGCTCCATCATGATGTTCGCGGTCACTTCGGTGCCGGGCATGTTGTTCTGCGTGCTGCGCCTCCGGGAACCGGTATTATTGCCGGTGGTCCGCTGCGTGCGGTGTTCGAATGCCTCGGTGTTCAGGACGTTGTTGCAAAATCGATCGGAACATCCAACCCGCACAACATGATCAAGGCAGCCTTCGAGGCCCTGGAGAGCATGATGTCACCGCGTGCTGTTGCAAACCGTCGTGGTCTGAAGGTGGCCGATATCATCAGCCGTCGCAGCATCCAGGATTCCGCAGCTGGCGCAGGTGCTGAGACCGAAACAGTTGAGGCGGAGGCTTAATCATGACTGCTGCAAAGAAAACCCTGCGTGTCACGCAGCTCGGGAGCCCGATTGGCCGCCGTGCGGATCAGCGTCAGACCCTGATTGGTCTCGGTCTGAACAAGCGTCACAAGACTCGCGAACTCGAAGATACCCCGTCAGTGCGCGGTATGATCAGGAAGGTCCAGCATCTCGTTCAGGTCGACGAAGCTGAGTAACGGAATATTGTCATGAATATCAATGATTTGTCAGACAATCAGGGTGCCCGTCGTCCGCGCAAGCGCATCGGTCGTGGTCCTGGCTCGGGAACCGGAAAAACCGGTGGTCGCGGTGTGAAGGGGCAGAAGTCCCGTTCCGGTGTGGCCATCAAGGGTTTTGAAGGTGGCCAGATGCCGCTTTACATGCGGTTGCCGAAACGTGGCTTCAACAAGCCCAACCGGGCAACGTTGCAGGAGCTGACCCTGGGTCGTCTGCAGGAAGCAATCGACGCTGGCAAGATCAAGGCCGATGGTGCCATCAATGATGATGCGCTGGTTGCCGCTGGTGTTGTCCGCCGGAAACTCGACGGTGTGCGTTTGATTGCCACTGGCGAAATCACGGCCAAGGTCGCTCTGGAAATCACAAGTGCATCTTCGGGTGCAGTTGCGGCGGTCGAAAAGGCAGGTGGCAGTGTCGCAGTGGCAATTGCGCCCAAGGTCAAGACACCACGTAATATCAAGACCGCACCGGCAGATGCCGGCGCGAGTGACGGTGAATAGGCCGGGCCAACGACATTTGCGTTGACTGGAGACCGGTTCGGCCCACATGGATCGTAACGAACAAGTTGCGAACGGAAAAATAGATGGCGAGTAGTGCGGACCAGATCGCATCGAATTTGAATTTCGGTGCGTTCGCAAAAGCGAAAGAACTTAAGAAGCGCCTGTGGTTCACACTTGGCGCTCTTATCGTCTATCGCCTGGGCACCTATATTCCGATTCCGGGCATCGACCCGGTGATCATTGACGACATCTTCAGTCAGCAGTCCGGCGGAATTCTGGGCGTGTTCGATGCTTTTGCCGGTGGTGCCCTGTCGCGCATGAGTATCTTCGCGCTGAACGTCATCCCATATATCTCTGCTGCCATTATCATGCAGCTCATGACGGCCATTTCGCCGAGCATTGAGCAGTTGAAAAAAGAGGGTGAATCCGGTCGTAAGAAGATCAACCAGTACACCCGTTACCTGACGGTCTTTCTGGCAGTGATCCAAGCTTATGGCCTGTCAGCCGGCCTCGAGGGAATTTCGACGTCTCAGGGACCGGCCGTTGCGGATCCCGGGCTCTTTTTCCGCGCCAGCACGGTCATTACCATTGTCGGCGGGACGATGTTCCTGATGTGGCTGGGCGAACAGATCACTGCACGTGGTGTGGGCAACGGGATTTCACTGATTATCTTTGCCGGGATCGTGGCCAATCTGCCCACGGCATTTGCATCGACGCTGGAACTGGGCCGAACCGGAGCATTGTCGGCACTGTTCATTGTTGGTTTCCTGATCTTTGCAGTCGCCGTCATTATGTTCATCGTGTTCTTTGAACGCGCTCAGCGTCGGATTATTGTCCAGTATCCCAAACGCCAGGTCGGCAACCGGATGTTCGGTGGCGAATCTTCTCATATTCCGCTGAAGCTCAACACGTCGGGTGTTATTCCGATCATCTTTGCCACCTCCATTTTGCTGACACCGGTTTCGATTGCCGGATTTTCTGGCGGAGGCGGGGATGGCACGCTTGGTCTGATCACATCTCTGATCGGGCGCGGACAGCCTTTGTTTTTCCTGTTGTTTGCCGCGCTGATCATATTCTTCTCATTCTTCTACACGGCGATCGTTTTCAATCCGCAGGAGACTGCGGACAACCTGAAGAAAAACGGCGGATTCGTGCCCGGTATTCGGCCAGGCAAGAACACAGCTCAGTTCTTTGATTATGTGCTGACCCGTTTGACAGTTGTCGGCACTGCCTATCTGGTTGTTGTTGCGCTGTTGCCGGAAGTTCTTGATCACCCGTTTTTCAGTCCCGTTCTTCTTTGGTGGAACGAGTTTGCTGATCGTTGTTGTGGTCTCTCTGGATACGGTTGCACAAATTCAGAGTCATCTGCTTGCCCATCAGTATGAGGGGCTTATTCGCAAGGCCAAGCTCAAGGGTCGGCGCGGATAACGGCGATCGGGGGCGAAGAGACAATGAACATTATACTTTTGGGACCGCCAGGTGCGGGCAAGGGCACACAGGCCAAGGTTCTGGTCGATGGCAAAGGGCTCGTTCAGCTTTCAACCGGTGACATGCTTCGCGCCGCTGTGGCGTTGGGAAGTGAAATGGGGCTGGAAGCCAAGGCAGTGATGGATGCAGGTAAACTGATGCCTGACGACATCATGGTGCAGATCATTTCCGATCGTATTTCCCAGCCGGATTGCGAAAACGGGTTTATTCTGGATGGTTTCCCGCGCACAACAGCGCAGGCGGAAGCCCTGGATAAGATGCTGGGAGAGAAGGGTCTCCCACTAGACCATGTGATCGAAATTTCGGTCAATGATTCTGTCCTGATTGACCGGATCAATGCACGTGTTGCCGAAACGCCTGAAGGTGAGCGGCGGGACGACGACAACGCAGAAACGCTGAAACACCGTCTTGAGGTGTATCACGAGCAAACCGCACCGATTCTTCCGTATTACGAGGCTCGGGGCATGTTGAAGAAGGTCGACGGCATGAAGCCGATCGATGATGTATCGAAACAAATAGAGGCGATCATAACGGCTGGCTAAGCTATTGACCCGGTGGCGGAAAATTCTATAATTCCGCCGCCCGGTTAGCCTTTCATTTGGCCGTTTTGACCGCACCGTAACCACGAAGGAGTTCGGAGCGTGGCACGCATTGCAGGTATCAATATTCCAACGCAGAAGCGGCTTCCGATCGCGTTGACGTATATTCATGGGATCGGACACACAAAAGCCGAGGAAATCTGTGAAAAATGCAGTATTCCCTTGGAGCGTCGTGTTCACGAGCTCACTGATGATGAGGTGATCCGCGTTCGTGAGACGATCGATCAGAATTATCAGGTCGAAGGTGATTTGCGTCGTGAAGTCGCGATGAACATCAAGCGCTATATGGATCTTGGTTCATATCGTGGCGTTCGGCATCGTAAGGGATTGCCTGTAAACGGGCAGCGCACGCACACAAATGCGCGCACGCGCAAGGGTAAAGCTCGGCCGATCACCGGTAAGAAAAAGGCCTAAGGGCTCTAGAAGCAAGGTATTCAAGTTATGGCAAAAGCCGCTACAGCACGCGTTCGTCGGCGCGAGCGCAAAAATATCACATCGGGCGTTGCGCATGTGAACGCGACGTTCAACAACACTCACATCACGATCTCTGATGCGCAGGGCAATGCCATTGCATGGTCTTCTGCCGGGTCACAGGGATTCAAGGGATCGCGTAAGTCGACCCCCTATGCGGCTCAGATGGCCGCTGAGGATGCGGGGAAGAAGGCCCAGGAACATGGCATGAAGACCCTTTCGGTCGAGGTCAAAGGTCCGGGTTCGGGACGTGAATCAGCCTTGCGTGCGCTGCAGGCGGTCGGTTTCGAGATCACCATGATCCGTGACGTGACGCCGGTTCCACATAACGGATGCCGCCCGCGCAAACGCCGGCGCGTCTGATTGCGCGCCCTCCGGGGCGCCGTTACCAATATCAAACGGTTCGCTGCGACATGGGGTCGAGGCGGGCCGCAAAAGGTTTAAGGAAAGCAATATGCTTCAAAAGAATTGGACCGAACTGATCAAGCCGAACAAGCTGGATATCGCCGGTGGTATAAACCCGGCGCGGCAGGCAACTGTTGTTGCCGAGCCGCTCGAGCGCGGCTTCGGTCTGACACTGGGCAACGCCCTGCGCCGTGTTCTGCTGTCGTCCCTGCAGGGCGCTGCTGTGACGTCGATTCAGATCGAAGGCGTGCTGCACGAGTTCTCGTCTATTCCGGGTGTTCGCGAAGACATCACCGATGTGGTGCTGAACGTCAAAGGCATGGCGCTGCGGATGCACAGTGAAGGGCCCAAGCGGATGACGCTGACGGCCACGGGCCCGGGTGTTGTGACTGCAAGTCAGATCGACACAGGTGCGGATATCGAAATCATGGATCCCGATCATGAGCTGATGACGCTTGACCAGGGGGCCCGTGTGGTGATGGAACTCATGGTCGAGTCCGGGAAGGGCTATGTCCCCGCGGCCCAGAACCGCGCCGCTGATGCTCCCATCGGGCTGATTCCGGTCGATGCTCTGTTCTCGCCGGTTCTCAAGGTCTCCTACCATGTTGGCAATGCCCGTGTGGGCGAGCGTACTGATCTGGACAAGCTGACCCTTGACCTGGAAACGAACGGCGCGATTTCGCCGGAAGACTCCGTTGCACTGGCCGCGCGCATTCTTCAGGACCAGTTGCAGCTCTTCGTGAACTTTGATGAGCCAAAAACTGCACAGCCGGTCGAGGAAATCGACGACGAGCTGGAATTCAATCGGAACCTTCTTCGCAAGGTCGACGAGTTGGAACTTTCGGTCCGTTCGGCAAACTGCCTCAAGAACGACAACATCGTTTATATTGGCGATCTGGTTCAGAAGACCGAAGCCGAGATGCTTCGCACCCCGAACTTTGGCCGCAAATCCCTGAACGAGATCAAGGAAGTACTGGCGCAGATGGGTCTCCATCTCGGCATGGAAATTCCGGCATGGCCGCCGGAGAATATTGAAGATTTGGCAAAGCGCCTCGAAGAGCCCTTTTAACGGCTTCGAAGCTTAGGAGTAGGTACTATGCGTCACCGTAAAGGTCCGCGGAAACTCAACCGTACAAGCAGTCACCGCAAGGCGATGTTTGCAAACATGTCTGCCGCGCTGATCAAGCACGAGCAGATCGTGACGACCTTGCCCAAGGCAAAGGAACTGCGCAGCATCGTCGACAAGCTCATCACTCTGGGCAAGCGCGGTGATTTGCATGCCCGTCGTCAGGCGCTCAGCACGATCAGGGATCGTGCCCTGGTGGAGAAGATGTTCTCGACCCTGGCCGAGCGGTATGCGGATCGTCCGGGTGGTTACACACGTGTTCTCAAGGCCGGTTTCCGGCATGGTGACAACGCTCCGATGGCGATTATCGAACTGGTGGATCGCGATGAGGACGCCAAAGGCCAGGATTCGGGTCCGGTCCAGGTGGACGATGAGGAGCTCGAAGAGGTAGCGGCTTAGGGCGCGAACGTCTTGTACAAGAATAGAGGCCGCCCTCCGGGGCGGCCTTTTTCGTTAGGGACGATGAAACTTCCAGCGAAGCGGACTAATATCCTGTCATGATGAAGTCTTTGCATTTCCCTTTCATGGTTCTGGCTGCACTGCTGTCTGTCGCATTTGCCGCGCCGGACGTCTTTGCGCAGCGCGCAGTGCCCGAGGCGCGCGAACAGGTGATGCTGTCCTTTGCGCCGCTTGTGAAGAAGGCGTCACCGGCGGTGGTGAATATATTCACCCGCAAAGCCGTGCAGCAGCGCGGGCCGTCCTCGCCGTTGTTCAATGACCCCTTCTTTCGCCGGTTTTTCGGGGAGTCGTTTGATCGAATCGAGCCGCGGGAGAATGTCGAGAATTCACTGGGCTCCGGCGTCATTGTTCGTCCTGATGGTCTGATCGTGACGAATTTTCACGTCATCGAGGGCGCAGATACGATCCGTGTTGTTCTGTCGGACCGCCGGGAGTTTGATGCAGAGATTCTGCGCGAGGATGAACAGACGGATCTGGCCATCCTCAAGGTCGATACCGATGACGGACAGCTTCCCTATGTGGAACTGGGCGACAGTGACGAACTGGAAGTCGGCGATCTGGTGCTGGCGATCGGCAACCCGTTCGGTGTGGGACAGACGGTGACAAGCGGGATCGTTTCCGGTCTGGCGCGGACCAATGTCGGAATTTCGGATTTTAACTTCTTCATCCAGACCGATGCGGCGATCAATCCCGGAAATTCGGGGGGTGCTCTGCTGCGGATGGATGGCACACTGGCCGGTGTGAACACCGCGATTTTCTCACGAAGTGGCGGTAGCCAGGGGATCGGTTTTGCGGTCCCGTCCAACATGGTGCGCACGGTGATCGCCGGTGCGCTGCTTCGGGGGATGCCCTGCGCCGGGCCTGGCTGGGGGCCAAGGCTGACACCGTTTCGGCGGAGATCGCGAATGCCATTGGTCTTGCGATCGCCCGGATGGAGTCATCCTCTCGGATATTCACCCGGAAGGGCCGGCGCTTCGGGCTGGCCTCAAGTCCGGCGATATCATCGTCGCGGTTGAGGAGCAGCCGGTGTTCGACGAAGAGGGTCTTCGGTTTCGAATCGCCACCGGGCTTCTGGGTGGCACCACCAAACTTCGAAGATTCGCCGCCCGGGTCGCGTGTTCGATGTCGACCTGTTTCTGGAGCATCCCCCGGAGGTCCCGGCACGGGATGAGCATCAGCTGCGGGGCGCGCACCCGCTGGCGGGTGCCACGGTGGCCAATCTGTCGCCAGCGCTCGCGGCTGAAATGGGTCGCGACCATTTTGATGCGGGGGTCGATTGTCCGGGACATCGCCTCGCGCAGTCCCGGCCCATCGGTTGGAGTTCCGTCCGGGGGACGTTGTCCTGGAGAGGTCAATGGACAGGCCGATCGAGCCTTCGTCTCCGACCTGCGCGATGCGACCGCTGCGCCGCACCCGCGCTGGGTATCTGAAAGTCCGCCGGGCCGGTCGAATTTTCTCGCTATCGATATCCGGATGACGTCGGAACGCAACTCAGTCTGAGATGTTTTCGGCTCAGGCACCGCGCCCGCTCGCAGATCAGGCTGCGTCCGGAAACCATTGCCGCGGTTGTCGGGCAGGACCATCTGCTTGAGCGGTCACGGCCCGATCGGTCGGATGGTTGCCAATGGGCGGCTCGCGAGCATGGTCCTGTGGGGGCCGCCCGGCGGTGCGGCAAGACCACGATTGCCCGGCTTCTGGCGCTGGAAACGGACCTTGGAATTCGAACCGCTTTCCGCAGTTTTCTCAGGCGTGTCGCGGACCTTCGCAAGGTGTTTGAACGCGCGACTGCCCGGCGCGCGGGCGGCAAGGGCACCCTGCTGTTCATTGATGAGATTCACCGCTTCAACCGAGCCCAGCAGGACGGTTTCCTGCCCTATGTGGAGGACGGCACGGTCACGCTCATCGGCGCGACAACCGAGAATCCCTTCCTTCGAGATCAATGCTGCGCTGCTGTCACGAAGTCAGGTTTTCGTCCTCAACCGTCTCGACGACGTCGGCTCTGGAGGAACTGCTGGATGCGCAGCGAGGCGATTGAAGGACCGCATCCGTATACCGGTCGATGCCGATGCCCGGCTTTCCCTCAAGGCGATGGCGGACGGGGACGGGCGCTACCTGCTGAATCTGGCCGAAGAACTCTTCGCGCTGGCATCGCGACGCGGTGCTCGACACGGCTCCGATTGATTGAAACTGTTCAGAAGCGGGCGCCGCTTTACGACAAGGGGCAGGAAGGCCATTACAACCTGATCAGCGCCTTGCACAAGTCGTTGCGCGGTTCGGATGTTGACGCGGCCTCTGTATTGGTTGGCCCGCATGCTGGCCGGGGGCGAGGATCCGCGGTTTATTGCGCGCCGGTTGGCGCGTGCGGCTGTGGAGGACATCGGTCTGGCCGACCCGCAGGCCCTGCCTCAGGCGCTGGCGGCCTGGGAGGCCTATGAACGGATCGGCTCGCCCGAAGGGGAGCTGGCGCTGGCCCAATGCACGATTTATCTGGCCAGCGCGCCCAAATCCAATGCGGCCTACAACGCCTATGGTGCCGCGATGCGCAGCGCCCTGAGACACCGGGTCCCTGATGCCGCCCAAGCATATTTTGAATGCGCCGACGGGTTTGATGAAGGACCTGGGCTATGGGTCGGGTTACGAGTACGACCACAACGCGGATGAGGGGTTCTCCGGGCAGGACTATTTCCCCGATGACATTCGCGCGCCAGAGCTTCTATCAGCCCGTGGCGCGCGGCTTTGAGCGTGAGATATCTAAGCGGCTTGAGTACTGGGAGCAAGCTTCGCGACCGAACGTCAGTCCAGGGAACCGCAATCGTGAGAGACATACTGATATTGGCGCGGGGAGTGTCTGCGTCGTGAATATGATTGTGGCCATCGCCATTGGCGGGGCGGCAGGCGCGGTTGGGCGCCATTTTGTGAATGTCGGAATGGTTGCGACTTCTGGGGCACGGGTTCCCGTGGGGTACGCTCGTCGTGAATATCGGCGGGTCTTTGATCATGGGCGTTACTGGCCCATGTCATGGCTACATCCTGGGCAGTTTCTCCGGAAGTGCGTGCGTTGATGACGGTGGGCGCATTGGGCGCATTTACAACCTTCTCAACATTTTCCCTGAATGTCGTAACCCTGTATGAGCGTGGTCAGATTGGTTTGGCGGCGATCTACGTTGTTGTTTCTGTGACAGCGTCTGTTGGCGCCCTGGTTCTGGGGATGAAGCTGGCGCGCGTGGTGTTTGCATGAGCGACACAGAACAGAATGCGGTGCGGCACATGGAAGTGTCGCGCGATGATGATGACATTCGCATTGATCGCTGGTTCAAACGGCATTTCCCCAATGTTCCCTATGGGCAGTTGGCAAAATGGCTCCGAACCGGACAGGTGCGGGTGGATGGTGGTCGTGCCAAGCCGGGGTTGCGGCTGACGTCGGGGCAACAGATACGGCTGCCACCGATGGCACCCGTCACCGCCAAAACAGAGCGAACACGCCCAGACGTCACACCCAAAGCTGCAGCAGACATACGCGAGCGCGTGATCTTCCGGGATGACCATGTGATTGCCATGAACAAGCCATCCGGGCTCGCCGTTCAGGGCGGTACGGGTACCACGCGGCATGTTGACGGTATGCTCGACGCGTTGCGCTATGACGCGCAAGAGCGACCTCGTCTGGTGCATCGCCTGGACAAGGATACCAGCGGCGTTCTGATCCTCGCACGCACGCGCCGGGCGGCACAGATTCTCAGCGCCTCTTTTCAGGGGCGTACCGTAGAGAAGGTCTATTGGGCGTTGGTTCTGGGGGTCCCGGAAATTCAATCGGGAACCATCGATGCACCTCTCGCGAAACGTGGTGGATCGGGGCAGGAGAAGGTGGAGGAAACCGATGACGGTCAGTTCGCTGAAACCGATTATCGCGTTCTCGATCATGCCGCCGGCCGTGTGGCCTGGCTTGAACTTCGTCCGCGGACCGGTCGCACCCATCAGCTGCGCGCCCATTGTGCGGTGATCGGCAATCCCATTCTGGGGGACGGCAAGTATGGCGGGCGGGAAAGTTTCCTTTCTGGCCTTCCCAAGCGGCTGCACCTACATGCGCAGACGCTGCGATTGCCACACCCGGAAGGCGGTGAACGACTGGAACTGTCTGCGCCACTTGATGCCGAGTTGCAGAAAAGCTGGAATTTCGTGGGATTTGACCCGAAAACGGCGTGAAACAAGGCAATTTCGTGGTCGTTCCCATTCGAGGAGTGCTTGGCAATCGAGCGGTAGCCCGGTTTGCGGTAAGCTCTCTATGCCGAAGTGGCGTCGCTCATCTGCTTTCGCATCGGCTTTAATTCAGAACTCAATCGAAAGCCTAGATCATGCGTTGGCGTACCCTGTGGAAAATCATTGGTGTTTTGCTTGTGGCGCTGGTGGTTGCGGCCGTTGCCTTTGCCCTGAACCTGGATCCCAATGATCACAAGGATCGCATCTCGGCGATGGTCGAGAAGCAAACCGGACGCGCGGTTTCCTTCGGCGGACCGATTGATCTGGATATTGGGACAACAACCTCGCTTGTGGTGCGGGATGTGTCGTTTTCCAATGCTGACTGGGGCAGTCGTCCGGATATGGCCACGATCGGCCTTTTTGAGATTGATATTCGTCTTTTTCCGCTGATCGGCGGCAGCATCGACATCGAACGGTTGATGCTTCGTGATGCGGATATTCTGATCGAGCGCGATGGCCAAGGGCGCAGCAATCTGGATTTTGCCGGCGCGAAGGACGATTCCGACACGTCCCGTGATGCTGCTGAAGATGGTGGCGGTGTGGGTGGTGGCGATCTCGATCTGGGGGTTGGGCAACTTCGTATCGAGAATGTTCTGGTCACGGCGATAGACGGCGCAACCAATCAGACCATTGTTGCCAAACTCGAACGTGCTTTGGCGGTCCCGTCGGAACCCGGTGCACCGCTGGACGTTGATATCGACGGCAATATCACGCTGGGAGCCAATGTTGCGTTGATTGACCTCGCAGGTCAGGTTGGCACGTCGAAGGCCATTCTGTCGGGCAGTTCACCAGTCCCGATTAATCTGAAGGGATCTGCCCTTGGTTATGAGGTTTCGGTAACCGGGGGAGTGCGTCAACCCGACAACCTAGATGGAGTGGATGTCAGCATTTCAATCGTCGGTGATTGGTTGAAGGCGATACAGCCATTTGTGTCGACGGCATTGCCGAAACTGGGGCCGATTGACCTGAATGCGCATGTGACGGGATCCCCGGATGCAGCCCGTGGTTGAGGATATCCGCATTGCGGCTTCGCGCACCGTGATCACTGGCAAGGCGGAATTGGGGGAGGGCATCTCCTACAACCTCAAGGCCAGCCTGGAGGGACAGGATCTGGGACTGGTTTCTCCCTATGTGGGTCTTCCATTGGAGGATTTGGGAACACTGACCGGCAGCATCAATTTGGTGGGTGACCTCAAGACATTGCGGGTCGAGCCCAACGCCGTGACAATAGACAGGAGTCGGCTTTCAGGGTCCATCACGGCCGGCTTGAACAGCAATCCGCCGAAGGTGAACTACGATGTCAGCCTGACTGTGGATGGGCAGACTCTCGACGTTATCAAGCCTTTCGTTGGCACCGATTTGCCGGCACTCGGGCCGATTACCGGCACGGTCAGGGTGGTTGGTGATCGCAAGCAGGCGCGGGTGGAGGTCACCGATGTTCAGGCCGACAACAGTGTCCTGGCGGGTCAGATCAATGCGACCGGTTTGGACGGTACCCCTGACGTTGAATACGACGTCACATTGAAAGCGAATGCACAGTCGCTGGAAATCCTGCGTCCTTATGTGGTCGGGGATATTGCGGACCTTGGCCAGATCAACGGTGGCGTTCGTGCAACGGGGACTCTGGACAAGGCGAAAGTGACACTCGATGAAGTCACCATAGACAAGAGCCGCATTTCCGGTCGAGCCGATATTGATCGCTCGGGCGAACGCGTGAAGGCCAGCTATGACATCACGCTCGTGGCGTCCAATCAGTCCCTGGAAGTTCTGCGACCCTTTCTGGGCATTGAACTGCCCGATGTGGGGCCTGTCGATCTGACTGCGTCGCTTGTGGGCGATGCGTCTCAGGCGCAATTCGACAATCTGACGTTGCAGTTTGGAGATTCGGAAATCGCGGGCAGCGGGCGGGTCGATCTGACAGGCAAAATTCCCCAGATTCAGGCTGGTCTGACGTCAACGAAGTTCGATCTCACCAGGTTCTTCCCCGATACCACGGAGGTTCGCAAACCTCAGGCGGTGACAAAGGAGGAAGCGGAAGCTGATGCAAAGATTGAAAGCGACGGACCGATCTTCCCTCGGAACCCATTGCCTCTCGAGTTTCTGAACGCAGCGAAGGCTGATTTGTCACTCAAGGTTGGCGAGTTGATCACGCCCTATGGCACCTACCGCAGCGTCGATGTGGGCATTGTGATGGAAGCGGGATCGCTGAATGTTCGGCCGTTTAAGGCACTCTACGCTCGGAGTCCGATGAGTGGAAACCTGAGCCTGGATTCTGACGGTGGCACCCCGCTGGTCGTCGTTTCGATGAGTGGATCAAAGATCGCGATCGGTGAGGTGTTCAAGGATTTTGCAAACCTCGATGTTCTGGAAGGGATCGGCACCATCAATATTGCGTTAAACGGCTCCGGAGCCTCCGTGGCGGACATCATGGGTTCTCTCAATGGCCATGCACGGGTGCTGATGGGGCAGGGACGAATGCGCAATGAAGGTCTTGGCTATGTCAGCGGAGTCTTTTCGAGCATTGGTGAAATCCTCGGTAAGAAGGAATGGGTGGTTGTAGAATGTCTGGCCAGTGACTTTCAGATTGAGAACGGTATTGCGACGAGCAAGGTCGGTGTTCTGAACACCGAAGTCATCTCGCTGACGGTTGGGGGGAAAATCGATCTCGGTAAAGAGCGTTATGATCTCAAAGTGAAACCGTCGCCACGTGGCCTCGATATCAGTCTGGCCGTGCCAGTAAACATCACCGGTCCGCTCAGCGATCCGGGGTTCAGCCCGGATGCATTGGGGTTACTGACGAAGCTTGGGTCAATCTTTGGTGCGGTTATTTTTCCCCCGGCGGCACTGATCGGACTGACGGATTTGGGTGGCAATGATCATCCATGTGTAAAGTTTGCCAAAGAGTCCGGGGCCAATTCCGATGCCACGCCGACAGCACCATTGCAAAAGGGCAGCGGCGGCGGCGTTCTGGGTGCGCCGGGCAAGGCCCTGGATGGAGTTGGACAGGGTCTGAAGGGTATATTGGGCAGATAAATAAACAGGTAGTTCCCGCATGAAAAGGTTTTATGAAGACGTCGCCATCGCGGCTGTCGACCAGGTGGGTTTTGAGGTCCATCTTGATGCTCGCCCGGTGCGAACGCCCCTGCGACAGCCTCTCCGGCTGCCGGGTAAGGCGCTTGCCAGCGCGATTGCACAGGAATGGGTTGATCAGGCCGAGGAGATCGATGTCGATACCATGCCGCTCACGCGGATAGCGGCCACGGCGGTCGATCGCGTGAATGGCGATCGGGCCGGATATACCGACCAGATCGCAGCTTATGCAGAAACTGATCTTGTCTGCTATCGCGCACCGGTACCTTCCGGCCTGGTTGTCATGCAGTCGCGATCCTGGCAACCCCTTTTGGAGTGGTGTCGAGAGGCTTATGGCGCCGAGCTCAAGGTGACCGAGGGCATCGCACCTGTGGATCAGGACCGTGAGTCCCTCGATCGGATACGGGAGGCTCTCGATGCGCAGGATGCGTTTGAACTGGCTGCTCTTTCCGTGGCCACTGCAGCCAGTGGATCGCTGGTGATCGGGCTCGCTCTGTCCCGGGGCCGTATTGACGCCGTAGCAGCCTACGAAGCCAGCCAACTGGATGAGAGTTATCAGAACACCCTGTGGGGTGTGGACGAAGAGGCACAAAGTCGACGGGATATCCTGCGAGCAGATCTGGAGGCCGCCGAGACGTTCCTGACGCTCTTGCGGGCGAATTGAAGACGAGCCTGCCGACTGGCCTGACTCTTCCAAAAACTGCTATCTGATACCGAACATCACGCTCCGGGAGGGCCCTATCGTGCAAGATATTTTGGATCAATTGGAGAGCCGCCGGGCCCGCGCGCGTCTTGGTGGCGGTGAACGCCGTATCGAATCTCAGCATGCCAAAGGCAAACTGACGGCGCGAGAACGGCTTGAATTGCTGCTCGACGAAGGCTCGTTTGAAGAGTTCGACATGTTTGTCGAGCAGGCGCCGAACGAGATGACAGCCGATATCGAGCCCATTCCGGGAGACGGCGTTGTCACGGGTTGGGGCCTGATCAACGGTCGCAAGGTTTTTGTATTCTCCCAGGACTTTACGGTTTTCGGCGGTTCGCTGTCGCAGGCCCATGCACAGAAGATCAGCAAGGTCATGGATATGGCGATGAAGGTCGGTGCTCCCGTGATCGGTCTGAATGATTCGGGAGGGGCACGTATCCAGGAAGGCGTGGATTCGCTTGCCGGATATGCCGATGTTTTTCAGCGCAATGTGAACGCGTCCGGTGTGATTCCCCAAGTGTCGGCAATCATGGGGCCCTGTGCCGGTGGTGCGGTGTATTCACCTGCCATGACAGATTTTATCTTCATGGTTCGTGACACGTCGTACATGTTTGTCACAGGTCCCGAAGTTGTGAAAACAGTCACGCATGAAGAGGTCACCCAGGAAGAACTGGGCGGTGCGAGTACACATACGACGAAATCGAGCGTCGCCGATGGCGCCTTCGAGAATGACGTGGACACGCTACTCCAGCTGCGCCGCTTCTACGATTTTCTGCCCATGAGTAACCGGGAGGACCCGCCGGTCTGGCCGACCAGCGACCCTTATGACCGCGAGGAACCCTCTCTCGATACGTTGATCCCGCCCGACGCCCAGAAGCCCTATGACATGAAGGAGCTGATCACCAAGGTGGTTGATGAAGGCGATTTCTTCGAATTGCAGGCTGACCACGCCGCCAATATCATCATTGGCTTCGGCCGCATGGAAGGCCGGACCGTGGGTTTCGTGGCCAACCAGCCTATGGTTCTGGCCGGCTGCCTGGATATCGACTCGTCCAAGAAGGCGGCGCGTTTCGTCCGGTTCTGCGACTGTTTTAACATTCCCATCATCACTTTTGTCGATGTGCCGGGATTCCTGCCCGGGACTGACCAGGAATATGGCGGCATTATCAAGCATGGCGCCAAGCTTCTCTTCGCTTTTGCTGAGGCTACAGTGCCTAAGGTGACGCTGATCACCCGCAAGGCCTATGGCGGCGCTTATGACGTCATGTCATCGAAGCATATCCGTGGCGACTTCAACTACGCCTGGCCGACCGCCGAAATTGCCGTGATGGGCTCCAAGGGTGCGGTGGAAATCATCTATCGCGAAGATCGTGACGATCCCGAAAAGATCGCCGCACGCACCGAAGAATACCAGGCGCGCTTTGCCAATCCTTTCGTGGCTGCCCAGAAGGGCTTCATCGATGATGTGATCTATCCGCGCAACACGCGTCGCCGCCTGTGCCGTGCACTGCGCCTGTTGGCAGACAAGCATCTCGAAAACCCGTGGAAGAAGCACGATAATATTCCGCTCTAGGCACATGCCGGCGCGGAGAGGACGACATCAGGTGGGATTGATATGAAGCTTCATATTGGTGGAACCGAGCCGAAGGAGGGCTGGAAGATGCTCGACATTCAGCCTGCCCCACATGTTGACTATGTCGCCGATATTCGGGACTTGTCACAATTTTCTGATGAGAGCTTCGACGAAATTTACGCGTCCCATGTGGCCGAACACATTCCTTACAGCAATAACGAACTGGTGAAGGTTTTGGCCGGATTTCAACGCATTTTGAAGGCAGACGGGGTCCTGAAATTGAGTGTTCCGGATATGGAAACCCTCTGCTGGATGTTCACCAGCCCCCGGCTTTCGGGAGAAGCGAAGTTCCATGTCATGCGGATGATCTTCGGCGGTCAGGTGGATGCCCATGACTTCCACTATGTCGGCCTGTCCTTCGATATTCTGCAGGGGTTTCTGTCCAAGGCCGGGTTCGAAAAGGTCGAACGCGTGAAGGCATTCGAGTTGTTCGATGATTCGAGCAGCCAGACTATGGCCGGCATTCCGATCAGCCTGAATGTCGAGGCGCGGCGTCAGGCGTGATCCCGGCGGGTGTCGCGCGGGCGGCGATCAGGATGTCGATTCCAGTCTGAAAATACTGACTGTTCCCTCCCGGCCACGAATCTCGCGCGCGCCAAGAGGTTCAAGGATGTAGTCGTGTTGGGGGTAGCGCATCGTATGTTCGCGGGCATCGCCGCTGACCAGGACGATACAATCCTCGTCCGCGGCCATCTCCTTGGCGATGGAAGCAATTCGCGAGGCGATATTCACCGCATCACCGACGATTGTGTAGTTGATGCGGTTGCGGGAACCGATGTTGCCGACAACCACTGGGCCCGTGTGAATGCCAATGCGAAGCGCCAGAGGTGTTTCTCCGGCATCCCGGTGTTGCCCGTTATCCGCACGAATTCGCTGCTGAATTTCGTCAGCTGCGCGCAATGCACGAACTGCATGATCAGGTATGTCTTCGGGGGCACCCCAGAACGCCATGATGGCATCACCGATATACTTATCGACGGTCCCGCCTTCGGCTTCGATGGGTTCGGCCAGCATGTCGAAATGGGTGTTGAGAAATTCCGCGATTTCGCTTGCTTCCATGTTTTCCGCAATGGTCGAAAACCCACGAATATCGGTGAACATGATGGTGAGTTCACGTTCGTCAATGGCCTCAACGGCCTTTCCGCCCAGCATCATGCGCAAGACGAGTTGCTTGGGCACATAGACCTCGAATAATCGCAAGGCCGCAATCATCCGATTGAAGGCTCTGGAGGCCTCCGAAAGTTCGCGAATGCGACTGTCAGGTACTTCTGGTGCCATGGCGACGTCGAGGCGCGTGAGCGCGGCAGCAGCAGAAACCAGTTGTCCAATTTGGTGATTGAGGTGGCGGGCAAATAGAAAGCCTAGCAATACCGCCAGAAAGAGAATGGAAATCCCGATAATTGCTGTGTTGATCAGCCGTTCAACTTCCCGGCCGACAATGGCACGATCCAGTGCCAGTCCGATGGTCCGAACTTGTCGGTATCACGGGTGATGATGATCGTTGAAACACTGGCGCGTGCATCGCTGACATTTCCGGCATAGTTGAAAAGCGTTGTGGCTTCTTCGCCGCCGCCGGCCAGAAGGTCGAAGGCAGGTTCGGGAATGTCCTGAATGCGCGGCAACGGATTTCCGGCGGCGTAGGTTGTGATCTTGAAATCCGTATCCTTCATGCGTGGATGTGAGAGAACACGGTCGTGGTCGTGCAGAATAAAGGCGCTCAGATTGTTCTCGGTTTCCAGTTCAAGCAGGAATTCGGCAATTCGGGAAAGCACAACCGGTGCAACGACAACGCCAATCAGATCATCCCCGCGCGTCACAGGTGCGATATAGGTCAGCACCGGCCCGCTGGCTTCTGTTACCCAGATGGGAGGTGCCCAGAATGGTTTCCCGGAGGCCGCTGCACCATCCAAGGCAAATTGTCGACGCGCCAGAGATCCCGGGGTGGATGGTATTTCGACCGTGATACCTTCCCCACGCGAGACGACGATGGATTCGAAGTTGGTCTGCACAAAGAGCATTGCGGTGACTTGCGGGTGCGACGCAAGAAATCCGGAAAATACATCAATGGTTTTGCCGCGCTTGCTGTTTATGTCGAGGCGACCATCCGCAAACTGACTTTAGAATTCTCCCACGCCAGCCATCACGGGGAGAAGTTGTCCGTCGATCTGGGATTCCAGCACATCGAGAGTGGCCGTCGAGCGCTGACCGAGCAGTTCGAACGTGTTTCGTGTGGCGCTGCTCAGGGTGAGCCAGAGTACGCTGCCAACGGCCAGCAAAATGAGAAGCGTGACGCCGCCGATCAGGATCGTGGTCAAACTGGCATTTGTGCGCCGGGCGCCGGTATCCTGAGTTTTACTGCGCATGGTGGGTAAGCTAGGGATATCACGTTGCTCCGTCTATGTACCTGGTGGATGCCGTATGACAGTCCGTGACAGCCATATTGCGCAGTGCAGCATGCTTTCGTAGGTTCAGGTCTATGTTTAGCAAAATCCTTATCGCAAACCGCGGTGAAATCGCCTGCCGCGTGATCCGAACCGCTCGGCAAATGGGCATTTCAACCGTCGCTGTGTATTCCGATGCCGATGCCGGATCACTCGCTATGAACATGGCCGATGAGGCTATTCATATTGGACCATCACCTGCCGCGGAAAGTTATCTGCTTGCAGACAAGATTCTTAACGCGATCCGTGAAACCGGAGCCCAGGCGGTGCATCCAGGCTATGGGTTTCTGTCCGAAAATGCAGACTTTGCCCGCACGCTTGAAGCCGAAGACATCGCGTTCATTGGTCCTGGTCCTGAGGCCATTGCCGCCATGGGCGACAAGATCGAATCCAAGAAACTGGCTGATGCTGCAGGGGTCAGCACGGTACCCGGTCACATGGGCATCATCGCCGATGATTCTGAGGCGCTGAAAATAGCGCGCGAGATCGGGTATCCGGTAATGGTCAAGGCGTCAGCTGGTGGCGGCGGTAAGGGCATGCGAATCGCCGCGTCTGACGAGGAGGTTGCCGAGGGCTTCCGCTCAGCGCAGAACGAAGCCCGCTCGAGCTTCGGGGATGACCGGATATTCATCGAGAAATTCGTTGAAGAGCCGCGGCATATCGAAATTCAGGTTCTGGCGGATTCTCATGGCAATGTGGTTCATCTGGGCGAACGTGAATGCTCGATCCAGAGACGCCATCAAAAGGTGATCGAGGAGGCGCCATCCCCTTTTCTTGATGAGGAAACCCGCATTGCGATGGGTGCGCAGGCCTGTGCCCTGGCCCGCGCGGTGGACTATCGTTCGGCAGGGACGGTGGAGTTCATCGTCGACAAGAACCGAAATTTCTATTTTCTGGAAATGAATACGCGACTTCAGGTCGAACATCCGGTCACGGAAATGATCACCGGGTTGGATCTGGTCGAACAGATGATCCGGGTGGCAGATGGCGAAACATTGTCGATCCGCCAGGAAGACGTTCGCTTCAATGGCTGGGCCATGGAGGCACGTGTCTATGCGGAAGACCCGTCACGCAACTTCCTGCCTGCGATCGGCCGTCTGGCACACTATCGCGCGCCTGATGAAGACGGCGGCACTGTGCGCATCGATACCGGTGTCGGCGAAGGCTCGGAAATCTCAATGTTCTATGATCCGATGATTGCCAAGCTGACAACCCATGGTGAGGATCGTGCGGCGGCTATTGCGCGGATGCAGGATGCCCTCGACGCCTATTACATTCGCGGGACCGGTCACAACACGGCCTTTCTGGCCTCGATCATGGCGCATCCACGATTCACCGAAGGTCGCTTCACCACCAATTTCATTGCCGAGGAATATCCTGACGGATATGCCCCGCTGGCCCCGGAAGGTGATTTGCTGGCGCGGTTCGCGGCGGTGACGGCTTATGTGCACGGTCGCTATGCTGCGCGCGCGAAGGAAACCGGTCTGTCGGGGACACCGACGATGCCGACGGACAGCCGTGACTGGCAGATCCAGATTGGTCGTGACGTCCATCCGATTTCCATGTCCTATCGGGACGATGGCGCTGACTTCGAATTTGGGGGCAAAAATTTTGGCTTCGAGACGAACTGGACGCTGGGAGATCCAGTTTTCAAAGCCCGGTTTGCCGATGATCCGGCAACCTTTCAGGTGGATCGCAGGGGGATCTCCTATTTTGTCACCCATCGCGGGGTTGAGGCTGATGTCCGCGTTCTGACCCATCGGGCGGGTGCGCTGGCCGGGCTGATGCCGATCAAGGATCCGCCTGATCTCAGCCGGTTTGTACTTTCACCGATGCCGGGATTGCTGGTCTCTCTTGCGGTCGAGCCGGGTATGCAGGTCCGCGCCGGTGAGGAGGTGGCGGTGGTTGAAGCCATGAAGATGGAGAATGTACTCCGTGCGAGCGCCGACGGCGTTGTGAAGGTTCTTCATGCCGTACCGGGTGACAGTCTGCGGGTGGATCAGGCTATTATCGAGTTCGAGTAATGGCCGCGACCATTGCGGTACGGGTTCGCATTTCGGGACATGTGCAGGGTGTGTGGTTTCGGGCCTGGACTGTCAATATCGCACGGGATCTCTGTCTGGATGGCTGGGTGCGCAATCGGACGGACGGATCGGTCGAGGCGGTGTTCTGCGGACCGGAACCCCAGGTCGAACGGATGATCGCGAATTGCAGTGACGGGCCACCGGCCGCGTCTGTCAGTGACGTGATACGCGAACAGATCGATGCGTCCGAAATTTCCGGACAGGGCTTTCGTCAGCTGGCGACGTCCTAACCGAATATCTTCGCAAAGCTGGCTTTTAGCACGGCGTCGACCTGATCCATTGACACGGCCACCCCCAGATCATCCAGACTGGTAACGCCCAGTCCTTCGTCGCCGATTCCACAGGGGACGATTCCGGAAAAGTGGGTGAGGTCGGGTGCGACATTTATCGAAATTCCGTGATAGGTCACCCAGCCGCGCACGCGCACGCCGATGGCGGCGATCTTGTCTTCGCGGCCGTCATTATGGGCAACCCAGATTCCAACCCGTCCGTCCCGGCGTTCGCCTTCAATGCCGAATTGGGCCAGCGCGTCGATCACCCAGGATTCCAGCCCACGCACATAGGCGCGCAGGTCCTGTCCCCGTTGCCGCAGGTCCAGCATGGCGTAGGCCACGCGCTGGCCAGGTCCATGATAGGTGTACTGACCGCCGCGACCGGTGTCGTGGACGGGGGAAACGGTCCGGTTCCAGGAGGTCTTCCGGATGTGCGCTCGTGCCTGACGTGTAGAGAGCCGGGTGCTCAACCAGCCAGACGAGTTCGTCGGCAGCGCCGTCCCGAATTCCGCTCACCCGATCTTCCATCGTGGACACGGCAAGGGGATAGGCGGTCAGTCCCGGGTTTGTCTGCCATTCGACAGAGGCCGCGGCGCGCAGCGACGTCAGGGTATCGTTCATTGTCATGGTCATGTCATCTGAGCAGGAATATAGTCGTCTTGCGCGTGTTATGCCCGTTTTCCGGTTGTCGCCTGCGGACGGATCGCGCAACCGACCTGGACACCCATCAATATACGCGTCGAACGGGGATGAATCGTGGCCGAAGACATGCGCGAAACTGCCTTGCGGTATCACCGGGAAACTCGCCCGGGAAAGATTGAAGTTATCGCCTCGAAGCCGTTGGCGAACCAGCGGGATTTGTCGCGCGCCTGTACCCCGGGTGTGGCTCATGCGTCGATTGCGATCGCCGAAGACCCGGCAATGGCTTCCGAATACACCATCCGTGCCAATCTGATGGGGGCAGCGCGCTCGGCGCATATTGTGACACCATCAGTCATCGCGCGCGGACTTTTGAACATGTGCGCTGTGGCCGTGGTTGATGCGCAGCACGATTCCCACAAGGCCGAGTAGCCGGATATGGCCGATCACGCGCATATCGAACCTGTCACAGGTGCCAGCGAAAAAGAGCGGAGTTACGGCGTCGACGAAGCGCTCGTGCGGGCCTGCAATGCGGCTATGGATGAAGGCCGGATGGAGGCTGTGGATGTACTAATTGCTGATCTGCATGCCTCAGATCTGGCGGACCTGCTCGAAGAACTGGCCGGAGAAAACCGGCGAAAGTTGCTCGATCATGTGCGCGATCAGCTGGATCCCGAACTGCTGACTCATATGGACGATGTCGTCCGTGAAGACATGCTTGAGTTGCTTGAGCCTGAAGAGGTCGCCGCGGTTCTGACCGAACTCGAGACCGATGACGCCCTCGATGTGTTCGAGGATATTGCCGAAGCTGATCAGCAGGATGTCCTCGAGCATCTGTCGCCATCCGACCGGGCCCTGCTCGAACAGGCCCTGACCTATCCGGAAGACAGTGCGGGTCGCCTGATGCAGCGTGAATTGGTCACGGTGCCCAAGGACTGGTCGGTCGGTAACACGATTGACTATCTGCGCCAGCGTGCAGCCGTGTTGCCCCGTGATTTCTACGAAATCTATGCTGTCGACGATGAGCGCGTGCCCGTGGGAACCATTCCGCTCTCACGGTTCATGCGCAATCAGCGTGATGTCCCGATCGATGACATCATGCTGACCGATCTGCGCTTGGCTCAGTTGGAGATGGATCAGGAAGAGGTGGCCCTGATGTTCGCGCAATACGCGCTTGTCTCTGCGCCGGTTGTCGACATCGACGGTAGGCTTGTGGGCGTTATCACCGCTGATGACATCGTGCACGTAATCCACGAAGAGGCCGAAGAGGATTTTCTGCGGCTTGGTGGTGTGCAGGAAGATGATTTTTACGAGGCGGTTCTCGATACCACCCGGTCGCGGTTTTCCTGGCTGCTGGTGAATTTGTGCACGGCGATCGTGGCGTCTTTGGTGATTGGCCTGTTTGATGCGGCCATCGGGCAGGTTGTGGCGCTCGCCATCCTGATGCCGATCGTGGCGTCCATGGGCGGAAATGCGGGAACCCAGACCCTAACGGTTGCGGTCCGCGCATTGGCGATGAAGGAACTGACGACCACGAATGCCGCGCGCATTGTCGGTAAGGAAGTGATTGTTGGTGGCATCAACGGGTTGTTGTTTGCTGTTCTGATCAGTGGCGTCACCTGGGCCTGGTTCGGCGATATGCAGATCGGCATCGTGATCGGAGCTGCCATGATCGTGAATTTGCTGATTGCCGGTTTTGCGGGGGTAACGATCCCGATCATGCTTCAGAAGATGAATATCGATCCCGCGGTCGCATCCGCTGTGGTGCTGACGACAATTACCGATGTTGTCGGATTCATGGCCTTTCTCGGCCTGGCGGCGATTGTTTTGCTGTGAGCGGGGCAGATATGAAGATTTCCTACGGTTCGTGGCCGTCCACCATTTCGGCCAGCATGATTGCGGATACCACCATCTCGCTGAGCGGGATTGCCGTCGACGGATCGGATTTGTACTGGCTGGAAAACCGTCCGCGTGAAGGCGGGCGTGTTGTTCTGGTGCGTGATTGCCAGGGCGAGATTGCGGATATGACGCCGCCGAATTATTCGGTGCGGTCCCGGGCCCATGAATATGGCGGCGGCGCTGTGATGGTTGCCGACGGCACGATCTATTTCGTCAATCTGACCGATCAGTGCATTTATCGACAGTCAGATGCGGGTGCGCCCCAACTGCTGGTCAGTGCGGAGAATGACCGGTTTGCCGATATGGTTCTGGACCGCACTGGAAATCGCCTGATCTGTGTGCGCGAACGGCATCTTGAAGGTGACGTTCAGAACGCGCTGATTGCGGTGGCGCTGGACAGTGGTGCGGTGACAGTTCTCGACGGAGAACATGATTTTGTCTCCAATCCGCGCGTGTCCCCGGATGGTCGCCGGCTGGCATGGCTGAGCTGGGACCTGCCGGATATGCCTTGGGACAGCGCGACGCTCTGGGTTGCCGATCTCGAGGCCGGAGGGGTGCTCGGGCCAGTGCAGCGTGTTGCGGGCGGTTCCGGGGATTCCGTGTTCCAGCCCGAGTGGCATCCGGACGGGCGTCTGGTGTTTGCCTGGGATCCGAAGGGCTGGTGGAACCTGCATGCCTGGGATGGTGCGAACACGGAAGTACTGCTCGACCGGGATACTGAATTCGGATTGCCCCAATGGGTGTTTGGTATGCGCACCTACGATATCCTCCCGTCCGGGACTATTGTCAGCGCCTATTCACGCGGGGGCAGTTGGAACCTGCTGCGCATCGCGGGCGAGGTGATTGCCGAGATCGAACTGCCCTATACCGATATCGGAGGCGTTCGCGCTCTGGGAGAAGACGTGGTCTTCATCGGGGCTTCGGCGCAGGTGGCATCGGGGATTGTCCGTTGCACACCGGATACGGGCGAGACAAAGGTTATCAAATGCTCTTCGGAGCATCGGTTTGAAGCCGAAGACCTGTCCATAGGCGAGCCAGTCACCTTCGAGACGACCGATGGGGCGCAGGCCCATGGGTTCTACTATTCGCCCTGCAATGCCGCGTACAGCGCGCCGGAAGGCGATCATCCGCCCCTGATCGTCCGTGGTCACGGTGGGCCGACCGGAGCCTCTTCGGCATCACTGAGCCTGGCCATTCAGTACTGGACGAACCGCGGCTTTGCGGTGCTCGATGTCAATTATCGGGGCAGTACGGGTTTCGGTCGTGCCTATCGCGAAGCACTTTACGGGGAATGGGGCCGGGCCGATGTGGACGATATGGTCGCCGGCGCCAATCACCTGGTGGCGCAGGGCAAGGCCGATCCGAAACGTCTGGCGATCCGCGGGGGCAGCGCGGGCGGGTATACCGCGCTTGCCACGCTGACGTTCAAGGACACATTTTCGGCCGGAGCGAGCCTATATGGCATCGGCGACCTGATGACCTTGGCTCGCGATACCCACAAGTTCGAGAGCCGGTATCTTGACCAGTTGATCGGGCCCTTGTCGGAAACCGAATCTCGTTATCTGGACCGCTCGCCGATCAATCACGTGGACGGTTTGAACTGTCCGGTGATCTTTCTGCAGGGCGATGAAGACAAGGTGGTTCCGCCCAATCAGGCCGAGGCGATGGTGGAGGCGTTGGACGATAAGGGTATTCCCGTCGCCTATGTGCTTTTCGAGGGTGAGGGGCACGGTTTCCGGCGTGCGGAGAATGTGTGTCGGGCGCTGGAAGCCGAGCTGGAATTCTATGGGCGGGTCTTCGGGTTTCAACCGGCTGATGCCTTGCCCCGGCTCGACATTCGCAACCTCTGAGGAACTCGACAGCGTTGCGTCATGGGAGGAGATACAATGAAACTTTATGATTACTGGCGCTCTTCAGCCGCGTTTCGCATGCGGATCGCGCTCAACCTCAAGGGTCTGGAATATGAGCGCACGTTCATTCATCTGCGACGCAAGGATCATATTTCAGAAGACTATCTGAAAGTGAATCCACAAGGTCTGGTTCCCGCATTGGTCGATAATGACGGGACGGTGCTGACCCAGTCGATGGCGATGATCGAATACCTGGATGAAACCCGCACCGACGGCCCCCGGCTGATTCCCGATGACGCGAAGGGGCGCGCCCGGGTGCGGGCGATTTCCCAGGCGATTGCCTGCGAGATACACCCGCTCAACAATCTCCGCGTGCTGCGGGTGCTGGGCGCCGAATTCGATATCCCCGAAGAGGACCGGAACGAGCGCTGGTACAAGCACTGGATCGCTGAAGGTATGCGCGGGCTTGAGGGCATGCTCGCAGATGGCGGCAGCGGCCGCTTCGCCCATGGCGATACGCCGACCATGGCGGATATCTGTCTGGTGCCCCAGGTCTTCAATGCGGAGCGTTTCGGGTGCGACTTGTCAGCCTTTCCGACAGTTTTTCAAATCAATGCAAACTGTGTCGCGGAAACGGCGTTCAACTCGGCCTTCCCGGATTTGCAGCCGGATGCCGAATAAGCCCGCTCCCCTGTGTCTTTTATGACCCGTCGCGTTGGCGGGCGATCAGCTCTCGTATGGCTTCCGGGCTCATTGCACCGGGTATCAGCTGATTGCCGACAATGAACGCTGGGGTTCCGCGGATGCCGATTTCCTGCGCCAGCCGGTAATTGGCTTGGATATTGTTCTCGATCTCCGGGGAGTTCATGTCCCGCCGCAGGCGCTCCTCATCTAGTCCCAGACGATCGGCCAGTCGGAAGATCGCCCGTTCGGACGGCGCGCCGCGCAGACCCATGATGCCGAGGTGGAATTCCTGGTATTTGCCCTGCCGGGCCGCGGCCAGTGCCGCCCGGGTCGCGAGGGTAGATTCGGTACCGAGAACCGGGAATTCCTTGAAGACGATCCGCAGATCGGGGTCTTCCTGCTTGAGCGCGGCGAGATCTTCGGCCATGCGCTTGCAGTAGGGGCACTGATAATCGAAGAACTCGACGACCGTTACTGTGGCGTTCGGGTTGCCGATCGACGGGTCACCGCTGGAGTTGACCAGACGATCCATATTGGTGGAGAGCGCATCGCTGGAGGGCTGGCCACGAGAATGCTGCTGCTGTCGATTCTGTAGGGCTTCGATGGCCTCGACGATCACTGTCGGGTTCGCGATCAGATAGGCGCGGATGGTGTCTCGAATCTCGTCCTTCTGCTGATCGGTGAAGCTGTCCGCGCCACCGGCTGTGCGAAGTTCGGTAACAATGGGCCCGGTCTGGTCCCGGGTCTGCGGGAAAATGATGGCGAGTGCCACCATGGCAGCGATCAGGACTGAGACGAAAATGGCCCCGCGGGAATCAGGCACGGCGTTTCTCCTTGCAGACTTGTCTGTTCGTAATTGTCGCGATGATGGGGAAGCCGCGAAGCGTGTTCAACCGTGTGGGCGGGATGTCACGCAAAGGTGACACGGTGAGAGAAGGATTGCGAAAGGCGGCCTATTTCTTTTTCAGGCGACGTTCGGCTTCGCTGATAATATCCTGTGCCCGGATCGATCCCGGGGACCCAACCGGCAATATGTCCAGCGCGCGCCGGCCCAGAGCTTCGGCGGCTCTGGCATCTCCTCCTCGCAGATTGTATTCGGCCTGGGAGAGTGCGAGCTCGCCTTGCCGCCCCAGCCGGCCATAAACCACCGTGAGAAGACGCCAGCTTTCGAGCAGGGTCGGGTCTGACCGTGTGGCAGCGCGCAGATTGGACAGCGCATCCTCGAGTTCGGCGGGATCGCCGGATTCGACCTGGGCCTTTGCAAGAGCCGAACGCAGCAGGGGTTCGCCCGGTGCCAGTTCGGCCATGCGCCTATAGGGGGCAAGAGACTCCTGAACTCGGCCATTTTCGAGCAGCATCTGTCCCTTGAGCTCAAGGAAATAAGGGTTGTCCGGTGCGTCACTGATCAAGCTGTCGACCAGCGGCACGGCGCGCATCAGGTCCGATTGCCTGTAATAGGCAATGGCGCGAGCATAGCGGGCCGGGATCGTGTCGTCTGTTTCGCCGTAGGTCTCCAGGGTTGTCGCGAGTGGCTCCATAAAGCCAATCAGCTTGGCCCGGACCATGGCATGTTTGCGGGCCAGTTCGGGCGGGGTCTTGATGTTGGAATAGCGCGAAAAGGCGAGATGGGATTCAACTGCGGTAATACGATCCGTGGTCAGTGGATGGCTGCTCAGATAGGGATGCTCGCGGCCGCCGGTGACCCGGATTTCCTGCTGCAGGAGTTCAAAGAACTCGCGCAGACCCCGTGCCGATGTCTGGGTGCGGTCGAGATATTTCAGGGCGGCCGCATCGGCGGCGGATTCCTGAGTGCGGCTGTATTTCAGCAGATCCGTGAAAGCGGCCTGGGAGCCGCCGGAGATAATGGCGCCCGCGACCCGGCCATCTCCCGCGGCCAGTCCTGCGGCGAGCCCCAGCACAGTCGCAATGATCGATTTGGTTTCCGCATTGCGCAATTCGTCCTGCAGACGGGCGAGATGTCCCCCGGCGATATGCCCGGCTTCATGAGCGATCACCCCAATTACCTGTTCGGGGGTCTCGGCGCGCATCAGCAGGCCGGTGTTCACAAACATCCGCTGGCCGCCGGCAACGAAAGCGTTCAGTCTCGGATCATTGACGATGTAAATGGCGACGGAATTCGCATCGAGACCCGCCGCATTGAAAATTGGCGTGGCGTAGTCACGGATGATATTTTCAATCTCCGCATCCCGGATCAGACCGATACCGCGGTTCTGTGCGAGAGCAGGTTGAACGAATCCGACAGCCAATGCGGTAACAAGGGCTATAACGCGAATCAGTGAGTGCACGTGACTATCTCCAAAGTCGACATTCAAACTAGGTACACGAAAATGTGGCGTCAATCAGGTCGAGCTTCACTTATCGGGCTATCCCTTCTGCTGGCTGCCTGCGGGGGCAAGGGACCGGAGCAGGGCGATATCGGGTTCGTGGAAGGTTTCTTTGGTGGCCTGATTGCTGATGAGCCCCGCGCGGCTTTGGTTGGGCGTGAGGTCCTGTCGGCTGGCGGGACAGCCGCCGATGCCGCGGTTGCAGCCTATTTCACCATGGCGGTGACAATGCCAGGTGCAGCCAGTTTGGGCGGCGGTGGGGTGTGCCTGTTGCACGATGCGGTTCAGGTGAAGACCGAGGTTTTATCTTTCCTGCCCAAACCCACGGCGGCTGGTGATCAATTTTCGTTGCCCGGTAATATCCGCGGGATGTTTCTGCTGAATGCCCGCTATGGGGAACTGGACTGGTCCAGCCTGCTGCAACCTGCCGAGCGCTTTGCACGGGACGGTCATGCCGTCTCACGCGCCTTCGTCCGTGATTTTGACGCCGCCCGGTCGGTCATGCTGGCAGATCCGGAGGCGCGTGAAATCTTCGGGAATGGTGCGGTTGCCGAAGGCAAGTTTCTGCGTCAGGTGGAACTCGGTGCGATTATTTCGAATCTGCGCAGCCGAGGCCCGGGCGATTTCTATGATGGGTCCATCGGGCGGTTGTTCGTTGAATCGGTCTCCTCCGTGGGGGGCAAGATCACGATCAACGACCTTCGGGAGTACCGTCCGGTCCTGCAGGAACCCCTGAAATTCGAAGTGGGCAACAATTTTCTCGTTTTCCCGCCTTCCGATGGCGGTGTGATCGCCGCCCGAATCTGGGAAGCCGCGCAGGCGGATGACCGATTCGAGGACGCCGATGCGGCCGGACGCTACCATCTTGTCCTTGAGGCTGCGGCCCGTGCCTATCAGGCAACCGCACAACAGGGCCGAACAGGATCGGTCGCGAGCGGCTCGGACCTCATGCAGGGATTCTCGCCGGACACGCACCAGGCGGTGCGTCCTTCCGTGGCGATCCGTGAGGACGATGGACATGATGGTGCGAGCATCGTCGCCGTCGATAATCAGGGGCGGACCGTGGCGTGCTCCTTCACCATGAATGGGCCTTTCGGCAGCGGCGTCGTGGCGCCGGGGACCGGCATCCTGCTGGCCAACACAAGTGATGATCCGCGTGCTTCTGTGCCGAGCGTCGCGATGGTGGTGAATGAAATTGTTGGCCTGACCTTCTTTGCAGCTGCCGGTTCGGGACCGGTTGTTTCGACTGTGGCCCGTACGGCTCTCGAAACCATCGAGAAGAGTGACGGCGACCTGACGGCGGCGATTGCCCGGCCCCGCGCCCATACTGCGGGCGACCCGGATGTAAGTCTCATTGAGTCCGATATGTCAGTGGCGGAGCAGGAACGTTTGCGTTCGCTGGGGTACAATCTTCAGGCGCGCCCGAAACTGGGACGGATCAATGGTTTCTATTGTCCCCGCGGGTTGCCGCGTGTGCAGACCTGCCAATTCGTGAAGGATCCCCGGTCTTTCGGTCTGGCTGTAAGTTCTGACGAGTAGTCCGGAACGATGACTCTTAAAATTTCGTCCCGGGGCCAGATTGACCCTTTCATCGTTATGGATGTCATGCGCGATGCCAACGCACTGGATGCGACCGGGGCGAATATCGTTCACCTTGAAGTTGGTCAGCCCGGTACGCCGGCGCCAGAGCGGGTCCGCGAAGCTGCGGCGGCAGCAGCTCTTTCGGAGCGTCTGGGATATACCGACGCGATGGGGATAGTCCCTCTGCGTGAACGCATCGCGCGGCACTATCGGGACTTCTATGATGTTGAGGTGGACCCGGCGGGTGTGGTTGTCACCACCGGGTCATCGGGGAGTTTCCTGCTGTCGTTTCTGGCGGCTTTTGATGAGGGTGATCGCGTGGCACTGGCCGCGCCAGGATATCCGGCCTATCGCAACATCCTGTCTGCTTTGGGTGTGGAGCCTGTGGTGGTGGAAACCCGTCTCGAAGACCGGTTTCAGCCGACCCCGGAGCTTCTGGGACAGGTCGAGGGCCGGATTGATGGACTGATCGTCGCGAGCCCGTCCAACCCGACCGGAACAATGATCGACCGGGCAGGGATGGATGAACTCACACAATACTGTCGCAAGAATGGTATCCGGTTGATCTCCGATGAAATTTATCACGGGATCACCTATGGGCATGAATCGGTGACGGCGCTATCCTTCGACCCCAATGCGCTGATTATAAACAGTTTTTCGAAGTATTTTTCGATGACGGGCTGGCGGTTGGGATGGATGATTGTCCCGCCAGACATGCTGCGCTCGATCGAGTGCCTGGCACAGAATCTGTTTATTTCCCCGCCGTCATTGTCACAGGTCGCGGCAATGGCTGCCTTCGACAGTCTTGATGAATTGCGTGAAAACGTGGTGCGATATGCAAAGAACCGGGAGATTTTGCTCGCCGAGTTGCCCAAGGCGGGTTTCGATCGGCTGGCGCCCGCAGACGGCGCATTCTACATCTATGCCGATGTGGGTGAACTGACCAATGACAGTGCTGAGTTCTGTCGTCGCATGTTGACGGAAGCGCAGGTGGCCGCCACGCCGGGTCTCGATTTTGACCCGTATCGTGGCAACGCCTATGTGCGGTTTTCGTTCGCCGGAAGTGAGGACGACATCATACGGGGGGTCCAACGCCTGAAAGACTGGCGGATCAACACCAGCTAATCCCGTCCGACGCAGAACAAAGCCGTTCTACGAACGGCTCCACCATCCCGACCGACGCGGTCGTTTGTCTTCTTCCTCTTCTTCTTTTTCTGCGACGGGTTCAGTTTCCGTCTCAGGCTCAGATTCAGCTTCAGGCTCTGCGTCGGCGGCATCAGCCTCGGTTTCGTCTTCGACTGTAGCCTCTACCTCTGTTTCGGCATCATCCTCGTCCGATACTTCATCGGGCTTGGTGGCTTCAACGTCGTCTGAAGTGATCTCGGCACTGTTCGGCTCCGGGATGTCCAGATCGGTATCGACTTCGCCGTCGTCAGAATCTGCATCTGTGGTTTCAGAACTCGCGTCGGACCCCTCGTTGTCACCATCCGTCTCGGCAGCGTCTTTCGTGCGCCGGCCACGCCGACGAGGGCGACGGCGACGACGCTTGGGGGCGTCTTCGTCATTGTCACCCGTTTCCGTTTCGGCTTCGGACGCCTCGTCGGTGCTGTCGTTCGAAGCTTCGGGATTTTCCGTTTCTTCCGAATTGTCCTGGGTCTCGGTATCCGCATCGGATTTCCGACGACGACGACCACCGCGACGTCCACGCCGACGACCATTGCGCTTTCCGCTCTCTTCGTCACCGCCGTCATCAGTGCCGGCATCCGCGTCTTCAGTGGCGTCGGACGTGCTTCCGCTATCAGAGGATTCGTCGGTGGAGTCTTCCGAGCGTTTGCGTCCGCGCCGTCGCCGCCGCTTGGGGGCGTCGTCGTCACGCTTGTCGCTGCCACGATCATTCCCGCGGGAGGAACGATTGTTCCGCGTGTCCTTGTCGTCGTCACTGTCGCCGCTGGAATGTCCGACCTCGTATTCTGAGGGCGCCAAAGCCGGATCTGCGAGAACAAGCACGCGAATGCCGTGGCGTTCTTCGATCTCACGCAGGGAATCGCGTTTCTGGTTCAGCAGATAGAGAGCGATATCCGTTTGCGCTTTGACGGTGACTTCTTCGGATCGTTTGCGCAGACCTTCTTCTTCCAGTTCACGGAGAATGGCCATTGCCGTGGATTCCGTGGATCGCACAAATCCGGCACCCTGACATACCGGGCAAATCTGAGCGTGTGCTTCGTGCAGGCTTGAACGAAGCCGCTGGCGCGACAGTTCCAGCAGACCGAAGCTTGAGATACGTCCGATCTGGATGCGGGCACGATCGGTCTTCATAGCCTCTTTGAGGCGCCGCTCCACCGCGTGATTGTTGCGGGACACATCCATGTCGATGAAATCGATCACCACAAGTCCGGCCAGATCGCGCAGACGTAATTGCCGCGCAACTTCGTCTGCCGCTTCCAGATTGGTGCGATAGGCGGTCTGTTCGACGTTGCGCTCGCGGGTGGAACGTCCCGAGTTCACATCGATGGCCACCAATGCTTCCGTCGGGTTGATCACCAGGTAACCACCGGATTTCAGCTGCACGACGGGTTCGTGAATTTCATCAAGCTGCTGGTCAACCTGATACCGGTTGAACAGGGGAATGCTCGGGTCTTCGTATTTCTGTACCCGTTTCGCGTGAGATGGAATCATCGTGCGCATCAGGGCTTTTGCTGCCTTGTAGGCTTCGTCACCTTCGATCAGGACCTCGTCGATGTCCCGGTCTATAGATATCGCGCAACGCCCGTTTGATGACGTCACCCTCTTCATAGATGAGGGACGGCGCGGACGAGTTCATCGTCAATTCACGGGTTTCGTCCCACACCCGCCGCAGATATTCGTAGTCGCGCTTGATCTCGGATTTGGTGCGCTCGACACCCGCGGTGCGCATGATCACCGCCATGCCCTCGGGCACATCCATCTCCGACATGATGCTTTTCATCGCCTTGCGATGTTTCGGGTCGGTGATCTTGCGGCTGACGCCCCCACCGCGCGATGTGTTGGGCATCAACACGCAATAACGGCCGGGCATGGAGAGATAGGTGGTCAGGGCTGCGCCCTTGTTGCCGCGCTCCTCCTTGACGACCTGCACCAGCAGAATCTGACGTCGCTTGATGACTTCCTGAATCTTGTAGCTGCGGGTCAGCTTGCGCAGACGGCGACGATGGGATTCGGCCAGCTCGCGAATGTCTTCATCATCGGATTCACTGTCGACGTCGCCTGAATCCTCGTCCCCATCAGTCTCTTCGGCAGTGTCCCCGTCTTCGGTGACCTCCCCATCTTCGGCGACGTCTCCATCTTCGGCAGGTTCGGCGTCGTCTGCGGCGTCGCTGTGCGCAGCCGCTTCGTCAGGCGAAGCGTCTGCTTCGTCTGAAGCCCCATTCTCGTCGTCATCATCCGAGCCATGAGATTCCGCAAGCAACTTCTCACGATCCTCGATCGGAATTTGATAGTAGTCGGGGTGGATTTCATTGAAGGCGAGGAAACCGTGGCGATTGCCGCCAAAATCGACAAATGCAGCCTGAAGGGACGGCTCCACACGTGTCACCTTGGCCAGATAGATATTGCTCTTGATCTGACGTTTGGTTGAGGTTTCGTAATCGTATTCGAGGAGATCGTTTCCATCCGCCACCACAACACGGGTTTCTTCCGGATGGGTTGCGTCAATAAGCATGCGCTTTGGCATGTGTTTTTCCCGGCGGAAATCCTGATCCATGTCATGCGAACGGAGACATGGATGGTCCCGCATTGGACAAAGTCTGTACCGGAACCTGTACCGTCGAACGGGCGTTTTGCACCAGGACGGCAGGTTGTATCCGAATACCCGTACGCCTGTTGTTCAGGGCACGGCGACTTCGAAGTTGGACAAACCGCTATTCAATTCTGCGCGCATTTTTGAAACCAGCTACGGGGGCCTGCCCGGACAATCGTCCAAAGCGCTACGCACGCTGGTCGCAAATCACGCGCAGCGACGTTGAATCGCGGGTGTTCGCGTCAACACCATAGCTTTCACTGGCTGCTTCGACAATGGATGGATGCGAAAAAAGGACGAAGCGATTGTGAGTTGCAGCGGATCGAAGGATGACGATATATGAATCTGCGATGTCATTGATTTTGAAACAATTCTCGGCTTGTGTGTCCGTTCTGCGAAGCTTCTGTTTTGCGGTTTTGATCGCGATTTCGTGCGGTTTGATGGCCAGTTCGGCGCAGGGTACCGGACTGGAGGTCATGGACATTCGGATCGGTGTTCATGACGGAACGACCCGGTTCGTTGTGGATCTGAGTGACAAGGTGGAGCCACGGGTCTTCGGTCTTCCGGACCCGTTTCGTGTGGTTATTGATCTGCCAGAGGTCAATTTCGTGCTTTCCGAGGAACGAATTGGTGATGGTGCGGGGCTGATCGAAAAGCTGCGTTACGGGTTGTTTCGACCGGGCACGAGCCGATTTGTCCTCGATCTGAAAACGCCGTCGAATATTTCTAAGCAATTTCTGCTGCGTCCAGATGGCGGTAAGCCCTGGCGGCTTGTACTGGACATGGTTCCGGCATCGCGGGACGAATTTCTAACTTCCATGCGACCACGTGGCGGGACTGCTCCGCAAGTTGTAACGAAACCTCCGCCGCTGTTGAACCGTCCGCAAAATGCGAAACCGGTTGTGGTGATCGATGCCGGACATGGTGGTGTTGACCCCGGGGCCATCGGAATTTCGGGAGCCTATGAGAAAACGATCGCGTTGGCGTATTCACGCGATGTGGCCAAGCGTCTGCGTGCGACAGGGCGCTATAAGGTCGTGATGACCCGTAATCGCGATATTTTCCTGCCGTTGCGCGAACGGGTCCGCATTGCACGGGCGGCCGGGGCAGATTTGTTCCTGTCCGTGCATGCGAACACCCATCCCAAGCGATCCACAAACGGGTTCTCCGTCTACACCCTGTCCACCCGGGCATCGGACAAGGAGGCTGCCGCACTGGCGGCTCTGGAAAACAAATCCGATGTGATTGGTGGCGTGGATCTGGGGGACTACAGCGATGATGTGCAGAATATTCTGATCGACTTCGCCCAGGCCAAAACCAACGAGTTGTCGGTCAAATTCGCCCGCGACATGCTGGTGGGGGAGATCGGGCAGCGTGCGCGCCTGCTGGGCCGTCCCTGGCGATCCGCGGGTTTTGCCGTGCTGAAGGCACCTGATGTGCCTTCGGTCTTGCTGGAACTTGGATATATCTCCAATCCGAAGGAGGAAAAACTCCTCCTCTCAAAAGCCCATCGGGAAAAGATGTCTGCGGCGATCGTGCGGGCAGTGGGTAACTATTTTAGAGAAAACCAGAACGCCAACCTTTAAACTCCGGCGATTGGCACCAAATTTGCTCGCCACAATCACAGCATAATTGAAGGTTATCGCTTTGCGACGCTCGGGTATGCTGGGCGCCGCGAGTTTGATTGGGAAACTGCATGTTACGAGTTCTGGGATATCTGACGGGTTTCTTTCTGCTTTGCGGCCTTGTGGCTGCGGGTGGCGTGATCTGGATATTCTGGACCTTTGGTCAGGATCTGCCCGATTACTCCCAACTGGAAGACTATGCGCCGCCGGTCACGACCCGGGTACATGCCGGTGATGGCAGCCTGTTGGCTGAATATGCGATTCAGCGTCGCGTTTTTGTTCCCATTTCGACCATTCCCGAACTGGTTCGGAACGCGTTTCTGTCAGCCGAGGATCAGAATTTCTATTCTCATCCGGGGGTTGATCCACTGGGTGTTGCGCGGGCGATGGTCACGAATATCCAGAATCTGGGGACTGGGCGCCGACCCGAGGGTGCATCCACGATCACCCAGCAGGTGGCCCAGAATTTCCTGCTGACCAAGGATGTCTCGATCAAACGGAAGATTCGCGAGGCCATCATCTCGTTTCGGATCGAGCGGGCCTTTACCAAGGATCAAATCCTCGAACTCTATCTGAACGAGATATATCTCGGCTTTGGGGCGTATGGCGTAGCCTCGGCCAGTTTGAATTATTTCGACAAGCCGCTGAGCCAGCTGACTCCGGACGAAGCGGCATTTCTGGCCGCCCTGCCCAAGGCGCCGAACAACTACAATCCTGTCACCAAACAGGCTGCGGCCGTCGCGCGGCGCAACTATGTTCTGGGCCGTATGGCCGAGGACGGTGTGATCACCGCCGCGAACGCGGCTGAACTGAGCCAGCAGCCCATACGCGTGTCACAGGAAATCCATACATCAGTGACCGAAGCCCCCTATTTTGCCGAAGATGTCCGGCGAGAGCTGGTGGAGCATGTGGGTGAGGACGGGCTGTACAAGGGTGGTCTGTCGGTTCGCACGACGCTTGATCCGCGGTTGCAGGACATTGCCCGGGCCAGCCTGCGTGCAGGACTGGTCGCCTATGACCGTCGTCATGGCTGGCGCGGACCGATCGCACAGCTTGATGGCAAGGACGCCTGGCAGAATGAACTGATGCAAATTGCCGTCCCGCCCGGCGGTGGTGACTGGTCGATGGCCGCCGTGATCACCGTGACGCCGGAACAGGCCGATATCGGTTTTGTGGATGGCAGCACGGGGATGGTTCCGCTGGCTGAGCTGAAATGGGCCCGCAAATGGCTCAAGGGTGAAAACCGGGGGCCACGGGTCAAGGCTGTCGGCGAAGTTGTGGCGGTCGGTGATGTGGTGTTTGTTTCACCCAAGGCCGAAGATTCCGAAGGCAAACCCTATCCGGATGGAACCTATCGACTGGAGCAGGTGCCCGAGATCAACGGTTCCATTGTTGCGCTTGACCCGCATACTGGTCGGGTTCTGGCAATGACCGGTGGTCTGGATTTTGCCCAGAGTGAGTTCAACCGCGCGACTCAGGCGTTTCGACAGCCTGGGTCCGCCTTCAAGCCGATCGTCTATATGGCCGGGCTCGACAACGGTTTTACTCCGTCGACACGCATCCTCGATGCGCCCTTTGTGATCGATCAGGGGGCCGGGCAGGGCAAATGGAAGCCTGCGAACTACACCAAGAAATTCTATGGGCCGAGCCCGATGCGGCTGGGGATTGAGAAATCCCGCAACCTGATGACGGTACGTCTGGCCCAGACGATCGGTATGGAAAGTGTCGCGTTGCAGGCCGAGCGGCTGGGCGTGGTGGACAATCTGCCCCACCATCTCAGCATGTCGCTGGGTGCCGGTGAGACCACGCTTATGCGCCTGACCGCGGCCTATGGCATGATCGTCAATGGCGGTAAGAAGATCACACCGACCCTGATCGACCGTATTCAGGACCGATCCGGTGCCACCGTGTTTCGCCACGACACCCGCGCATGCCCGGATTGCCAGCAGGGTGGCTGGTTTGGTCAGGCCCCGCCGCAGCTTCCCGATATGCGCGAAACGGTTGTTGCGCCGGGCACTGCCTATCAGATGGTTTCGATGCTCCAGGGTGTTGTGCAACGGGGCACCGGACGACGAATTGCCGAATTGCAATTGCCGCTGGGGGGCAAAACGGGGACGACGAGCAAATCCATCGACACCTGGTTTGTCGGCTTCTCCCCCGACCTTGCGGTGGGTGTCTTTGTGGGATTCGATGAGCCGCGCTCGCTGGGCCGGCGTGAAACCGGGTCGTCGGTCCCGGCGCCGATCTTCAAGGACTTCATGCGTCAGGCACTGGAAGGGCAGTCCGTCGTGCCGTTCCGGGTGCCGTCCGAAATTGCGCTCATGCGGGTCAATCCCGAAACCGGTTTCGCCGCACTCCCGGGCGAGCGGGCCAGTATTCTGGAGGCTTTCAAGCCGGGCACGGCACCGCCGAATGCTGTGGCAGGCCGATTGTTACCGACCATTGGCGACAATGCCCCCTTTGTTGCCGATGACGGCGTGCCGCGGCCGCGTCGGGGTATCTACTAGTATCTGCGAACTGTCTATTGACCCGTTCAATCAGCGCGTTAATTTTCACGAAATCTCGAACACCACTCGTCCCAGTGACAACGGATAAAACCATGCGTGCGGAAGTCAGCCAGCAGATCGATGCCATCCAGTCTTCGCTTTCTTTGATGCGGAGGCATCTTTGACTGGCCAAATGCGCTGAAACGGCTTGAAGAGCTGAACGCCGAGGCCGAGGACCCCAGGCTCTGGGAAAACCAGGAGCGCGCGCAGATGGTGTTGCGCGACCGCACCCGGCTCGAAAAATCCATCGAACAGGTGCTTGGGATCGAGCAGGAGCTCGATGATGCGGCGACGCTCATCGAACTGGGTGAGGCCGAGGACGATGCCGAAGTGGTGGCCGAGGCCGAGGCGACCATTGCCGGGTTGCAGCGGCGCTCCGAGAAGCTCGAGCTGGAGAGCCTGCTGTCCGGAGAAGTCGATGGCAATGATTGCTATATCGAAATCAATGCGGGTGCGGGCGGGACGGAATCCCAGGACTGGGCAGAGATGCTGGCCCGGATGTATCTGCGCTGGGCCGAAAGTCATGACCACAAGATTGAATGGATCGAGGAGAGCGCGGGCGAAGAGGCCGGGATCAAATCCGCGACGTTCAAGGTTGTCGGCCCCAATGCTTATGGCTGGATGAAGACCGAATCCGGGGTGCACCGGCTGGTGCGCATTTCGCCCTATGACAGTCAGTCACGCCGGCATACGAGTTTTGCCTCGGTCTGGGTCTATCCTGTGATCGACGATGCGATCGAGATCGAGATCGAGGACAAGGATATACGGGTCGACACCTATCGGGCATCCGGTGCGGGCGGGCAGCATGTGAACAAGACAGACAGTGCGGTGCGTCTGACCCATATCGAAACCGGAATCGTGGTGCAGTGTCAGAATGACCGGTCACAGCATCGCAACCGGGCCCAGGCCATGGCGATGCTGCGTGCACGTCTCTATGAACACGAGATGCAGAAACGGGAAGCCGAAGCGCAGGCCGAGCAGGATTCCAAGACCGATATCGGCTGGGGTCATCAGATTCGCTCCTACGTTCTGCATCCCTACCAGATGGTCAAGGACCTCCGGACCAATGTCGAAACGGGCAACGCTCAGGCGGTGCTCGATGGCGATTTGGACCGGTTTCTCGAGGCGTCACTGGCTTCAGTGCTGGGCAAGGATCAGGCGGACGCCACCGATGGCGAGGCCGAGGCGCCCGAGGCCTGATCCGGGACGTTTCTAACGCCGTGTCGAGAGGAAAATTCCCGGCAGGATCAGGAGCGCGCCGAGCAGATGGTAGAGCTCCAAGTTTTCGCTCAGGAGCAACCAGGCCATCAGCGCCGTGTAGATCGGGGCCAGATAGAGGATCAGCGCGGTGGGACTCGCGCCGAGGGCCCGCTGGATACGCGCATAGCCCAGATAAGCGCCCAGCCCCGGGATGATGGCGACGATCAGGATGGCGCCAATCGTCGGGATATTGATCTGCACCACGTCTCCGCTGACATGTTCGGCCAGATGAAATGGCAGCAGGGCGATGGCGCCAAAGAGCATTGTGGCTGCGAAACGCACCTGTCCCGGCAGCCGGCTGGGCCGGTATCGCAGCATGACCGAATAGACCGCCCAGGCGATGGCCGCGGTCGCGATCCAGAGGTCACCGGGTACCAGCGAGAGGGTGCGCAGGGCATTCAGATCGCCGCGAAAGACAATCACCAGAACCCCGATCAGGGAGATCAGGATGCCGGCGGCCTTCGCGCGGCCAAGGGGCTCGCGATACATCAGCATGGCCGCCGCCGCGATCAGGATCGGGGCGGAGGCATAGATCAGGCCGATATTCGTGGCCGAGGTCGTGTCGGCGCCGATATAGACGAAGGCCCCGCAGATCCCCATGCCGAGAACGCCCAGAACCAGCAGGTCGCGCCATTCGGCCACGATCTGGTGCCGGTGCCGGATCAGGTCCGGGGCGATGGCGGGAAGGAAGAGCAGAAAGGCCAGCCACCAGCGCCAGAAGGCGAGGGCAAATGGTGGAATGAACTCGTTCACGGCACGGGCGGTAATGATGTTGGTGCTGAACAGGGCCGGAATGACGATCAGCAGCAGCAGCGCGATCTGGCGTTCGCGCGGATCCGTGGTCGTGGTCGGCGATGCGGGCTCGGTCATTCGCCGGCCATCAGATTGGTGTACCAGCCTTCGGGGAACTCGGCCTGATTGCGCGCATCGATGTTGAAGGGTGGTTTCAGCTCCCCGCGAAAATGTCGGGACACCAGCTCGCGCCACAGGCTTTCGGGTTCCTGGGTGCGGCGAGCGCATTCAAAGACAAACCATCTCTTGCCGATCCGCACATGTCCGATTTCGTCGCGATAGATCGTTTCCAGAATGTCGGCAGAGATATCGTCATCGACGCCGCGGAGCTTGTCGATCATCATCGGGGTCACGTCCAGACCGCGGGCTTCCAGCACGAGCGGCACGATTGCCAGTCGCGCGGCGAGATCATGGCGGGTTTCGGTCGCGGCGTCCCAGAGCCCGTCATGGGCCGGAAGATCCCCATAGGCGACCCCGAACTCGGTGAGCCGGTCCGACAACAGCATGAAATGCTGAGCCTCCTCGGCTGCGACCTGCACCCAGTCATCGAAGAAAGCACGCGGCAGATCGGCATCCGCAAAGCGCAGGATGATGTCCCAGGCGAGATCGACCGCATTGAGCTCGATATGGGAGAGGGCATGAAGCAAGGCGATGCGACCCGCGGTGCCCCGGTTGATCTTGCGCCGCGGTACATCCTGAGGTGCAAGCAGTTCCGGCCGCGCCGGGCGTCCGGGCCGGTCCGGCGGTGCAGCCACGCCAATCGTCGTGATGGCACCGTCCGACCACAGGACGGCGGTGTCCCGGGATTTGCGGGCCTTCGCTGCGGCATCGGAGGTCAGCAGGACGGCGCGGGCCGCGTCTGCGAGATTTGTTGGCGGTGACGTCAAAGTGCCTGAACAGCCTCGAGAACAGCTTCGGCATGACCGGCGACCTTGACCTTGCGCCAGACCTTGCGAACCTTGCCCTTGCCATCAATCAGAAATGTGGCCCGTTCGATACCCATGAACTTCTTGCCGTACATGGATTTCTCCACCCAGACACCATAGCGTTCGCAGACATCACCATCGGCATCGCTGGCGAGCAGGAACGGCAATTCGTATTTGGCCTTGAATTTGTCATGGCGTTTGATGCTGTCTTTCGAGACACCGATGACTTCGGCGTCCACTTTGGAGAAGTCGGGCATCAGATCGCGAAACGCGCAGGCTTCGGTGGTGCAGCCCGGCGTCGAATCTTTCGGATAGAAATAGAGAACGACGTTTTTTCCCATCAGGTCTTTCAGGCAGACGGTGCCATCTCCGTCCGTTGCCATCGAGAAATCAGGTGCCTTTTCGCCTTCGGTGACGCTCATCGTCTTAATCCTTGTTCTGGGTGGTTTCGAGTGCGGCCCGGCAGGCTTCTGCCGGGAGGTCGATCAGGGTCCGAAAATGTTCGTAGACCATTTCTGCGGTCGCGCGAAGGTCTGCTTCCAGAGCTGCGAAATCGGTCTTCTGTCCGGCTTCGGCGAGCAGATGCCGGAGGGGCGGGGAGAAACTGGCTGGATCCGGCGGGCCGTCGAGCGTCAGACGCAGCAGGCCCTGCAGGCGCCGCCACAGCCGGGTCGCCGGAATCAATTCTACGGCGGCGACTTCGGGTAGTAGGCCGGTGACCGCGAGTTTGCGATAAACGCTTACCGTGCCGGTGTTGAGGATTTCGGGATGGGTGTGGGCGTGACGGAGCTGGAGATACTGGGCGATGAACTCGCAATCCACCAGGCCGCCCCGGACATGTTTGACGTTCCACGGATTCTCCGTGCCGTTCTCTTGAGCCATGCGGGCGCGCATATCCGAAACCGAGACCAGCAGATCGTCGACGGGCCGCTCGACCGTCAGGGCATCCGCGATCGCGGCCTCAATTCGCGGCTTGAAGGAATCCGAGGCGCTGACGACACGGGCACGGGTGAGGGCGAGATGTTCCCATGTCCAGGCACTTTCGCGCTGATAGTTCGAGAAGCTCTTCAGGCTGACCGACAGCGGACCGGCATTGCCCGAGGGACGGAGCCGCATATCCACCTCGTAGAGTCGGCCTTCGCCGGTGAGAGAGGTCACGGCATTGACCAGCCGCTGACTGAAGCGCTGGTAATAATGGGACAGGGAGAGGGGTTTGAATCCGTCCGACATGATGGTGGTGTCGTCTCCGCTTGCTGTCGCGTCGTAGAGGAAAACCAGATCCAGATCCGATGTGGCGGACAATTCGCGTCCGCCGAGTTTGCCGAGCGCGAGTATCGCAAAACCGTCTCCCGGGCAGCGACCATGTCGGGCCGCGAATTCTTCCTCGATGCGTGGGAGTAGGCCCCGAAGCACGGTGTCTGCAATGTCTGAGAAGGCGAGATCGGCCCGGTCGATATCGCAACTGTTGCGCAAGATTTGCACGCCGACCTGAAATTTCGCGTCATTGGCCCAGCGGCGCGAGACATCGAGAATATCCTGCATGTCCCGTGCGCGGGACAGATTGTCGTCCAACTCGGTTTGCATGGAATTCACATCCGGGAGTTCGTCGAAGAAATCCCGTTGCAGCACGCCATCGAGCAGCAGGGGGTTTCGGCCCAGCCATTCGGCCAACCGGGGTGCCCCGCCGACAATTTCGGCGACCAGAGACAGCAGGGCCGGATTGGCCTGAAAGAGCGAGAAAAGCTGAACGCCAGCGGGCAGGGCAGCGATGAAGTCATCGAACCGGCGAAACGCGGTATCCGGATTGGCGGTCTGGGACAGTGCGGTGAGCAGGGCCGGCATGATCTCGGTAAGGATTTCGCGGGCACGATTGCTGCGGGTCGCACGATGGCGCCCGTGATGCCAGCCCCGCACCGCTGCCGAGATGCCTGCTGGATCGCCAAACCCCATATCGGTGAGAGTCTTGATCGTATCGGGATGGTCCTCGCCGCCAGTGAAAACCAGTACACCGGACCCGCCCAGCGATGGTGAGTCCTCGAAAAGGTCGGCGTAGTGGCTTTCGATCTTGCGCAGATGCAGGAGCAGATCGGTCTCGAACTCGTCTCTTCCCGGATAGCCCATGAACTCGGAGATGGCGTGCAGGCCTTCTTCCGTGTCCGGCAGTGAATGAGTCTGCTGGTCATCGATCATCTGGAGCCGATGTTCGAGAGTGCGCAGGAATCGATAGCCCGCGATCATGTCCTGGGCGACATCGGGCCGGACGCGTTCGGAATCCACCAGGCCCCTGATGGCGGTCTCGGTCTTGGCCATGCGCAGAGCCGGGTTGCGGCCTCCCCAGATGAGCTGCTGGGTCTGGGCGAAGAACTCGACTTCGCGGATGCCCCCGCGTCCGAGTTTGACGTTGTGTCCGGCCACGGCAACCGTGCTGCCACCCTTGTCGGCATAGATCTGGCGCTTGATCGACTGAATATCCTCGATCGCTGCAAAGTCGAGATGCCGACGCCAGACAAAGGGCTGCAGTGTTTCGAGAAAACGATTCCCTGCGGCAAGGTCGCCGGCGACCGGGCGGGCCTTGATCATCGCCGCGCGTTCCCAGTTCTGACCGAGGCTTTCGTAATAGGTCTCGGCGGCGAATGTGGACATCGCCACCGGCGTAGCACCCGGATCCGGGCGCAGGCGGAGGTCGGTCCGAAACACATAGCCCTCACCGGTTCGCTCATCCATGGATTTGACGAGCCCGCGGGTCATGCGAATGAAGTGTTGCTGAATTTCCGCCAGGTCTGCCGCCGGGGTGGTCTCGTCGTCGAACAGAACGATCAGGTCGACATCGCTGGAGTAGTTGAGTTCGCAGGCTCCGAGCTTGCCCATACCCAGAATGATGAATCCCGAGCCGGTTTCGGGCCTGTCGGGATCGGGGAGGCGCAGGATGTCCCGGTCATGAAGAGCCCGAAGCAGATTGCCCGATGCTTTGGAAAGTGCGGTCTCGCAGAAGCTGCTCAGGCAGGCGGTGACCGTTTCGAGGGGCCACACACCGGAGAGATCCCCCAGCGCCGTGAGCAAGGCCACACGGCGTTTTGCACGACGCAGAGCGATATCTGTATCCTTCTGCGCCGAAGCGGGATCGAGGGTATTCAGTTCGGCGATGACATGTTTGAACGCGGCGTCAGGGCCATCCCCGAATATGACAGGCAGAAATTCAATCTCGCGCGCCAGGCTCTGGGTCAGAAATCCGCTATTGCCGAGTATTCCGGAGAGCAGATCGCGGGTGGGCGGGGACTCCAACAGATCTTCAATGCAGCGTTGCGCGGCAGGTCCGTCGGCTTTCTCGGCTTCCTCGCGCAGGCGCTCGATACCCCGAGCGACGCGTTCCGAGTCAGTGGAACGCGGGGGATGTGAAGAATTGGGTTTGAGTGCTTGGCTCATAGTGGCATTTTGATTTTCGAGCACACTGATGTATGGCGTGGAAGGGGTCAAGCCAGCCGGATTTGTCCAGAGCTGACACTACGAGAGGTCCTGCTTTGATCGTTCGAAGTTCCCGTGTCCTAGTTTTGTTTTTCGCTGCCGCACTGGTCGGTCTGGCGATGATTTTTGGTGTTCTGATCTTTCAGCTCAGCCGCGGGCCGATAAGTCTCAATTTCCTCACGCCGCTGGTCGAACGCGCGCTCGATTCTGCTGCCGAGGGCGCCCAGGTTCGACTGCACGATACGGTTTTGACCTGGGACGAAGAACAGCGCACGCTCGATATCCGCGCGACCGGGCTTCAGTTTCTGGACCCTGCGGGTCAGGTGCGCGCCACGGTTCCCGAAATGAATGTCACGTTCAGTGCCCGGGCCCTGCTGCGTGGTCTGATCGCGCCGACGAATCTTGAGTTGTTTGGACCACGCCTGAAGATCATCCGATCCGAATCCGGGGAGGTCAGTGTCGATTTCGGGGATAGCAATGATGTTGATGGTGATGGTGCTGCACCGGTCGGATTGGTTCAGGAGCTTCTGCGACCACCCAATCGAGAAATGGCCAGCGGATATTTGTCTGGCGTGGCTGTGCGAAGTGCGTTCATTGAACTGGAAGACCGTTTGAACGGGCGGCGCTTTGTGGTGCCCAATGCCACTGTTCAGTTGTCTCGGGATGCTGAAGGGATTCGCGCTGACGGCGCCATTACGGTAGGGGCTGGCGAACAGGCCATTCATCTGGGTCTGTCCGGCGCCTATCGTGCGGACTCACGCAGAACTGATCTGGGAATTGTGTTCAGTGAAATCGCGCCGTCCGCCTTCGTGCCGTTTGCCCCCGATCTTGAATTTTTGGCGCGGCTGGATACCCGTCTGGATGGCACGCTGACAGTTGCGATTGATCCTGACTTCGCGGCGATGGTGGCTAGTCTGGATTTGCGCGCCGCTGGCGGCACGGTGGATGCGGGGCCGCGATATGAAGCGCCAATCGCATTTGATTCAGCCGCGCTGCGATTGAATGCACAACAGGCTGATGAAACGATTTCGCTGGAATCGCTGGACCTTGTTCTCGGCGAGACCACGATCACGGTTTCCGGAGATGGCGCACGGTCCGAAGGGGCGTGGGATACCTCCTGGACTGTTGCGCTGCGTGATTTGCCGATCAACGACCTTGCTGCTTACTGGCCGCAGGGTGTTGAGCCGAACACCCGTGAATGGGTTACCGAAAATATTCGCGATGGCCATGTTGGGACAGCGAGCCTGAATGCACGGGCCACGATTTCCGAAACGGATCCGGGCGCGTCATCTCTTGATGACATTACTGCTGAAATTCAGTTCCGCGATGCGACCGTCCACTATTTTCGCCCCATGGAACCGGCCACAGGGGGTATTGGGGTGGCGCGGATTGATTCCAGCCAGGTCGTTGTCGATATTGAGCAGGCGAGCCTCCGGGGAGTCATAGCTAAGCGCGGCCGCGTTGTGATTGATGGGCTGAACGGGCCCGCACGTGGTGAAACCATCAAGATCGATATGACTGTCGCCGGGCCCGTGCGTGACACGCTGGAGGTGCTCGATAGTGAGCCACTCGGATTTATCAGCGGCTTTGGCATTGATCCCGCACGAACCTCCGGTACACAGCGTACCAATGCCGTGTTTGCGTTTCCGCTGCTCGAGGAAATCACGGTGGACGAAATCGCCGTTGCAACGTCCTCGCGTCTGATCCGTTTTTCGGCTGAGGACGCAGCATTCGGATTCCCGGTGACGTCGGGTGACCTGGCGCTCAATGTGAATCGTGACGGATTGAAGGCAGAGGGTACTGCGGAAATTGGCGGGATTCCGGTCGGGCTGACATGGAATGAAAGCTTTACCGAAGCGAACAACGTGCGCACGCAGTATGAAGTGCGGGCCACGCTGGATGCTGCGGCACGTGAACAAATCGGTATTGCGGCGGCTCCCTATGTGACCGGACCTGTCGGCCTTGGTCTGACCTATTCGTTGGGGTGGGATGATGTGGGAGCAGGTGCGGCCGAGATAGATCTGTCGCCGGCGGCGCTTTCCCTGGAGCCCTTTGGCTGGACCAAGGCGCCGGAGAATCCGGGACGCGCCTTTCTTCGGTTTGTCGTCCCGGATGAAAACAGCTTTTCGATTTCGGAGTTTCAGGTCGCAGCGGACGATCTGGATGCCGCAGGTGCGGTAAATTTCCTCACGAATGATGGTGGTTTCGATCTACAGAATTTGCGTCTGGAACGCCTGAAATTCGGCGAGAACGATGTTGTTGTGAATGTGGAATTACCGGCTGGAGTCCCGCCGATCATTTCCGTCGGTGGCAATGCTGTCGATCTGCGCCCGGTGATGGAAGATATCTTCGCGAATGATGATGGAGTGGGTGGCACCCCCGCGATGCGCATTGTTGTCAGTGATCAGTCGCCAATTGGATCCGTTCGGTTGGGAGAGGAAACCCGGTTCATCAACGCGCATGGCACGATCATCAATGACGGGGCCGATTGGTCACAGGTCAATCTTCGCGGGACGCTTTCGAATGCGGGTCGGGTGTTTGTCCGGATCGCTCCCGAGGAAAATCTGCGACGGCTGACCTTTGAAACAGATGATGCGGGCGGTCTTCTTCGCGCACTCGACTGGGTAGATACGATCCGCGAGGGAGAATTACGCGTGCGCGGGACGATTGCGGGAGCGGGCGCGGCCCAGGTGATTGCGGGGCAGGTGGATATGCAGGGCTTTGTTCTGACCGAAGAGCCATTTGCCGCCAAGCTGCTCGCGCTGGCATCGTTCTCGGGGATTGGTGATGTGCTGAGTGGCGAAGGCATCACCTTCCGACGTGCCGAGATCCCGTTCCAGATGACGCGCCAGGAAGTTGTCATTGAAAATGCCAAGGCGCGTGGTGCCGAGATTGGGGTTATCGTCAGCGGCCGTATTGATCGGGATACCGACGTTATCGCCTTCGCCGGTGAGGTTGCTCCGGCCTATACCCTGAATTCGCTGCTGGCCAATATTCCGCTGATCGGCCCCGTTCTCTCGGGAGGATCGGAGGGAATCTTTGCCGCCACTTTCAGCGTCGACGGGGATCTTGATGCACCAAATGTTTTGGTCAATCCGCTCTCCGTGCTGACCCCCGGGATTGTCCGGAGACTGCTCTCCGGATTTGATGCGGGTGCCGATCCAGCGGAGCCACTCACACCAGAGTCGACCGGCGACGCACAATAGCCCCGATCAAACGGGGCGAATGAGAGCGTGGCGTTTCTTGCCCGCCGACAATTTGATGACTCCATCATCATTGATCGAGTCCGATGATATCTCGGCGGTTTCCTCGGCAATGGCGATATCGTTCACGCGTGCGCCACCGCCTTTGATGAGGCGACGTCCTTCACCGTTGGAGCCGGCCAGTCCGGCGCGGGCCAGCAGCGCGAAGAGGGGGATGCCGCTCTCCAGTTCGGCCTTCGGCACATCCGTGGTGGGCAAACCATCTGCGGTGACACCGGATTCGAATGTTTTCTCTGACGTCTCTGCGGCTTCCCGAGCGGCATCGTCGCCATGGAGAAGTGCCGTGGCGGCATTCGCGAGAACTTTCTTGGCGTCGTTGATTTCCGAGCCCTGCAACGCATCCAGCCGGGCGATCTCGTCCATGGGCAGGGTGGTGAACAGCTTCAGGAAACGCCCCACGTCTGCATCTTCCGTGTTGCGCCAGAACTGCCAATAGTCATAGGGCGTGTAACGCTCCGGTCGAAGCCAGACGGCGCCTGCAGCGGTCTTGCCCATCTTGGCGCCGGACGCGGTGGTGATAAGCGGCGTGGTCAGCCCGTAAAGTTCGCGCTCATCGGCGCGACGCCCAAGTTCGATTCCATTGATGATATTTCCCCACTGGTCCGAGCCCCCCATCTGCAGCGTACAATCATGCCGTTTGGCCAATTCCAGGAAGTCATAAGCCTGCAGGATCATGTAGTTGAATTCGAGGAAAGTGAGGGGTTGTTCCCGGTCGAGCCGCAGCTTCACGGAGTCGAATGTGAGCATCCGATTGATCGTGAAATGGCGACCGATATCGCGAAGCAGCGGAATGTAGGCAAGTTCATCAAGCCAACTGGCATTGTTCACCATGATCGCGTCTTGCGACCCATCGCCGAATGTGAGGAAGCTGTCGAATGTCTGACGGATCGAACTGATATTCGCGTTGATTTTCTCGTCGGTCAGGATCTGGCGGGTTTCGTCCTTGCCCGACGGATCGCCCACTTTGGTCGTGCCGCCACCCATCAGGACAATCGGTTGATGCCCGGTCTGCTGCAGCCAGTGCAGCATCATGATCGAAACGAGATTGCCTATATGCAGGCTGTCCGCGGTCGCGTCATAGCCCACATAGGCGGTGATGACCTCTTTGACTGCGCGGGCGTCGACGGTCTCCAGATCCGTGCATTGGTGCAGGAATCCGCGCTCGACGAGGGTCTGGATGAATTCGGACTTGTGAGTGCTCATGGGTCTGCTATCGGCATGCGTTTCGGTGTGCGCGCTACCTAACACATCCGGTGCCTCTGCGTGTATACCTTCGCATGAAACAAGCATGAGGCAGACCATGGGCAGCAGTGACCAGAAGGTCGCGGTCGGATTGATGAGCGGGACGTCGATGGATGGCATCGATGCGGCTCTGATCCAGACTGATGGTGGTACAAACTTCTCTGCCATCGCAGCCATGTCTGTGCCTTACCATCCGGAATTTCGGGCTTCGCTGCGGGCCGTGCTGGGTGATACCGGGCCATTTCCGGAACTCTCGGACGAACTGACAAACCGGCATGCCGATGCTGTCTGGGCGTTGTTGGAAGAAGCCGGCGTGCCCGCCGTAGATATCGATGTGGTCGGATTTCATGGCCATACGATATTTCATGATCCCGGCCATGGCCGCACCGTTCAGATTGGCGACGGAGATCGGCTCGCCCGCGATCTGGGGATCGATGTGGTCTATGATTTCCGGTCTGCAGATGTGGCTGCTGGCGGTCAGGGCGCGCCTCTGGCACCGTTGTTTCATGCCGTGCTGGCGCCCGAGCATCGGCCGCTGTGCTTTCTGAATATCGGTGGAGTCGCGAATCTGACATGGGTCGGTCCCGGGGCGGATCCCGCAGGGGATGACATATTCGACCATTTGCTCGCATTCGATACCGGCCCCGGAAATGCGCTGATCGATGACTGGCTGCAACACCATACCGGCCATCTCTTCGACGAAGATGGGGTTCTGGCCGCGTCCGGGACCGTAGACGGAGAAGTCCTGAGTGCGTTGCTCGAACATCCGTATTTTGAAACGCCGCCGCCGAAATCACTCGACCGGACAGATTTTTCGACAGAGCCGGCGTCACGTCTTTCCGCTGCGGACGGCGCGGCCACCTTGTCGATGTTCACGGTGGAAGCAATCCGACGTTCGGCCGAATTGTTGCCGGACCCGCCGAGGCAATGGCTGGTCACGGGCGGCGGTCGCAAGAACAGCTTTCTGCTTGGGCAACTGCAAGGCGCCTTGGGCGTGCCCGTTCGACCGACGGAAGCACTCGGCATTGATGGGGATGCGCTGGAGTCGCAGGCGTTTGGCTATTTGGCGGTCCGCCACCTTGCGGGGCGTCCGCTCAGCGGACCCACGACAACTGGCGTGCTGTCGCCGCAAACCGGTGGCCGGCGGGGCAACGCCCGGGCCGGCTAAAGGTCGGCCTGTCAGGAAGCCTCTTCTGCCGCCTCCGCTGCGATCGCGGCCTCGATCTCACCAATCCGGCGGTCCAGATATGTGGTGGTTGTCTGTTCGAGTTCTTCGAGGTGATCGTTGTAGAAATGTGTCGCACCCTTGAGCACCTGGAAGTCGATGATGACGTCCTTCTGCTTGGCGAGCTTCGCGATCAGTTCGGTCACCGAGTCCTGCGGCACAATGTCGTCCTGATCGCCATGGGTGATCAGGCCCGATGCCGGGCAGGGGGCCAGGAACGAGAAGTCATACATATTTGCCGGCGGTGAAACGGACACGAAACCGGTGATCTCAGGACGGCGCATCAGCAATTGCATGCCGATCCAGGCGCCGAAGGAGAATCCCGCGACCCAACACATCGGCGCGTCCTGATTCTGGCTTTGCAACCAGTCGAGTGCGGACGCGGCATCGGAAAGCTCGCCCTCGCCACGATCAAAGCTGCCCTGACTGCGGCCGACACCCCGAAAATTGAAACGCAGCGTCGCAAAACCGCGGCGCACGAACATCTGATAGAGCTGGTAAACGACCTTGTTGTTCATCGTACCGCCATGCTGCGGATGTGGATGCAACAGAAGGGCAATTGGTGAATTCGGGACTTTGGCGGGGAAGTAACGTCCCTCAAGGCGGCCTTCGGGGCCGTTGATAATGACTTCAGGCATCTCGTTTTCCATTCCGCCGGACGGCGTTGCGAATACTTGACCGAATTACTCGGACATCTTATATCTCACTTGGAAACACGCATGCGGCGTTTTTCTGGGCGAGAAGAGTGTTGTGGTGCGCTCTATATCATAAAGGTCGACATGGTCTTCAAGCATCTCTTTGATGATCTGGACGCTTATCTCGAAAGAGACCCGGCGGCAAGTTCCAGATTGATGGTGGCAACCAGCTATCCGGGTTTCCATGCGGTGGTCTGGTTCCGGCTGTCACACTGGCTTTGGCGCAATCGGCTGGTGGTTCTGGCACGATTTGTCGGCAATTTCGGGCGTTTTCTGACCGGTGTAGATATTCACCCGGCTGCGACGATTGGACGGGGTCTGGTTATCGATCATGCGATCGGTGTGGTGATCGGTGAAACCGCCCATATCGCCGATAATGTCACTCTCTATCACAATGTGACCTTGGGCGGGATTGCCCCGGCGGTCGACAGTGAAGCTCAGAAAGACGTCAAACGCCATCCGACATTGCTGGAAGGCTCGATTGTGGGTTCGGGCGCACAGGTGCTCGGCTCGGTGACGGTCGGTCGCAATGCCCGTGTGGGCGCCAATGCAGTGGTGGTCAAGGATGTGCCCGAGGGCTGCACGGTGGTCGGGATTCCGGCGCAACCCGTGCCGTCATCATCTTGCTCAGCAGAAAGCTTCTCGGCCTATGGGACGCCGACCGAAGACATTCCGGACCCGGAAAAAAAGTCGATCAAGGCCATGCTGGGCGAAATCAGCAGTCTGCGGTTGCGGGTCGAGGAACTGGAGCGGGAACTTGAAGAACGGGTTCAGATGTATGCCACCTCGCAAGATGAAGACTCCGATGCCCCCGGTCGCACGGTCTAGGCATGCGGAAATGAACCTTCACGGGAGACAGGTATGAAGCTGAGTACCAAAGGCCGTTATGCCGTCATGGCGATGGTCGACCTCGCCCAGAATGGCGCGGGTCGACCTGTGTCGCTGGCCGAAATATCCGAACGTCAGTCGATTTCTCTGTCCTATCTGGAGCAGCTCTTCTCGAAAATGCGTCGTGCGGGCTTGGTCAAAAGTGCGCGGGGACCGGGCGGGGGCTACACCCTGACCGACCAGCCTGATGATATCCGTATTTCGGAAGTGATTCTGGCTGTGGATGAGCCCATCCGCACCACAAGCTGCACGCCGGGAGCTTCGGCAGGCTGTCTGGGCAAAGGCAGCCGCTGCATGACCCATGACCTGTGGGAAGAACTGGGACATCAGATTCACGGATATCTCAGTTCTGTAAGCCTGGCCGATGTGTGCGCGGGCCGGATTTATGCCGGGCCCATGGGTGCGCAGGGCGCTCCGGTACACGACATGGCGGCGGAATAGACAGTATTCTGACGATGGATGTTTATCTTGATCATAACGCGACGACGCCAGTCCTCCCTGAAGTGGTGGGTGCGATGTCGGTTGCGTTGTCGCAACCGGGAAATGCATCCTCGGTGCATCGTTATGGTCGGCTGGTGCGCCGCACGATCGATGATGCCCGCGAAGCGGTGGCCCGACTGGTGGGAACGTGTGCGGGGAATGTGGTTTTCACCTCTGGTGGTACCGAAGCCAACAATCTGGCCCTGCGGGGTCTTGGTGCCCGGACGATGGTGTCGGCTGTGGAGCATGAATCCGTGCTGTCGGCGCGGGAGGATGCGAGCTTGATTCCGGTCGACCGGAACGGACGTGTTGATCTCGATCAGCTGAAAATCCTGCTGACGGACAGCGAGCCGCAAACTCTCGTTTCGGTCATGTTTGCGAACAATGAAACCGGGGTCATACAGCCGGTTTCAGAGGTCGCGGCACTGGCGCATGAATATGGTGCGCTGGTCCATTGTGATGCCATTCAGGCCGCCGGGAAGTTACCGGTGGATATGGACGCGCTGGGCGTGGACATGCTCACCCTGTCCGCCCACAAGCTTGGCGGACCGCAGGGTGTGGGGGCCCTGATCCTGCGCGCCGGGCTTGATCCCGAGCCGCTTCTACGCGGCGGTGGTCAGGAACGTCGACGCCGCGCGGGTACCGAGAATGTGCCCGGTATCGCCGGGTTTGGCGCAGCTGCGATCGCGGCCCTGGATACCGGGCGTGCCAATGGCGACATCGCCTCTCTGCGCGACGCCATGGAGCAGCGGCTGTTCGATATTGCACCGGATGCGGTGATCCATGGTGGCGATGTGGCACGGCTGGCCAATACCAGTTGCATCGGCCTGTCCGGCGTGACCGGTGAGATGCAGGTGATGACGCTCGATCTGGCGGGAGTCGCGGTCAGCGCCGGATCAGCCTGTTCTAGTGGAAAGGTCACGCCGAGCCATGTGCTGCAGGCCATGGGACAGGATTCAGACAGTGCCAAATGTGCCATTCGTGTCTCTCTTGGCCGGACGACAACGCCGGCCGAGATCGACCGATTTGTGGATGTCTGGGCGGAGATGGCCCGCCGTCGGCAGAGCGAACCCGAAGCGCGGAGGTCCGTGGCATGAGCGCGGCGCCGACAGCCATATATCTGGATCATCAGGCGACCACCCCGGTCGACCCGCGGGTGCTCGACGTGATGATGCCCTGGTTCAGCGAGACCTTCGGCAATGCCCATTCCGAGCAGCATGTCTGGGGACGGCAGGCTGCTGCAGCTGTTGAAGGGGCGCGGGAGCAGGTCGCAGCCCTGATCGGTGCCGAGGCCCGCGAGATCGTCTTCACGTCCGGTGCGACGGAATCCAACAATCTGGCGATCAAGGGGGCGGCCCGGTTCGCGCTGCGTCACGGGCGCGGCAAACACATCATCACGGTGGCAACCGAGCACAAATGTGTTCTGGAATCCTGTGCAGCGATGACTGAAGAGGGAGCGGAGGTCACCGTTCTGGAGGTTGATTCAGACGGGTTCGTCGATCCGGAGGCCATTGCCGATGCCATCCGCGAAGACACTATTCTGGTGTCCGGTGATGGCTGTGAACAACGAGATCGGGATCATTCAGCCGCTGGCTGACATCGGGGCAATCTGTCGTGGCAAGGGCGTTTTGCTGCACACTGATGCGGCGCAGGCGGCCGGTAAGATCGACATGGATGTCAATGCGATGGCGATCGATCTTTTAAGTATCTCGGGCCACAAGATGTATGCCCCGAAGGGGATTGGCACATTGTATGTACGCCGGCGCCCACGCGCCCGACTGCTCGCCGCGTTCAGTGGTGGCGGGCAGGAACGGGGGTTTCGTTCGGGAACTCTGCCGGTGCCGCTGACGGTGGCGTTGGGGGAAGCAGCCTCCATCGCGCAGGGCGAACTGGCCCGGGAAGGGCAACGCCTCGTGTCTTTGCGGGAGGCGATGATCACCCGCCTGCGCGACAATCTGGGTGAGATCACCGTGAATGGCAGCCTGAATCAACGGGTGCCGGGAAATCTGAATGTCGGGTTTGCAGGCGTCGATGCGGAGGCCTTGATGGCGGAGCTACCGGAACTGGCGATTTCGACCGGATCGGCCTGTACATCGGCATCGGTCGAACCATCTTACGTGTTGAAAGCTCTGGGTCTCGATGACGCAGCAGCGGGTTCGTCTGTGCGGATCGGGTTCGGGCGTTTCACAACGCGGGCGGAAGTGGATGCCGCGGCAGACATGATCACAGAAGCAATTGTAAACCACCGGTCGGGCAATTCTGCCCGTGCCGCGGAATAGGCGAAGCTGGAAGGACGTTATGGCAGCGGACGCAGAAGCTCTCGAGCAAGTACGGACAATTGGCGAGCAGTACAAATACGGCTTCGTCACGGACATCGAGTCCGACTCCACGCCCCCCGGGCTTGAGCGAGGAAACCATCCGCTTCATTTCGGCGAAGAAGGAAGAGCCGGAATGGCTGACTAGATTGCCGGCATCAAGGCCTATCGCAACGGCTGGAAGGAAATGCCGGAACCGACCTGGCCGCACGTCAAATATCCCCCCATCGATTTCCAGGCGATCTGCTATTACTCGCGCGCCCAAATCAGAAGACCGACGGGCCCAAGAGTCTCGACGAGGTCGATCCCAAGCTGCTCGAAACCTACGAGAAAGCTCGGCATTCCCCTGCATGAGCGGCAGTCTGGCCTGCGGGCGTGCGCGGTCGACGCGGTTTTCGACAGCGTTTCGGTGGCCACGACCTTCAAGGCCAAGCTGCGGAAGAAAGGGGTCATCTTCTGTTCGTTCTCCGAGGCGGTGCAGGAACACCCGGAGCTGGTCCGAAAGTATCTCGGCAGTGTCGTGCCCTCACACCGACAATTATTATGCCGCGCTCAATTCAGCCGTTTTCACCGACGGCTCGTTTTGCTACATCCCCGAAAGGCGTGCGCTGCCCAATGGAGCTTTCCACCTATTTCCGCATCAATGCCGCCAATACCGGCCAGTTTGAGCGCACCTCTGATCGTCGCCGACGAAGGCTCTACGTCAGCTATCTTGAAGGCTGCACGGCTCCGATGCGCGATGAGAATCAGCTGCACGCCGCCGTCGTGGAGCTGGTCGCTGATGGATGCGGAGATCAAATATTCCACCGTGCAGAACTGGTATCCCGGCGATGAAGACGGCAAGGGCGGGATCTACAATTTCGTCACCAAGCGCGGCATTGCGCGGGCGGAATTCCAAGATCTCCTGGACCCAGGTCGAAACCGGCTCGGCGATCACCTGGAAATATCCGAGCTGCATCCTGAAAGGCGACAATCGGTGGGCGAATTCTACTCCGTCGCGCTCACCAACAACTGATGCAGCAGGCCGACACCGGAACGAAGATGATTCATATCGGCAGGAACACCCGCAGCACGATTATCTCAAAGGGCATTTCCGCCGGCACGCGGACAGAACAGCTACCGCGGCCTGGTCAAGGATTCGAAAGGCCGAGAACGCGCGAAACTTCTCCCAGTGCGACTCACTGCTGATCGGCGACCAGTGCGGAGCGCACACCTTCCCCTACATCGAGGTAAGAACACCGCGGCCAGGTCGAACACGAAGCGACCACCATCCAAGATCGGCGAAGACCAGATTTTCTACTGCAACCAGCGCGGCTTGAAACGCAGGACGCGGTCAACATGATCGTCAACGGCTTCTGCAAGGAAGTGTTCAAGGAACTGCCCGATGGAGTTCGCGGTCGAAGCGCAGAAACTGCTCGGCGTCAGCCTCGAAGGCAGCGTCGGCTTAGAGACCGGAAAGCCGCCTAATTGAGGACAACATGGCATTGCTTGAAATCAAAACTCTGCCACGCATCGTTGAAGACAAGCGATCCTCAAGGGCCTCGAACTCTCACGATCGGCGCGCGGCGAGGTGCATGCGATCATGGGGCCCAACGGTCGCGGCAAAAGCACGCTGTCCTACGTGCTCGCCGGACGCGACGGCTATGACGCCACCGAAGGCAGGTATTTATCGACGGCAAGGACCTGCTCGACATGGCTCCGGAAGAGCGCGCCCGCGAAGGCGTCTTCCTGGCCTTCCAGTATCCGGTTGAAATCCCGGTGTCACAAGCATGAACTTTCTTCGGACGGCCGTGAATGCGGTCCGCGAGCATCGCGGAGAGCGCAGCTTGATGCAATGGATTTCCTCAAATATATCGGAAAAGGCGGACGAGCTGAACGTTCGGACGACATGCTGAAACGCGCGGTCAATACCGGATTTTCCGGCGGCGAGAAGAAGCGAATGGAGATCCTGCAGATGGCGATGCTGGAACCGAAGCTGGCAATCCTCGACGAAACGGATTCCGGTCTCGACATCGATGCACTGAAGGTTGTCGCCGATGGCGTGAATGCGCTGCGCGACCGGATCGCGGTTACTGGTCATCACCCATTATCAGCGACTGCTGGAATACATCGTGCCGGACCATGTGCATGTGCTCGCCAAGGGCCGGATCGTGAAATCCGGCGGCAAGGAGCTGGCGCACGAGCTGGAAAAAAACGGCTATGCCGAATTCCTTGAGGATGCGGCCTGATGCCGGACGGAAGCGGACATACGCAGCCCTATCTGGATCAGGCGCTCGAGGGCGCCTCCAATCTGGTCGGATCTGGAGTGGACTGGATCGATGCACTCCGGCGAGCCGGAGCGGATGCCTATGGCACTCAAGGTTTACCAAAACGCCGTGGACGAATACTGGCGCTACACCAACCTGAGTGCATTGGCTGATGAAGCATTTCGGCTGGCCAATGGCGCTCCGGCGATCGGTCTGCCCTCGCTGCCCCACAAGCTGGTGGCTGAGCTGGCCACCTATCGTGTGGTCGTGGTGAACGGGCGTCTTCGCCCCGATCTCTGCGCGCTCGATGGTCTGCCCGATGATGTTCTGGTCTCCGGACTGGAAGACCTGATGGCAGCCGCCCCGGCACGGCTGGAGCCCTATCTGGGCCGGATCATTCGCTTGAACGAAATGCCCATGGCAGCGTTGAACACGGCCTTTCTGCGTGATGGCCTGGCGATGTTCGTTGGTGACGGGATCGTCCTCGACAAACCGGTGCACCTGATTTCCATCACCGCGCCCGGCGACGGCCCGCTCATGGTACAGCCGCGCCATCTGGTGGTGATGGGAAAAGGCGCAGGCGCCACCCTGATCGAGACCCATGTCACGGCCGAAGGCGGCTCGAGCTTCAACAATATCGTTGCGGAACTGCATCTCGATGATGGCGCCAAGCTGAATCATTTCGTGTTTCAGGAAGAGGCCGAGACAAGTGTTCATCTTTCGGGGACCGCCGTCGCGATGGGGGCGGACACGACCTATGAAAGTTTCGTGCTGCAAAGCGGCGGTACGATCGGACGCAGCGAAATTCACGCCTATCTGAACGGCACGGGTGGTGATTGCCGGCTTGATGGCGTCTATCTCGCCTCCGGGGAAACAGGTGGTCGACAACACGACCTTTGTAGAACATGCCGCGCCAGGCTGTCGTTCGCGCCAGGTTTACAAAGGTGTGCTCGATGGTCAGTCGCGGGGTGTCTTCCTGGGCAAGGTTCACGTGCTGCGGGATGCACAGCAGACCGACGGCCATCAGTTGAGCCGAGCCCTGCTGCTTTCACCGCGCGCGGAGATTGATGCGCGTCCGGAGCTGGAAATCTATGCCGATGATGTGAAGTGCAGCCATGGCGCAACGGCCGGTGAACTGGATGATGACTCGCTGTTCTATTTGCTCAGCCGCGGCATTCCGCGGGAAGAGGCCCGGCGGATGCTGATCGAGGCGTTCCTGGCTGAGGCGATTGCAGAAATCCCGCTGGAACAGGTTGCCGAAGATTTCACGACCCATGTGCGTCAGTGGCTGGCGCAGAACGTCGGCAATGCGGATGGGCAGGGCTGATTGATGACGATATCCAACACAGCAAAGTCCGATCCGATGACCTATGACGTCGAAGCCATTCGTGCCGATTTCCCGATCCTTGCGCGCACCATGCACGACAAGCCGCTGGCCTTGTCTCGACAGCGCGGCCTCGGCGCAGAAACCGCGTCAGGTGATCGATGCGGTGAGTCGGGGTCTAATGAAAACGAATACGCCAATGTGCATCGTGGGCTTTATCAGATCAGCGAGGCGGTGACGGCGCGCTATGAAGGCACCCGGGAGATCATCCGCGACTTTATCGGGGCGGTCCACACCCATGAGATCATCTTCACGCGCAATGGCACGGAATCGATCAACCTCGTGGCCCACAGCTTCGGGCGAAATTTTCTGAGTGAGGGTGACGAGGTCATCATCACCGCGCTGGAACACCATGCCAATATCGTGCCCTGGCAGATGCTGCGTGATGCGACAGGAATTGTCCTGAAGGTCGTCCCGATTACCGATGATGGCGAGTTCATCATGTCTGCTTTTGAGGACATGTTGAGAGTCCGCGCACCAAACTGGTCTCCGTGGCCCATTATGTCGAATGTGATGGGCACGATCCTTCCCATCAAGGAGATCATCGACAAGGCCCATGCGGCTGGCGCAAAGGTCCTGATCGATGGCTGTCAGTCAGTGAGCCATATTCCGGTTGATGTGGCAGGCGCTCGGCTGTGATTTCTATATTTTCTCCGGCCACAAGCTTTATGGCCCCAGCGGCATCCGGTGTGCTTCTATGGCCGCGAGGAACTGCTCGACGAGATGCCGCCATTCATGGGCGGGGGGGTGGACATGATTTCCTCTGTCACTTTCGAGGAATCAACCTGGGCGAAGCTGCCCCACAAGTTCGAGGCCGGAACGCCCGCCATCGCGCAGGCCATCGGGCTGGGCGCGGCCATCGAATATGTGAACAATCTGGGGCTGGATGCCATCGGTGCCCATGAGGCCGATCTGCTGAACTATGTTACCCAGCAGCTGGCCAGTATGGAAGGATTGCGGATTATCGGAACCGCGCCGGGCAAAGGCGAGCGTCGTGTCCTTCGTGCTCGATTACGCCCATCCCCATGACATTGCGACGATCATTGATCGTGCCGGGGTGGCGGTTCGCGCCGGGCATCATTGTGCCCAGCCCCCTGATGGAGCGTATGGATGTCCCGGCAACAGTGCGGGCCGTCGATTGGGCTGTACAACAATCGTGCCGATATTGATGCGCTGGTGCGTGCCCTTGGTGAAGTGCAGGAGATGTTTGGCTGATGAGTGACGATCTACGGGAACTTTATCAGGAAGTCATTCTCGACCACGGGAAGAACCCGCGGAACTTCCACGAACATGATGGAGCCACCAACGAAGCCCGGGGCAACAACCCGCTTTGCGGCGATCAGCTTGGTGATTTATCTGCAACTCGACGATGATCGAAACGTCGTGGACGCATCCTTTCTGGGCAAAGGCTGTGCGATTTGCATGGCCTCGGCTTCGATGATGACAGACCTCGTGAAGGGCCGCAGTTGCCGACGACGCGCAAGCCATGTTTCAGGCCTTTCACGACATGTGCACGGGTGATGGTGACGAGACGGCTTTGGCCGAGGATATGGAGAAACTGAGTGTTCTCTCGGGTGTCCGCGAGTTCCCGACCCGCGTGAAATGCGCAACCTTGCCCTGGCACACCATGGTGGCCGCGTTGAAGGGCGAGAATGAAATCTCGACGGAATAGGGACACACGCCGCTATGTCATTTGATCAGGGAATGGGCGATCCGTTTCAGATGTTCGCAAGAGTGCCGGGTGAGGAAATCACTGCGCGCGCCGGTGAGCCGCTGCCGGAAGGTGTATCTGTGGCAAGCGAGGACGCTGTCATTGCGGCGCTCAAGACCGTGCACGATCCCGAAATTCCCGTGAACATCTACGATCTGGGGCTGATTTTACGAAGTCGAAATTCATTCGGTTGGTTCCGTTCGGGTCGATATGTCTTTGACGGCACCGGCCTGTCCTGTGGCCGGTGAAATTCCGGTCTGGGTTGCCAATGCGGTTGCGGCGGTCGAGGGTGTGGGGTGAGGTCGAAGTGAACCTGATCTGGGATCCACCATGGACGCCCGACCGCATGTCCAACGATGCCAAGCTGGCACTCGACTTCGAATGACCTATATGATCCGTTGAGGAGTGATTTATGGCTGAACCGATCATCAATCTGACAGATGCTGCCGCAGACAGGGTGCGAACCCTGGTGGAAAAGGCAGACGAGGGGGCTTCCGGCGTCCGGGTGGGCCCTGTCCACGCGCGGCTGTTCCGGGCTGTCTTATGTCGTGGAATACGCCAAGGAAGCCAAGCAATTCGAAGAAGTGATCGAAGACAAGGGCGGTGCGTGTCTTTGTGGACCCGGCGGCCACCATGTTCCTCATTGGAGCCACCATGGATTACCGCGAAGGCAAATTCGAATCCGGGTTTGTGTTCGAGAACCCCGAACGCCAAGGGCACATGTGGCTGGCGGCGAATCCTTCCACGTCTAGACAACACCAGCGGTCAGGATTCA
>CALSML010000020.1 GCA_943787445.1 uncultured Alphaproteobacteria bacterium
ATATCGCCCACATCTTCTGGAAGGGCAATGGCGCCTGCAACCGTCAGGCCCACGGCGAGCAGAAGAAACGCGCCGGTAGCCCCCGCCCACTCGAGGAATATGCGCGCCATGAAGACATCGAGCAACATGACATTGCGGTGCGTGATCAGCCCCAGGTTTGGCTCTAGAGCCGTGCGGCGCGGTTTGCGCCATTGCGCCAGAGCTGCGCGACGGAAAATCCGGTGAAGGCAAAAGCGATGATCGGAAAAGCGGTGACGCTGTGTAATTTCAAAAAATACCACAGTAGTGTGACTACGCCGGTGAATAATAGCGGCTCGAGAAAAAACCACAACACCCCCAAACCTTCCCGCCCGTAGCGTGTGATGACTTCGCGCATAACCAGCGCGTGGATTACGCGCCACTGTATCGCCAATGATCTCATCAAGCCTGATTCCATGATGGGTGAGGTGATTAATCCATATGCTCGCGAACGCCAGAAACGACCATCGACAGCACCCCCCAAACAATCAGGCTGAGCACCAGGATGATCAACACATTGCGAATGCGTCGGGGTTCCATGGCCGCATCCGGCAGATTAGGCTCGGCGATGCGCTCAAGATAGAGCTGTTGGCGCTGGGCTTCGTTACGCGCCTGTTCCAGCGAGGCGAGAGCGCTGGCGAGTAGCCTGTCGGCGAATTCTTTTTCAAGCACAAGACGCTGGAATTCGGCCGCCTTGCTAGCGAGCGACCTGCCGCCGCCGGCCACGCGCTCGGATTCGAGTTTGATTTCGATTTCGAGCATCTGAATACGTTTTTTCAGCGTCAGGATTTGCGGGTTCTCTTTGGCCAGAAGTTGCAGCTGCGCCAGCAGCAACTTGGTCGAAATCAAATCGTCTTGCAGTTTGGCAATCTGTTGCATTGGTATGACGGATTGATTTTCGGGGTCAATCACGCCTTTTTCGTTGCGGTAGCGGGCTAGCGTCAGCCCCGCAAGCTTGGCTTTCTTTTCGGACTCGGCCACTTCATTGATGGCGAAGCGAATCATATCTCGACGACCGCGTTCGTTTAGCCGGTTGACGAGCGCTTCGCTCATTTCGAGCAGGTGCTGGTTGATTTGTTGCGCCTCTTCGGCGCTGAAGGCGCGCACAGTTGTCGTGGAGATGGAGGAAACCGGGTCGAGTTGTGCGACGACTATTTTCCGGTAATGGCGGTGCATGTTTTCGAAGCTGTCGTCCCCGTCGAGGCTGGGGAAACGGCTAAAAACATCCCCTTTGTTGAACGCGCTCGCGCAAGTTGAGTTTTTCATCCAACACGCGTAAGGCATCGCGCGAGAGCATGAATTCCAGAACGGTGTAGCTGTCGTCCTGAGAACGGGTAAAGCCCGTACTTTCTAACAGCCCGCCCAGCGGGGACGCCACATTTCGCTCAGGACTACGAACGACGAAGCGGGATTCGCTGATGTAAACGTCGGCCGCGATAAAGCCGAAGTACAAAATGGCCGCCAGCGTTGGTAGAACAACGGTGATCCAAAAAAGTTTATATTTTTTCATTTATTCCCATATTCCCCTAATAACGGCTACCTTCAGCAGGGAAAAATATCGTATTATTTGCACTGTTCAAGTATTTCGACAGTTCGTTTTAGCTGATTCTCTTTGTGCTGTGCACTCAGGAAAAACCTCAACCGTGCCCCCCTTTCTTCCACTGCCGGATAAATAATCGGCTGGACGTTGATGGCGCTGTCAAAAAGCCGGTTGGACAGCTTGACTGCCTTGAGCGAATTGCCGGTAATTGCAGGCACGATGGCGATGCCCTGCGAATTGCCGGCATCGAGCCCAATTTCTCTCACCAGCTTGAGGAACAATCGGCCGTTTTCCTGCAAACGGGTAACTCGCTCGGGTTCGTTGAGCATTATCCTGAGCGCAGCAAGCGATGCAGCCGCCAAAGGTGGTGCGATGCCGACGCTGTAAACGAATCCCGGCGCGGCGTATTTGAGATTCTCGACCAGCGCCCGTTCGCCGGCGATGTAGCCGCCGCAACCAGCCAACGTCTTGGAAAGCGTTCCCATCCAGATGTCGACATCCTTGCCTGCCACATCAAAATGCTCGTGAATACCCCTGCCCGTTGCCCCCAGAATACCGAGGGAATGCGCTTCGTCCACCATCAAAAAACAACCATGCCGGCGCTTGATGTCGATTAGCCTGGGCAGATCGGGGATGTCACCATCCATGCTATAGTGGCCTTCGACCACGATGAGCACCCGTTCGAACTGGCTGCGGATTTCCGCAAGGATCGTATCGAGCGCGTCGAAATCGTTGTGCGGAAAGCTGCGTCGTGCGCTTCCCGAGAGCTTGGCACCCTCAAGCGTGCTGTTGTGAATGAACGCGTCATGGATGACGAGGTCTTTGGGACCAAACAGGTAACCGATGGTCGTTACATTGGTGGCGTGACCACTCACGAAAACGGCACAGTCTTCAACCCCATAGTTATCGGCGAGGGCTTCTTCAAGTTCACGATGGATTGGCCGTTCCCCAGACACCACACGACTGGCGGAAGCAGAGGTACCGTAACGATCGATAGCATCTTTTGCCGCCTTGTTAATGGCAGGATGACCTACCAATCCAAGGTAGTTGTAGCTGGAGAAGTTGAAGTACTCCCGACCTTCGATGCGCGTGACGGCGCCGGCTACGCCGTCGTGCGCTATAAAGAAGGGATTACGGACCCTCAAACGTTCCGCTGCCGCCTTGGGTACGAGCATTTCTTGGTAACCTGGGTGGCGGTCGAAGCGGGTGAATGCTTCCGCCACGTTCGCTCGATGCATCGGACGGGACGTCGGCGATGCGTTACTGACGCCGCCAGCAACCCCTGCCCTGCCGAAGAAACGCTCGACCAGTCGCTTTTTGGCCTCTGGGTCGAGAGATGAGCCGGTCACTCGATTAGCCCTCCGCCTTGATCCTGTAGCCTTTGCACACCTGCGATGATCTGCTGAATGTCTTCTACTTCAAGACTTTCACCGTGCTGTTGGAAAATGCGTTGAACGAGGTCACCGCCCGCGTCAGCGGTTGCATCAACTTGGTCGGCGCCACTACACAGTCTTTCAACGATATGCTGAGTGACCTTTTCCGCTGTGGGCGCTTCGCTCAGCATCATTACCGGTAACTGGATGCCAAAGCGTTGTTCCAGGCCCATTGCCAGCTCGACTGCCATGAGTGAGTCGAGACCAAAATCATGAAGGCTACGTGCAGGATCTAAGCGGTCGGCGCCGATGGAAAGCACCTGCGCAACCTCTCTGATTACCAATTTCTGGACTAAGACGGTGACCTCTTCTGATGATTTACCAGCAATAAGAGTTTGAAAATCAGATCCGCTTTCCAGAACGCCGGTATTTTCGATACTGCGGTTGAGAACTGAAAATCGTTCGTGATCGAAGGAGGGCAGGTGTCGAGCAAGTGTGTTCCAGTCGAAATTGGCAACCGTCAGCGAGTGTTCTTGAGGCAACAGATGGTCGAGCTCGTTCAACGCCTCCAGCGCAATCATCGGTGGTTTGCCAAGTCTCTGGCTCAAGCTATCGCGCAACGCTTCGTTATGGCTGAGATAGCCGACATCGCCAATTGGCCCCCAGCCGATGCAGACTGCGGGCAGGCCCAGGTCCCGACGCATTCTGGCCAAACCTTCCAATCCAGCATTGGCGGCAACATAGCTGGCTTGTCCTGGATTGCCGATGGCGGTGGCGATTGAAGAGTAGAGAACGAAGTGTTCAAGCGGCACATCGAGTGTAGCTTTATGAAGGTTCCAAGCGCCTAACAGCTTGGGTGCAATGACCGTTTCCATGCGAGCAGCGTTGAGGTTTTGCACGAGGGCATCGTCAAAGACGGCGGCCGCGTGTAACACCCCCTTGATGGGCGGGCAGGTCTTGCGCACGTGCTCGACCATGCGCGCCACCGCTGCAGGATCGCTAATGTCGCAAGCCAGCGCCTGCACCTGGATGCCCTTGGCCGTGAAGTCTTCGACCGCTTCCCTGGCGCCCGGAGTGTCCAGACCTCGACGCCCAACCAGGACGAGATGCCCGACGCCATGCTCTACAAACCAGCGCGCCGAACCCAGGCCAAAGCCGGACAGGCCGCCGGTCACGATCCAAGTTGCATCCTTGGACAGTTGCAGCGGCGCTGCAGCCGTCGCCGGCTGGACTAACGGCTGTTCGTCGGCAATTGAAATCACCACCTTGCCGATGTGCCGGGCCTGCTGCATGGAGCGGAAGGCATCAACCACGCGCTCGGCCGGAAAAACTTGGCAGGGCAAGGGTGACAACACCCCTTCGCGGAACAGGGCCATCACCTCGCGGAACATGCGCTGCCCCAGTTTTGGTCGGCCGGTCAGCAACTGGTCGGCGTCGATGCCAAAGTAGCTGACATTGTCCTTAAAAGGCCTTAGGCCAACCGGCGTGTTTTCGAAGAAGTCTCGCTTGCCCAGTTCGAGGAAGCGGCCGAAGGGCTTGAGAATTGAAAGATTGCGGCGTATGGCCTCGCCCGCAAGCGAATTGAGCACAACGTCGACGCCTTCCCCGTTAGTCGCCGAGAGGATGTCCTCGGCAAAGGCCAGCGAGCGCGAGTCGAAGACGTGATCGGCACCCAAGAGACGCACAAAATCGCGTTTTTCATCGTTGCCGGCCGTAGCGAAGACTTCTGCCCCCATATATTTGGCGAGCTGGATAGCGGCGATGCCCACCCCGCCGGCACCACCGTGAATGAGCACACGCTCGCCAGCTTGCAGGTCTGCGAGATGCTTGAGGGCGTAAAACACCGTCAAGAACACGGTGGGTACGGTGGCGGCGGATACGAACGACCATTCTTCCGGCATCCGAGCAACAGCATCGGCTCGGGTGACGACATGGCTCGCGAAGCAGGCCGAGCCAAAGCCCATGACTTTGTCCCCCGGCGTAAAATCCCGCACGCGTGACCCTACTCGGCTGACGATACCTGCGAATTCGAGCCCCAAGTTAGCTCCGGCTAAGCCATTTTCGAATGCTTCATCCGGTAACAGCCCCATGAGGTGCATGATGTCTCGAAAGTTGAGGCCTGCGGCTCGCACCTCGACTTCAACGTCATCGTCGGCCAGCGCGACTTTTTCACGCGGCAACCAGACGAGATTGCGGAGCTGTCCGGGTCGATGAAAGTCGAGACGGAAGCGTTCTCCAGGCGCTGCGGGTCGGATTTGATCTCCAGTGGCCTCCACCATGACCGTTACATAGCGGCCGGTATCGGCGAGCACGATCTCGGATGCGCCGTCGGGGTAGAGCAGCTCGTTTTGTAAGCGTTCGGATCCATCAAGGCAGTCCAAGTCGATGAGCGTACAAGCGAGCGACGGGTATTCATTCATGACCACGCGAGCAAAGCCCCAGAGCGCGGCTTGTTGCGGATTGGCTTCGACCGTATCCGGCAGGCTTGATGCAAGCGCACCCCCGCGGGTTACGAACCAAAGGCGCGGTGTTTTCGTGGGGTGCGCAGCAATCGCTTGCACGTTGGCAAGGGCGGATGCGAGCACTGTCGTGGCGGTTTCAGGTGCATCGCACCACCCCCGCAAGTCCACAACGTGGTCAATGTTATTGAGACTTTGCGGCAGATTTTGGGCCGTTACGACCTGTTGCCCGAACGCTTTCATCCGCGCGGAAAGCTGTCCAGCCAGCCCCAGAGAGGCCGCATCCGTCAGGAGTATCCAAGAAGCCGGTTCTGGCAAGGGCAAGGCCGCTTCCCACTTCGCCGGCGCGCGCGCCAAGAGAAGATAGGCACCTAGGGAACGCCCCTTTGCGGCTGGCTCTGAATAATCCAGCACATCTTCAAATCCCTCATCCCGCAAGAGATCGGCCCAGGCGGTTGCATTAGCCAGCGAGGAATGGGGCGCTCCGTCAACCGTAGCTTCATGCCACCAACTTTTTGCCAGACCCGCGAAAAAGTCTAAGCTCCGCTCAGGGTGACGCTCGGCAACGACGAGGCAACCATCCGCAGCGAGCCAGCGCCGCATATTGTTGAGGACGGCTCTCGGGGTCATTGCCCGATGCAGGGTGTGTTGCAGGATGACTATATCGAACTTGTCAGGCAGGCGCGCCTCGGCAGTCAACTGCCAATTCGCGGGATCCAGCGTCGCAATCACGAGATTGCGTTCGTGGGCGTAGTGAGCCTGCTGACGTTCTGCCGCGGTTGCGGGCAAGGCCAGAACATAGTCGAGACGGTCTTCGGGCAATGCAGCCAGCAATGAACCCGGGACTTCGCTCGGGCCATCGGCGATTTCCAGGACGCGCAGGCGACGTTGCACCGGCCAGTCGCTTGCCAGATGGCGCAGGAGACGCTCAATCGACTGGCGTATGCCAGCATAAGCTGGATCGTCCTGATAAAGCGCTTCCGCAAACGGCGAAGTGCGAAGGGCCTCGAAGAAGGCATCTCTCTCAGAAGGATGCTGAAGGAGATGCTGCAGGTGACGTCCGACCCGGCCCAGCAAAACAAGGGACGGCAATGCCTCACCGTGCTCGCGCTGCAAGGTAAGCCAAATTTCCTGGGCAGCCGGCAAATTTGTGTCATCTGTCAGTTGCCAGCGCCCGGCCCGCTCGAGAAGTAGTCCTTCCTGCTGTAAAATACTACTTAGCCAGCGGGTATAGGGGTCAAGGTTGGTCAATAGCCCTTGTAAAGCATCGTCGCTCTCGCGGGCAATCTTCGAGAAGGCCTCGAATGCAAAGGAGACACAGAGTGCTTCAAAGAGCGGCAAGCCCTCCTCAAACCAGTGGCTTCTAGGTTCCACCTGCTCAGCCATTATCGGCTGAAGGGTTTTAGCGAGCTCGCGCGTGGAGGGCATTTGTGTCGCAAGGCCTTCTGCAGGATGCGGGCGCAATCTCGCATCTATGCGCCAATGGTGTGGTTTCTCCTGCGCCTTGTGCGCGAGTGAGGCGGCGCGAAATCGGCATTCGCTTAAGCTGGCCATAAGGTTATCTTCAGCATCAAACAGTTCGAAATCTGCCACGAGAGAGCGTGCGCTGCGGCGTGTAAGCCTTGCAATGAAGCGGCTTGGTTTACCCGCACGGTGGCATTCAAGCCGACCAGTCTTGACGGGCAAAAAGGCGACACCCCGCCCGGCATCGATGTCAGTGCGAAAAAAATTGACCAGCGACTGGGAACAGACATCGAGCAAAGCGGGATGTATGAGGTAGTCAACTTGAGCCAGATCGGCGGGATGTTCCAGTTCGGCTTCGAGACAGTTGTCGGAGATGACGGCCTCGCGTAAGCCTTGAAAGGTCGGGCCGTAATCAAGCCCCAGCTTAGCTGCAAGGCGGTAGTGGGTTTCACGGTCTATCTTGTCAGCCTCGCAAGACAGATGGGGAAGCCGCGCGCTAGGGGAACCGACACCCAACTGCAAAAGTCGCCCAGCAGCATGGAGCGTCCATTCATCATCGCTTAATCGCTGACGGCTCTTGATCTGGAAACTTCCGTCTCGATCGTTGAGATAGAAACGCAACGTCCGCGCGTGTTTTCCGTCGAAGACCATGGGGGAAACAATGTCCATCTCTTCGAGCGCCAGCCGCTCACTAGACAGCCATTCTCGCGCGGCTGCGAGGGCCATCTCGGCATAGGCAGATCCGGGAAAGACGATTGCGCCACCCACCTTGTGATCGTTCAGCCATGGTAGGACAACCGGATCGACTGTGTTTTCCCAAATGTTTGCGGCTTCCGCAATTTTCCAGCCCAATAGCGGATGTACGCGCCGGCGTTCAATTGACAAGAGACTTTCGGAGGTGCGCGGGTGCCAATGTCGTTCTCGTTGCCAGGGGTAGTTAGGCAACCGGACATGACGTCCAGGCTGGGGAAAATAAGAATTCAGATCCGGTTTTTCGGCCAGCAGGTGGGCACGCAAGGCGGTCTCGACGATTTGGTTCCAACCATCGGCCTCCTTGCGCAGGGTGGGCAGCACCCGTCCCTTCGTGCCAATTGATTTGAGGCATTCTCCGATATAGCCCTGCAAGATGGCATGCGGGCCGATTTCGATGAAGCTGCGACAGCCGAGGCCGTTGAGTGTAGAGATGGCCTCGGAGAACTGCACAGGTTCGCGCACATTGCGCCACCAGTACTCTGCAACTAGCTGATCACCATCGAGGACGCTGCCTGTGACTGTCGATACGAAGGCTGGGCCTGGGGCAGTGCGGGCTTGCAGCCCGGCAAGGCTGGCGAGCAACGGCTCCTGGATCGGGTCCATGTGGCGGCTGTGGAAGGCATAGTCGAGGTCCAGCAGCCGGAAGAAGACACCCTTCGGCGCAAGATGAGACTGGATGCGTTCCAGATCGGCTGAGCTACCTGAAAGGGTCAGGTTCTTCGGGCTATTGATGCCGGCGATCGCGATATTGATCGCGCCCCCCATTTCCGCCATGACAACCTGCATGGCTTCCAACGAGAGACCCACAGCGGCCATTCGGCCGGTGCCGCGCTGCTCCCGCTGGGCACCGCTGCGGGCAATGATCACCCGGATGGCCGCTTCGAGATCGAGTGCTCCGCAGGCCCAAGCCGCAGCCACCTCACCCACACTATGGCCGGCGACTGCCCGTGCCTCGATACCCCGCGCTTGCAGCAATTGCGTGATTGCAACTTGGATGGCGAACAACAAGGGCTGGGCGACAAACGTATCGTCGAGGCGGGACAGTTCCCCGGTTGCCTGCATTTCGGCCAATATCGAGAAGCCGGCGACAGGCTGCATGCGGGCATCAAGCTCAACCAGTCTGTCTGCAAATTCCGGCGATTGAGCCATGAGGCGCAAGCCCATGCCGACCCACTGGGCACCGTTGCCAGAATAGACAAAGGCAACGCCGCTTGATTGAGGGAATTGTTCTTCAAGTACCATGCCGTCTGGTGCGCCGCCTTGGGCATAAGCAGCCAGTTTTTCTGCTACTTCGTCCGGCGTCTTGGAATGCAGTGCCAAGCGTTTTGATAGATGATCACGCCGATAGGCTGCGGCATAGGCAATGTCGTAATAGTCCGATGGCAGGCTATTCTTCAATTTTTCCGAGTAGCGAGCCGCCAATTGTTGGAGCGACGCATCAGAACGCGCGGAGAGGAAAAGAGGCGGCAATTCCTCGGGGGAATGCAGCGCCGTTTCATTAGCCTGCCGGCGGTATTCCATTAGCAAGACGTGGGCGTTTGCGCCGCCAAAGCCGAAAGAGTTGACGCCAGCTACCAGAGGGGCTTTTTTTTCCAAACGCAGATATTCAGTGACTGGATGAAGACCGAGCCCAACAAAGTCGATGTGCGGATTGGGTGTTTCGAAGTGAAGCTGCGGGGGGAGTGCTCGGTGTTGTAGCGCCAGTACGGCTTTTACCAGACCCCCCATACCGGAGGCTGCCTCCATATGTCCCAGATTGCCTTTGACCGAGCCGATGGGCAGCTGTTTTTCTCGCCCTTGACCATACACTGCGCCGATGGCGGCAGCTTCAATGGGGTCGCCCACCATCGTGCCCGTACCGTGCGCCTCGAGAAAATCGATGCCCTTGTGCGACAGATCGGTTTTCGCCAGCACGTTTCTCATCAGTTCGGCTTGTCCGTCACTGCTGGGAACGGTGATACCCGTCTTGCGCGCACCGTCAGAATTAACGCCCGTCGCAAGAATTACAGCCTGAACATCGTCGCCATCGTTCATCGCCTGTTCAAGCGGCTTGAGCATTAGTACCGCGCCACCCTCGGCACGCACATACCCATCGCCACGAGCATCGAAGGGCTTGGAGCGCCCATCGGCGGACAGCATCGATGCCTTGGTGAACCCGATAAAGGGGTATGGGTGCAACAAAAGATTGACGCCACCGACAAGCGCAGTGCCGGCCTCACCGATTTGCAACGCGCGGCAGGCATGGTGCAAAGCAACTAAGGAGGAGGAGCAAGCGGTATCTAGCGCAAGCGACGGACCATGAAGGTTAAAAACGAAGGAAAGTCGGTTTGCGGCAACGCTTAGCGCGTTACCCGTCATCGTATGCGATGACAGAGAGGCAAGATCATCCATGCCACGCGTGCCGTAGTCCAGGCTCGAGATGCCAACATAAACGGCGCAATTCGTGCCGGAAAGCGTGGAGGGTGGCAACCCCGCGTTCTCCATTGCCTCCCACGACAACTCTAGGAGTAATCGCTGCTGCGGGTCGATCCAAGCTGCCTCTCGCGGCGAAATACTAAAAAATTCGGCATCAAACTCATCGATGCGGGACAGAACCCCTGCCGAGAAGGATATACTTCTACCCGGTTCGGACCGGTCTGGGTGCCCAAGCTCGCTGGTGGCCCAACGATCTTGTGGCACTTGAGTGACCAAATCCCTTTTTTGCTTAAGTGCGGCCCATAGACTAGAATTGTCGGCAATGTCGCCAGGAAAACGAAATCCCATTCCAATAATTGCGATCGAATTTTTATCCATTTTTCCCATCAAATTAAATTGTCCAATCCCGATTGTCCGTCATATAACCAATCGATGTCCGTCGTCATATAAATTGGAACAATCAAGGGGCTGATCTAAAGGAGGATCTGGCTCATCTGGTTCAAGATATTAGGCGGCGTGTTTGCGGTATTGCAATCGCCGTGTCTCCATCGTTTTGAGTTTGATCCTTTCGCGCTGTTTTAAAATGGCCTGGCCTCGCCCGAAGTAGACGTCTGCAGGCGTGAGGTTTTGGATGCTCTCGTGGTATCGCTGATGGTTGTAGTGATCGACGAACAGCTCAATCTGCGCTTCCAGGTCGGCGGGAAAGAAGTAGTTGTCCAGCAAGATGCGGTTCTTCAGGGTCTGGTGCCAACGCTCGATCTTGCCCTGTGTTTGCGGATGATACGGCGCCCCTCTGACGTGCCCCATTTTCTTATCATGAATAGCCCCGAGTTTTCTAGACGCCCTCGGTTATCGTTTCGTGCTGCCGTTCGAAGTCGACGGGCGACAGCATCCCGTTCTTCGTGTGCTTGCGCCGAGGATTGTAGAACATCTCGATGTAGTCGAACACATCCTGCCGGGCCTCGGCCCGGGAACTGTAGGTCCTGCGCCGTACCCGTTCTCGCTTGAGCAGATTGAAGAAGCTCTCTGCGACTGCGTTGTCATGACAGTTCCCGCGCCGGCTCATCGAGTGTTCCAGATTGTGGGCCTTGAGGAATGATGCCCAGTCCATACTGGTGAACTGGGAGCCCTGATCCGAGTGAATCAGCACCCTGTTCTTCGGTTTTCTGCGCCACACGGCCATAAGCAACGCCTGCAGGACAACGTCTGTCGTCTGACGGCTCTGCATCGACCAGCCAACGACACGACGGGAGTAGAGATCAATCACGACCGCCAGATAGGCAAAGCCCTCCAGCGTCCTGATATAGGTGATGTCTGTGACCCAGACCTTGTCTGGTTCTTCCACGTCGAACTGCCGGTCCAGCGTGTTGTCGACGATTACTGAGGGTCTGCCGCCATAGGTGCCGGGCCGGCGCCTGTAGCCGATCTGGGCCCTGATGTCTGCCTGCCTCGCGAGGCGGGCGACACGGTTCGGGCAGATCGTCTCGCCCTGATCCAGCAGGTCATCGTGTAGCTTGCGATAGCCGTACACCTTGCCGCTGTCCTTCCATGCCGTCCTGATGAGCTCGGTCTGACGGGCGTCTTCCCGGGCCCGTTTGCTCAACGGGTTCTTGAGCCAGGCATAAAAGCCGCTGGGGTGGATGCGCAGGCAGCGACACATCGCACGCACTGCAAACAGGGGGCGATGCTCGGCAACGAACGCGTATCTCACTTTGCATCCCTGGCGAAATACGCGGTGGCTTTTTTTAGGATGTCGCGCTCCTCGGTCACCCTGGTCAGTTCGCGCTTCAACCGCCTTATCTCGGCGTCCCTGTCATCGCCGCCGGCAGGCTGCGAGTACTTCTTCTTCCACGCGTAGAGCGAATGCAGGCTTACGCCCAGCCGCTTCGAAACCTCCGCTACCGGATAGCCCCGCTCGGTGATCTGCGCCACAGCGTCGCGTTTGAAATCGTCGCTGAATTTACCTTTGCCCATCATGGCCTCCTTGCCTCAAAATTAGGGAAGAAGGCGTCTAAGAATCTAGGGGCTATTCAGTCTTGTCTAAGTCAGTGTATCGTTATTAATCAATGACTTAATCAATTATTTTACTCCCACTCAATGGTGCCGGGGGGTTTCGAAGTCACGTCATAAACAACCCGGTTGATACCGCGCACTTCGTTGATGATACGCGTTGCCACACCCGCAACGAAAACGTGCTCGAACGGATAACTATCCGCCGTCATGCCATCGGTTGAAGTCACCGCACGCAGCCCGCAGACAAATTCATACGTCCGGGCATCGCCCATCACGCCGACCGTGCGCACCGGCAGCAGCACGGCAAATGCCTGCCAGATCTCGTCGTAGAGGCCCGCCTTGCGGATTTCATCGAGATAGATGGCATCGGCCTTGCGCAGGATGTCGCAGATTGTCCCGCGGACATGGCGCCGGGCATGCGGATCGCCAGCCCCGGCCCCGGGAACGGGTGCCGCCCGACGATTTCCTCCGGAATACCCAGCTCGCGGCCCAGATCGCGGACCTCGTCCTTGAAAAGTTCGCGCAGGGGTTCGACCAGTTGCATGTTCATGCGCTCGGGCAGGCCCCCCACATTATGGTGGGACTTGATGGTCTCGCTCGGGCCGCCAAACGGGCTGACGCTTTCAATCACATCAGGATATAGCGTGCCCTGAGCTAGAAAATCCGCCCCGCCAATCTTCGTTGCCTCTTCATCGAACACATCGATGAAGGTGCTGCCGATGATCTTGCGTTTTTTCTCGGGGTCATCGACACCTTCAAGCTTATCGAGGAACATGTCCGATGCGTCGCGAACGACGAGGGGAATGTTGAAACGTTCCCGGAAGACCTTGTCCACCTCCTCGGCTTCGTTCAGGCGCAGCAGGCCGTGATCGACGAAGATACAGGTCAGCTGGTCGCCGATCGCCTCGTGGATCAGGACGGCGGCGACGGAGGAATCGACCCCGCCGGACAGGCCGCAGATCACTCGGCTGTCGCCGACCTGTTCGCGGATTTTCTCGATCTCGGCCGCCTTGTAGGCCGCCATGGTCCACTCACCGCTGCAGCCCGCCACGTTGCGGACGAAGTTGAACAGCAGTTTCGAACCATCGAGCGTGTGAACCACTTCGGGGTGGAATTGCACGCCATAGAAGTTGCGGGACTCATAACAGGTGGCGGCAAAAGGCGCGCCGCCGCTGGTCGCCACCACCCGGAAGCCGTCCGGCAGAGCCGTGACCCGGTCTCCATGGGACATCCAGATCTGGGGGCTGTCTCCCGGTGTCCAGCAGCCGGCAAACAGCGGGCAGTCATCGGTGATATCCAGTTCGGCGCGGCCGAATTCCTGATGATCGGAATCCTCCACCTTGCCGCCGAGCATGTGACACATCAGCTGCTGGCCGTAGCAAATCCCCAGCACCGGCACGCCCAGCGCAAAGACTCCCGGATCAACGGTCGGCGCACCCTCGGCTGTCACGCTGGCCGGACCGCCCGACAGGACGATGGCTTTCGGGCCGAAGTCGTCAAGAAAGGCCTGATCGATTCGGAAACAGGGGTGAATTTCGCTGTAGACTCCGGCTTCGCGAATGCGCCGCGCGATCAGCTGGGTCACCTGCGAGCCGAAGTCGATGATAAGGATTTTTTCGGAGACGGGAAAGGTGGTGATCATAGGGTTTGATAGCCGATTCCCGGGCCGCGTGCATCACCGCTCTCGACCAAATTCACACCACCGGTCTAAGCTGTCCACAGACCCCCGCAGAGGAACACGATCATGAGCACCGAAGACGAGATCCGTGAGCTTGAAGACCGCCGTCAGGCCGCCATGCTGGGGGCCGACACGACGACCCTGGCCGAGCTGCTCCACGATGCCCTGACCTATGCTCATTCCACCGGCGGCATGGACACCAGGCAGGTCTATCTCGACGGGGTGGGCAACGGGGATTTTGTCTACAAGGCCCTCAAACGGGATGATCACACGGTGAAAATCCAGGGCGATGTGGCGCTGAGCTTCTATCACATGGTCGCCGATGTGCAGATCCGCGGCAATATGCGCCATCTCGACAATCGCATTCTGGCGGTGTGGGTTCGCGAGAACGGTACGTGGCAGTTGCTCGCGGTGCAGTCCGGCGCCATACCGCCGCCCGCTGCCTAGCCGCCTCTCGGTTCAGGCCGCGCGCGCAAAGATCGCCGCATACATGCCATCCGTGCGATGCCGGTGCGGGGTCAGCACCAGTTCCAGATAGGCGTTCAGACGATTGGCCAGTTCACTGCCCAGTGCGTCAGCCACCGGCACGCGGGTGAAGTCCGCATGGCTTTCCTCGAAGGCGCGGGCGACGTCCCGTCCCTCGCCGTTGAAGATCGAGCACAACGCATAGATCAGCCGTCCGCCCGGGCGCACCATCTGCGCCGCCGTGTCCAGCAGCGCACGCTGGGTCGCGGCATAGGTCTCGATATCCTCCGGCCTTGTGCGCCAGCGCAGTTCCGGGCTCCGCCGCCAGGTGCCGCTGCCGGTACACGGCGCATCCACCAGCACCCGGTCGGCCCAGCCTTCCAGTCCCTCGGGAATCTCGCCCTCCTCGACCGCCTGAACACGGATATTCTCCGTCCCCAGCCGCGCGCGCCGGGTCTCCATACGTGACAGGCGCGACATCAGCGTGTCGCAGGAGACGATCTCGCCCTTGTTCTCCATCATCGCCGAGAGGGCCAGCGACTTGCCTCCCGCCCCGGCGCAGAGATCGATCACCTTCATCTCCGGCCTGGCATCCACCAGCAGGGAGACCAGCTGGCTGGATTCATCCTGAGGGTCGATCAGGCCCTTGCGGAAGGGCGTCAGGGCGGAGAAATTCGTGTGTTCCGATCCGCGCAGCCCGATCGGGCTGAAAGACGTGGGCACAACCTCGTATTCGGCCTCGGCCAGCGCGGCGCGGGCTTCCTCCACATTCACCCGCATGGTGTTGACCCGCAGATCGACAGGGGCCCGCGCGTTGAGCGCCTGAACTTCCTCGACAACGCTCTGGGGCCACTGAGATGCCAGCAGGCCGTAGAGGTCCTCCGGGCAGTCGCAGGTCACCCAGTCCGGCGGTTTGCCGATGCTCACCTCGTGGAGCTTTGCCACCTGTGCCGTTTCGACCTCGGTCAGGGTCTCCGGCCCATACTGGCTGCCGTCAAACCGCGCCACCGCCGTCCCGGCACCTTCCTGCTCGCTGGCGAGAATCATCCGTGCGCGCGGCGAGCCCGGATCAGCGCCGACCAGACGGCTGAGCCAGCGATAGCGGGCACCTTGGCGCAGATCGCGATAGACCAGTTCGCGAATGGCGCGCTTATCCTTGGAGCCGGCAAAACGATGGGTGCGGTTCCAGTTGGCGATGATGGCATCGGCAGGGGAATCCGCGCGTGCGATGTCGTCCAAAATCTCGAGTGCTGCGGCAACCCGCGCGGAGGGAGTCATGCTGCGATCAGGCGTTCTGGCGATAATTGGGTGCTTCGCGGGTGATAGCCACATCGTGTACATGGCTTTCGCGAAGCCCGGCATTGGTCAGGCGCAGGAAGCGGCAGTTCTTCTGCATCTCGGCGATCGTACCATTGCCGGTATAGCCCATGGAAGCCCGCAGACCGCCCACCAGCTGATGCAGGATCGTCATGGCCGAACCCTTATAGGCGACCTGCCCTTCGATGCCTTCGGGCACCAGCTTCAGGGTGTCCGACACCTCGGCCTGAAAGTAGCGATCCGCCGAGCCGCGCGCCATGGCACCCAGCGAGCCCATGCCGCGATAGGATTTGTAAGTGCGCCCCTCATAGAGGAACACCTCGCCCGGCGCTTCATCGGTCCCGGCCAGCAGAGAGCCGATCATCGCGCAGTCCGCGCCCGCTGCAATGGCCTTGGCGAGATCGCCGGAATACTTGATGCCGCCATCGGCAATCACCGGCACCCCCTGTCCATTAGCAACCCTGGCCACGCTTTCGATGGCGGTCAGCTGCGGCACGCCCACACCGGCCACAACGCGTGTGGTGCAGATCGAACCGGGCCCGATGCCGACCTTGAGGGCATCCGCCCCCGCATCGATCAGGGCCGAGGCCGCTTCACCGGTGGCAATATTGCCGCCGATGATCTGGGCTTCGTTGCTCAGATGCTTGATCCGCCGGATCTGTTCCAGCACCCCATGGGAATGGCCATGGGCGGTGTCCACCACGATAACGTCCACGCCGGCATCGAGCAGCGCTCCGGCGCGCTCATAGCCGGAATCTCCCACCCCCGTGGCCGCCGCCACGCGCAGGCGTCCCTGAGAATCCTTGCAGGCATCGGGATAGGCCTGAGCCTTTTCGATATCCTTGACCGTGATCAGGCCGACGCAGTGGTTCTCGCTATCGACCACCAGCAGCTTCTCGATCCGGTGCCGGTGGAGCAGCTGCTTGGCCTCGCTCATATCGACGCCTTCATCAACCGTCACCAGTTCTTCGGTCATCAGTTCGCGGATCGGCTGGGCCGGATCACTGGCGAAGCGCACATCCCGGTTGGTGACAATCCCCACCAGCTGGCCACCCTCGCGCGCAATCACCGGAATGCCGGAAATCGATTCCCGGTCCATGATCGCCAGCGCATCGGCCAGAGTCTGATCGGGATAGATGGTGATCGGGTTCACCACCATGCCGGATTCGAACCGCTTCACCTTGCGGACTTCGTTGGCCTGTTCCTCGGGTTCCAGATTCTTGTGGATCACACCCAGCCCGCCAGCCTGTGCCAGGGCAATGGCCATCTCGGCCTCGGTGACCGTATCCATGGCTGCCGCCATCAGCGGAATGCCCAGATTGATGCTGCGGGTGAGTTTCGTAGACGTGTTGGCTTCTGAGGGCAGTATCCGCGATTCCGCGGGCTCGAGAAGAACGTCGTCAAAGGTGAATGCGTCGCGGATTTCCATGCCAACCGAGCCTTTTCGGGATCGTGAGTTGACGCCGCTTATATACACAATACCGGTGTCCGGCCAAGCATTCCCGACAGGGTCGCGGAAACCGGGCTATTCGCTGCCCTTGTAGCCGGTTGCGACAAGAAACATCTCCACGGAATCGGCGCGACTCGCTTTTGGCTTGAACCGGCGCACCTTCGCGAAACGCTGCTGCAGCGCCTTGAAGAGCGCGGGTTCGTCGGCCCCCTGAAACACCTTTGTGGCAAACGCCCCATGGGGGGCCAGCACCTCACAGGCAAAGACGAAGGCCGCCTCGGCCAGGGTCATGGTGCGCAGATGGTCGGTGGAGGTGTGCCCGGTGGTCGCCGTCGCCATATCCGAAAGCACCACATCGACCGGCCCGCCAATAGCTTCACGCAGTTCCGCAACCGCCGTTTCATCTTCGATATCTCCCACGAGCACTTTCACCCCGCCCATGGGTTCCATTTCCAGAATGTCGATCGCGACAATATCGGTGTCGTCCTCATCGGGTTCCAGCTGGTCGACAATCACTTGGGTCCAGCCCCCCGGTGCGGCGCCCAGATCGACCACCCGTTGGCCGGGCTTGAGCAATTCGAACCGCTCGTCAATCTGCAACAGCTTATAGGCCGCGCGAGACCGGTACCCATCGCGCCGGGCGGCCTGCACATAGGGGTCGTTGAGCTGACGCTGCAGCCAGAGTGTGGATGAGAGCTTGCGTCCCCGTGCGCTCTTCACCCGCTCGGTCTTGGTCCGGGCACCACCCATCCCGCCCGAACGCCGACCCCCGGGCTTGTGTCCACCGCGGGCCATGGCGCTAGGTCTTCGCCGTTGTGGTTTCGCGGTCCGCCGCGCGCATCAGTCCGTGCAGAATACCTTCGCGGAGGCCGCGATCGGCCACCCGCAGGCGTCCCACCGGCCACAGATCACAGATCGCATCCAGAATAGCGCAGCCCGCAATCACCAGATCGGCCCGCTGCGAACCGATGCAAGGATGCGCCGCCCGGTCTTCGCGATCGAGCGCGAGCAGCGTGTCTCGCGCGCCTTCGAGCTGGCCGAATTCCAGTTCGCGGCCATCAACCCGCCCGCGATCATAACGGGGCAGGTTCAGAAACACGCCCGTCAGGGTCGTCACGGTGCCCGAAGTGCCCACCATCTGGACAATGCCATCTGCCACGTGCCGGGAAATTCCGTACTGCACATCAAACGGCGCCAGGAGGCCGCGAACGTGATCGCAGATTTCCGCATAGCGGGCCGGTGATGCACGACCTTGTGTATCCTCGCCACTGCCGAACTTCTCGCTCAGTGTCACCACACCACAGGGTATCGAGATAGATCCCAGGATACGGGTTTCGACATCGCTTTCACTGTGCGCCACGGCTTCGAGTTCGAGCCAGGTAATCTGGGTGCTTCCGCCGCCGATATCGAAGAGCAATGCATAGGAATCCGCCTCTTTCGGCGCATCGTAGAGCGGCGAACAACCGACAAGCGCCAGTTCGGCCTCTTCATCCGGCGCGATGATCTCCAGATCAATATCCGTCTCAGCGCGCACCCGGCTTACAAACGCAGCCCCGTTTTCTGCGCGACGGCAGGCTTCGGTGGCCACGGCCCGGATACGCGTTACGCCGTTGCGGTCTATTTTCGAGCGGCACACGCGCAGAGCATCGATCGTGCGATCCATCGCATGACCCGAAAGCGCATTGGACGAGCCCAGACCTTCGCCCAGCCGCACGATCCGTGAAAACGCATCCACCACGTAAAAGCCTGCAGAGTCGGGTTTGGCGACCAGCAGGCGGCAATTGTTGGTTCCCAGGTCGAGCGCAGCATAGGTGTGGGACCAGCGGCCCTTCAGGCCCTCATCCTTCATCTTCCGATCCTGACCGGTCCGCACTGGCGCGCACGGGTTCTTCTCCCTGACCTGTTTCGGCGCCAAGCGCCGGAAACCTATAACTACACACCCTGACGACGAACTCAAACGTGGGAAGACGATCCAGGGTGTCAGGAAAGGCCCGAGGGAGGTCAGAGACGTGATTTTTTTCCATACCGCGTAGCGATCCGGCAGACATTTCGCGCAGGGCCGGTATCCGGCCTGTCGCGCGGTACGCCCATCGCGGAAGAACACGCGATGGGTCACATAGTGACCCCCGCGCGATCCAGCTGAGCGCACTGGGACAATCGAGTTTTCCTCTAGATTTTGCTGCGCCTGTGACCGCCAAACCGGCCCGGCTGGCTGCTGTAAAATCCCACACCCTGAGCATTCAGCAAAAGATAACGTTTGGAATTCATCTTCGAAGTCTACACAGCCTTGAATAGTTGTGATAAACAGCGCGCCGATATCCCGTTGGGGGATCGTCTAATGGTAGGACAGCGGACTCTGACTCCGCCAGTCTAGGTTCGAATCCTAGTCCCCCAGCCACTTATCCCTGTCATCCCTATTCGTGATCGTCGTTCTGTGCGGCGGTTTTCACGCGCCCCGAACACCGGCAGCACCGCGCGACACACCATAATTACAAAATGATATATATTGCCCTGAACCATATCATATGAGAATTATTCCTTATCACAGAAATGTCAGAGGCTTTCATGGACGCAAAAACACTTTGTCTGGCAGTGCTGAGCCAGGGTGATGCATCGGGATACGAAATCCGGAAAGCCGTGGAGAGCGGGCCTTTCGGCTATATTCAGGATATTGGATACAGTTCCATTTATCCCGCCTTGTCGCGTCTGTACGACGACAACCTCGTCACGGTGACCGAATACGCACAGGAAGGTCGTCCCGACAAGAAAGTCTACAAACTCACCCCGGAAGGCCGGATGGCATTGCTCGGCGCTCTGCAGGAACCGACCGAATCTGACAGAACCCGATCTGATTTCCTGTTCCGCATGCTGTTCGCGGACATCCTTCCCCCCCGCCGTCGTGGAACAGATGATCGACAGCCGGCTTCAGGAAATCGAGGCCAATCTGGCCCGCATCGATGCCCGTGCCGCTTCGGGCCTTGAAAACACCGGAGAAGCCTTTCTCAACGGGTTTGCTGCCACTGTCCAACGTGCCATGGCCGATTACATCGAGGAAAACCGCTATCAGCTGGTCGGCTCGTCTCTGATCCCCCAGCGCGCCGTAGCGGAATAGAGCGACATCATGAAAAACAAATCCATCATCATCGCAGCGGTTCTGGCCATTGTGGCCTTTGGCTGGATTCTGAGTGGCCAGTTCGGGTCGGAGGACAGCAGCAATGCGAATACGGAGACCGATCAGAGCGAACCAAAGTCAAACCACATGAAGGTCCGCGTGGCCGAGATCGAGGCGATTTCACGCACGGAAACCGTGAAAGTCACAGGACGCACCGAGGCGTCCCGAAAAGTCGAACTCCGTGCGGAAACTCAGGGACAGGTGACCGAACTCTATGTGCAACGCGGCGAGCGCGTTGAAGAAAACAAGCCCATTGCCAACCTTCGGGCCGATGACCGGCCGGCCAAGCTGTCGGAAGCCCGCGCAACCCTGCGGCAACGGCAGATTGAATACACAGCGGCAGTAAAACTGACCGAGAAAGGGTTTCGCTCAGAGACCGAAAAAGCCGGCGCTCAGGCGCGTTTGGATGCCGCGCAGGCAGTGGTCGAACTGATGGAAATCGACATCGCCCGAACGACATTCCACGCGCCTTTTGAAGGCATTATCGGCGCCGGTCATGTTGAAGTCGGTGACTACGTCAGGGTTGGCGATGTGACCGCCACCGTTGTCGATCTGGACCCCATGCTTGTGGTGGGCAATATCAGCGAACGCCACATCGCCCATATCTCCGAAGGCATGCCGGGCGAGGTGACCCTGATCGATGGCTCGGCCCGCACAGGAACCGTGCGGTTTGTGGCCTCCATCGCAGATCCCGCAACCCGCACCTACCGGGTCGAGATGACCGTCCCGAATCCGGATTTGAGTATCCGCGATGGTCTGACCGCCGAAATCGAAATCCCGGTCAGCGCCGCCATGGCTCATTTCGTGACGCCCTCGGTTCTGACCCTGAACGACGATGGCGTGGTCGGCATCAAGACGGTTGAGCCGGACAACACGGTCAGGTTCCGTGCGGTGGAGATCATTGCCGATGATGTGGACGGGATCTGGCTTGGTGGACTGTCCGATCGGATCCGGATGATTACGGTCGGCCAGGAATTCGTCATTGATGGTGAAACCGTCACGCCAGTCGATGGCGCGCCGCGGATCACGGCGGAAACAAGCTCATGAGCCTGATTGACGCCGCGCTCAATCGTTCACGAACGGTTCTTGCGACCCTTCTTCTCCTGCTTGTCGCGGGCGCCATTTCCTTCGGTGCGATCCCGAAGGAAGCCGAACCGGACGTCAACATTCCCATCATCTATGTCTCGATGCACCACGAGGGCATTTCCCCCGAAGATTCCGAGCGCCTGCTGATCCGGCCGATGGAAGCCGAGATGCGGTCGATCGAGGGGGTGAGGGAAATCCGCGCGAAATCCTTCCTTGGCGGCGGCAATGTGCTGCTCGAATTCGAAGCCGGGTTCGATCCGGATATCGCCATGGACGATGTGCGCGAAAAGGTGGATCTTGTCCGCCCCGACCTGCCCGCTGATTCCGACGAACCAACCGTCAATGAAGTCAATCTTAGCCTCTTTCCGATCCTGATCGTCACCCTCTCCGGGGACGTGCCGGAGCGCACCCTGATGCGTTTGGCCCGCGACCTGCAGGATGCCGTCGAAGGCATCCCCACGGTTCTCGAGGCCAAGATCGGCGGTGACCGGGACGAACTGGTGGAGATCATCGTCGAACCCGAATTGCTGGAAAGCTATGCAGTCGATCCGGCCGCCCTGCTGACACTCCTCTCCCGCTCCAACCAGCTCATCGCCGCCGGATCCCTAGACACCGGTCAGGGACGCTTTGCGATCAAGGTTCCCGGCCTGATCGAGAGCGTGGATGACATTCTCAACCTGCCGGTCAAGGTGAATGACAACGCCGTCGTCACCTTCCGCGAACTGACATCGGTCCGACGCACATTCCGTGATCGCGAAACCATGGCCCGGGTTGACGGCCAGCGCGCTGTATCCTTGGATATCTCCAAACGCACCGGCGAAAATATCATCGAGACCATCGAGAATGTGCGACAGGTCGTGGAGAAAGAGCGGGAGAACTGGCCCGATGCGGTCAATGTGAACTTCTCCCAGGACAAATCAGTTCAGGTCAGGACCATGCTGACCGATCTCCAGAACAACGTTCTCAGCGCCGTCGTGCTGGTGATGATCGCCGTGGTGGGTGCCCTGGGACTACGTTCGGGAATCCTTGTGGCCATCGCCATTCCGGGTTCATTTCTGACCGCCATCATGGTGATCAACGCCCTGGGGCTGACGGTCAATATCGTCGTTCTGTTCTCACTCATTCTGGCCGTGGGCATGCTCGTCGATGGCGCGATTGTCGTGACCGAATATGCCGAACGGAAACTGCGCGAAGGTGAGCCGCCTGACCGCGCCTATGCTCTGGCGGCCAAACGCATGGCCTGGCCGATCATCGCCTCGACCGCCACCACACTGGCCGCCTTCGCGCCCCTGCTGTTCTGGCCGGGGATCGTTGGCGAGTTCATGAAGTTCCTCCCCATCACACTGCTCGCCACCCTCACCGCCTCGCTGGCCATGGCGCTGATCTTCGTACCCGTGCTGGGGGCAAATTTCACGTTCATTTCGCGACTTTTCGTGATCGGAATCAGTGCCGCACTGAGCGCCCTGATCCTGTCTTCCATCGGTCGTGCCCTTGCCGGTCTGGTGGCCGGGCCAGAAGGCGGCGGGATTGCGACGATCATCCCCGTGCTGTTCACGCTGCTCGGCATCGCCGGAGGTCTGTGGCTGGGATTCCGCCTCGCCCGGATCGTGGACCGGAACTCCCGGACCACCGCCGCGAACGAAAATGACGTCCAGACACGCATTCTCTCCGGTGAAGACAAGCTCGATATTTCCAAAATCAAAGGCGCCACCGGGCTTTATGTCCGCGTGCTGAACACCGTCCTGAAACGCCCGGCCATTGTTCTGGCCATGGCCTTTGCGGTTCTGATCGGTTCCTGGGTGGCCTATGGCACCTTTGGCAAGGGCGTCGAGTTCTTCCCGGATGTCGAACCCAAACAGGCGGCGATCCAGATTCATGCGCGCGGCAATCTCTCCGTGATGGAGAAGGCCACTTTGGTTCAGGAGGTCGAGCAACGCATTCTCGAACTCCAGGAGGAACGGGGCGAGTTTGATTCGATCTATTCACTGTCCGGCAATTTACCGATCCGGGATGAAGACGCCGAAGACGTGATCGGCACGATCAATCTGGAATTCACCGATTGGGACCAGCGGCGTCCGGCCGATACGATCCTTGCCGATGTGATTTCCCGGTCCTCGGATCTGGCCGGTATTTTCGTCGAAACCCGGAAGGCCGAGGCCGGACCGCCGGTTGGCAAGCCCGTGCAGGTCCAGCTGAGCTCACGCAATCCCGACCTGCTAGAACAGGAAGTCGGCAAGGTGCGCGCCTTTGTCGACACGCTGACCGGACTCAAGGATGTCGAGGACAGCCGTCCCCTGCCCGGCATCGAGTGGGAAATCGCCGTGGACCGTGCCGAAGCGGCCAAATACGGCGCCGACATCGTCATGGTCGGGAATGCCATCAAGTTCGTGACCAATGGCATGAAGGTCACCGACTACCGGCCCGATGACACCGATGAAGAGGTCGAGGTCGTGACCCGCTACCCTCTGGCGGACAGAACCATCTCGCAGCTCGACAACATTCGCATCCAGACTTCCGCAGGCATGGTGCCGATCAGCAACTTCGTGACCCGGACCGCAAAGCCGCGAACCGGGCAGCTCAGCCGGGTCGATTCCATTCGCGTCATGACCGTGCGTTCGGATGTCCAGCCCGGGGTGCTGGCCGACGACATGGTGCAGCAGATTCGCAGCTGGCTCGAAACGGCGGAGATCGATCCGCGCGTCACGGTGAAGTTCCGGGGCGAGGATGAAGAGCAGAAAGCCGCACAGGGCTTTCTCATGAACGCCTTTGCGGTCGCCCTCTTCCTGATGGCGATCATTCTGGTGACCCAGTTCAACAGTTTCTATTCCGCACTGCTGATCCTGACAGCCGTTGTCATGTCGACCATCGGCGTGATGCTGGGGCTTCTGGTAATCGGGCAGCCCTTCGGCATCGTCATGAGCGGCATCGGCGTTATCGCGCTTGCGGGCATCGTGGTGAACAACAACATCGTTCTGATCGATACCTTCGATCGACTGCGCAAGGAGATGGCAGACCCCCGTGACGCGATCCTGCTGACCGGTGCCCAGCGTCTGCGTCCCGTGGTGCTCACGACCGTGACCACGGTTCTCGGCCTTTTGCCGATGGTGTTGCAGATCAATATCGATTTCGTGAACCGTGAGGTCAGTCTCGGCGCACCATCGACCCAATGGTGGGTTCAACTCTCTACCGCCATCGTGGCCGGACTGTCCTTTGCCACGGTCCTGACCCTGTTGATCACGCCCAGCGCGCTGATGTTCCGGGAAAACGTGAAGGTCTGGCGGGCCGACCGATCCGGCAAACCCGACGTCGCGCCCGGGGCAAACAGCATGCCAGCGGAATAGGCGGAAACAGGCGGGACGGAGCTAGTTCGCCGCGGGCAGCGTGAAGACCTGGCCGGGATAGATCAGGTCCGGATTGCGGATTTGATCCTTGTTGGCGTCATAGATCAGCGTGTACTGGAAACCGGACCCGTAACGCTGGGTCGCAATCCGCCACAGGTGATCGCCGGGCTGAATGATCACAACCCGGCCATCGGGCAGATCGCGCAGCGGTTCGGCGCGCACAAACGGAATCTCGGAACGGGCCACGACCTTGCCGCTGGCATCCACCTGGTCCACCCGAAGGTTGTAGGACCCCGGCGGAACCTTGCTGTCTAGGGTCAGCGACCAGCGCCCGGAACCGTCAGTCTGGGTCGTGCCCACCAGCTTGTTGTCCAAATACACCCGAACAGTGCTGTTGGGTGCAGCCACACCGGACAGGGTGGTGTTGCCATCATCGTCATAATCGATGGCACCAACGGCGGCAGCCGCTCCATCGAGTGACGGACGCTGCAGGACCTCGGCCTTGCCATCACCATCCCGCGGCACCGCCACGGCGACAACCGGACCCTTGCGCTCGGGAACGACCAGCGCAATGACGCGCTCGGCCTGCACCGGATCGGCGCCATCACATTCGACAAACAGGGTGAACTGACGTTCGCCCGATGGCAGGCTGTCCTCAGGGATCAGCACCCACTCACCGGACCGATCCGCCGTCGCGCGGCCCACTTCCAGATCACCATCGCGCACCACAACGGTACATCCCGGGCTCGCGCGGCCGGCAATGACGGCATTGCCGTTTTCATCAACCCGGACGACGTCAAACGATGGCGGGACAACCGGCGGCGGCGCATTGGTGGCTGCCGTTGCAGCTTCACCAGCCGTGTCCGAGGCAACAGGCGCTTCGGGTTCCGGCAGTTGAAAAAACATATAAGCACCGACGATCGCCGCGATCAACAGTAAGGCCAGTCCACCAAAGAGAAATGTTCGGTTCACGAGCCCAATCCAGAAATATTTCTGTTATATGAACATCGTATTACGGGGCATGATTCAACGCAAACCCCGCCTCTGTGGTCCGAAGGATACCCCGACACATGTCTCAGCTCTCCTCCATCTGCGTTTACTGCGGGTCCTCGGACAACGGACCAGCATCGCACCGCGAAGCCGGTCTCAGGCTCGGCACGCTGATGGCCGAACGGGGTATTCGCCTGATCTATGGCGGCGGGCGTGTCGGCGTGATGGGTGCCGTGGCCGATGCCGTCATGGCCGCTGGTGGCGAGGTCACCGGGATCATTCCGGACTTCCTGCTGCGCCACGAAGTGGGCCACACGAACATCACCGAGCTGGAAATTGTCGACACGATGCACGCACGCAAGGCCCGAATGGCCGAACTGTCCGATGCCTTTCTGATCCTGCCCGGCGGGCTGGGCACACTGGAGGAATATTTCGAGATCGAGACCTGGCGGCAGCTGCAACTGCACGACAAGCCCATCGCCGTCCTCAATGTGGACGGTTACTGGGATCGCCTCCGCGACATGATCAACGGAATTATGGACGCCCGCTATGCGCGCCCGGAAAACCTGGCGATGACCACCTATGCCGACACCGCCGAACAAGCGCTGGACGCGCTTGCACAGCAGGCATCGGGATCAGGTCATCTATCGAGCGACAGGCTCTGACGGCGCTCAGCCCGCCCAGGGCGTGATCGCTTCTTTCAGCTTGGCATAGCCATCGAGGAAGCCCGGACGCGTCCCAGCATAAACCTCGTCAAACGTGTCGAGCACATCATCCAGCCACTTGGCCAGCTTCTCATTGCCCGGATTGGCGTCCTTGTAGGCGTCCCGGATCAGCACGAAATGGATCCGCGGATCGTAGGGCTGCTTGGTGCCGCCGACACTTTCATCACCATCCAGCAGACGCAGCAGCATCGCATCGGCGGAACCGAGCGTCTGTTCATGGATCGGCGGACCGGACATGCGGTGCATGACCGAAGTCATGTCGCGGCCATTGCCGGTGGTGTAGCCCATGTCATTCCAGAGCGCGCCGATATCGACATCCTGGCCCAGCTTCTCGGCAACACGCTGGCTATAGGCCCGCAGCGGATCGGACACATCGGCCAGAAGATCGGTCAGACGGTCACCATCCAGATCGGTTGCCAGAATGATGCAGTCCCGCTGTTCGATCAGATCCCAGAGCAGCAGGCCATAATTGGTGTCGGCGATGTGCTGCTCGATGCGGCCACCCCAGTTTTCCATGCCATCCTTGAAGTCGTCAGGCAGCAGGGCAACGATCTTGTCGATGCTCTCGCGGTGCTCTTCATAGGGGTTCACGGCGTATTTGCGACCGACTTCGAATTTCGTGCCTTCGAGCATCCAGGCATGCAGTCCGGCATTGATGCCGTCTTCCATCGCCTGGGTCGGCTTCATGGCGACGCGGCCGAGCTTACCGGTCTCGTGCACCATCTTGAGGAACAGGCGATTGGCATAGGCCATCTGCACGCCCGGTGAATTCATCTCCGAATGCACGATGCCGGTCTCCGCATCCACGTTGAACAGCGGGCGATTCTGGGAATAGGGCAGACAGGGCATGCAGCGCACAACCGTGATCGGGCCATAAGGGCGCACGTTACAGAACACGCCGGCCTGGGTGCGCAGCGGCGCATTGCCCGACTTGCCCATGACAACCACTTTCGAACCGTCGCCATCATTCACATAGGCATCGCCGGCGGTCGACCACTTGATCGAGGTGGCCGGGACATTGCCGAACCAGGCCAGGCATTCCAGCTTGGTGTCATGCCGATACTGGGACCACATGGGGACCGCGTAGAACGGCAAACCAAGAATGTCGATCGCGGCAACCGTGCCCAGCAAGGCATAGGCATCCGTCATGGAATGTGCGACCGGATTGACGTCACCAACAAAATTGCCGCCCTGCCAGACAACGGCATCGGGATAGCCTTCGGGTCGAACATCACTGGGCTCGTAGAGCGCATCCAGAGTGCCGAACAGATCGCCGCCGGCGGCTTCAGTTTTTGCAATAGACATCAGGTCAATCATTTAAGTCCCCATGAGGATAATACGGTGGTTTTGCGTTGAATTTGGACACTGCACAGGGCGCGCAAGGCCGGACTTCCCGCGTTTGCGCACTGTATGCTTGCTACGTCACGATCTGTAAAGAGCAACTGCGCACAACATCCTTGCGCGCCGGTAACATTTAGCCTGACTACTGACGAAACTGCCCGTATACGGCCTTGGCTGCCGTCAGAAGGGCCTCGCGGCCCTGCTCATCATCGACTCGTGTCACCATGGCGTAGGACCGGTCGGAATCATTCCAGTAGAACATCAAAAGGTCATCGGCCAGCGCATAGGTGATATTGACCCCATCGGCCTCTTCGCCGCGCACATAAAGCGAAACCTTCTTGCCGCTTTCATCGGAGAAGACGAATTGTGCGGCCGGACCGTTGGTGTCGGGCAGCACCCGGCTTCCCACCAGGCGATAGCCGAAGCTGGTCAGGCTCGGCACCTTCACCGGTTTGCCCATCCGGTCGGCCAGATAGTCGCCCACGGCGGCGGTGCCGCCATTGCTGGCGCTGCGCAACTCATCTTCATGACTGACCACATGGGCCATCGAGGCGCGCACCATCAACTCCTGAGTGTCGATCGGCGGCGCAGATGCCAACTGCTGGGTAGTTTCGGTTTCGCCGCGGACCATCCAGCCTCCGGCGGCGCCAACAACAAACAGGGCGATCGCGGCGGCCATGGCCGCCCAGGGCGGTACGCTGCCGCGGCGGGTTTCCAGATCCGCGGCGATCTTCGGCGGAAGTTCCTCGTGCAGAATATCGTCATAAAGCGAGTGCAGCCCCGCATTCTGGGAGCGGTAGCGCGCCACGCGACAGGCGCGACATCACGGTTCCCACGGGCACATCCAGCACCCCGGCGGCCTCCGCGTAGGTCATGCCTTCGAGGCCGTCCAGCAGAAGCACCTGACGGTGCAGACCGGACAGGCCGGCCATGGCACCGGACAGTTCAGACCATTCCACAGCCGCTTCCTGTCCAGCCGCTTTCGCACGGGGCGAGGCAGCGTTCAGGGGCACCACATCGAGCATCCGGCTGCGCCGGCGCATCTCATTGGCATGGAGGTTGTGCATGATCGTGAAAAGCCAGGTGCGCATATTGGTGCTCTCGCGCCACAGGTGAAGCTTGTCCAAAGCCCGCAGCACGGCGTCATGAACGAGATCGTCGGCTTTGGTACGGTCACGCATCAGCGCGATCACATAGCGCCGGAGCCGCGGAATTTCCGCAACAACGGCCTGGCGTTTGGTTTCCGTGCTCATCTGAGGGGGGCGCGAGGGTCCAATATACCGTGAGAAGAAACTATTTCTTCATTGCGTCCTTCTTCATGGAGTCCTTGCTCATGGAATCCTTACCCATGGCGTCCTTCTTCATGGACTCTTCCTTCATCATCTGGTCCTTGGCGGACTTGGCGCCGCTGGTCTGCTGGGCCAGTGCGGCACCGGTGAGGGCAATGGTGGCAACGCCGGCAACGGCGAGGATGCGTGTGATGGACATATGTCTGTCTCCTGGTTCGATAAAAACAGTGTGTGCAGGTACGTGCACAAGAATAAACACCGCCCGGTTCGATTTCATTCCAGAGAATTCGAAATTAAAGCAAGTTTCCGCGACTTCATCGACTTAGCCCCCGCATCGCGTCGTCGAGACCCTCCACGGTGAGCGGGTACATCCGGCCATCCACCATCTCGGAGACCATGCCGATGGTCGGGAAATAGCGCCAGCGATCTTGGGGCATGGGATTGAGCCAGGCCACGTGCGGATATGTCCGGAACAGGCGGCGCATCCAAGTCTCGCCGGATTCCTCGTTCCAGTGCTCGACGCTGCCGCCGGGATGGGCGATCTCGTAAGGGCTCATGGTGGCGTCTCCCACCAGGATCAGCTTGTAATCTGAGGCATAGGTGTGGAGCACATCCCAGGTCGGGGTCCCGCCCCCGCGCCGGCGTCGGTTCTCCTTCCACAGGGATTCGTAGACACAATTGTGGAAGTAGAAATACTCGAGATGCTTGAACTCGGTGCGGGCGGCCGAAAACAGCTCCTCGCACATCTTCACATGGGGATCCATCGAGCCACCCACATCGAAGAGCAGCAGCACCTTCACCGCATTGTGGCGTTCGGGCACCATGCGGATATCCAGCCAGCCGCCATTCTTCGCGGTCGAGCTGATCGTGTCGTCGAGATCGAGTTCCTCGGCAGCCCCTTCCCGGGCGAACCGGCGCAGCCGCCGCAGGGCGACCTTGATGTTGCGGGTACCAATTTCCGTGTCGCCGTCGAGATCCCGGAACTCGCGCCGGTCCCAGACCTTCACCGCGGAATGGTTGCGGTTGCCCTCCTGGCCGATCCGCACGCCCTCGGGGTTGTAGCCCTGGGCCCCGAAGGGCGAGGTGCCCTGGGTTCCGATCCACTTCTTGCCCCCCTGGTGCCGGCTTTCCTGCTCGGCCAGGCGCTCGCGCAGGGTCTCCATGAGCTTTTCCCAGCCGCCCATGGCCTCGATCTGGGCCTTTTCCTCGTCGGACAGCTCCAACTCGCCCATCTTGCGCAGCCATTCCTCGGGAATCTCTGCTGGCCCGTCGTCGAATTCCGGCGGTTCGAGACCGCGAAACACATGCCCGAAGACCTGGTCGAACTTGTCGATATGGCGCTCATCCTTCACCAGGATCGCGCGGGCGAGGAAATAGAAATCCTCGACGTCATATTCGGCCAGGCCCTGATCCATCGCCGAAAGCAGGTCGAGATATTCGCGCAGGGAGACCGGAACCTCGGCCTTGCGCAGCGTATAGAAGAGATCAGCGAACATGGTCCGAGCGCAGCCCCGCCCGTCGCCCTAGTTTCCGGCCTGTTCGCGGCGGTTCAGGAAGGCCAGCCGCTCGAAAAGCTGCACATCCTGCTCGGATCTTCAGCAACGCGCCATAGAGCGGCGGAATCAGCCTGGCCGGATCATTCGTGCGCAGCTCCTCGGGATCGATATCCTCGGCGACCAGCAGCTTCAGCCAGTCGAGCAACTCGGAGGTCGAAGGCTTCTTCTTCAGACCCGGCACATCACGCAGATCATAGAACGGAGGTCAGCGCCTCGCGCAGCAGCCGCTTTTTGATGTCGGGGAAATGCACATCGATGATCCGGGTCATCGTGTCGGGATCGGGAAACGCGATGTAGTGGAAGAAGCAGCGGCGCAGAAACGCGTCCGGCAGCTCCTTTTCGTTGTTCGAGGTGATGATCACGATCGGCCGGTGCGCGCCTTGACCGTGCGCTTGGTCTCATAGACATGAACTCCATGCGGTCGAGCTCGAGCAGCAGGTCATTGGGGAACTCGATATCGGCCTTGTCGATCTCGTCGATCAGCAGCACCGGCCGCGTCTCGCTTTCAAACGCTTCCCAGAGCTTGCCGCGCACGATGTAGTTCGCGATGTCCTGCACCCGCTCATCGCCCAGTTGCCCGTCACGCAGGCGCGAGCCACCGCGTCATAGTCATACAGCCCGTGCTGGGCCTTGGTGGTTGATTTGACATGCCATTCGATCAGCGGCGCGCCCAGTGCGTCGGCCACTTCATGGGCCAGCACCGTCTTGCCCGTCCCCGGCTCGCCCTTGACCAGCAGGGGGCGCTCCAGGGTCACCGCCGCATTCACCGCGATCTGAAGATCATCGGTCGCCACATAGGACTGAGGTGCCCTGCAAATCGCATATCCGCTCTCCGTTTGCGCAGCCCTAGGTCGGACAGCTTGGCTCTTCAGTTCCGCTTCGATCGCGGCCAACGCAGCATCGACCTTCGAGGGATCGGGCCCGCCGACCCTGGGCCATGTCAGGCCGGCCACCGCCGCCCTTGCCACCCATCTCGGCAACGCCGATCGCGCACCAGATCAACCGCGCTGATCCGGGCGACGCAGATCCGGGGTCACCCCCACCACGATCGATCCCTTGCCGTCATAGGCATCGGCCACGGCACGATGCCGGAGCCGATCTGGTCCTTGAGCTCGTCCACCAGGCTCTTGAGTTCGCGCGGCGGCACATCCGCCAGCGCCCGCGGCGCGTATTTCACCCCGCCAATATCCTTGCTTTCATCCCCCGCCGAGGGTCCACCGCCGCCGCCCGCAGCCAGCTTGCGGCGCATCTCCGTCAGTTTGCGCTCCAGCTTGCGGCGTTCATCGAGCAGTTGCGCCACCCGGGCCGGCACCGCTTCGGGCGTCGATTTTCAGGGCTTCGGCCGTATTCACCAGCAGCTGATCCCGGCTTTCCAGATAGGCTCTGGCATCCGGCCCGGTCAGCGCCTCGATCCGGCGCACCCCGGCCGAAACCGCGCTTTCATGGACAGATCTTGAACAGCCCGATATCACCGGTCCGCGCACATGGGTGCCGCCGCACAAGCTCAACCGAATAGGCCGGCCTGGTGTTTCATCCGCGTTCCTGCCCCACCCATGGAGACGACCCGCACCTCATCGCCGTATTTCTCGCCGAACAGCGCCATGGCCCCGGCCTCGATCGCCTCTCGGGCGACATCAGATGGGTGTCGACACTTCGAATTCACCGCGCACCCGGGCATTCACCATCGCTTCGACGGCCGCGATTTCAGCGCGTCCAGCGGCTTCTGATGGGAAATGTCGAAGCGCAGACGATCCGGCGGCCACCAGAGAGCCCTTCTGGGTCACATGGTCCCCCAGTTCCTGGCGCAGGGCTGCGTGCAGCAGATGGGTGGCCGAGTGATTGGCCCGCAGCTCGGTTCCGGCGTCGCATGGTCCACCTGCAGTTCCACCGCATCGCCGACGGCCAGACGGCCGTCCTGCATCGTGCCGCGATGCACATGCAGAGCATCCCACGCTGCTTTCTCGGTGTCGGTCACTTCGACCCGCGCGCCATCGACGAACGCAATTCATCCGGCATCGCCCATCTGGCCACCGGATTCGCCATAGAACGGCGTCTGGTTGACCACCACCGACGCTTCACCCTCACCGGCGCCGCTGTCGACCGGCTTGCCGTCCACGACAAGGGCCACGACCTGACCCTTCCGCTGTTTCGGTGTCAGTAGCCGAGGAACTCAGTCGCACCATGCTGTTCGCGAATGTCGAACCAGACCTCATCGGTCGCCGCCTCGCCGGAACCCGACCAGGCCTTCGTGCCGCGGCGCGCTGGGCGTCCATCGCCGCATCGAAACCGGCCTTGTCGACGCGACCGCCCCTGGCCGCTTGCAGAATGTCCTCGGTCAGGTCGAGCGGAAAGCCGTAGGTGTCATAGAGCCGGAACGCGACCTCGCCCGGCAGTGCCTGCCCTCGGCCAGCTGGTCGGTCTCTTCCTCAAGCAGCTTCAGCCCCCGATCCGAGGGTTTCCTTGAAGCGGCTCTTCCTCCAGCTCGGAAGTGTCTCGGTCATCAGGCTCTCCGCCCGTCCCAGTTCCGGAACGCCGCGCCCATCGCCGTGACCAGCGCCGGCACCAGCTTGACACATCAACGGGTCCTTGCAGCCCAGCATATGGGCGTGCCGCATCGCCCGCCGCATGATCCGGCGCAGCACATAACCCCGCCCTCATTCGAGGGCAGAACCCCGTCGGCCATCAGGAACGAGGACGCGCGCAGATGATCGGCGATCACCCGGTGGACTGACTTGCTCCGGACCATCGGGATCAGTGTTCGAGGCATGCGCGGAGGCCTCGATCAGACGACGCATCAGGTCGATGTCGTAATTGTCATGCTTGCCCTGCAGACGGCGGCCATCCGCTCAAGCCCCATCCCGGTGTCGATGGACGGGTTTGCGGCAGGTTGCTCGCGTTGCTCCGGCGTCACCTGCTCATACTGCATGAACACCAGGTTCCAGATTTCGATGAACCGGTCGCCATCCTCATCCGGGCTGCCCGGAGGCCCGCCGGGAATATGATCGCCGTGATCATAGAAAATCTCCGAACACGGCCCACAGGGCCCGGTATCACCCATCGCCCAGAAATTGTCATGGGTCGGCGATGCGGATGATCCGATCATCCGGCAAGCCCGCGATCTTTTCCCACAGAGCCTGCAGCCTCGTCATCATCGGCATAGACGGTGACCAGCAGGCGCTCCTTGGCCAGCCCGTATTCCTTGGTCATCAGCTTCCAGGCCATCTCGATCGCTGTTCCTTGAAATAGTCACCGAAGGAGAAATTCCCCAGCATTTCGAAGAAGGTGTGATGGCGCGCGGTATAGCCGACATTCTCCAGATCATTGTGCTTGCCACCGGCGCGCACGCATTTCTGGGATGTCGTGGCCCGCGCTGTAGGCACGCGTTTCCGCACCGGTGAACACGTTCTTGAACTGCACCATCCCGGCATTGGTAAACATCAGCGTCGGGTCGTTGCGCGGCACCAGCGGGTGAGGACGCGACGACCTCGTGCGCCTCCTGCGCGAAGAAGTCGAGAAACGTGCTTCGGATATCGTTGTCGGTCGCCATATCTGCCATCCCCTACCAATCGATCAGCCCCACGCGTGCGCGCAAAACACGGCAAGCGAGGCGGTTTGTACCTGGTTAGCCGTCGCGCCGTCGACGAGCCACCGGTCACGCCCGGCTTCGGCATCGCAAAAGCCTCTTCCGGATCGGGAAAGCCTCCTGTTCCCACCTCGCAGCCTCGGACGACGGGACAGTCGGCCTCCAGCCGGTTCAAGGCGCCTCGCTCGTCGTCATCCTGTTCTCCGCGTCCGGACCTGCCAGCATGGCGTCGGCGAACAGACCGGCGTTCTTACGGATCTCTGCTTCGATCGCGTCGGCCATGTCCGTATGTTCGCGCAGGAACGTCTTGGCGTTCTCGCGGCCCTGGCCGATGCGCTCGCCTTATAGGAGAACCAGGCACCGGACTTTTCCACGATCCCGGCCTTGACGCCCAGATCCAGCATCTCGCCCGTCTTGGAGACGCCCTCGCCATACATGATGTCGAACTCGACCACCTGGAAGGGCGGCGCCAGCTTGTTTTTCACCACCTTGACCCGGGTCTGGTTGCCGACCACCTCGTCACGATCCTTGATCGCGCCGATGCGACGGATATCGAGACGCACCGAGGCGTAGAACTTAAGCGCGTTGCCGCCGGTCGTGGTCTTCCGGGCTGCCGAACATCACGCCGATCTTATGGCGGATCTGGTTGATGAAGATCACCGTGGTCATTGGATTTGGAAATCGAGCCGGTCAGCTTGCGCAGGCCTGGCTCATCAGCCGGGCCTGCAGGCCGACATGGCTATCGCCCATCTCGCCCTCGAGCTCGGCCCGCGGGCACCAGGGCGGCGACCTGAATCGACCACCAGAACATCAATCGCGCCGGAACGCACCAGGGTGTCGGCGATCTCCAGCGCCTGCTCGCCCGCGTCGGGCTGCGAGATCAGCAGTCTCGTCGATATCGACGCCCAGCTTGCGGGCATAGCCGGGATCAAGCGCGTGTTCGGCGTCGACGAAGGCGCAGGTGCCGCCGCCTTTTTCTGAGCCTCGGCGATGACATGCAACGCCAGGGTGGTCTTGCCCGAGCTTTCCGGACCGTAGATCTCCACGACACGCCCGCGCGGCAGCCCGCCAATCCCAGAGCGATATCCAGCCCCAGGGAGCCCGTGGAAATCGCTTCGATCTCAACGCGCTCTGGCGTTGACCGAGCGCATGACGGAGCCCTTGCCATAGGATCGCTCGATCTGGCCAAGCGCGGCGTCCAGCGCCTTTTTTCGGTCTTCGGTGTTCATCTGGTCCTCAACGACGCGAAGCTGCGCATTACCCATTTTATGCTCCCATTCTGCAAATAGTTCTACGGCTGCCAAACGGCTTGTCCGCCTGTTGGAGCAACAATGTACCGGTTTTGTTCTTACTGTAAAGTTCTTTTTTTGTTCGCATTTGAAAATAGCTGCAACCAAGGGCTTCGCAAGCCTTTTTACAACATCATTCCGAACAATAACGGATTACTGCATGACGCGGAGTCGCAGCGAAGCTTCGCGCAATCCGAATTGAAGAACGGCTCGAAGATGTGTTCGACGTTTTCCTTGGGAATGCCGACCCCGGTGTCAGAGATCTTCACAATCACATAATCGCCCGGCGGCACGGGCTCGACCCCGCGCCGATGGTCAGACACGAGTGTTTCATTGCGGGTTTCGATGGTCAGTTCGCCATCTTCGGCCATGGCATCGCGGGCATTCACAGCCAGATTGATGATCACCTGCTCGACCTGGCCCTGATCCGCACGCACTTGCCTCAGATCACGGCCATGCACCATATTCAGTTTGATATTGGCACCGATCAGCCGGCGCAGCAGGTTCGACAGATCGCCGAGCACGTCAGTCATGGAAAGGACACGGGGCTGCAGGGTCTGTTGCCATGAGAAAGCCAGCAACTGACGCACCAGACCTGCCGAGCGGTTGGCACGCCGTCCCCGAAGAGGATTGGCGCAAATCACGGCAAATTTGCCGAAAACTTTATGCAATCCCGAGTATCCCGCGACGCTGTTAACAAATGGTAAAGCGGTATAGACTGGCTGCCAGCAACAGGATGGTTGCCGCGTTCCGGGGGGAGTGCTGGTCAAATATGCTCTATCTGACCCGAAAAATTGGGGAATCCATCGTCATCAATGACGATATCGAAGTGACCGTGGTCGATGTCCGCGGCAAATCGATCAAGCTCGGCATGACCTTTCCCGAGGACGTATCTGTCTATCGCCGCGAGGTGTACGAACGCATCCTGGCCGAACAGGCTGGTGCTGCCGGCACGACCGACACGCCTCTCGAAAAAGACGAAGACCCGGCACAATAGAAAACGGCGCCCGCTCTGCGGAGCGGACGCCGTCGTCAGGACATTGATCTGTCGGATCAGCCGATCAGAAGTTGAACTGGTTGCTGATCAGGAACACGGTGCCGTCGTTGTTCACGGCAGCGGCGGTCGCATTGATGTTGTCGGCTTCGATCAGGTGCAGCGCTGCTGCGATGTCCCAACCGGGCGCCACCGAATAGGATGCATCGAAGGAAAGAATTTCGATATCCGTATCCGAGATACCGGTCGTGTTGCCCTTGGAACTTTCGAACCAGCTGGCGCTGACACCCCAGGGCCCGGTCGTGTAGGAGCCACCAACGGTCCAGTAGGACCCGGCATCGGCACCACCCGCGCGGGCGGCGGCTGTCTGGCTCTGTTCGGCCAGATCGACATAACCGGCACCCAAGGCAAAGGCTTCGAAGGAAATCTTGCCGCCGACGGAAATGGTTTCGACTTCGCCAAGACTGGCCGCTCCGGTGGCGGTTTCGGCATCGCCGAACTCACCGGTCAGGCTGAGCGTCAGACCGACCTTGTCGAAACTGCCATCCCAGTTGAGCCCAAGACCAACGACGTTCTCAAAATCGCCATCATTGTCGGTCTCGGTCAGACCTGCTGTGCCGGAATTGGCACCCGTGTCAGGGGTTAGCGAGGCGCCGGCCTGGAAACCACCGATCCGCGGTGTGAAGTAGATGACCTTGGTGGCATCACCCGTGATCGAGTTGCCGGTCGCCGCGATTCCGCCACCGGTGCCAAACTGAAAATAATCCGAAGCATCGCCATCCGGGCCGAGCCGGCCAACAAGCGCATCATCGCTTTCCACATACATGCGGTCGGTGGCGTCGTCATTGTCGCCCAGTTCGATACGACCCCAGCTGGCGCTGTCGATATAGGCATAGGCCTCATCGGAGCCCGCATTGTCCGATGCGGCAGCACCGGCGTTCAATTCGAATGCGACGCCATAGAGAATGCCATTATCGGCGATGTTGGAGGCCTCAACAAAAATCTCGGCCTCATCAACACCTAGGCTGTAACCGCGCCCGGCACCGGCCGATACATCCTGATCGTATATGGCCACATTGTAGACAAACTCGCCACCCACGGAGACGCTCATCGCGTCTTTCGAGCCGACCGAGCCGGCCTGTGCGGCGGTTGCAATTAGGACTGCTGTGGCGAGCGAACTCGTTCCGAGCAGAAAGCTTTTCTTCGTCATAAGGATAAACTCCAACAAGTGGGTCCACGCATTGCGCGTGGGGGGAAAATTCAAAGACACATGTGTCGCGTCACGGAGCCGTTCGGGCTCCTTGCTGGGCCCAGAATTGGGAACTCATAGTCATCACTGGTCGGTCAATACTCCTCTGGAATTTCATTAAAATCTCGGGTGTCCGCACGCGTTATCAGGACAAACAGTCCCGCATCGAAGCCGCCATTCCGCGCATCAACGCAGAATAGAGATCGGCGCCAGCGTCAAGGTCCGCACCGAGTGGGTCTAGAACACCGGTGCGCGCTCCAGTTCCTTCTGCGACAACTTCGATCAACTTGGGTGTGAACTGGGGTTCAGCGAAAACGCACCCCGCACCAAGGCCCTGCAATTTTTCTCGGATCTCCACAATGCGTTCTGCACCAGGAACCACTTCCGGGGAGACAGTGATCGACCCCACAGCATTCAGGCCGAAACGCTTCTCGAAGTATTGATAGGCATCGTGAAAGACCACAAAGGGCGCGGCCTTTACCGGGGCGAGCGTCGCTGTCAGTTCCGTCGTGAGTTCACCCAGATCGGCTACAAGCTTGTCGGCATTGGAGCGATAGCGGGACGCATGCGCAGGGTCTGCAGCAATGAGCGTGTCCCTAATGGCAAGGACCAACGCCTGTGCATTCGCCGGATCAAGCCAGACATGAAGATCGGCCTCTCCGTCCTCATGGCCATGCGCGTCCGCATGTTCGTCCTTGTGGTCGTCATGCTCGTCCTTATGAGCGTGCTCATCCTTGTGGTCGTCGTGTTCGTCCGCATGTCCGTGATCGTGGTCGTGGGAATCAAATGTACCACCTTCGCGCACCGCAATCGTTGTAATCCCGTCAGCGTCGATCAACTCAATCACCCGGGCGTTGCCACCGAGCGTTTCCATCGGCTTTTCGAGGAACGGCTCGAGATCATGCCCAACCCAGAAAATCACATCTGCTGATTGCAGAGCGCGCGCCTGGGAAGGTTTCAGGCTGTAGGTGTGCGGTGATCCAGCACCTTCGACAATTAGGGCTGGTGTCCCAACACCCTGCATCACGCCTGAAACAAGCGAATGCACCGGCTTGATGGAAACGACGACCTTAACGTCAGCGAAGACACTCGACACAGAGATAATGGCCAGCGCGAGGCCTGCGGAAAACGTGCGGATAAAAAACATCGGGGAAACCTTCAAGCAGCTCAAGATGTAATGTTATTAAATAACATCAATTGCGTAATGGTGTAACATGTGCGATCAACAGCGACAAGCGCCAATTATCCCCAACGGACACATGCTGAATCAAACCCAACCCCTCGTCACATTGCAGAACGCTGGCCTGAACCGCGGAGGGCGCTGGCTGGTGCGCGGCATTGATCTGTCTGTGCGCCGCGGTGAGGTCGTCACACTAATCGGCCCCAACGGCGCCGGAAAATCCACCACAGCCAAAATTGCACTTGGCCTCGAAACCCCTGATGAAGGCAGCGCGCGGCGGACAACTGGCCTGAAGATCGGCTATGTCCCACAGCAGCTCTCCATCGACTGGACTTTACCGCTGACCGTGAGGCGCTTCATGTCCCTCACCGAGCGCGTGTCCAATACGGACATTCGCGAGGCTCTAGATGATGTGGGTATCGCCCATCTGGCGGACGCCGAAATCCGGTACTTATCTGGCGGCGAGTTCCAGCGCGCATTACTGGCCCGCGCGATTACGCGCAGACCCGACCTGCTAGTTCTCGACGAGCCAGTCCAGGGCGTCGATTTCGGCGGCGAGATTGCGCTCTATGATCTGATCTCCGAGATCCGCTCCACGCTGGGCTGCGGCATCCTGATGATTTCGCATGATCTGCATGTGGTGATGGCAGGCACCGACAGCGTGGTCTGCCTGAATGGTCACATCTGCTGCCAAGGCCACCCCCACACTGTCGCGAAAAGTCCAGAATATCGCGAACTCTTTGGCGGACGCGCGGCGACGGCGCTGGCGGTCTATGAGCACGCCCATGATCACACCCACCTGCCCGATGGCAGCGTGCGACACGCCGATGGCTCATTGACGGAACACTGCCACCCTGAAGACGGGCATCACCACGAACACGACGAAGAGCACCCGGCATTACCTGATGAGAACACCCATGCTTGATGATTTCTTTGTCCGCGCACTGATCGCAGGTGTTGGCGTCGCAGTCGTCGCCGGGCCATTGGGCTGTTTTATCGTCTGGCGACGGCTTGCCTATTTCGGCGACACGCTCTCTCATTCCGCACTACTCGGCGTCGCGCTGGCGCTTTTGTTTGACACCAACATCACTGTTGCTGTGTTCGGCGTCTCGGCGGCCGTGGCCTTGTCTCTGATGCTACTCCAGCGCAGCGCCACGCTCTCCTCGGATTCCTTGCTCGGCCTGCTCGCTCATTCCTCGCTGGCACTGGGGCTCGTGGTACTCGCCTTTATGAGTTGGGTCCGGGTCGATCTGATGGGCTTTCTGTTTGGTGATATTCTGGCCGTCTCCAACACCGACATCGCGATGATCTATGCCGGCGGTCTGATTGTCATCGTGACGCTCGTCCTGATCTGGCGTTCTCTGTTTGCGGCCACCGTGAACCTTGATCTCGCCGCAGCCGAAGGGCTCAACCCGACCCGGGCGAACATCATCTTCATGCTGCTGATGGCCTTGGTCATTGCGATTGCCATGAAGATCGTCGGCGTGCTGTTGATCACAGCGCTGTTAATCATTCCAGCCGCTACGGCACGACGCTTCGCGCGCGGACCCGAGCAAATGGCGATCCTCGCAGCCGTGATCGGCGCGACCGCGGTCATTGTTGGGCTGTTCGGTTCGCTGGAATGGGACACTCCGTCTGGACCTTCGATTGTAGTTGCCGCGCTGGCGCTCTTCCTGCTCAGCCTGCTGTCCGTGATAGGCCTTCTGACGCGACGCCCCGCGCCGCAGTGGGACAAACGCTCATGACCCATGAAAATGGCGACAATCTGCCCAAGCTGACCCGCAATCAGGCCTTCGTGTTCAAGACCCTGCAGGGGGCAGAAGGCCCACTCAGCGCCTACAAAATCCTCGACGAACTGCGTGATGACGGCTTCCGCGCACCGCTTCAGGTCTATCGCGCCCTCGACAAGCTGGTGGAACTCGGCCTCGTCCATCGCCTTGAAAGCCTCAATGCCTTTGTCGCCTGCGACCACCCCGATGGCGACCGGCACGGCGCGATTGCCTTTGCCATCTGCGAGGATTGCGGCCGGGTGGAGGAATTCGGCGATACGGAGATCACCGATCGCCTCGGCAATTGGGCCCGCGCCGAGAAGTTCCGGCTCGACAAGACGATCATCGAATTGCGCGGCACTTGCCAATCCTGCGCGGCGGCCTGAAGCGCAAAAAAGCACCGCCATGTCAGGTTTGGCTTGACCCGCGCGCCCGGGTCTGAGAAACCGCGAATTCCACAAAAGTAGAATTTCCACAGATATATCCAAGGAAGCGCCATGCCCGGTAACGTCGAGAACATTCGCCCCTATCAATCCAGCGCCGGTCGCGAACATCTCGCGCATTACAAACGCCCGGATACGCTGATCATCGACATCCATGGTCACATCATGACCGAGGGGATCGATGAAGAGGTCCGCAAATACGTTCCGGCCATGTCTCTCGATGCGGTCAAATATGCCAGCCCGCTGACTCGCGAGCTGAACAAGAAGCAGAACGAAGAGCGCCACGAAGAGCTGGTTGGCGTGACCAAGCGCCTCGCCGATATGGACAAGATGTGCGTCGACGTCATGGCGATCTCGCCCCAGCCGCCGCAGATGCACTATGCCGCCCCGGCCGCTCTGGGCCAGGAAACCTCCCAAAAGGTCAATGACAACATTGCAAACGCTGTCTCACAGGCCCCCGACCGGCTGATCGGCCTGGGCACCGTGCCCCTGCAGGACACCGACATGGCCCTCAAGGAGCTTGACCGCCTGACCAATGAACTCGGCTTCAAGGGCATCCAGATCGGCGCCCAAATCGACAAGGACGAACTTTCCGCCGAACGGCTGGAGCCCTTCTGGGCCCGTTGTGAGGAACTGGACATTCCGATCCTGCTACACCCGACCTCCTTCGCCAGTGAGCGATTTGGCGCCCATTACCTGACCAACATCATCGGCAATCCGCTCGATACGACGGTCGCCGTTCACTACCTGATCTTCGATGGCGTACTGGCCCGCTACCCGGGTCTGAAATTTGTTGTGGTTCATGGCGGTGCCTTCGTTGCGGCCTATGCCGCGCGGATGGACCATGCCTGGGGTCAGCGCGAGGATTGCTGCCTGCATATCGACCAGCCGCCGACGAGCTACCTGAAGAACATGTATTTCGACACCACGGTCTTCGCCACCGATCAGCTGGATTTCCTCGCCAGAAAATACGGCAGCGACAAGATCGTCCTCGGCACCGATTATCCCTTCGATATGGCCGATTACGATCCGACCGAGCACATCATGGGTCTGGACGGATTTTCGGCGGGCGAGAAGGAAGCCATGTGCGGTCTCAATTCGGCCGGACTTCTCAAGGTCGATGTCAACGATTTCGCCCGTGCCACACCTCAGGAGAACTGGAGCTAAATCCACTCCGGAAAAACCTGCAGTTACGAATAGGGCGGCCCGATGGCCGCCCTTTTTTTGTGGGCAACAAAAGTCACTTCGAAAATTACTTAAAAAACTAATAAATACGATCCTTTTGTGAAACAAATATATATGTATTCGTTCAATAATTATTTTTACCTAAAAATAATATCTCAAATCATAATTAGGAAAATACAACATGGAAATGCCTGAATATATCAAGCCCGGCCTCATGGGCGCGGCCGTAGGTGCGGTCGCCATCGCCATCGTCGGATTCTCGTGGGGCGGCTGGGTCACCGGCAGCACCGCCAACCAAATCGCCAATGAGCGTTCCGAAGACGCCGTGCTGGCTGCCCTTACCCCGATCTGCGTCCTGAACTCCTCACGCGACCCGAATATGGAGCAGGTCATCAGCGAGATGAAAGCTGCCCGTGCCTATCAGCGCAGCGACTTCATCGTCAAAGCCGGGTGGGCGACTATGCCCGGTGCAAGCGAACCCAACCTGCCGCTCTCCCGTGCCTGCGTGCGCGAGTTTCAGGACCGCTTCTAGGTTCAATCCCGGGCATCAGAGTGGTGAACCCGACAGAAACACAGGAACATTCTGTTCCTGTCGCAGCTCCCAGATTAGTTCTTAAGGCGACCCCCTCGGTCGCCTTAACTTGTTCTTACGCAAAAATAGAATCTAATAGCCTGATATCATTACGAAAAATATTTCGTAAAATACTATACGTACTACAAGCGGACTATTTTCTGGGTGATCAAAAGCAAAAGTATCGGCGCCGGTACTTTATCCTCCGTTCACTAAAATACACGGTGGACCAATTCAATGGGGGTGGATCACTATGGCGGACGCGGCCAGATTTCCGATCTCCAGCAGCCCTGCTATGGGCAGCAGGTGCTCGACATCATCTTCCCGTTCTAGGCGGCGCAGGCAGCAGCACCAAAGAACGGAAGCCGGGCCAGGTAGGCCCACCCGGACAGGTAGTTCGGGACAGAAAGAAGGGTCGGTTCCAGGATGGAGCCGGCCCTTTTTCTATGACCGGCCCAGAACAGAATCGCTAAGAGGTTCGAGAGCCGGGTCATCGGCATTCTCAGTCACATTCAGACCGATGATATTGATGTTCTCTCGTTCATGGGCGGGGATTCGCTGATAGAGAAAGGCCAGCGTCGATCTCTGCATCTCCGATGCGCGGGAAACATGCTTGGCCAACATCTCTTCACGGGTCACCACAGGTACGGACATATCGAACTCTCCCTCGTACCCAACTAGCGACCCTTGGCCGCCAGTTCGACGCGGCGTGAGTAGCGGGGATCGCCTCGCTTGATCTCTCCGAGAAGGTTCGAGGCTTTGAGCAACAGCACATCATTCGTGCCATCGGAATGAACGAAGCTCAGCCCGTCACGCAGCAGCTTCTCGATGGGGTTCTTTTTCATGTACCCGGTGGCGGCCCACAATTCGAAAGCCTCCATCAGTACCTTCACTGAATTCTCCGCTGCGTTCACCTTGCAAAGCGAAGCTGCCACTGCATCAGGTTCCCCCTGCCCTGCCGTCCAGCCGGAATACCAGAGATAGTAACGCGCAGACTCCAGCAGCATGCGCATACGGGCAAGTCGCTGGGCTTGTATCTGATGCTCGAAGATTGGCTTGCCACCCTGCACACGCTGTTTTGCATATTGCAGCGTGACGTCATAAGCCCGCTGGGCTACGCCGAGAACCGTGGCGCCGGCCTGAATGTTGGAACCAAATCGGGTAAGCAACGCGCCGAGTTCTCCCAGAGCGCCATTGGGCGTCCCCATCACATCGGCCTGAGGAATTTCCACATTGTCGAAAATCATGGTTCCATTGGCGACATTACGCTGGCCGAGCTTGTCCCAGATTTCAGTAACCGAATAGCCGGGCGTGTCAGAGGTCAGCAGGAAACCAGTCATGCTCTTGAGCGGCGGTTTGCGCATATCCGTGCGTGCCATCACATAGATGACATTCGCCAGACCGCCATTCGAGATGTACCGTTTCTCCCCGTTCAGAATCCACTTGTCGCCCTTTTTCCTCGCGGTCATCCGGACCCCACCATCAGCCTTGTTGTAGGGCAGAATCGAGTCACTACCGGACAAAGGCTCCGTGGCAGCCGCAGCGAGCAGACATTCCGGGTCGTCCATCACCCGTGGCAGCCATTTTTTACGCTGACGGGCCGTTGTCAGATGGCTGATCATGGTCATGATCTTCCAAGTCTGATCGAAGGCGACTGCGATTCCCAGATCGCCATAGGCCAGATTTTCGCCGACCATCGACAGGGTCAGCACATCGGCGCCACCGCCACCAAATTCCTTGGGAACTGATAGCGTCCGCAACCCCAGCTTGTCGGCCTTCCGAATCAATTCCCAATTGAAGGATTTCGCAGGATCGGGCTCGCGATCACCGACCTCGGCGACCGGGATCATCTCTTCAATGGCAAATTTTCGGGCTTTGTCTCGCAGTGCCATCTGACGTTTCGTGAGTGAAAACTCGACCACCTGATTCCTCCTGAAAGATATTGTTCGTTATCGGGTCCTCTGCGAACCCTGATTAGTCGTCATATGTCAGCGCACCCCGTCCGAGCAGGGTCTCAGCCTGCAGGTCTTCGAACAGGGTTTCCACCTCTGTGAAATGCACGCGCTTGCCGATGGCAGATTTGATCGTTCCTTTCGCCATCACCTCCATGGTCTCCATCAGTTCAGTGCGTGTCGAATGACGTGAGCCTGTGATGGTCTTCTCGGAGATCAGCAAATCGATGGGATTGATTTGCACAGTACCGGGCTTGGCGCCAATCACCACGGCTCGTCCGGCTGTTGCCAGTGCCCCGATGGCCGCAGTGAAGCTTTCAGACGCGCCAACATAATCCACGGCCGCTTCCACACCCTTGCCATCGGTAAGTTTACGGGTGGCCTCGCCAAGATCATTGACGGCGCGGACATTGATGACCTCATCCGCGCCCCATTTTCTGGCAAATTCTAGCTTTTCATCGGAAATATCTGCTGCGATCACGCGGGCGCCAAATGCCTTGGCAACCTGAATACCGTGGACACCCACACCGCCACCAGCACCGATCAGCAGGACATCATCGTGGGGCGATATCTGCGCGCGCTCCCGCATGCAGTGCCAGTTGGTGTTTACCGCATCAGCCGCGATTGCGGCATCTTCGTAGCTCAGACCCGACGGAATCGGCAGAAAGTTTCCGGCCGGGAGACAGACATAGTCTGCATAGCCGCCATCAACATGAACGCCCACATAGCCCCCATGGTTATCACATAGCGTCTCGCGACCACCATGACACCAGCGGCAATATCCGCAGTTGAGATAGAAATAGACTCCGCAGCGATCCCCGGGTTTGACGTTGGTCACGCCGTCACCGACCGCGACGATATCCCCACCCAGTTCATGTCCCATGACACGTGGGACCTCACCGCCAAAAACACCCGTCCGCATGGTCACCAGGGTCAGACCCACACCCGCGGCGCGGACTTTCATGACGGCTTCGCCAGCACCGGGTTCCGGATCAGGTCGCTCTTCGAGCGTAAACGGCTGTCCCCATTCCTTCACGACCATCGCGCGCATGGCGTCACCCCTCACCGTCGGCTTGTCTGCAGGCCTTCGTGTCAGGCCCAATTCAGACAAAAGCTAACAGGTTTCAGGCGCCGGTGAACAGACGGACGAACGTAACTTCAAATATGTGAAAGACGGTGAAACAACGGGCACCCCGCACGGCTAGTCGTCGCGGTGAGTCTTTTCCATGCGTTCGTGGCGTTCCTGCGCCTCGATACTCAAGGTAGCAATCGGACGGGCGATCAGCCGTCGAACGCCGATGGGTTCGCCCGTTTCCTCACAATAACCGTATTCACCCATTTCGATCCGCCGCAGGGCATCATCAATCTTGGATATCAGCTTGCGTTCGCGGTCACGGGTGCGCAGTTCAAGCGCCCGTTCACTCTCAACCGAAGCACGGTCACCGATGTCGGCTTCCTGTCCGCTCGATGTCTGCATGTTCTGAAGGGTCTGTCCGGACTCGCGAAGAAGTTCACTCTTCCATTCAGTCAGACGCTGCCGGAAAAATTCCTGCATTATCGAATTCATGAACTCTTCGTCGTCTGTCGGCACATAATCTGGTGATTTCGCTTTTGACGCCATGACGATCTGTTCCCCTGCGCTTGCCCTGTTTTCGGACAAGCTATTTTGGGCGCGGAATATATGCATCAGAACGCAGTCCGGCAAGCGGGATCACGTGACGAAATTGTGACGAAATCTCATTCTGGGAAATATTTAACTAAATGAAAATATTATCACTTCTGAGGAAGCGCTGCACACCGGGTTCACAAATCAAAGACCTAAATCATTGATAACTTTGCCAACTCAACTCTTGCCCGGAGTTCAATCTCGTCAATCAGTCCGGTCTTCGACCACAACGGTCGTCCGCTGATTGGCGCAGACCGGTTCGATCAGACGCAATCCGTCCCCAAGTGGAATATTCGCTCCTGAACCGACATTGCCATAGGCGATCCGGGAGAATTGCAGTTTTTCTGATGCGGTTTTCGCGCTTGTCGCGATCAGTTGCATGCTTTCGCCATCGGGATCATCGCCAAATTCAGTCAGCAATTCGATACCGCTGTTGACGGCGCCCACCGGGCTAATCAGGTCATGACACAACCGCGAGGCCAGGCTCTGCGACACGCAATTCGATTGTCGGCTCCATGATTTTCCTCTTGCTCCATGACTGGTCCGCAGTTGACCCGAACACTGCGGCGCAATCTAATGCGATTCGCACCGTAGCTTCCAAATCAGCCCTATTTCAGCCTTTCCACGTCGCGCCGGGCGCGGCACGGTGTCATCTCACTGGAGTTTGTATCCGACGATGAACGCGAAAACCCCGAACGCGAAAACCCCCAAAGAATTTCATCATCCGGGCGAAGGCCGCCGGCGTGCTGTTCCGCACCCGAAGGGTCGCCAGGTTGATACAGTGGCCGTAGAGGAAATTCAGAACTTGCTCGGCGATGTATCCTTGTCCCGGGATCTGTTGATCGAGCATCTGCATGCGATACAGGACCACTATCATGGCCTGGCACCACGGCATTTGGTCGCCCTGGCTGAACTGATGCGACTGTCACTTGTTGAAGTCTACGAAGTCGCAACCTTCTACGCGCATTTCGATGTCGCCACCGATGACGATGGCAGCATGCCCGCAATCACGGTCCGTGTCTGTGACAGCCTGTCCTGCGAAATGGCTGGGGCCGCTTCGCTTCAAGCCGCGCTGTCAAAGAACAACGCACAACAGGTGCGTGTCCTGCGCGCGCCGTGCATGGGTCGGTGCGATCATGCCCCGGTTGCGGAGGTCGGTCACAACCACATCGATCACGCGACGGTTGAAACCGTGAATGCGGCGATTGCAGATGGGGCCGTTGAGACGATATTGCCGCCCTATCCGATTCTGGAAAACACCCGCCAGGACGGTGCCTATTCGATCTTCCGCGCCTGCGTGAACGAGAGCCGAAGCTACGAGAGTGTGCGCAACACTATCGAAAAATCGGATTTGCGCGGAATGGGCGGTGCGGGGTTTCCGGTGGCACGGAAATGGGATTTCGTTACTGCTGAAGATGGCCCCCGCACGGTTGTCATCAACGCCGATGAAGGTGAACCGGGAACCTTCAAGGATCGTTGGTTTCTCGAACGCGCAACCCATGGCGTCCTGGAGGGCGCACTGATCGCGGCCTGGGCCGTGGATGCCGAAGAGCTCTGGATCTATCTGCGCGACGAGTACCCGGCCGCACGGGAAATTCTTCACCGGGAAATTGCCTCTATCGAGGCAGCCGGCGTGATTGGGCCAGGCTTCATCAAGCTTCGGCGCGGCGCCGGGGCCTATATCTGCGGCGAGGAAAGCGCACTCATCGAATCCCTCGAAGGCAAACGCGGTCTGCCCCGACACAGGCCCCCTTTCGTGGCCCAGAACGGTGTGTTTGGTCGCCCAACACTAGTCCACAATGTCGAAACGGTATTCTGGATTCGCGAAGTTCTGGAATCCGGTGCGGACTGGTACCGGGATCAGGGCGTGCACGGATACACCGGTGCCCGCGCCTTCTCCGTTTCAGGGCGGGTTAATGCTCCGGGCGTAAAAATTGCGGCCAATGGCATCACGCTCAACGAACTGATCGAGCAGTATTGCGGTGGGATGCCGGAAGGGCACAGCTTGCAGGCTTACCTGCCCGGCGGTGCGTCAGGCGGTATTTTGCCCGCCTCCATGGCCGATCTTCCGCTCGCATTCGGTTCGCTGAAAGAACATGGCTGTTTTGTGGGATCGGGTGCGGTCGTGGTGCTGTCTCAGGAAGACAGCCTGCGCGATGCGGCCATCAACCTGATGAAGTTCTTTGAGGACGAGAGCTGCGGTCAGTGCACGCCGTGTCGCGTGGGCACGGAAAAGGCCGTCAAGTTGATGCATGCCGACAATTGGGACGCCGGACTTCTGGAAGAACTTTCCGCCGCAATGCGCGACGCCTCGATCTGCGGACTGGGTCAGGCGGCCCCAAATCCGATGGAAAGCGTTCTACGCCACTTTCCGGACGCCGCGCGCCGTTAGGATATTGCGTTTTGCGGCACTGACGCCGCATTGTCGTTTCTAGCCTGAGGAAGCCACACACGAACTCGTGTTCCCTCTCCCAACGTACTTTCCACATCGATTTCACCGCCATGCGCGGCGACAATCCGTCGACATATCCAGAGCCCCAGACCGGCACCACCATGGCTGCTGGCAAAACTGCCCTTCGACAGGATTTTTCTGACATCCGTGTTTGGCAAGGAGCCCTTTACGAAAAGTACGGGTTTCTCGAGCAAACCAATGACATGGGATGCTATTCCGGTGACGCTCTCAAAAGCGCGGTACAAAGGGGTGTTTTGCGGCACGTCAGCGAATAAACTCACGCGCAATTCATTTCATATAGGGACAGGGCGAGGTTAGACCTCTCCCTGTCCCGCTTTCCAAACTCCGGAGCTTCCAGTAAATGTTTCCCCCTCCCTTCACAAAATGGATGTCTGCGGCGGTCTTCGTTGCGGCACTGGTATTGACCATGACCGAGAATTCCGACGCACAAGAAACGATCACGACCTCCAGCGGATTGCAGTATATCGAGCATGAAGTCGGTTCCGGTGACATCGCCAAAGCGGGCGACACTGTCGATGTCCACTACACAGGCTGGCTCTACAATGACGGTGAAAAGGGCACCAAGTTTGACAGCTCCGTCGATCGCGGCCAGACTTTCTCCTTCCCGCTTGGCGCAGGTCGCGTCATCAAGGGCTGGGACGAAGGTGTTGCCGGCATGCAGCCGGGCGGCAAACGCACCCTGATCCTCAAGCCCGATCTTGGCTATGGCGCCAGCGGCGCCGGCGGCGTGATTCCCCCGAACGCGACCCTGATGTTCCACGTGGAACTGATCGCGATCCGGTAACGCCTCTGGACAGGAGTGGCGTGCACACGGCACGCTGCCCCAGTCATGCGCGAACGTATCTCCTTCACCCTTGACGGCCGCGCCGTCGAAGCCATGCCCGATGAAACCATCTGGCAGGTTGCCGCGCGTGAAGGCGTGGGCATTCCGCATCTTTGCTATACGCCCGAGCCGGGCTATCGGCCCGATGGCAACTGCCGTGCCTGCATGGTGCAGGTGGAGGGCGAACGCGTTCTCGCGGCATCCTGCCTGCGCCGGCCCATGGATGGCATGGTGGTCGACACTCAGACCGAGCGGGCAACCAAAGCCCGGAACATGGTCTTGGAACTGCTGGTCGCCGACCAGCCTGATCGTGCCACGGCCCATGATGCAGATTCGAAATTCTGGCAATGGGCCGACCACACCGGCATGATAGAAAGCCGATTTCCGGCGCGTAATTCACCAGCTGCAGACACGAGCCATTCGGCCATGGCCGTCAATCTTGACGCCTGCATCCATTGCAATCTGTGCGTCCGCGCCTGCCGCGAGGTCCAGAGCAACGATGTCATCGGAATGGCTGCCCGGGGAGCAGAATCCAAAATCGTTTTCGATTTCGATGACCCGATGGGACAATCTACCTGCGTGGCCTGTGGCGAATGTGTGCAGGCCTGCCCCACCGGCGCATTGTTGCCGGCCACCATGATCGACGAATCCGGTGTCGGCGTCGGCGCCGCGGACCGCACCGTCGACAGCGTCTGTCCGTTCTGCGGCGTTGGCTGCCAGGTCACCTACCATCTGAAAGATGACAGGATAATCAAGGTCGATGGCCGTGATGGACCAGCCAACGAACAGCGGCTCTGCGTCAAGGGGCGTTTCGGCCTGGACTATGTGCACCACGCCCATCGCCTGACCGTACCGCTGATCCGCAAGGACGGCGTCGGCAAACGCTGGGATGACGAGATTGATCCCGCTGACCCCTCGACCCATTTTCGGGAAGCGAGCTGGGAGGAAGCACTGGAATTGGCAGCGCGAGGACTGGCAGACACCCGCGATAATCATGGCGGTGACGCCATTGCCGGATTTGGCTCGGCGAAAGGCTCCAATGAAGAAGCCTATCTGTTCCAGAAACTGATCCGGACGGCTTTTCGGACGAACAATGTCGATCACTGCACGCGGCTGTGTCACGCGAGCTCGGTCGCCGCACTGATGGAAACCATTGGATCCGGCGCAGTCACGGCCCCCTTCACCACCGCCGAGGACAGCGACTGCATCATCGTCATCGGTGCACGACCAACCGAAAACCACCCCGTCGCAGCAACATTTCTGAAGGCCGCCGCCAAACGCGGTGCCAAGCTGATCCTGATGGATCCGCGCGGCTATGCCCTGACCCGCCACGCGGACCACTTTCTGCAGTTCAAGCCGGGCACCGATGTCGCGCTGCTGAACGCCATGATGCACACGATCGTCGAAGAAGGTCTGGTCGATGACCAGTACATCACCGGCTACACCGAGGGTTACGAAGCTCTGCGGGACTCTCTGACGGACTTCACACCGGAGAAGATGGCGGAAATCTGCAACATCGATGCCGAGACGATCCGCACTGTGGCCCGCATCTATGCCACCTCGGAGCGGTCCATCATCTTCTGGGGTATGGGCATTTCCCAGAGCGTGCACGGCACCGACAATGCCCGTTGTCTGATCTCGCTGGCACTGATGACCGGACAGGTGGGACGTTCGGGCACAGGTCTGCACCCGCTGCGGGGACAGAACAATGTGCAGGGCGCTTCGGATGCGGGGCTGATCCCGATGGTCTTTCCGGACTATCAGAGCGTGGCCGACCCGGCAGCCCGTACACGCTTCGAAAAACTATGGAATATCATAGACTTGAACCCAAATCCGGGCCTGACCGTCGTCGAGATCATGGACGCTGCCCGCGAGGGTGACATCCGCGCCATGTATGTGATGGGCGAAAACCCGGCCATGTCGGACCCGGACCAGCATCACGCCCGGCAGGGTCTTGCCGCGCTGGATCATCTGGTGGTGCAGGAAATCTTCCTCACCGAAACCGCCTTCCACGCCGATGTCATCCTGCCGGCTTCAGCCTGGCCGGAGAAAACCGGCACGGTGACCAACACCAACCGGCAGGTGCAGATGGGCCGCCCCGCCTTCGATCCACCGGGCGAAGCCCGCGCCGACTGGGCGATCATCCAGGACCTCGCCAACGGACTCGGTCTCGGCTGGAGTTACGCTGGGCCCCACGAAGTCTATGAGGAACTGCGTCAGGCCATGAATTCCATCGGCGGCATTTCTTGGGACCGCCTCAAGCGCGAGGATGCGGTCACCTATCCCTGCGATGATGACGGCCCGGGCACGGAGATCATGTTCGCCTCGGGCTTCCCCACCCAAACCGGTCGCGGCAAATTCGTCGCCACCGAACTGGTCGCCCCGGACGAACTGCCCGATGACGCCTATCCGATGGTGCTCTCCACCGGGCGCATGCTCGAACACTGGCACACCGGCGCGATCACCCGACGCGCCACCGTGCTCGACGCCCTTGAGCCGGAAGCCGTCGCCTCCCTACATCCGCGCGAGATGAAGCGCCTTGAGATCTGGCCGGGCGACCCGATTCAGGTCAGCACCCGTCGCGGCACCATCGAGATCACCGCGCGCGCCGACCGGGACGTGCCCGAGGGCATGGTCTTCATTCCGTTCTGCTTCGCCGAAGCCGCGGCCAATCTGTTGACCAATCCGCAGCTGGACCCGTTCGGCAAAATCCCCGAATTCAAGTTTTGCGCCGCCAAAGTGGAACGCGCAGAACGCCGGGCGGCGGAGTAGCGCCACACGCTTCCAACCACCGTCAGGCCCGCAAAAAAAGTGCGGGCATGACGCTCTTTTTTGCGGAAGGTGAATTGACAGCCTCCCAGCGTCACCGGACACTTCTGTTAAGATCAACAGAGGACACCGACATGGACACGCCCACAATCTCGACGGCCGATATGGAAGCCGGACACGTCGTGCGCTATGCCGACTGCAACGGCTCCGACCTTGCCTATCTCGACCAGCGCCTGCCCGGGCATGAGCGCGAGATCGTCAATGTGATCGGCATGAACGTCACCGAGAACACGGACGACCCGATGCTGGAGCCCAAGCTCGGCAGTGCCCACGGATTTTCGCTGGTCTACAACAAGGCCCATCCCGGCAGCGGCTCCGGCCCGGCCTTCCATGTCCACCAGACCGAAGAAGTCTTCGTGCCCATGAAAGGCACCTGGGAGGTTGTCTGGCTGGAGGGTGAAGAAGAACGCGCCATCGCGCTCGAACCCCTCGACGTGGTCAATGTCCCCACCGGAATCTATCGCGGCTTCCGCTGTATCTCCGGCGAGCCCGATGCGCTGATGCTCGCAATTGTGGGAGGACCGAATGCCGGTAAGGTCTCCTGGCACCCCAGCGTCATCAACGCCGCGCGGAACACCGGCCTGGAAGTGGATGACGAGGGCAATCTGAAGGACGTTGCTACGGAATAGTACACTCCCGCCTCACCCGGCTCGCACTGCGCGCCACCCTCTCCTCCCCGTGGGAGGTGAGGGTCGGGGTGAGTTCAGATATCCCAAAAAGAAAAAGGGCCGGCGCGTTACCACACCGGACCCCCCAAATTTAAGACAGAGCATTTTCTACGGGGTAGGTTTTCTTGTCCCCCCTTTATCCCGCCGGACCGCGCAAGCACCGCCCAAACTTTGCTCCACTCTCCTCCCCTCCCTCGGGCCGTTTGGCGCACCGTCGATTTGTTACCGACTTGTGCGCGACACCCTGTTTTGATGTCCGGGTGCCTAATTGCGTCGCGGATTTAAGTGACTCTGGAGACAAGAGTCAATTCAGATCGTGTCCGGTTTGGAACCGTTCAAATCCGCCACAATTCGCGTGGCCACCTTCAGGTCCTCTGGACGATTGATGTTGAAAAACGAGTCGACAACCGGGGCGGGAAAATCGACTGTGATCAACCCGTAGCCTGCCGTCCAGCGATCGACCTTGCGGATGTCCTCATGGACCAGCGCATGACGCAGTTCGGCGCGCAGGCGCACCGGCCAAAGCCCGAAAACCGGGTGGGTACGCCCGTTGGATTCGGCACAGGCCATATCTGCATCGGCGGCATCAACTGCCGCCGCAAGCTGCACCACAAGGTCCGTGGGAAAGAAAGGTGCATCGGTTGCACAGGTAACGATCCACGAAGATTCGGGCGCATTTTCTGCCGCCCAGTCCATCCCGGCCAGAACCCCGGCAAGTGGCCCGACAAACCCCTCGACCGTATCACCGGCCACCGGCAGACGAAACGAATCGAACCGGGTGGGATCGCCATTGGCATTGATGACGATCTGGGAGACTTGGGGCGCGAGCCGTTCAATGGCATGGGCCAGCAAGGGCCGGCCCGCGAGATTCTGAAGCGCCTTGTCACCCCCACCCAGCCGACGCGCCTGCCCGCCTGCGAGGATGACGCCGAGAACAGAACTGTGTGTATCCAATGCCAAAAACTGCCTCAAAAAAAGTGCCGTGAAATGAATAGCCCGAAACTCAGGGAGTTACACGAGGCCCCACCCTGCTAGTCCGCTCCAACCTTCCGGAACGCGGCCCAGCCCACAAAGAACACGGTCCCGAACAACACGGGGAAACCGACGAAGCTCTGATAGCCAATGCCAAACAGCATGGAGATCACGGCACTCACCATCGCATGTTCCGGCTCTGCCCTCAGAAACCCCGCCACCGGTACGCCAAGCCACACAATGGCGAGCGACCGGGACACGAACGAGATCGCGCGACTGGCAAATTCCTCATAGGTGTCGAAGGACAAACTGCCGCGACGCCGGAGCCAAAATGCCAAGGCAGCTCCAAACAACACAACGTTCGAACCCAGCAGTACGATGGAAATCCAGACAAACCTGCTGGCCTCCATCGGTACATTGGCGATTTCGATAACAGATTTGTTCCAGTTCCCGGCGACGACGAGAGCCAGAATGATCACGGTCGGCCCAAGAACAGCCCCGATAAACCGTGCCCAGAACAGAGGCTGCGGACTCACGGGCATATCCCTTCGCGCGCGCTGCGCCTGCGCAAGGGATTGTTGTTCAGTCATGTTTCTTCCGTCCCTTTGACACCGGAAGCATTTGGCTGCGCATCGAACACAATCCGTTCCTGCCCGGCCAGTGCCAGGAACCGCTGCCCGCGCGCGCGGCCGATCAATGTGAGATTTGCTTCTCGGGCCAGTTCCACACCCCAGGCGGTGAAGCCGGAGCGGGACACAAGTATGGGAATGCCCATATGGACAGTTTTGATGACCATCTCCGAAGTCAGACGGCCGGTGGTGTAGAACACCTTGTCGTCCGCCGCGATCCCATTCAGGCGCATATAGCCAGCGATCTTGTCGACCGCGTTGTGGCGTCCGACATCTTCCATATAGATCAGTGGCTGATCCCCCTGACACAGGACGCAGCCATGGATCGCGCCGGCTGTGAGATACAGGCTTGGCATGGTGTTGATCGCCTTGGTCAGCGTATAGAGCGATGACGTGTGAAGCCGGGCTTCGGGGTTGAGCTGAACCCCTTCAAAACTTTCCATCAGATCGCCGAAGACCGTGCCCTGCGCACAACCGCTTGTCAGGGTCTTCTTTTTCAGGCGCTCTTCGTAATCCGTTGTGCGATCAGTACGCACCACCACCACATCCAGATCGTCGTCATGGTCGATCTCCGTGATATTGTCTTTGGGCAACAGCATGTTCTGGTTCGCCAGATAGCCAACAGCGAGATAATCCGGGTAATCCCCGATCGTCATCATGGTGACGATCTCCTGCCCATTCAGAAACAGGGTCAGTGGCCGTTCCACCACAACGCGGGATTTGACCGCGTTGCCGTCCTGATCGATACCCGAAACAGGCTCGGTCAGACGGGGGTCGTCGGGATGAGGTGCGAGCGGATCCATATTCAGAACCTAGAACATGTGGGAAGTGGTGGAAACTGGACAGCGTGTGTCAGTTGACTACATTGCATTTCATCACGGGTTGAGTGATTTAAACGCAAAATCCACCCCATTTCAGTTCGGCAACCATCGCCATGAACACCATTCTGAATGCCTTTGCCGAAGCTGGCGTATTGCTCGCCAGTTTTGATTCGGATTTTCTGGCGATCGTCGGTTTGTCCCTGCGGGTTAGCCTGAGCGCAGTTCTGATTGCCTGTCTGATCGGGTTTCCGCTGGGTGCTGCGGTTGCCCTGTTTCGTTTTCCCGGCCGTGGCGCTGTTGCACTGATGCTGAACACCTTCATGGGGCTGCCACCAGTGGTTGTCGGTCTGATCGTGTTCCTGATCCTGTCACGCAGCGGCCCACTCGGCGTACTCGGACTGCTGTTCACACCAACGGCCATGATCATTGCGCAAGCCATTCTGGTCACCCCCATCATTGCAGCCCTGACGCGCCAGATCATCGAGGATTTGTGGGGGGAATACAGTGAGCATCTGCGATCACTCAACGCCGGGCCGCTCGATACATTGGGCACCCTGATCTACGACGCCCGTTTCTCCCTCAGCACAGCCGTGCTTGCAGGGTTCGGGCGGGCGATTGCCGAAGTTGGCGCGGTGATGATCGTCGGTGGGAATATCGATCATGCCACCCGGGTGATGACAACGGCCATTGCGCTGGAGACGAGCAAGGGAAATCTCGCCACGGCGCTAGGACTGGGCATCGTGTTGCTGGTAATTGCGCTGGCGGTGAATGCCGGTGTCCAGATCATCAATGCGATGGGTGCGCGAAAGGACGCCATCGCATGAGCGCGCCCCAATCCATCCTGCCCCTCGAGGTGCGACAACTGGTGTACGAGGCCGGGGGAACCCGCCTGCTGCACGATATCAACCTGACACTGAACCATACGCAGCGGACCGTCATTCTGGGACCGAACGGCGCCGGAAAAAGCCTGCTGCTTCGCCTGTGCCATGGCTTGCTGAAACCCACATCCGGCGAAATTGTCTGGCGCGGCGCCGGTACAAGGGATCAACCCATCCGCCATCAGGCGATGGTGTTCCAGCGTCCGGTGATGCTGCGCCGCTCGGCACATGCAAACATCACCCATGCGCTGAAGCTCCGCGATGTCAGCCGGTCCGAGCGCCCCGAACGTGCGAACGCGGCGCTGGCGCTGGCCGGACTTTCCGACCTGGCGGACCGCCCGGCCCGGTTGATGTCAGGCGGTGAACAGCAACGCCTAGCTCTGGCCCGGGCCTGGGTCACCGAGCCGGACGTATTGTTCCTGGATGAGCCCACCGCCAGCCTGGATCCCGCCGCGACCCGTGCCGTGGAAACCCTGATCGAGGGGTTCCATGCGGCCGGTACAAAAATCATCATGGCCACCCATGACCTGGGACAGGCCCGCCGACTGGCCGACGAAATTGTATTCCTTAACAAGGGTCGTCTGCTGGAACACGCTCCAGCCAAGCAATTCCTTGAGCGTCCGGACACCCGGGAAGGCCGCGCTTTCATCACCGGAGACCTGCTTTGGTAATCCGGTTTGCCTTCCTGCTTGCTGCTCTGGTGCTAGCCGCACCGCTTGCCGCCGCCCAAGGAACCCCCCTCACACTCGCCTCCACAACCTCCACCGAGAATTCCGGACTGCTCGGTGAAATTCTGCCGCGTTTCACGAAAGACACGGGCATTGCCGTTCGCGTGGTTGCGGTTGGCACGGGGGCAGCCCTGAATCTCGGCCGTTCCGGGGATGCGGATATTCTGCTGGTCCATGCGCGCGAGGATGAGGACGCGTTTGTGGCCGCCGGCTACGGCGCCTTCCGACGCGACGTGATGTTCAACGACTTCGTCATTGTGGGGCCACGACAGGACCCTGCCGGGATAGGTGCCCAAAAGGACGCGGCCAGCGCGTTCGCCACAATCGCGATGCGAGAAGGCCTGTTCGTCTCACGCGCGGACAACAGCGGCACCCACAAGGCTGAAATGCGAATCTGGCGTTCAGCGGGAGTCGATCCGGTGTCCGCTTCGGGACGCTGGTACAAGGAATCCGGTTCGGGCATGGGCGCGACCCTGAATCTCAGTGCCGGCCTTAATGCCTACACCCTGTCTGATCGGGGCACCTGGCTGAGCTTTCGCAACCAGGGTGATCTCACCATTGTGTTCGAGGGCGATCCGCCCCTGAAAAATCCCTATGGTGTGATTCTGGTGAACCCGGCGCGTCACCCGCATATTCAGGCCAAAAATGCCTTGACATTCATCGACTGGCTGACCGGCCCGCGCGGACAGGCCGCGATTGATTCGTTCCGGATTTCGGGCCAGCAACTGTTTTTCCCGATCGCCAAACAGCCACAGAGGTAATACCCGATTGCCTGCGGTTCGGATTGACGCCCGCAAACCGTCCCGTCAGGTTATCGGATATGTGGCGCAAGACGGCAGTGATGGTGATGTGCGGGGCGTTGTCGCTCGTGTTCGCGACCGGCACGACTGCGCTTGCGCAATCCAGCACAGCCAGCGACCAGACAGCACCGCTGGTGGGCGTGACGTCGATCACCTTCAGTGCCGAAATACAGGCCGTGGTGGATGGCATGCGAGACCGGCTTGCCGAGCGTGGATTTCGGCCGGGCGAGACCGTGGACTACGTCGTTCGCGATGCCGGTGCCGACGGTGGTGAGATCACAAATGTGGTGCGGGATTTTGCCAGTCGAAATGTGCATGTGATCGTGGCCATAACCACGCCGTCCATACAGGCGGCCCTGGCCAGCAAGAACCGGATTCCCATTGTTGCTGCCGGACTTCCCGCAATGCAGGCGCGTGAGATCAGCAATGCGTACCGCCGTCGTGCGGTGACGGGTATTTCCGACGGCGACACCCGCGAAGACCAATTCGCACTCATTGATATTCTGGCCCCCGAAATCCAATCCATCGCAATCCCCGTGGACCCGGATCGCGGTCCGATCGCCGCCCAAATCCAAAACCTGACAGCCATCGCGCGCGGACATGACCTGTCGGTGATACCGCTGCCAGTTTCGATCCGCCAGAACGCCGTTGGGTCCGAAATCAACTCGCTCAATCCGGGGAAAACGGCGATTTTGCTCGACCGGATGGTCCTGCCCGATGCCCCTGTTGAAGCGCTTTCGGCTGCGGCCAGCGCGCAAAATCTGCTGCTGTTCGGCACCGATGAAGACAGCGTCATACGCGGCGCTCTGGCGGCCATGGTGATCGAGCCCCATGGAATTGGCCAGCAACTCGGCGACATGGTCGCGGATATTCTGGAAAAACCGTCATCGGCGCGCCGTCCCTTCGAACGTGCGCGGACATCACATCTGGTGTTCAACGAGGATGGGCGAGCAGTCCTCGATGTTGCGGCCATTGAAACCGCCCTGGCCGGTCGGCGGCGTTCGGTGATCGCCTGGGCCGAAGATGCCAGCCCGCGCCCGCGGCTCAAGCCTGCAATCCCTGAAGCCCCGCCTCCGCTGGGTGTCGTTCGGGGAATCAAGATCCCGATTCCCCGCTCCAAACCGACCCGGCCCTAGCCATCATCAGCGCCGGGAACGCCGGGAATCTGCGTAAACTGGCACAAATCATGCGTTTAACTGTGTGGGTATCGCCTGCGTTGTTTTGACGTTTTGCCCGAAATTACAGGGTTTCCGGGTTCGGTGCGGTCCAAACCGAGCAATTGGCGCGGCCCGCCCCCTACTTTCTGTTCGCGAAAAGTACTACATAAGTGTCCATGAATACCGAGACATCACAATTTGCGACACCCCTGATCGATCCGTTTGAACGGCCGATCAACTATCTGCGTGTTTCCGTCACGGATCGCTGCGATCTTCGCTGCGTCTATTGCATGGCCGAAGACATGACCTTCCTTCCCAAAGCACAGGTGCTTTCGCTGGAGGAACTGGACCGCATGTGCAGCGCATTCGTTGATCTGGGAGTGCGGAAACTGCGCCTGACCGGCGGCGAACCGCTGGTGCGTAAAAACATCATGTGGCTGATACGCCGACTGGGCCGACACCTCGAAAGCGGTGCCCTCGACGAACTGACCCTGACTTCTAATGGCACTCAGCTGGCGCGCTACGCACAGGACCTCGCTGATGCCGGTGTCAAACGCATCAATATCTCACTCGATACGCTCGATCCGGACAAGTTCAAGGCGATCACCCGCTGGGGCGATCTGGAGCGCGTTCTGGACGGTGTTGCCGCCGCGCGGGCGGCCGGACTGGCCATCAAGATCAACGCGGTCGCACTGCGTGGGGTCAATGACGATGAATTCGACCGCCTGCTCAACTGGTGCGGCGAGGGTGGATTCGACCTGACCTTCATCGAAGTGATGCCGCTGGGCGAGATCGGCGAACAACGGCTTGATCAGTACCTGCCATTGTCGATGGTGCGTGGCGACCTTTCGAAACGCTGGACCCTGACCGAATCCGAGCATGCCACCGGCGGCCCGGCGCGGTATTTCGATATCGCCGAAACAGGCCAGCGACTGGGCTTCATCACGCCGCTGACCCACAATTTCTGTGAGGCCTGCAACCGGGTCCGCCTGACCTGCACGGGGACGCTCTATATGTGTCTGGGTCAGGAAGACGCTGCGGACTTACGTGCCCCCCTGCGCGCCAGTGAGAATGACGGCTTGCTCAAGGACGCCATTCACGAGGCAATCGGTCGCAAGCCAAAGGCCATGATTTCATTATCGACCGTCGCCAGAACGCACCCGCTGTCGGGCGCCATATGAGCGTGACGGGCGGTTAACGGAGCAACTGCGACGCGATGTATTTCTCCGCCCGAACATAGGGAATCGTCCACACCGTCGTGGTCGCTGCGTCGCTTTTCTCCCTGCCCGCAATTGAACTGGCCTTCGGAGATCGGTTCGGTCGCGGCCAGACCCGGGACGTGCTGACCTATGGTGAAGCCAAGGATTTCCAGAGCAAATTCACAAGCGGCGCGCTGACCTAGACGAAGGACGAAGGCCACTTCAGACGAAACCACATCGGGACTGGACCCGGACAGCTTCAACGACACGAATTCGAGCGGTGATTTCGGATTTGATGAAGTCGGCAATTCGGATCAGACCGATTCCAGATTTGGCAGTCCCGACGAAGCCCCCGTGACCGATGCGCCGGCCGGCAGCGAAGGGAGCGGAACCGGCCAGACGCTGGGGGCGGCGGCAGATGGCACGCTGGAGGAACGAGGAGATTCCGGAGAGGCCGACGATCCGGGACAGGCCTCGCGGGAAATCATCATCTTCGTCAATTTGAGTCCCGAACCCCGGCCCGACGAAGATGCCGTCGAACCCGATCCGGCGCGCGCCCAAGGAGAAACGGATACTCCGGCACCCGTGGCGTCGAATTCCACCGGCGACACCACCACAAAAGTCGCCGCGCTCGTGTCCGATGATGCGGCCTCCGCTCCGGAAGCCCCCCGATCGGGCGCACCCGAATGGTCTGGCAGAGGGTGAAACCGACAAGGGCCGCAAGAGCGAGGGTGATCCCACCCAGGCCGCCGCGCCAAATCTCGGAGAATTGTCGCCCCCGGATGCAGCGGCAGCTCTGAAAACCGAAACCCCCGGCAGCAGCCTTGCGGAACTGGACCTTGCCGATGACGCGTCTCTGGCCCCCGTTCAGACCACAACCTCCATCAATCCCGATGAGGTTCCCTCAGGCCTGACAACACCACGCGAAGCCACAACCGTGGCCGAGCAGGCCGCCGGTCAGCCCGGCCTGCCCGATCAGAACAATGATCACGCACCGAAGGACACGCCATTGCCGGCGGACCTTAAGCCCCGCCCCGAGCTGACCGTTACGGTGCCGGCCAAAGGGGTTGCCGGTTTCGACACACCTGCAGAGCGCATTGAGAATGCCGACAAACTGGTCGAGCCGGAGGAACCCGGTGCCGCGCTGGCGCGCATTGGTGGCCGCGTCAGTGGCATTGAAGAAGAGATCGACGGTGATCGCGGGCTCGACAATGAAGAGCCGCAGAGCAAGATCCAGATTGCCGAAGGCAATCAGAATGCCCTGATTGCGGTGTCCGAGGCCGATGAACCACGTCAGGGTGTCCGCGAGAACGGTGTTGAAGATGCCGGAGAAACGGACGACACCAAAAATCTGAGCAGCCAGATCGCCGCACTCGACGAGGGTGACGAGTTTCGCGCCCCGGACGCAGGCATCCGCGACCGTTCGGCGCTCGCGCGCGGACCGCTGAGCCCGCTGGCCAAGGTGATTGCCGCAATCGCGGGCGACAACGAAGCGCTGGCGCGTGCCCTGACGAACCCGAAACCGTCCGAAGAGGTGGGTGGCATTCCCGACCCCGGAGAACTGAAAATCAACGATTTGCTGGAAGAGGCCGCTGATGCCGGTCTGGCGCAGGCACAGACAAAACTGGCCGAGCGATATCTTCTGGGCCCTTGCCGAAGGTGGCACCCCGGACGAGATTTACGAATTGTTGCGCAATGCGGCGGAGAGCGGCGATGAGGAGGCACAGCTGCTTCTGGGTGCCCTGCTGGCCGATGGTCAGATCATCCCGAAAGACCTGATCCAGTCGCATGTTTTCTTCGAGCTGGCCTCTGCTCAGGGCAGCGATGAAGCCAATGAAATGGCTGCCAGTCCTCGAACGCCAGATGACGCCGCGTGAAGTTGTCGATTCCCGCCGCCTGGCCCGACAATATCGCCGTCTTCTCGACGCGACGGCCGAGGCGCGTTCGCGTGGCTCGAGCGGCGAAGGCCTACGCGATCAGCTGCTCGACGCCGCAGCAGCCGGCAATACGGCCAAGACCGCCGAATTGCTGTCGCGCGGTGCCGATCTGGAGGGCAATGACACCGCCGGACGCACCGCGGTCATCAACGCCGCCTGGCGCGGCGAACAGGAGGTCGTCGATCTTCTGATCGAACTGGAAGCCGACCTGAACGTCGCCGATCATGAAGGTCGTACGGCTGTGTCCTGAGCAGCGAGCAACGGCCACCACACGATTGTCCGCAAATTGCTGGAGAACGGCGCGCGCCCGAGAGTCACCGATCAGGAGGGCCTGACCCCCTGATGCGCGCGGCCTGGAACGGGCATATTGAAGTTGTGCGTCTGCTGATCGACGCGGGCTCACAACTCTCGGGCACGGATGACAAGGGCAATTCCGCGCTCGACTATGCCGAGCAGGGCGGGCATCGCGAACAACGCCCGGGCCCGGTAAATCGTGTTGTAGGAATTCTCGTTCAGGCCCGTGAGGATGAGTTTCTCGGCCTCGGCCCCTTTTGCAAAGATCGCGAATTGCGGCGGATAGGGGTTTTTGAGCATCTCATTGGTCATGACCGTGACAAAGCCAATGCGCCGCTCCCTGTCACTTCCGGGCAGCACCGGTACACGGGCCTCATAAACTTCGAATGTTGCCGGTACGGGATAGTAATAGTCCGCATGGCGGCGGCCATCCTGCGCCACACTGGCACCGCTGCCCAGCATCCCGACACCGAGAATAAACAGCCCTGTAAACACCAATCGCCATGACGACATGATAGAATTCTCCCAAAGACACACCCCACGGCACACTCTGCCGCCGCCGCCCCCGTGAGACAACGGCTGGTTTGCCATGGGGTGACTGCGATATAGTCCCGCCCAGCGCTTTTTCTGCGACCCCTGACGGATTGTTCAAGATTTTGTCCAAAACCAGCAACGCCACAACCTTTTCAACGGAAACCGGACGGATCGCCTTCGTGGCGGCGGAGTTCGATGCGGCCCGCGACGCGCTGCAGGACCTGAAATCCCGATATGACAATGTCGCCCCGGAAGAGGCCGATGTCATCGTTGCCCTGGGCGGGGATGGCTTTGCGCTGCAGACCCTGCGCCGGTTCGTGGACAGCAAGAAACCCGTCTTCGGGCTGAACCGGGGTTCGGTCGGCTTTCTGATGAACGACTACAATCCCGATGGATTGAATCTGCGGCTTTCGAAAGCCCAGGCCGTCACTCTCTACCCACTGCAGATGATCGCCCGGACCGCCGATGGCGAGACCCATGAATCCCTTGCCATCAATGAGGTCTCGCTGCTGCGCGAGACCTATCAGGCTGCCAAGCTCGAGATCGTCATAGACGGCGTGTCGCGGATGGAAGAACTGATCTGTGACGGCGCCATGGTCGCAACCCCGGCTGGCAGCACAGCCTATAATCTGTCTGCCCATGGCCCGATCATTCCACTGAGCGCGGAAATTCTGGCCCTGACCCCGATCAGCGCGTTTCGCCCGCGCCGCTGGCGCGGTGCCCTGTTACCGCATGACGCCGATGTGGTGTTCAAGGTGCACGAGACCGGCAAACGACCCGTGAGCGCGACCGCGGATGACTTTGAAGTCCGCAATGTTGTCGAGGTCACGATCCGCGAAGATCGCGCCCGCAGCTTCCAACTGCTGTTCGATCCCGAGACCAATCTGGAAGAGCGCATCCTGAAAGAGCAATTTGCTCCGTGATCGCTTCGGGAGAGCGTGACCCTCATGCGGCACCCGACGATCGCGTTGAACTGACACCACCCGATATCGAGCCCTATCGGCAGGGCAATACTTCCGTGCCCTATATGACCACTCTGGACAGCGGCGTGGCAGGGCCCCATGCAATGATCAATGCCCTGATGCATGGCAACGAGATCAGCGGTGCCATCGCGGTCGACCATCTGTTGCAACGGGGCATTCGCCCTACCCGTGGCCGCCTGACCCTCGCATTCGCCAACACCACCGCCTTCGGCATGTTCAGCCGGGAGCGTCTCTATGAATCGCGACTCATCGACGAAGACCTGAACCGCCTATGGGACGACGATGTCCTTTCCGATCACAAACGCAGCGTCGAACGCCTGCGCGCCCGCGCCTTGCGCCCGATCATCGATACGGTCGACCATCTGCTCGACCTTCATTCGATGCAATCCGGGACCCGCCCCATCCTGCTCTGCGGCCCGAGCCCGAAGGGGCGTGACTTCGCACGTCGGCTGGGCGGGCCGGCGGCGATCGTCGCCGATGTCGGACATGCCGATGGGGTGCGCACTGGGCATCGCGCACCGCAGTCACCGCGATCGAGGTGGCCTACCGTTTCTGGTCGCGGTCGACATGATCCCCCCGGCGCTTGCCGCGCCGCACATGACCGAGCGCGTCGCACCCGACCATTGGGTGGAGGTCACGGACCGGGTCGTACCCCGGAACCCAGACGCCACCTTTGTCGAGACCTTCCTCGGCCTCGAAACCATCGCCGCGGCCGGCACCCTCAGCGCCCGGGACGGTGCTTGCGATATCCGCACCCCCTATGACGACTACGTCCTCATCATGCCCGCGCGCCAACTGACACCGGGCCAGACAGCGGTTAGACTGAGACGAAAGCGCCGTTTCGAAGACCATCATGCCAGCTGAACTGCCTCCTCAACCTGCGCGCTCGCCGGTGCGGCGTCTGACCCGTGCAGACCTTTTTCTATTCCTACGCACCATTGCGATCGGGGTGATCGGTGGCGCGATCTTCAACGCCCTCAATCTGCCCCTGCCCTGGATGATGGGTGCCATGGCGGCGACCGGCGGGCTGACTCTGGCGCGGATCGAAATGGCGATGGATTCTCGCCTGCGCACCCTGATGATCCTCGTGTTGGGTGTGTTTCTCGGCAGCGCGTTCTCACCCGAAATCCTCGACCGGATCGCACTCTGGCCGATCACCCTGGCGGCGCTGGTCGGCTATGTTTTCCTGAGCACCCTTGTCGTCTATCTGTTCTTCCGCCTTGTCGCCGGATTCGATGCGAAAACCGCCTTCTTTGCCGGCGTGCCCGGTGGTCTCAACGAAATGATCATCCTCACCCAGGCCGCCGGCGGCGACGAGCGGCAGGTGAGCGTCATGCACACGACACGGATTTTCCTCGTCGTGATGACCCTGCCCTTCGTGTTCCGCATCCTGGAAGATTTCGACCCTGCGCTGCGTAGCTTTGGCGCTGCCGATGCACAACTGGAGGTCATCGATGTTGTATTGCTCGCCGCCAGCGCCGTGGTCGGGTTCTACACCGCCCGTCTGTTGCGGATCCCCGCGCCCCATCTGACCGGACCGATGATCCTGAGCGCCGCGGTGCATCTTTCCGGACTCACCTCGGCGGCACCGCCGGTCATCGCGGTGGCTGTCGCACAGATCATTCTGGGATCAGCGGTCGGCGCTCGCTTTGCCGGGCTTACATTTCGCGATCTCGGCCGAATTCTGCGGCTCGGCGGCTCGGCCACGGTCATTCTGCTGCTGATCTCGGCAGGCTTCTCACTGGTCCTGCAGACGATCACCGGAATCCCGTTTGGCTCGCTCATCCTGGCCTTTTCACCAGGCGGCCTGACCGAGATGAGCCTCGTGGCACTGGCACTGGAAATCGACACGGCCTTTGTAGCCACCCATCACATCGCCCGGATCAGCGTGGTGGTCATTGCGATACCATTCCTGTTCCGGTTTCTTGACCGGCCCGAACCCCGCGACGAGGATATCTAGCCGCGGCTTCGTCAGAATCGTATGCTGGGCCAAAATTTCCAATGAACATTTGACAGAAACAGGGACACCGACATGATCGTCGAACAGGTCTGGACCGGAAACGCCGGCCGCAACTTTTTCTATATCGTCGCCTGCCCGGACTCGGGTGAAGCCATCGCCATCGACCCGATTGACCCTTCCCTGTGCCTGGCAACGGCCAAGGATAAGGGCTGGGACATCACCTGGGTGATGAACACCCACGAACACGCCGATCACATCGAAGGGAATGATGATGTCATTGCCGCCACCGGCGCCAAGCTGATGGGGCCCCACAATGCGGGCAGCAGCATACCCGGCATCGACAAGGGCCTGCGCGGCGGCGATGTGGTAAAACTGGGCAGTTCCGTCGAACTCGAGGTTATCGACACGCCGGGGCACACGCCGATCCACATTTCCATGCTGGGTCATGGTGATGAATCGCACCTGCTGTGCGGTGACACGATCTTCAATGCGGGCGTGGGGCACTGCTACAGCGGTGATCCGAACGTGCTCTATGCGACCTTCCGCGACAAGATCGTCAAACTGGCGGACGACACGCGCATTTACCCGGGGCATGACTACATCGCCAACAATCTGAATTTCACGCTGGATCGCGAGCCGGACAACGCGGACGCCAAGACTTTGCTGGCCGATGTCGAGGGGCAGGACCCGGCGAATGCTCTGGTGACGACGCTGGGCCTGGAGCGCAAGGTGAACACCTTCATGCGGCTCGACAGCGCCAGCGTGATCGCGGGCGTAAAGGAAAAATTCCCCGATCTTTCCGATACGCCGAGCGAGGAAGACGTCTTTCTCAGCCTTCGTAAACTCCGCAACGACTGGTAGTTTTCCTAGGCGAGAGTCGCCATCCACTGCGCGATGGCCTGACCGATTTCATCGGGTGAATCTTCCTGAATGAAATGCAGGCCTTTCACCTGAACTTCGGTCTGGTTTGGCCAGCTGCGGCAGTAGTCGCGCTGCGCACCGGTCAGGATCACGCCAGGATCAGCATCAATAAACAGCTTGGGAACATCTGATGTTTCCAGCCAGGTTGCATAGTTACCGATGATTTCCGTGACGTCTGTCGGGTCCCCATCAAAGGGAATGTTTCGCGGCCAGGTCAGGGTTGGCCGACGGGATTCGCCGGGCTCAAGGAACGGACGCCGATACTCGCTTATCTCTTCATCTGACAGATCACGAATGACAGAAGCCGGTAAAATCCGATCCACGAAGAAGTTCTTCTCAAGCACCATCTCCTCACCCTTGGGTGTGCGGAAAGCCTGAAACACAGAACGTGAGGATTCCGGCCACTCATCCCATGTCAGCGGACGCACCAGCGCTTCCATATAGGCAATGCCCCGGACTGCATCGCGATGCTGACTGGCCCACTCGAAACCGAGGGCACTGCCCCAGTCGTGAACCACCAGCGTGACGTTTTTGCGCACGCCCAACTGGTCCAGCAACGCAAACAGATAGTCACGATGCTCCACGAAGCGGTATCGGTCAGGGCCGCTATCGGGCAGCTTGTCGGAATCCCCCATACCGACCAGATCGGGAAGAATGCAACGCCCCAGACCGGTCATATAGGGCACGATGTTGCGCCAGAGATAACTTGAAACCGGGTTCCCGTGCAGAAACACAATGGGATTACCATTGGGATCGCCCAGATCTGCATAGGCCATCCGCGTGCCGTTGACTTCGGCGTACTTTTTACCGGTCCAAGTCATCTACTGCGTATCCGTTGTCGTACCTAGGGGATCAGCACCGTCGAACCGGTCGTCTTACGGGCTTCAATGTCCTTGTGAGCCTGCGCCGCATCCTTCAGGGGATAACGCTGATTGACCCTGATTTTGACGGCACCGCTTTCGATGGCGTTGAACAGATCACGGGCCCGACGCATCATTTCGGCGCGGGATGTGGTGTAGTTCACAAGAGCGCAACGCGCGATGTAGGGCGAACCCATTGGGCCGGTCTTTGCGATATCCACCAGCGGCGGATTGCCCGAGGCACTGCCGAAATTGATGACCGAGCCACGCAGACGGACACTGGCCAGGGATTCTTCCCAAGTGTCCTTGCCAACTGAATCATAGATGCAGTGTGCTCCCTCACCATTGGTGAGCTCGCGAACCTTCTTGGCAAATTTCGGCTTGGTGCGGCTGACGACAATCGGATGATGGCAGCCGTTACGTTTGGCGAAGCTGGCCTTCTCCTTCGAACTGACAATGCCGATCACCGTCGCGCCGATCGAATTGGCCCATTGGCACATAATGATGCCGACGCCACCGGCTGCAGCGTGAACGACAATCGTGTCGCCCTTCTTCACCCTGTAGGAATCGCGGATCAGGTACTGCGCCGTAATGCCCTTGAGCAGAGCAGCGGCTGCCGTACGGTCCTTGATGCCATCCGGCAGCGGAATCAGATCCGAAACCGTTGCAATGCGTCGCTCGCTATATCCATCGAGCGTCTTGCCGCCAATATATCCAACACGATCACCGACCTTGATCCCGCGCGTACCGGAGCCAACAGCTTCGACCACACCCACAGCTTCATTGCCGATACCACCCGGAATTTTCATCGGATACAGGCCAATGCGCCGGTAGGTGTCTGCGAGATTGAGACCGACAGCTGTGTGTTTCAAACGAATCTCACCCTGCTTGGGTTCGGGAACGTCAACGGTTTCCCATTTCAGGACCGAGGGTCCACCTGTCTTGTAAAGCCGAAATGCTTTTGCCTTCATGATCATCTCCCTGAATGAACTCTGCAGTTGTTCGCCTGTTTAGGACGCGCGTTGATATAATTGTACGAAGTTACCGTCGGGGTCTCGGAATGTGAGCGTCTTGCCGTGATCACCCATATCGCGTTCGCCAAGCAATTCGCCACCTGCACTGGCGATGGACGCGCTCATGGCGGCGATGTCGTCGACTTCGAAGACCACAGTCGCGCCAACGGCGCCGTCCGGGGCTTCCTCGTCGGAAGCCATGGCGAAATTAACACCGCCCGCCTTGAATTGGGTCCATTTGGCACCATCCTGAAACACGAGATTGAGCCCAAGTGCATCGCGATAGAACCCAACCGCACGTTCCATATCGCCGGTCACGTAATAAGCATTCTGAAGTTTCTCGACACTCACTGCAGCCTCCATTTGGTCATAAATATTTAGCGGCAACACGCCGAAACAGGACAGAAAGATTGTTCACCGGCATCTCGATTGTCTGATCGAGAACAAAGCCTGCACTCTGTGCAAGTCCGCACAGCTCCTCCAAATGCCGCAATCCCCATTCGGGGTTCTCGGCGCGCAACGAACGATCAAAGGACTTGTTGCCCTCTGACGAGAATTTTCCGTCGACAATGAAGGGTCCGTAAAAATAGACAAGCCCACCGGGAGCAAGCAATCGCGCCGCGCCCTCCATCAAACCCACGCAAGCGGACCACGGTGCGATATGGATCATGTTGGCACTGATCACCGCATCCAGATTTCCGGATATTTTCTCCGGCCAGCCGGTTTGCTTCACATCAATCTGTAACGGCGCACGCAGGTTTTGCTGTCCGGCGGCAGTGACCCGTTGTTCCAGCGCGGTAACCAGATCAGGGTTGTAATCGCTCGACCACCAGTCCAGATCCGGCAGCGCGGCAGAAAAATGGAACACATGCTGACCGCCGCCGCTCGCGATTTCCAGTACCCCCCCGGTGGGCGGCAGGACATCGCGCAGAACATCCAGAATCACATCCTTGTTGCGATCCGCCGCAGCAAACATGGGGGCGTCCGGGGTCACGGTGACTCCGACAGATACTTCTGGACCCGCACATGCAAGTCCTGAGTTTCCGGGTCATCCAGCCCGTAATGATCGAGCGCTTCAGCCAGAAGCGCGACATACTCATGGCAGGTACCACTGCTCCCCAGCGCGTTGGCGATGATCCGCGCCGACTGATCGGGCGGCAGAATTCCCGCATAGTTGCGATGAGACCGATTACCAACAAATCCAAGCGACCAAACCGGGCCGTGATCGGTTTCGGCGGAGATCCATGTGGGTACATAGACACCCCCGCTCATTTCCCGTCTCCACAGGGCATCCAGGATGTCGTCGCGCCCGTCTTCCGGTACCCGAAACGCAACCCCGGCACAGGTCCCACCAGCCTCCAGTGCCAGACCAAGACCCGGACGTTCGAAGGAGCCACGCGCCCGAACGGTCCAGAAACAAAAGGCCCGCCGATGGGTTGACAAAAACGCCGTCCGGGTTTCCACAGGCTCAAACCGCGGGTCCCAGATCAGCGAACCTGCGCCGAAGACCCACAACTCGGCCGGATCGGGAGACGCCATGAGGGTTTCACGAAGATTGGCCTCCCGCTGCTCATCGCTCCACTGGGTGAAGGATGTGGGTGGAGGATTGAAGGGATATTCAGTCATGATTTACGTACGCACCACGAACAGGAAAAACACCAAAGAATCGAAAACGGTCTGGCACCCGCGATGCTATTCTGCCATTCAAACCGTGCAAGACACAGAGGAGAGATAAAAATGTCAGGCGCAGATATGAAATCGCACACCATCGGCTGGATTGGCACGGGCAAAATGGGCTACCCGATGGCCGGATTGCTGATCGAAGCCGGCGCTGATTTGAAGGTCTACAACCGCACTGCCGCCAAAGCCGAACCGCTGGGCGTCGAAGTTGTCGGCAAACCGTCTGACCTCGCCGATCGTGACATTGTGTTCTCGATCGTGACCGATGACACCGCCATCCGCGAAATGATCACCGGACCCGAAGGCGTGCTGACGGGGACGTCCCTGCCCAAGATCATCAGCGACAGCTCCACGATCTCCATCGAAACCTCGAAGGAAATGCGCGCGGCCTGCGAAGCCAAGGGCGTGATGTTTCTCGCCACACCGATCAGCGGCAATGGTCACGCAGTCGCGGCCGGCAAGGCCACGCTTGGCGTTTCCGGACCCCGCGAAGCCTATGACATTGCGCGCCCCTATATCGCGGCATTGGGCCGGGCAGAGACCTATATCGGCGAAGGCGATTCCTCACGCCTAGCCAAACTCGCCCACAATGTCATGCTCGGCGTGGTCGCCCAGTGCATGGCTGAAATCACGGTGCTCTGTGAAAAAGGCGGGATCGAGCGTCACGCCTTCCTGAACTACTTCAACAACAGTGCCATGTCGTCTACCTTCACCAATTACAAGGCGCCTGCGCTGGTGAAGCTGGACTACACCGCGACCCACACGTCCCGGATGTTGCGCAAGGATCTGGATCTCGCCCTCAAGGAAGCCAAGGATCTGGAGGTGCCTATGCCGGTCACCAACCTGACCCGTGAACTGGTTCAGGCCCTGATCGGACTTGGCCATGGCGAAGACGATTTTGCGGCCCTCATCAAGATGCAGGCCTCCGCATCGGGCTATGACATTCAGCCCGAGAATGTCGAAGTCTCCGACGGACTCAAAGACGCCGCCGAATAATCCTTCAGGGAACAGCGCATATGACCAAGACACTCATCAAGGGCGGCACCATCATCTCGATGGACCGCAAGACCGGTGACTTCGCCAAGGGCGACGTTCTCGTCAACGGCACCACGATCGAAAAGATCGGAAAATCGCTTCGCTCGCCAGGGGCCAAGGTTATCGATGCCACTGGCATGATCGTCATGCCGGGCTTCGTGAACGCGCATCTCCACACCTGGCAAACCGGTATCCGCGGCGTGGCTGGCAACTGGTCAATCCCCGAATACCTGCACCAGATGCACGCCACTATGGCCCCGCGCTACACGGCCAAGGACACCTATCTGGGTAATCTGGTCGGTGCGCTGAACCAGATCAATCTGGGGGCGACCACCATCTTTGACTGGTGTCACAATAATTCGACCTCGGCACATTCCGATGCCGGCGTACAAGGGCTGCAGGAAGCCGGGATTCGTGCCCTGTTCGGTCATGGCTCACCCAAACCCGACGCGGCGAAGGGTGCAAAACATTTCAGTGAAATCCCGCACCCGCGCGCCGAACTGGAACGTCTGCGCAAGGGCGCATTGTCGGATGATGATGGACTTGTCACCCTGGCCATGTCGGCACTCGGCATCGATTTCTCCGTCTGGGATGTCGTGAAACACGATTTCGAACTCGCCAAGGAACTCAACCTGATCATCAGCACCCATGTCTGGGGTGCGCCGTCACGGCTCAACCCGGATGGCTACAAGAAGCTGGCGAAGCTCAAGCTGCTCGACAAGCGCCACAACCTGGTGCACGGCAACTACCTGTCGGACAGCGAGCTCAAGCTCGTGCTGGATTCAGGTGCATCGGTGACGGTGACCCCGGAAGTTGAAATTCAGATGGGGCACGGAAATCCGCTGATCGGCCGCATTCGCGCCCTGGGCGGAAAACCCACCATCGGCATTGATGTGGAATGCAATATCTCCGGTGACATGTTCACGGTGATGCGCATGGCCATGCAGCCCCAGCGACTGCTCGACAATCAGGCGAAGTTCAACGAGACCAAGGCGATGGTCTCATCGCTCTCGATCAAGCCGCGCGAGGCGCTTGAATGGGCAACGATCAATTCGGCAAAGGCGATGGGCCTCGACAAGAAGGTCGGCTCGCTGAAACCGGGGAAACAGGCCGATATCATCCTAATCAACGGGAACGATCTGAACCTGTTCCCGGTTCACAATCCGGTCGAGAGTGTGGTTTTCCACGCCCATGGCGGCAATGTGGATACAGTCATGATTGCGGGCAAAATCCAGAAGCAGAACGGCAAGCTGAAATATCGCGGTCTGCGTGAAAAAATGGACGAACTCGCCAAATCCGGCCGGCGTATTCTCAAAGGCGTCAAAACAGCCGCTTAAGCGGAGATACCACGCCGGTCGCAGGTACTGTATTGTGGCGTCTTGCTTATTGGAGACGACCATGCCTGACGATTCACCACGGCCAAATTCACCTGAGGCGCGCGATGCCGCCTCCATCATCCACCCGCTGACCAATCTCAAGACACATCTTGAGAAAGGCCCCGTGGTGATCGAGGACGGTGACGGTGTCTGGGTGACAGACATCCACGGCAAGAAATACATCGAGGGCATGGCCGGGCTCTGGTGCCTGTCGCTGGGTTACGGACAAGACCGGCTGGTCCAGGCGGCCGCCGACCAGATGGCACGCTTGCCCTACTACCATCTGACAAACCACAAGAGCCATTCACCGGTGATCGAACTGGCCGAGAAGCTGCTTGAAATTGCGCCGGTACCGATGTCGAAAATCTGGTTTGCCAATTCCGGCTCCGAAGCCAATGACAGTGCTGCGCGGATCGTCTGGTACTACTGGCACGCCAAGGGGAAACCCGAAAAACGCAAAATCATCGCCCATCAGCGGGCCTATCACGGTAACACCATCGCCGCTGCCAGTCTGTCGGGTATGCACTACAACCACGCCTCCTTCGGACTGCCGCTTGACGGCTTTCTGCATGTCACTCCGCCTCATCACTATCGCTACGCCAAACCCGGAGAGAGCGAGGAGGACTTCGCGACCCGTCTGGCCGAGGAACTCGACACGCTGATCGAAGCCGAGGGACCCGAGACGGTTGGCGCCTTTTTCACCGAACCGATCATGGGATCCGGTGGCGTGATCGTGCCACCGCCGACCTACTACGAGAAGGTTCAGGCGGTGCTGAAAAAGCACGACATGCTGCTGATCGCAGACGAGGTCATCACGGCGTTCGGGCGCACCGGCAATATGTTCGGAACCACCACGATGGGTCTTCAGCCCGACATGCTGGTCTGCGCAAAAGGCCTTTCGAGTGCCTATATCCCGATCTCGGCTCTGTTGGTGAATGCCCGCGTCTTCGATGTGATTTCCGAAGAAAGCGACCGCGTGGGTGTCTTCGGTCTCAGCTTCACCTATTCGGGCCATCCGGTCGCAGCCGCGGTCGCCCGGGAAGCGCTGCGAATCTATGACGATGAAAACATCGTCGCGCATGTCCGTGCCATGGAGCCTCACTTCCTGGGTGGCCTGCGCGAACTCCTAGATCACCCTCTGGTCGGCGAAGTGCGCGGTGCCGGTCTTGTCGCCGGTGTGGAACTGGTCAAGGAAAAGACGACCGGAGAGGCCTTTGATCCGGCGGATGCCGTCGGACCTTTCTGCAATGATTCTGCCGAGGATCATGGACTGATCGTTCGCGCAATTGGCGATACGATCTCGTTCTGCCCGCCCCTTATCATCTCAAAGGACGAAATAGCTGAGATGTTGGCACGGTTTCGTCAGGCACTGGATGACACGCTGGCCATGGTTCAGGAACGAGGTCTGCAATGAGCGGCAATCTGGTCAGCAAAACCGCAACCGAACTCGGCGATCTCTACGCCAGCGGCGTTGCGTCACCTGTGGAAGCCACAGAGGCGATTCTGGCGCAGATCGAGAAGCACAACCCGGCACTGAACTGCTTCTGCCTGATCGATCCGGAGGCAGCCCTTGCCTCTGCCCGCGAGTCCGAGAATCGCTGGCAGTCCGGAGCACCGCTTTCGGCGATTGACGGTGTGCCCACCTCAATCAAGGACCTGACCCTGACCAGGGGCTGGCCCACCCTACGCGGATCGCGCACCACCGACCCGGCGGGTCCGTGGGATGAAGACGCGCCAGCCACCGCGCGCCTGCGTGAAGCGGGCGCCGTTCTTGTCGGGAAAACCACGACCCCCGAAATGGGCTGGAAAGGTGTCACGGACAATCCGCTCACCGGTATCACGCGCAACCCCTGGAATCCCGACCGCACGCCCGGTGGATCTTCCGGCGGCGCCTCCTCGGCCTGCGCTGGCCTCATGGGCCCGCTGCATCAGGGTTCGGACGCAGCCGGTTCCATTCGCATCCCCGCCGCATTCGCCGGGGTTTTCGGCCACAAGCCCACATTCGGACTGGTTCCGAACTACCCCCTTCCGCCCCATATCGGCAGTCTGGCCAATATGGGTCCGCTAACCCGCACCGTGACCGATGCTGCGACCATGCTGAACGTCCTCGCGCAGCCGGATTCCCGGGATTTCATGGCTGCACCGCCTTCCGCTCAGGGCGAGAACTATCTCGATGCCCTGAATGCCGGGATCGAAGGCGTGCGAATCGCCTATAGCCCCACTCTGGGTGACAATGGCTGGGCCGATGACGACGTCGCCAACGCCGTGCGCGACGCCGCCAAGGTGCTGTCCGATCTGGGCGCCATTGTTGAGGAAGCCGACCCGGACATTCCGGCCACCCGTCCGCTCATCGACGCGATCTGGTCCACCGCCGATACCTGGCTTGTCGATCAGATGACGCCTGAACAACGCGCGGTGATGGATCCCGGGCTTCTGGCCATCGCCGAAGAGGGGCGCAAGGTCGGTGTGACAGACATCGTGGGCGCCCATGCCGGCCGCGTGCTGCTGGGCAACGCGATGGCCCGGTTCCACGAAACATATGACCTGCTGCTGACGCCGCAGATGCCCCTCGAGGCCTTCAAGGCCGGACAGAACGTGCCCGAGGGTCGCGAGATGAAGGAATGGGTCGACTGGTCCCCCTTCACCTATCCGTTCAATCTGACGATGCAACCAGCCTGTTCGGTACCCTGCGGTCTGGGTGATGAACGGATGCCCGTCGCCTTCCAACTGGTCGGGCGACACTGGGAAGATGCGCTGGTTCTGCGCGCCGCCCGCGCTTATGAGGCTGCACGACCATTCGAGACCGCGCCGGGCTACGCCTAAACGGCGGGAAGACCTTCCGGGCGACGGTCCCGCCAGGGCATGGCTGACTCCAGCTGACCCGAGAGTCGGAACAGGCTGGCTTCATCGGCATAGCGTCCCACCGCCTGCACCGAGACCGGGAATCCTTCGGCTGTGGTTCCCACTGGCAGGCTGATCGCCGGCTGTCCGGTCAGGTTGAACCACACGGTGAATGGTGAAAATGCAGCGACCCGATCCCAGTATCCGTCGGCGTCTTCCATCATCATATCGAGCCAGCCGAGTTTCGGCGGCATATGTCCCAGCCCCGGAGTCATCAGCACATCATAGGTCTCGTGGAATGCCGCCATCCTGCGACCGGCGGCATGCATGCGCCCTTGTGCCAGGAACACGTCATATCCGGTGACCCTTTCGCCCCTGGCTGCCGTAGCAGCAACGACCCGCTCCACCTCACCCTCTTCGGGCAAACGACCCTTTGTCGGATGCAACCGGATCGTCTGGGCCGCATTGGACGCCATCAGGGTGCGGAAAATCTCCTGCATCTCATCATTGCTGATCGGCGGATCCACCTCCTCGACGGCATGACCCAGACCAGCCAGAACGTTCAGGGTTTCATGGAGCACACGCCGATGCTCCCCGTCACATTTCGCGCCGGTGACCCCACCATAGGAAAACGCAATTCGCATCTTTCCCGGATCCGTGCTGACTTCATCAAGGAACGGACGTGCCGGGGGCGGGGCGAAATACGGGTCGCCGGGCGCCGGACCGGCCGTCGCATCAAGAATGGCAGCGTGATCGCGCACCGAAATCGAAACGGTGTGTTCGGCAACAATGCCACCCATCCGTTCCCCCAGACCCGGTGAGAAACTGTTGCGGCCACGGGTCGGTTTCATCCCGACCAGGCCACAGCAAGAGGCCGGAACCCGGATCGAACCGAACCCATCACTGGCATGGGCAGCCGGTAGAATTCGGGCGGCCACGGCAGATGCCGCGCCACCGGATGACCCGCCCGGCGTGACGTCGGCATCCCAGGGGTTCTTTGTCGGACCATACAATTGTGGCTCGCAGGTGATTGACATACCGAACTCGCAGGTGTTGGTCTTTCCAAAGATCGCCATGCCGGCCTGTTTCAGCCGTATGACGGTCTCGCTGTCGGCATCCGGCACAACATCGGTCATGAACTTGCTGCCGCCGGTGGTCGGTGTACCGGCAATCGCGGCCCCGAGGTCCTTGATCAGATAAGGCGCACCGGCCAGTGGACCGGCCGGCAATTCGCCCGAGACCATGTCCCGGCCATGATCATAGAGCTCCTGCACCACCGCATTGAGTGCAGGGTTGCGTGCTTCGCAACGGACAATGGCCGCCTCCAGCACTTCATCCGCGCTGACTTCACGTTTGGCGATCAACGCGGCAAGGCCGATCGCATCGAAGGATTCATAGTCGCTAAAGCCGGACATGGCGCTTCCCCGTTTCATCGCATTTTTCTGCGCCTCGGTTGAAAGCCGGTTGCGCATTGGTCAGTGTCTTGGTCAGTTCAGCCATGGTTCACCGAAACGCGCAATAATGTCACGCTCGAACATTCTGCTGGGGTCTGTCCTCGCCGGCGCGGCCGGAATCGGTTTTGCCGCCAATTCGACGGCGGCAAAACTGGCCTATGAAGGCGGCACCAACCCCCTCACATTCCTGACATTGCGCTCGGCTCTGGCCGCGCTGCTCGTGCTGAGCATCATCCTGATCACCCGCCGCAGTCTGCAGATGCCGCTGCGACGTCGCCTCGCCGCTTTCGCCATCGGCGCCATTCTGGCGTTGTATTCCTATGGCCTGCTGGCGGCCATTCAGTTCATTCCGGTCGCGCTGGCGGTGCTGATTTTCTACACCTTTCCCCTTCTTACGAGTGCCTATACTTGGATGAGTGGCCGCGAACGCCCGACCCTTTTGTCGGTCACCGCCCTGCTGGTGGCCTTTGGCGGGCTGGCCCTCGCGCTCGATTTTCGTGGCGGGCAGCTCAATCTCGAAGGCGTCGCGCTCGCCGCCATGGCCGCGCTGGGCATCACCATTGTCGTGATCCTGAACAACCGGCTCGTGGGGACAGCGGATTCGCATCCGATCACCCTGCACATGATGCTGTCGGCAACATGCCTCTGTGCCCTGATCACGCTAATGCGGGGCGACTTTGTTCTGCCCCAGACCGCCGCCGGCTGGACCAGTCTGGCCGTCGGCACCTCGTTCTATGCCTTGGCCATTGTGACCGTATTCATTGCCATGTCCCTGGCGGGCGCTGTTCCGACCGCGTTGTCGATGAATCTCGAACCGTTGGCCAGCATGACCTTCGGCTTTCTGATTCTGGGGCAGGCGCTGTCGGGCCTGCAGCTGTTCGGCGCCGGGCTGGTCATTGCAGCAGTGTTGTCGGTACGTTTGGCAGAGAGTCGAAAACCTGGATCCAAGGGAGTCGTAACCCGATGACAAGTCTGACCGAACACACACACGCAATTGCAGATATTCTCAAAGCTCGGAAACAGACAGTGGCTGTCGCCGAAACATCCGCGGGCGGGCTGGTTTCCGCCCAGCTCCTCGCCGTTCCGGGCGCGTCTGCCTATTTTGTGGGCGGCGGCGTACTCTACACCGGCGATGCGCGCGCGGCGCTGGCGGGCATATCTGATTCGGATATGGGAAATATCCGCTCCAGCAGCGAACCTTTTGCCCAATTGCTGGCAAAAACCATGCGTGAACGCCTGGGTACCACCTGGGGACTGGCCGAAACCGGGGCTGCCGGGCCGTCGGGAAACCGTTACGGCGACGATGCCGGACACACCTGTATCGCAGTGTCAGGGCCGGTTTCCGAGGTCATGACCATTGAAACGGGGAGCGCCGAGCGGGGCGAAAACATGTGGCGTTTCTCCGCGGAAGCCCTGGCCCTGCTAAATCGTTGTCTTGACAATCAAGACTGAACCGTATGGGACCCTTGGAATTACTCGCGAAGTTGTTACAATCGCGGAAAAGCGGGGTCGCCCGATTGGGGGAGATCACGACCAGAGGCAATTCGGGCCATCTGGTTCAGCGCAATCAAGGGTGATCACAAGGGGATACCTCATAATATGAATAAGAAGGCTTTTTTGGCCGCAGCGGCGATGCTCGCCCTGACGGCATGTGCGGGGCAGGAACTCGGTAACGCACGTAACGCAGGAATGGACAATGGCGATTTCGGCAATGCCCTTTCCGCAGGTTATCTGCGTCTGGCGCAGGCTGAATATGCCGAGAGCGACTACGCAGACTCGGATTACTTCGCTCTGCGTTCCATGCAGGCAGGTACCAAGGGTGGCTCGGTCGATCTTCCGGCCATTGAGTCACGTACCTTCCCGAAAGGTGATGCGATCTATGTCGCAACCGCCCGCAATGAACTCGAAGAGGTTTTCAACGCCGGCGCGCGTGAAAAGGCTCCTCAGCTCGCAGCCGCCGCGCAGGTGTCCTACGAGTGCTGGATCCAGGAACTCGAAGAGAACCAGAACCCGGCTCACATCGCCGCCTGTCAGGATCAGCTCGATGGCCTGATCCCGGCTCTGCGCAACGCCGTTGCCGGTGCACCGAAGAAGGTTGCCGGTGCACCGAAGAAGAAAGCCAAGCCGACCAAAGGCAAGACCTTTCAGGTTCTGTTCGGTACCGGTTCGCCAAGCTTGACGCCGCCGCCAACAAGATGATTGTTGACGCCGCAGCCCATGCCAAGAAGTTCAAGCAGGTTCGCGTTGTCGTGAGCGGCTACACGGACTCCGCAGGCAGTGCTTCCGGCAACCTGGCGCTTTCCGAGCGTCGTGCCGCGGTTGTGGCCGCAGCGCTTCGGATCCGTGGCGTTCCGCGCACCTCAATCAAGACCAACGGCTTCGGCGAAGACTTCCCGGCCGTCCGCACCGGTGCCGGGGTTTCCGAGCCCAAGAATCGCCGCGTGGACATCGCGGTCGGCGGCAAGTAGTCCCGAACGAATTCAATTCGTAAAAAAGGGCATCGGCTTCGGCCGGTGCCCTTTTTCTTTGCCGGCCATCCCGACCAATGGCGCTGCGCTGCTTCGTGTAGTCTAGAGACCGAACACCCGGGCTGCATTGTCCCCGCGTATGGCGGCCGCCTCGTCCGTCGGACGGGCATCAATGAGCGCAAACAGCTTGGACACATCCGCCGGCATGGGCAGATCCGTCCCGAACATGACCTTCTCGGGGCCCGCAATATCGATCACCAGCTGCAGGGCCGCAGGATCGTAGACGATGGCGTCGTAGTAGATATGGCTGAAATATTCGCTGGGCAGTTTGGGAATATCGAACTTCGCAAGGGTCTCGACGCCGAAGAACATGTCGATCCGGCCATTGACGAAGGGCAGATAGCCACCGCCATGACTGGCGATGATCTTGACCTTTGAAAACCGCTCGAAGAATCCGTCAATAGCCATCCGGGCCAGCGCAATCGTCGTGTCATACATGAACCCGGCACCGGGCATCAGGATGCGCTCATAACCGTAATTCACATGCCTTGGCGCCCAGCGGCGCCGTCGGATGGACGAGAACCGGGAATGCATGCCGATCAAGTGCCTCCCAGACCGGCGCAAAGAGCGGATCGACCAGATGCCGCTCGCCGATATGGGCCACACACATCACCCCGACAGCGCCCAGGGCGATGCAGCGCTCGAGTTCGGCAATGGCAGCCTCGGGATATTCCCACGGCAGAGAAGCAAACCAGCGGATACGGTCCGGATGGGCCGCCTGCCCCGCAGCCATTTCATCATTCGCGATACGCGCCGTCGCAATGCTGATTGCTTCATCACCAAAATGAACATTGGGGGAGGTCAGCGAAACGATGGAAACATCGATGCCTTCGCGATCCATCATCTCGACGCGCTTGTCATAATCGAAGGCCTCGACTTCCAGCGCGCAGGCCGGTGTTCCGTACTCGACCAGATATTCCCGGCTGTCCTCGCGATCGGAAATATCATAGGCGGGGGCGCCGTGTTGTTTGATCATGTCGAGCCAGCCATAGCCGAACATATGGGTGTGAATATCGATGGTCGGCATGGTCTGAAACTCCAAAACAGAAAGCGCGGCCTCACAGCCCGAACGTCATCCCGGGCACGCGGGAGGGAAATGGTTTCAGTATGTTAGTTCCAACCCATCCGGCAATGTAAGTGGATAACCACCCCGGCCCCCATCTTGCCGGCTATCTCCGGCACAGAAGCGCCGGCACCAGATACGGCAGGTTCCGGAAGGGACTTCGGGGTTCACGGCGATGAAGGTTCTACCGCCGGGGGTGGGTTCTATTTCCCGCGGGTGACCGCAGCATTCATTCGAACGTTTTGCACCAGAACGCGGATCAGGGCCCGAATGAAGGGATCGGAATTGCCGAACCTGGCCTCGAAAATATCGACCGGAATGATCCGCAAGATGGCGGCCTTTCCGCAGATGGCACTCGCCATCCGGCACTCGTCATCCACCAGAGCCATTTCACCAAGAATCGCACCCTCACTGAGCGTACCCGGCAGGAGGTCTTCGTGGCCGTCACCGAGGCTTTTGCGAATTTCGATTTCGCCCGACTGGACGATATATGCCTCAGCGCCCAGATCACCTTCCTAGAACACCAGATCGCCCGGCTGATAAGCACGGGTCCCGAATTTCCATTCGGATTTGGCGTTCTTGGGGTCCATCAGCGTCTCTGACAATAGGTTGCGTCAACCCAAGCCTAGGCCGATCGGGTAAACAAACCATTGGCCAGGGGCAGAAACCGAAAGTGGTGCGGGCGGCCGGACTTGAACCGGCAAGGCCGAGGCCGAGGGATTTTAAGTCCCTTGTGTTTACCAATTTCACCACGCCCGCAACGCATGGACTGCAACTGCTATACTTGTAGCGAACGAAACATCGCGCTGACAAACGCCAAAGCGAGTATTGCACATGAACGGACCCGAAATCGCGCGGCTGATTGCCGGAACAGGCGCCCTACTGATCTTCGCCCCGGCCGCCTTCTATATCATCCGCGACCGTCACGCCGCCTTTCGCAACCCGGTCATCTGGTTCGCGCTTATTGGCGCATTACTGCTGGTCTGGACGGCGATCTGGCAGGTTTGAGGCGACGGCGGACGAACCCGTCAGTCGTTGCTCTTGGGCACTTCAATCCCTCCCTCAACAGGCTCTTCTCCCAGATTGCGGATCAGATCACCCAGACGAAGCGCGGCCTCGTCCAGTCGGGCCTGCTCAGGTCCGCGCAACACCAGGTTCGAACCGGGCTTTCCGCCAAAGAAGAACGGATAGCTGCCGATATCCAGATCGGGATAGGCATCCTGTAACAGCGAGAGTTCCGTCGCGATTGCTCCCTCGGGCACATAGCTGCCGACGGTCACCGATAACAGCGTTACCCCACGCTTGAGATTTGGTTTTGTCGCTTCGAACATCGCCTGCATGATCCGGGGCACACCCGCCATCACGAATACATTCTCGACCCGAAATCCCGGTGCACCACTGATCGGATTGTCGATCAGCTCGGCAAACTCGGGGGTCTCGGCCATTTTCAGGCGTGCTTCAGTCGCTTCGACATTCATTTCCTTCATCCGTGCACGCAGGACGCGCTCGGCTTCCGGATGGCGGATCAGCGTCTGGCCAAAGGCCTTGGCCACACATCCGGCCGTGATGTCATCATGGGTGGGCCCGATCCCGCCGGTCGTGAAGACGTAGTCGTATTTCGCCCGCAGGGCATCCAGGGCGTTGATGATTTCCGCTTCGATATCCGCCACCACACGTGCCTCGAGCATCTGGATACCCAGTTTGTTCAGCTCCGCGCCCAGAAAGGGAAGATTGGCATCTTTGGTACGCCCCGAAAGAATTTCATTGCCAATCACAAGGACGGCGGCTGTGACTCGCTGGTTATCTGTCATGGTAATTCGCTTTCGAAACAATCACGTCTTTGACTGGATATAGCCCAGTCCACGCATGCATTGGGCGAAGAGACGCTCATATGACCGGGCCGCCTTGATGTCTCGCGTGCTTTCGACAAATTCCCGGGTGTCGTCTCGCCCACCGGAAATCGAACCACCCCGGATATCCCGCGTGACATCCAGATTTCGGCCACCGGCGCGTTCGGCGCGGGCGCGGCAGGAACGCTGATCCACGCGGATCTGATCGTCGCTGACCCCGGCTTTCAACCACGCATTCGCGCCACCACACGCGGCGAGCGTGAGCAGCAAAAGCGCTGGAACAAAGACCTTCATCATCATGTCATCGCCACCTTCAGGATGCATGTATCGATCTATCATGCAGCAAACGGACAGTCAAAACCACGCAGACACGCCAACCGGTTGAACAACGCACCTCGCGAAACTAGGGTCCGGTCCTATGGAATTCCCTGACCCCCTCATCCGCGGGCGACTGGTGCAGCGCTATAAGCGATTTCTCGCGGATATTGTCCTTGAGAACACCGACGGCGGGCCGAGTCTGATCACAGCCCATTGTCCCAATCCCGGCGCCATGACCGGTCTTGTCGCCCCCGATTCCGAAGTCTGGGTGTCTCCGGCGCGCAATCCCAAGCGGAAGCTCCCATTCACCTGGGAACTGATCCGCGTTGGTGCGCACATGGTCGGCATCAACACCGCGCACCCCAATGCCATCGCTGCCGAGGCCATCAATGCCGGCCGGATTTCCGAACTTCACGGATACGCAACCCTGCGCCGGGAAGTCCGATATGGCGAAAACTCCCGGATCGACCTGCTTCTCGAAGGTGACAACCAGCCGCCCTGCTACGTCGAAATCAAGAATGTTCACCTCAAACGCAACGACGATATCGACCACGGGGTCGCCGAATTTCCCGACAGCGTGACAGCGCGTGGTGCCAAGCATCTGCGTGAGCTCGGCAATATGGTCAACGAGGGTGCCCGCGCCGTGATGCTCTATGTGGTGCAGCGCAATGATTGCGACCTGTTTCGCCTGGCCGCGGATATCGACCCCAAATATGTGGCTGAATTCCGTGAAGCCCGGCGTCTGGGGGTTGAGGCAATCTGTTATGCATGCGACGTTTCGACTAATTCGATTACCATTGTCCGCCAGTTGCCGATAGACGCGTAGCCTCGAACATCCAAAGAACATGACAGACACACAGACAGCACCGCTTGACTCCGAAGCCCGGCAAATCCGGATCCACGGCCCCGAAGCCTTCGAAGGTATGCGCCGCGCCGGAAAGCTCGCCGCAGAAACCCTAGACCACATCACACCCATGGTCGTTCCCGGAGTCACAACTGAGGCGCTCGATCAGGCTTGCCACGCGTTCATACTCGATCACGGTGCAACACCCGCACCGCTCGGCTATCGGGGCTTCCCGAAATCAATCTGCACATCGGTGAACCACGTCGTCTGTCACGGTATTCCTGGCGAGAAACGTCTTGGTGATGGCGATATCGTCAATATCGACGTGACTGTCATTCTCGACGGATGGCACGGCGACACCAGCCGCATGTACAGTGTGGGAAATGTGAAACGTCTGGCAGAACGGCTGGTCGACATTACCTTTCAGGCCCTCTGGAAGGGCATTGATGTGGTCAGGCCGGGCGCCACCGTTGGCGATATCGGATATGCCATCCAGACCTATGTGGAAGCAGAGCGGTTCTCTGTCGTCCGTGACTTTTGCGGCCATGGTCTAGGACAGGTGTTTCACGACGCGCCGTCGATCCTGCACTTCGGAACACCGGGCAGCGGCGCAGAGCTGCGTGAAGGCATGTTTTTCACCATTGAACCCATGGTCAATACCGGTCGGTTTGATGTGAAGATCCTCAATGATGGCTGGACTGCCGTGACCAAGGACCGGTCCCTCTCGGCGCAGTTCGAGCATTCGATCGGCGTGACCGCTGATGGCTGCGAGGTCTTCACACACTCGCCGAAGGGCTGGGATCGCCCCCCCTACGTCTAGACCGTCCGGACGATGCCGTAATGACCGATGCTGATGACCGCAAGGGACACAGACATCGATTGCGCGAGCGGTTTGCAGCAGATGGCGGCGCGGCGATGCCCGACTACGAGTTGCTGGAATTGCTGCTCTTCCAGATGCTTCCGCGCCGCGACACCAAACCAATTGCAAAGCGCCTGATCGACCGCTTTGGCAGTCTCGCGGCGGTTTTGGCGGCGGATGCCGAAAACATCGCGAAAATACGGGATTCAGGTCCGGCTGTTGCCAGCTATCTCAAGGCCATCCATCAGGCCGGTCGCCGCATGGCCCGCGAGGGCCTGCGCACCCGCAAGGAACTGGGCTCCTGGGACATGGTTCTCGATTATTGCCGTGCCGAACTGGGGCACCTGACCCGCGAGAGCTTTCATGTCCTGTTTCTGGATCAGAAAAATGGACTGCTGACCGCCAAGGAACAAAGCCGCGGCACAGTGGACCAGACCTCAGTCTATCCGCGCGAAGTCGTGAAGCGTGCGCTCGAACTCGATGCCAAGGCACTGGTGATGGTGCACAATCACCCTTCCAGCGATCCCACGCCCAGCCATGCGGACATCGAAATTACACGTGCTGTCGATGCCGCGGCAGAAGCACTTGGTATTGCTCTGCATGACCATGAGATCGTTACACGCAACGCATATCGGAGTTTGCGCTCAGATGGACTGATCTGAATTCAGCGCAACTGTCGTACGAAAATTGACCTCCGCGCCTCAAACAGCAGCGAAGAGAACTATCCCGAGAACGACGACACGACGCATCACACCGGGCCAGCGGTTGTGACGTTTGAAGAGTGTTCGTCGTGCCGGAATGGTACCGGCGTGAACCAGAGACATCGCATTACCTCGCCTTATGCGTGTGCCCCAGCTTCACCCCCAGGGGCTTAAAGACCGGTTAATTTCACAGCACGGTATGAAGGTATGAAATAATTCTGAAAATCCCTGAATTTCAAGACCTGTAGTCAGGTTCTTCCTTGTCCAGAACCTGCTGGATTGCGGAAAGGTGACTCTCACCATATGACCCATCGCCCAAAATCTGGTTCTTGGCAGCCTGCACCAACTGCGTTGGTATTTCGCGCAGAGGTAGCCCTGTACTCATGGCCAGAACCTGATTCTTGCAGGCCCGCTCAAGATAGTAGAGGTCGTCCCACGCGTTCGCGAGTGTACGTCCGACCACAAGAATTCCGTGGTTGCCCATGAACATGACACCGCGATCTCCCAATGCAGTAGCGATGCGATCGCCTTCGTCATTGTCCAGTGCCAGGCCGTTATAGGCGTCGTCATAGACAATGCGATCATGGAACCGGACACAGTTCTGATTGATCATATGCAACCGCTGATCCCCGAGGCTCGTCAGAGCCGTCGCATAGGGCATATGGGTGTGCAGCACACAGCGCGCATGGGGCAACGCCCGATGCACCCGCCAGTGAATATAGAGAGCCGTATCCTCGACCCGGCCCTCGCCCTCGACAATCTTGCCCTCGCTGTCCAGCAACATCAGGCTGCCAGCGGTAATCTGTGACCAATGCGCGCCATGCGCGTTGATGAGAAACAGATCGTCGCGTCCGGGGATCATCAGACTGAAATGGTTGCAGATACCCTCATGGAAACCCAGCCGTGTCGCCCAGCGAAATGTGGCGGCCAGAGCAACACGTGCGTCGTGAATATCAGTTTCAAGGGTCATGAATCTGGCCTGCTGCCGCTATCGGTTCTATCCCCGTCAAACTAGCTTTACACCCTTTGCCCGGCAACGCCCGACTCGCCTTGTCGCGGTATCAATCGCTCACCCGCATTGGGTTGATGACAACACGAAGGTTCAGGATTCTTATGATACCGCGCTATAGCCGTCCGGAAATGACCACCATCTGGGATCCGGAGAACAAATTCCGCATCTGGTTCGAGATCGAGGCACATGCCTGCGACGCCCAGGCCGAGCTTGGTGTGATCCCGAAATCTGCCGCCGAGCAAGTCTGGAAAAAAGGCGCCTGGGAGATCGAACGGATCGATGAGATCGAGCGTGAAACCCGCCACGATGTTATCGCCTTCCTGACCAATCTGGCCGAACATGTGGGCGAGGATGCGCGCTTTGTCCATCAGGGAATGACCTCATCTGATGTCCTCGACACCTGCCTGTCTGTACAACTCAAACAGGCCACCGACCTGCTTCTGGCAGATATGGACAACCTGCTGTCCGCGCTGGAAAAACGCGCGCGTGAGCACAAGAACACGGTCTGCATCGGACGCAGTCACGGAATTCATGCCGAACCGACCACTTTTGGTCTGAAGCTGGCCGGACACTATGCGGAGTTTGCACGTTGCCGCGATCGTCTGGTCGCTGCCCGGGCCGAAATCGCCACCTGCGCCATCTCAGGCGCAGTTGGCACCTTTGCCAATATCGATCCCGCCGTGGAACAGCATGTTGCCGACAAAATGGGCCTGACCATCGAGCCGGTTTCCACCCAGGTCATTCCGCGGGATCGTCACGCGATGTTCTTTGCGACGCTGGGCGTAATTGCCAGCGCCGTCGAACGGCTTTCGGTGGAGGTCCGTCACCTCCAGCGCACCGAAGTGCGCGAAGCCGAAGAGTATTTCGCGCCGGGCCAGAAAGGTTCCAGCGCCATGCCCCACAAGCGCAACCCGATCCTGACCGAGAACCTGACCGGCCTTGCCCGTGTGGTGCGCGCCGCTGTCGTTCCTGCGCTTGAGAATGTCGCCCTGTGGCATGAGCGGGACATCTCACATTCCTCCGTCGAGCGGATGTTCGGGCCGGACGCGACAGCCACCCTCGATTTCGCACTGGTCCGGCTGACGGGAGTGATCGAAAAGATGATGGTCTACCCCGACGCCATGAACGCGAATATGGAAAAACTGGGTGGCCTGGTTCACTCACAGCGGGTGCTGCTCGCCCTCACTCAGGCCGGACTGAGCCGAGAGGATTCCTATCTGGCAGTGCAGCGCAACGCGATGAAGGTCTGGGCTTTGCCCGAAGCCGAGCGTGAAGGTGCCTTCCTAAACTTCCTGCAGACCGACGAAGAAGTCGCCGCCAAGGTCTCGGCCGAGGATCTCGCGGCTTCCTTCGACCTCGGCTACCACACCCGACATGTCGACACGATCTTCGCACGCGTGTTTGGCAGCGCCTGACCGCAGGCTGAGATGACCGACGACCGCCTTCCCACGGAGCTCTGGGTCAGCGCCGGTCTGCACCGCTGTTCGCTCGAAGCCGTCCCGGCTGTGGTCATCCGCAAGGGCGAACGGCAATCGGGGACGGTCATCCTGAAACTTGACCGGCGGGATCGCGGCACGGTCATTCTGACCCAGTCGCGCAACATGGACGGGAAGCTGGTCTGGTTTCCGGCCAATGATGGCAAGCCTTTTACGGACGCCGAGGCAGCCGCCTATGTGGATCGCGCCGTATCGCGCGATCCCGATATCTGGGTGATCGAGATCGAGCACCAGGAAGGCTGGCACCCGTTCACGGATATCTGACGCGGATGAGCGTTTTACTCGCCGGCCTCGATCTGCTGCACGGCAGTGCCCATCAGATCATCCATGTGCTTGCGCACGATATGCTCTGAGGTGTCGAGCCCCTTGGCCTGAAGGTCCCCATGGACCTTCTCCAGAACATCTTCGTCGCCGGGGCGTTCGAAATCGGATTTCACGACTTCCTTGGCGTATTCCGCGGCCTCGGCTGCATTCATGCCCATGAGGTCTGCGGCCCACATGCCAATCAGCTTGTTGCGGCGCGCGGTGGCCTTGAATCTCAGCTCCTCGTCCAGCTTGAACTTGTTCTCGAATGCTTTCTCTCGATCGTCAAAACTTGCCATTTCCTGATTTCTCTCTGGGTTGCGGGCTTGCCGAGTAGTCTCTGCACATAGATATAGTGGGGCAACCCGCCGGTTTGAATTGAAATTTCATGTGCACTTTTATCATTCTTCGCCGTTCTGGCCATGACTGGCCTGTCCTGATCGCCGCCAACCGCGACGAAATGACCGACCGTGCGTGGCAACCACCCGCCCGCCACTGGCCCGATCGCCCCGACGTGGTCGGCGGACTGGATGAACTGGCCGGCGGTACATGGCTGGCCGCAAATGACAGCAATGTCGTCGCAGCTGTCCTCAACCGGGAAGGCTCGCTGGGTCCGACCACCGACAAACGGTCACGTGGCGAACTGGTTCTTGACGCTGTCGACTATCCCGACGCTGCTGTCGCGGCCGAAGCGATGGCAGAACTGGACGGGCGCGCCTATCGCGCCTTCAATCTGATCATCGCAGACAACACCAATGCCTTCTGGCTGCGCGGCACGGAAGAAACGCGGGTTACGGTTGCGGCCATCCCGCCCGGCCTGCACATGATCACGGCACGCGAGCTCGACGACACAGGCAGCGCGCGGATCGGTCGATTTCTACCCCAGTTCCAGTCTGCAACTGAACCCGATGTGAAGGCGGACAACTGGTCGGAATGGGAACGGCTGCTGCGCACACGTCTGCATACGAGCGAGGAAGACCCGCGCGAGACCATGTGCATCGTCACCGACAAGGGCTATGGCACTGTTTCCAGCACGATTATGGCACTGCCGTCAGCCAACCACCCCGACCGGAAACGCGTCTGGAAATTCGCCAATGGACGCCCGGACGAACAGCCTTTCGAATCCATCAAAGATCACGAGTCCCGGCCATGAAAATCGAATCTCTCGACCATCTGGTCCTCACCGTTGCATCCATTGAGATCACCTGCGCGTTCTATGCGGAGGTCATGGGGATGCGCGTCGAAACCTTTGCTGAAAGCCGCAAGGCCCTGCATTTCGGTGATCAGAAGATCAATCTGCACCTCGCCGGACAGGAATTCGAACCCAAGGCTGACAAACCTGTGCCCGGCAGCGCCGATCTGTGCTTCATCACCCGGACCCCGATTGCGGAGGTTGTGAAAACCCTCAATGCACGCAAAATCGATATTATCCAGGGACCGGTTTCACGCACCGGCGCCAACGGCGCGCTCGAATCGGTCTATTTTCGCGATCCGGATGAAAATCTGATCGAAGTTTCAAACCACGTTGGCAACACGAACTGAAAAGAGTCCTCATGAGCAACAATCGTTTCGACGTCAGCGACCTTGTGGTCATCATCACCGGTGCCGGACAGGGACTGGGCCGCGAATACGCCCTCGCCTTTGCGGCCGAAGGTGCCATCCCGGTTCTCGCCGAACTCAACGAGGAAAACCTCAACAGTGTTGCGAAAGAGATCGAAGCCGCAGGCGGAAAATGTCTGGCGATTCCGACCGATGTAAGTGATCCGGAATCCACCAAAGCCATGGCAAACCAGACCGTCGAGACCTTCGGCCGCATCGATGTGCTGATCAACAACGCAGCGGTTTTTGCGAACCTCCCCCAGCGTCCCTTCGATGAGATTCCTTTCGATGAATGGAATCTCGTCATGCAGGTCAACATCACCGGCTCTTACCTGTGTGCCTGCGCTGTTGCACCAGCGATGCGCAAGGCGGGCACGGGACGCATCATCAACGTCTCATCAGGGACCGTCCCCCAGGGCGCACCCGGCTTCATGCATTACGTTACGTCGAAATCCGCGATCATCGGCATGACCCGTGTCCTAGCGCGCGAACTGAGCGACCACAACATCAATGTGAACACGCTGATGCCCGGCTACACAACGACCGAGGTCGATCATGCGAGCATGGATGACAATCTGCATGAATTCATTCAGGGCAAACGCCTCGTGAAACGCGCCGGGACCCCGGACGACCTGATCGGAACCGCCTTGTTCCTGTCCTCGCCCGCGAGTTCTTTCATTTCTGGACAGACCATCGCTGTCTGCGGTGGTGAGGTGATGACCTAGCTCCTGGCAGCACCCCTGAACATAGCCGGAGACCTGAGATGAACAAGATCGATCTGGACGGCCGCAGCGCCATCGTGACCGGCGGGGCCAAGGGAATTGGCTACGCCATCGTGGAATGCTTTCTCGCCTCGGGGGCAAAAGTCACCATCTGGGACATTGATTCCACCCGTATGGAACAGGCCGCCGAGACGCTGGCCGAGGGCGACAATCTGCGGACGGACTGTGTGGACGTCACCGATGCCGATGCAATCGAACAGGGCCGTGATGGGGCCATCGCCGCCTTCGGAAAGATTGACATACTGGTCAACAATGCTGGCGTTGTCGGCACAATTGCGAAAATCTGGGAGCAACCAGTCGAAAACTGGGAGCGGATGCTAAAACTCAACCTAACCAGCGCATTCCTGTGCTGCCGCGCCATCACCCCGCACATGATGGGCAACGGTTATGGGCGGATCGTCAATATCGCGTCCAACGCGGCCAAGATGGGCACGCCAAGCAACTCACCCTATGCGGCCGCCAAGGCCGGCGTGGTGAGCCTGACCAAGACTCTTGCCAAGGAAACCGCCAAGACCGGCGTAATCGTCAATGCAATTGCACCGGGTGGCGCGAACACCGAACTGTTCGACGTGCTCTCGGATGAGTATCGCGAACAAATCGAAAACGGCATGGCGCTGGGACGGCTCGTGGAGCCTGAGGAAGTCGCCGCAATCGCGGCCTGGGCTGCCTCGGAAGATTGCTCCTTCACCACTGGTGCCGTCTTCGATATTTCCGGCGGGCGGGCGGACTACTAGCCGCCGGCCAGACCGGTTCGTCCACAGGCAGTCCGATTGTGAGAAATCCCGACTGTTGCTATACCTCGCGCGCGCGTTTTGCCGACTCGGCACGCGCCATACTCGTGGAATTCCATCACCATGTCACAACGCAGAAAAATCTATGAAGGCAAGGCCAAGGTCCTTTTTGAAGGGCCCGAGCCGGGCACTCTGGTCCAGTATTTCAAGGACGACGCCACGGCCTTTAACAATGTGAAAAAGGGCACCATCGCGGGCAAGGGAGTCCTGAACAACCGGATTTCCGAATACCTGATGACGCGGCTGACCGAAGCCGGAATCCCGACACATTTCATTCGTCGCCTGAACATGCGTGAACAGCTGGTGCGCGAGGTCGAGATCGTGCCGGTCGAGGTTGTCGTCCGCAACATCGCCGCGGGTTCCATCTGCAAGCGCTTCAACATCGAGGAAGGCACGCCGCTGCCGCGTTCGATCGTCGAATATTATTACAAGAATGACGAACTCGGTGATCCGCTGATCTCGGAAGAGCACATCACGGCGTTTGGCTGGGCCACACCGATGGAAATCGACGAGATACTGTCAATGAGCCTGCGCATCAACGATTTCCTGTCCGGACTGTTTCTGGGAATCGGCCTCAAACTGATCGATTTCAAGCTGGAATATGGGCGTATTTTCGACCAGAACGAGCAGGTGCGTCTGGTCCTCGCCGACGAGATTTCTCCCGATGGCTGCCGTCTCTGGGATGTGGCCACCAACGAGAAAATGGACAAGGATCGGTTCCGCCGGGACCTCGGCGGTGTCGAAGAAGCCTATCAGGAAGTCGCCCGGCGACTTGGCATCCTTCCCGAGTCAGAGCCGCAGGACGTAAAAGGTTCTACGACGATCCAATAACCATCCATATCGGGCAGGTCCGTTGAAAGCGCGCATACACATCACACTTAAAAACGGCGTCCTCGACCCGCAGGGCAAGGCCATCCACCAATCGCTGGAAGGCCTCGGTTTCGACGGAGTCAACGATGTCCGACAGGGCAAATTCATCGAAATCGAGCTCGCCGATGGCGATGCCGCGGCGGCAAAGGCAAAGGTTTCGGAGATGTGCGAACAGCTTCTCGCCAATACGGTGATCGAGAATTATGCCGTCGAAATCGACGACTGAACCTGCCGTTCCTTCCCATCCGGGAACAATCCACAACCAGTCGCCGTTGCGACTCGAAAGCCCGGCTGATAGCAGGGATTGATTGGATTTCGAGCCTATGACCGCAGCTGTAATTGTCTTTCCCGGATCGAACTGTGACCGTGATGTCGCCGTCTCGCTGGAGGCTGCGCTGGGACACAAGCCGCTGATGGTCTGGCATGGCGACAGCGCGCTGCCCGATGTGGATCTGATCGTTGTGCCCGGCGGATTTTCCTATGGTGACTATCTGCGTTCGGGGGCCATGGCCGCGAACAGCCCGGTCATGCGGGAGGTGATATCGCGTGCCGGCAACGGCACCCCGGTGCTGGGCATCTGCAACGGCTTTCAGGTCCTCACCGAATGCGGTCTGCTGCCCGGCGTGCTGATGCGCAATGCGAGCCTCAAATTCATCTGCCGCGATGTGGATCTGCGGGTGGAACGCGCCGATACCGTCTTCACCAGCCAGTACACGAAACATCAGGTGATCCGCATTCCCGTCGCCCACCACGACGGCAACTATTTCACCGACCCCGACACTCACAAGGCCCTGGAAGACAACGGACAGGTCGCCTTCCGCTACTGTGCCGCCGACGGATCGCTGACCGAAGAGGCCAACCCGAACGGCTCACTGGCCAATATCGCCGGTATTCTGAACGAGGCCGGAAACGTGCTCGGCATGATGCCCCACCCCGAACGCCTCGCCGACCCGCTTCTCGGTGGTCTCGACGGTGCACCGATGTTCTCCGCCCTGGCCGAAGCGATCGCCGCATGAGCGCCCCAGCACAACGCCCCGAAGACCTGATGGGCCTGAGCGAGGATGAATACGACACTATCCTCGACATCATGGGCCGCGATCCGAACTTCACCGAGCTGAGCATTTTCTCGGTGATGTGGTCCGAACATTGCTCGTACAAATCCTCGAAATTCTTGCTGAAGACCCTGCCCACGGACGGGCCGCAGGTCATTCAGGGGCCCGGCGAGAATGCCGGTGTGATCGACATCGGGGACGGGCTGGCCGCGATCTTCAAGATCGAAAGCCACAATCATCCGAGCTTCATCGAACCCTATCAGGGCGCAGCGACAGGCGTGGGCGGCATCATGCGCGATGTCTTCACCATGGGGGCGCGCCCGGTCGCCAATCTAAACGCCTTGCGCTTCGGCAGCCCGGACCACCCGAAGACCCGTCACCTGATCAATGGCGTGGTGGCCGGGATCGGCGGCTATGGCAATTGCATCGGCGTGCCCACTGTGGGCGGCGAGGTCAATTTCGACCCGGGCTATAACGGCAATATCCTGGTCAACGCCATGACCGTCGGCCTCGCGGCAACAGACAAGATTTTCTATTCCGCGGCGGCCGGGGTCGGACTGCCGGTGGTCTATGTTGGTTCCAAGACCGGACGCGACGGCATCCACGGCGCAACCATGGCATCGGCCGAATTTGACGATGATTCCGCCGACAAGCGCCCCACGGTGCAGGTCGGTGATCCCTTCACGGAGAAACTTCTGCTTGAGGCCTGCCTCGAACTGATGGCGACCGATGCCATTGTCGCCATTCAGGATATGGGGGCCGCCGGCCTGACCTCCTCCTCGGTGGAAATGGCGAGCAAGGGCAATGTGGGCATCACCCTCAATCTCGACGATGTGCCCCAGCGTGAAACTGAAATGCAGCCCTTCGAACTGATGCTGTCGGAGAGCCAGGAGCGCATGCTCATGGTGCTTAAGCCCGGCCGCGAGGACGAAGCCCGTGCGATCTTCGAAAAGTGGGAACTCGATCTTTCAGTGATCGGCATCACCAATAACAGCGAGCGCCTGGTACTTACCTCCGGCGGTGAGACGGTTGCCGATATTCCGGTTCCGCCGCTGGTCGCCGCCGCACCGGAATATGAACGCCCGTGGACGGCGACCCCACCCCGGGAAATTCTCGGCCCGGATGATGTCCCGGCCCCATTCGATCTGGGGGTCGCCCTGCTAACGCTGATCGAAAGCCCGGATCTGTGCTCCCGGCGCTGGATCTGGGAACAGTATGATCACATGGTCATGGGCGATACGGTAGCCCGCCCGGGTGGCGATGCCGCGCTGGTCCGTGTGCACGGCACGGAAAAGGCGCTGGCGATCAGCACCGATTGCACACCCCGCTACGTGGAAGCCAATCCGGTAGAAGGCGGCAAACAGGCGGTCGCCGAAGCCTGGCGCAATGTCACGGCCGTCGGCGCGACCCCTCTTGCCGTCACCAACAATCTAAACTTCGGCAATCCCGAGCGGCCGGAAATCATGGGGCAGCTTGTCGGCGCCGTTCACGGCATGGGCGCGGCCTGTCTGGCACTCGACAGCCCGGTCATCTCCGGCAATGTGTCCCTCTACAACGAAACCAATGGCACTGCGATCCTGCCCACCCCCGTCATTGGCTGTGTCGGCCTGCTCGATGACGTGAACCAGCGCGTGAACGCGGCCTTCCAGAATGATGGCGATACCGTCTTCGTGGTGGGAGACACCACGGGCTGGCTCGGCTGTTCGATCTATCAGCGGGACATGGCCGGTGGCAGCGCCGGAGCGCCCCCTCCGGTCGATCTGGATGTTGAACGCCGAAATGGCGATTTCGTCCGCGCCAGCATTGCCGAAAGCCGCCTGACGGCCTGTCACGACGTCAGCGATGGCGGACTGGCCATCGCACTGGCTGAAATGGCCATTGCCGGCCATCTGGGCGCGGAGATCGACCACAAACCGGAAATCCCGGTCCATGCCTGGGCATTCGGTGAAGATCAGGCACGCTATGTGGTCACGACGGGCGACCCGGACGGGTTTGCCGCCGCCGCGGCCACTGCGCAGGTCGCTGTGACCCGCCTAGGCCGTGTGGGGGGTGCTGCGTTGACACTCCCGGGAGCGAAGCCTATATCCGTCGAGGGCCTGCGTGAGGCACACACACGCTGGCTGCCGGAGTATATGGGCACGCGCTAGGCGTCCCACACACCCCCGGGGGAGCAAGACAACATGCCAATGGCCGCCAGTGATATTGAACGTCTGATCAAGGACGCAATGCCCGATGCCGAGGTGCGGATCGACGATCTGCGCGGCGATGGCGATCACTATCTGGCCAATGTCGTTTCATCGGCATTTATCGGTAAATCCCGGGTCCAGCAACATCAGATGGTTTATGCAGCCCTTCAGGGCCGGATGGGGGGTGAGCTACACGCGCTCGCGCTCCAGACCTCCGCCCCCGAAGCCGGCTGACCGACAGCAATTGGAGTTCAAGATGAGCGATACCGTCAACGAACGGATCAAGTCCGATATCGAGCAGAACGAAGTCATGCTCTTCATGAAAGGTACGCCTGTGTTTCCACAATGCGGTTTCTCTGCAGCCGTGGTCCAGATTCTCAATCATGTCGGCGTGAAATTCGGTAGCGCCGATGTCCTCGTGGACCCGGAAATCCGCGATGGTATCAAGGCCTACACCAACTGGCCGACCGTCCCGCAGCTCTATGTGAAAGGCGAGTTCGTGGGCGGTTGTGACATCATCCGCGAAATGTTCGAAGCCGGTGAGCTCGAGCAGTTGCTCGACGAAAAAGGCATCGCACGCGAAGCTGCCTGAGCTGCAATCGAGAGTTTTTCCGGAAACGGGCTGCGGGTTTCGCGGCCCGTTTTCATTTGTCGGACTGTTCCGGGGGACTGACAGCTGAGCCAGCCATCATCAGCTCCAAACCGCAAATTCAGCAGCGAAGAATCACGCGGGCTGATCTACGGCACTTCGGCCTTCCTGATGTGGGGCTTCACGCCGTTCTATTTCAACGCCATGGACCGTCTGCGGGTTGAGGAAATCGTCGCTCACCGGATCGTGTGGTGCGTTTTGTTCCTCATCCTCGTGCTGACCGTGGCACGCCAATGGCCCGCTGTCTGGCGCGCGCTGACCAATCGCAAGGTGCTGCTGATCCTGTTCACCACAGCGGTGCTGAACTCCCTGAACTGGGGGATCTATATCCATGCTGTGGTGACGGACCAGCTGCTGGCCGCCAGCCTGGGATATTTCCTCAACCCGATCGTGAACGTGTTGCTGGGATTGTTCTTCCTGCGCGAACGCCTGTCCCCCATGCAGATCATTGCCGTCGCGCTGGCTGCAATCGGGGTCGCCACACAGATCATCGGCTTTGGGGAACTTCCATGGATCGCGCTGAGCATCGCCGTGCTCTTCGGACTCTACGGCCTGATGCGCAAAACCGTGGATGCCGGGGCGCCTGTTGGCCTGTTTGTCGAATGTCTGCTGCTCAGTCCGTTTGCCATGAGCTGGCTGATCTGGCTGCATCTCCGCGGTCAGGGCGCATTCGGGCAATACGGTGTCGAATTCGACGCATTGATTGCCTTTGCCGGTCTCGTTACCGGCATTCCGCTTGTGCTGTTCGCCGCCGGGGCGCGGCGGATCAAGCTCGCGACCATCGGATTGCTGCAATACATTGCACCTTCGGTCTATCTGGTCATGGCACTCACCATTTATGACGAGCCTTTCGAACTGGCCGATTTCATCACCTTTGGATGCATCTGGGGCGCGCTGATCCTCTATACGCGGGAAATCTGGCGGACCCGAATCGTGTGACCGGCTGCCACATTGAATCCTGCATCTGCGGGGTACAAAATGGTGCAAATCCGCGATCCGCTACTGGAGGAAACCACGATGTCCCTGTTCTGGCTTGACCACGTCAACATCCGCACCGCCAATCTCGATGCCATGTCGGCATTCTATGAAGATGTTCTGGGCCTCAAGCGTGGCAAGCGGCCGAGTTTCGAATTCGGCGGTGCCTGGCATTATTGCGGCAAGCAGGCCGTGGTTCATCTCGTCGAAGCAGCGAAGAAGTTCAAAACCGACGAAGCGCAGGTTGAGCACTTCGCCTTTCGTTCGAATGGCACGGTGAAGGCATTCCAGAAAAAAATGCGCGACACGGACACCCCCTACAACGTTGTCCCCCTGACCGAGATCAACATGATCCAGGTCAACGTCTTCGACCCGGATGGCAACAAGATCGAAATCCAGTTCGCCGCCAGCGAAGCCGATATGGAGCCCTTCAACGGGTCCCCGGCCGCGCGCCGACGGGTACGCAAGGGCGCCGCGCTCAATGTCGTCGGCCCCATGCCTCTCAAGAAGTCCAAGGCGAAGACATCCCGGACCAACAAGCGTCTGGGTGTGCCAAAGCCGATCAAGGCGCCGACGAAACGCAACCCGCCTTATTAAACCGACACGCCGCACCGCGGATATTCCGTTCCCCGCGATCAAACTTTTGTGTTTTGATCCAGTCTCGGGAATGCCGCATATGCAGATCTACAGTCTTTAAAGTTTTTTTTGAGGTGTTGAAGATGCGCCGTACGTCAATTTCCAGAACCCTTGCCCGCAAAGCCGGTGCACTTGGCTGTCGCCGGAGCGCTCATATCCGCTGCGGCATGGGGAACCACCGGCGCATATGCGCAGGATGGCTATGGCGCCAAAGTTGGCGAAGTTATCCCGCATCAGCTTGAGGTTCCCGATCAGACCAATCAGGTACAGAGCTTTGTGACCCTGAAAAAGAACAAGGGTCTGATCATGCTCTTCTCCCGCTCTCTGGCGAGATAACCCACCTGCATTAGCCAAGCGATTGCTTGGAACGATAAAGTGGATTACGTGCACGAGAACGGCTTTGAAGTCGTCTCCGTAACGGCCGATGACGTCGAAACGCTGAAACGTTTCTCGGCACGCCGGAAGGTCAAGTTTCCTCTTCTCTCCGATGAAAAGAAGGAATCCATTGCCGCCTTCAACCTGTTCAACGACCGGTTCCCCGAAGGCAGCCGCTACTAAGGCACCGCTGTGCCGCAGGTGGTCGTTGTCGACGCCAATGGCGTTGTGACCCGCACCTTCTCAGGTCACGGATAAACCTCGGATGACGAGATCGAGGGTATCGTGGACCGCGCCGTGGCCGGGCCCGCAAGCTAGGTGTCCATGCCGGCTCTCCGCACCCTGGCAGGCGTAGCATTCCTTTTTGGAATGCTTGCCTCACACCCTGCGCAGGCACAGGACGCGATTTCGCAGGGTGTGAAAGTTGGCGCCGTCATCCCGCATATGCTTGAGGTGCCGGACCAGGCCAATCAGGTCCAGAGCTTCGCGACCCTGAAAAAGAACCGGGGGCTGATCCTGATATTTTCCCGTTCTCTGTTCTGGTGACCCTATTGCGATGATCAGGCGGTCGTCTGGAATGACACGATCGAAGACTTCAGATCACTCGGATACGAGGTTGCAACGGGCACCTATGACCCGGTGTCCAAGCTGCAACGCCTTTCGCGGGGCGCCAAAATCAAATACCCGCTGCTCTCGGATGAAAACTCGGACATCATCCGCGCCTTCGGGCTGCTGGCCACGAACTATGCGCATCGATCACGGCATCCCGCACCCTACGATTGTCGTGATCGATGCGGATGGCGTGGTCAGCCATCGTTTCTCCGAACAGCGCTATACAGACCGCCCCGAAGTGGATGACGTGCTGGCGGCACTCAAACGCGACGCCGGGAGCTAGACGCGAAAAGCGGACGAAAGCTTCAACGAAAAAGGCCGCCCGGAGGCGGCCTTTTGTAATTTGTCGGTCGAAGTGACCTCTTACAGCGAATAATATTCGATGACGAGGTTCGGTTCCATCTGAACCGGATACGGCACATCAGCCAGCTTCGGACCGCGGATGAACGTGCCCTTCAGAGCATTCAGATCCACATCCGTATATTCGGGAAGATCGCGCTCGGACGAAGCGATGGCTTCAAGCACCAGCGGCAACTCACGGGACTTCTCCTTCACCTCGATCACGTCACCATCCTGAACCTGAAAGGACGGAATGTTGACTTTCTTGCCGTTCACACGGATATGGCCATGGTTCACGAACTGGCGGGCGGCAAAGACCGTCGGGACGAATTTCATGCGATAGATCACCGCATCGAGACGACGCTCAAGCAGCTCGATCAGGTTTTCACCCGTGTCACCGCGACGACGAACAGCTTCGTCGAAATAGCGGCGAAACTGGCGCTCGCCAACATCACCATAATATTTGCGAAGCTTCTGCTTCGCCATCAGGTGGAGGCCGTAATCGGAAGGTTTCTTGCGTCGACGGCCGTGTTCACCCGGTCCGTATTCACGACGATTGATGGGGCTCTTGGCGCGCCCCCAAAGATTCTCGCCCAGACGGCGATCAATCTTGTATTTCGCGGAATGCCGCTTTGACATACTTCTTTTCCAGTCTTGTCTTTTGTTGTCCCGATTAGCACTGCCCAAACATGGGACAGCACGGGATTCGCTCTTTGTCGATCCACGTTCCCGGGAATTGCGCCGCACTATAAGCATCGACGATGGGAAGTCAAACGCACTTTGACCCCCACAACCGGGTATTTATCACATGTTTTCAGGTATATGGACCTATGAGCAGCATGACAGACCCACGCGGCGCACGGAGCCGTCACCTCAAGGGAATTGCGATCACCGCATTCGGCGTTCTGATCCTCACACCGGACGGGCTTTTAACCTCCCTTGTGGCCGCTGACGTCCGTACAGCGCTGTTCTGGCGCGGCCTGTTCATGGGACTGGCGCTGACGGCATTTGTGCTCCTGCGCTACCGCAGGGACACCGGAACAATCCTGCGGGCACTCCTGACCGCTCCGCAGCTGTTCATCGCGCTCATGTTTACCGTGTCGTCCATCGGGTTCGTCGTCTCCGTTGTCACCACAAGCGTTGCCAACACGTTGTTCATTGTTGCCAGCGCGCCATTGTTCTCGGCGCTTCTGGCCTGGATCGTGTTCCGCGAACGGACTCCAACGCGCACCATCGTCGCCATTCTGATCGCCATGGCCGGTATGGGTGTGATCTTCGCCGAAGGCCTGAGACGCGGCGATCTCTGGGGCAATCTCGCCGCGTTGATCACGGCACTGGCCTGGGCCTGTATGGTGGTGGTTCTCAGCCATGCCAAAATAAAAGATCCCGCGCCTGCCTTGGCGCTGGGGGGCTATCTTATTTCCGGTGCGGCATTGCTGGTCGCGCCCACGCTTGTCGCTGTCACACTGGATCTCGTCTGGCTGGCCATTCTGGGGCTCTTCGTCCTGCCCGTCTCGTTCTTCCTGATCGGACTGGGACCTCAGTACATCCCGCCGCCCGAGGTCAGCCTGATCATGCTGCTCGAAGCCGTGCTGGGACCGATCTGGGCCTGGTTCTTCATCGCCCAGTCGCCCTCACCCCAGACTATGCTGGGTGGGGCGCTGATATTGATCACACTGGCGATCCATTTTTCCATTGGGCTCGTCAGAGAACACCGGCAGAGGGCTTAGTCCTCGATCTCGCCCCGGGCACGCTTGGCATTCTGCGTGTCCTGCCAGCTTCGGGTCAGCGCACTGATCATGCCATGGAAGGTGCGCACCTCCTGTTCGGTCATACGTCCGCGCTGGAGCATGGCGCGCAGGTTGCGAACCACGGTTTTCTTCAGATTGGGCGCGCGGAAGAAACCTCCGGCGTCAAGCTCACGCTCCAGACGTTCGAACAGCTCCATGACATCGTGTTTTTCGGCAAGCCGTGTTCCCGACATTTCAAGGGTTTCGACCGGCGTGTCATCACCCGCCGTAAACCACTCATAAGCGACCACCAGAACGGCTTGCGCGAGGTTCAGCGAAGAATAGGCCGGGTTAAGCGGCACCGAAATGACCGTATCAGCCAGCACGATGTGATCATTCGTCAGACCCGAGCGTTCGGGGCCAAACAGCAGACCAACCTTGTCCCCGCGCTCATGAGCAGCGCGCATCTCTGCACCGGCCTGCCGCGGCGTGATCACACGAACGGTGATTTCCCGCGGCCGTGCAGTGGTCGCATACAGCGTGGTGATACCGGCGACAGCCTCTTCGGTCGTCTCGAACACCCGGGCATTGTCGAGCACCTCGGTTGCACCTGACGCCATGGTCACGGCCTTCTGGTTCGGCCAGCCCTGACGCGGTTTGACGAGCGACATGCGGTTCAACCCGCAATTGAGCATCGCCCGCGCCACTGCGCCGATATTCTCGCCCAGTTGCGGTTCCACCAGAACAACGCGCGGGCCACCGATCAGCGGTTCGCGGGTGCGATCAGTGCCAGCCATCAGACGTCACCGGGATGATTGCAGAAGGAAACATAATTTTTGCGGACACCCTTGATGGTGCAACAATTGAACATGGCTCAGGACTCGACCTATTCCGGACGGACGATCGAACGCGCGCGACATGCTCAAGTGTCTGCGAACGTCAGATTCCCTGCTCTCTTTAACGGAAATCTGCCGGGCAACAAACCTTCACCCTGCAATAGCCCATCGCGTACTCAAGTTGCTGCAGCGTCGGAATCGCATTTCACCCAATCTGCGCACCTGATGTTACGAACTCGGCATCCATTCCCGCTATCGGGGGAAAACCAGTGATGCCATGCGAGTGACGGCAGAACGCATGTAACCCGGCCTTCTGGCTCATCCATAACGGCGCGGCCGAAACATCCGGGAACCTGTGGGGCGCACAGGCCCGCACCCGGGATATCAGCGAACAGATCGGTTCCTACCGCACAGTCGGTGAGAACGGACGTCCACGGCGCACCTATTGTGGTCGGGTCAGAAACACAGCGGATATGGCGGCCCCGGCAAACGCCAGCCCCAATGCGATCTGCGCAAGTCCGGTCAGGGCAAACGCGCCGGTCAGGTCAATCCGGTCTGCCAGGGGCTGGCTATAGAGCGGGGAGGCAAAGATACCGAGAAACTGGAAGAACGTCAGGCCGCCCACAAATCTTCCCCGCATGTCGAGCGGTGCGATCGAGAGCAACCACGCATAAAAGGTTGGCATCAACGGGCCAAACCCGATTCCCGCAAAGACCATGCCCAGCATTGCCTGCTCCACACTGTCTGCCGTGCCGGCCAGCAGCAAGCCTGTCCCGAGAAAGAGATAGGTCCCTACGAGGATCGCGTTGTTGTCAAAGCGTTCACGCAAACGACGAAACGCCATCGCGGTGAGAGCACCAATGGCGTTGAACACGGCGATGGCAATGCCCGCCACCGCCGCTGCCGGAATTCCGATTTCGGGCAGGAGAAACGGTACCTGCGACGGGATCATGAATGTGGAAAGCATGCTCACGCAGATCAGGACATAGATCAGAACAGCCCGGAGCACCGGAAACCGGTTGCCCGGTGCGAACAATCTCCACGGCGGGGCGCTGCGGATTTCATGCGAACCGGCTCACGCACGCAGAAAACCACTAACGGCAGGACGATCAGCCCCGCAAGATAGAGATAGAACGGCAGGCGCCAGTCGGTGTCGGCGAGAAAGCCGGCAACTGTGGTTCCGGTTGCCACGGCAAAAATCATCACGGAGATCTGTGCACCCGCCATCCGATTGCGGGCCGCACCACGATAATAGTCTCCGATCAACGTGGTCGCCGCGGTCAGGATCATGCCCGAAGCAATCCCCAGCACCGCCCGACTGACCAGCAATTCCGTCAGACCTTCCAGCCATATGCCCGCAGTCCCGCTCACCAGATAGAGGATCAGAGCAGAGAGCAGGACGGGTTTGCGCCCGATCCTGTCGACCAGAAGTCCCGCCAGTGGTGCCGAAAACGCCATGAAGAGCGCTGTGATTGTCAGGACCAGGCGTGTCAGCAACGCCGCATCGGGCCAGTCGGCATAGGCAAGTTCGATCGCGGGCAGCGACGGTGCCACCGCTCCCAATGCCAGCAGAGTCAGACTGCTAGCTGACAGGATCGCCAAAGTACGCAGCGGCGCGCGCGCAGTAACCGCGTCCGGATCGGAGTCAGAGGAATTCAAAACAGGTCCACCCTTCACCTCGCAGATGCGCCTTTCGCACCTGTTCCGTCAAGCCACCTGCGGAACCTACTGGTGCAACGTTCCGTCAGGGTGAAAGGCGTTGAAGGCAAAGGCAAAGGTCATGTCGTGATGTGTGTCCGCCAAGCCCGCCGGGGTCCGGCGCTGAACGGTGACATAACCGATATCGCGGCTCTCCTTGATGTAGGACACATCCAGAACAGAGAGCTGTCCTGGTTCCCAGGTGATCACCAGATCAACGGCTTCAATCTGCTTTTCCCGGCGCAGCAAATCCAGCGACCAGGCTTCGTTGCCCACCGCAACCACATAGGCCAGAGGCGCAATACCATCCACCTTGGGCACATCGGGAATGAACGGCTCATCGGCCGTGTCGTATCCGGCATAGGGGTTCACACCGTAATTCCGGGGAAAGCCCTGCGGGCGTTCGAGGATATCGGCATCAGGGAACCGATCGGCAAAGACGGCAAAGGGCTCAACCCGGCTCGGTATGATCGAGAGAGAAGCTTCGGAATACTTGCCGACCAGCCCCGCACCGGTGAACTGCTGCCACCAGCTTTCAGTCTGGCGGTCATACATGACCAAATCGGAAAAACGCAGATTTCCAGTGGTCCCGAAGTCGAGCACCTGATAGTCGACGCGACGATCAAATACGATCGATGTGTTGCAAAGCGCACAGAAGGTAACCGCGATCGGGACACCTCCCAGCGTGTCATTGACGATCTCGTGCCACATCAGCACCGTCAGGGGATAAGCGCGGGTTGCGCCGTTGACAGTCACGGAAATCACCGGTTCGCGTGCGTCGTGAACCAGACGGGCTTTTTCAAGATCACCAATCGTCGGATCGTCGATGGCCGGGATCACATCGCGCTTGATACCGCCCGTAACGATTTCGGCCAGATCCACGCTGTGCCGCGAGAAATCGGTTTTTCGCCAGTCCTTCTCCCACAAATCCACATCAGCTTCGGCGGCAAAGACCGTCAGTAACAACGCCACAAGGCCAAGAACCGGAACACGCATTTTGAACATCGACATGAATTCACCCTTTGATCACAGGGCAATCTAGCCTGTGCATCATGGCAATGGCATGGCGTCCCCTTCAAAACGATGTGAAGTGGTGGCGCTAAACCCGTGAACGAAGCAACTTGTAGACGATGGCATCGTCCAAAGCGTTATAGGCAGCATCGATAATATTTGGCGAAATGCCCACCGTGCCCCAGCGCAACCCGGACTCATCGGTGGATTCGATCATCACCCGGGTCACGGCGGCAGTGGCCTGCTGCGGTGTCAGGATACGCACCTTGAAGTCGACCAGACGCATGGTTTCCAGTTCGGGATATTTCGGCAGAAGCGCCTTGCGCATGGCATCATCAAGCGCATTCACCGGCCCGTTGCCTTCCGCAACCTGCATGGTCGCCTGTCCGTCGATTTCCATCTTCACGACCGCCTGACTGATCGTGGTGATGTCCCCGCGGGCGTTGAACCGGCGCTCGACCTCGGAACGGAAACTTTCCATCACATAGAAGTGCGGCAATTCCCCCAGCACCCGGCGCGCCAGAAGCTCGAAACTCGCTTCGGCACCATCATAGGTGTAGCCGTCGAACTCCCGGGCCTTCACATCCTCGACCAGACGCGCGATACGCGGATCCTTGGAATCCACATCGATATCCGCCTCGCGCAGACGCGAGAGGATATTCGAACGGCCCGCCTGATCCGAAACCACGATGTGGCGCACATTGCCAACGATATCCGGATTCACATGCTCATAGGTCGCGGGATCCTTCTGGACTGCCGAAACATGTAGCCCGCCCTTATGAGTAAAGGCCCCTTCCCCGACATAAGCCGCATGCCGATCCGGCGCCTGATTGAGCAGTTCATCGAGCAGACGTGACACCCGCGTCAGCTTGCGCAGTTCCTCGTGCTTGATCCCGGTCTCGTAGGCCCCGTCATATTTGAGCATCAGATTGGGAATGAGCGTGATCAGGTTCGCATTGCCACAGCGTTCCCCCAACCCGTTCAACGTGCCCTGCACATGACGCACGCCGGACTCGACGGCGGCCAGTGTGTTGGCCACGGCATTGCCTGTATCGTCATGAGTATGGATACCCAGGCGATCGCCGGGGATGTGCTCCAGAACCTCTGTCACAATCCGGCGCACATCATGGGGCAGCATGCCACCATTGGTGTCACACAGAACGACCCAGCGGGCTCCGTTGTCATAGGCGGCCTTCACGCAGGCCAGCGCATAGTCCGGATTGGCCTTGTAGCCATCAAAGAAATGCTCCGCATCGAACAGCACTTCATCCTTGCGGGTACAGGCATAGGCGATGCTCTCGCCGATCATGGTGACGTTGTCCTCGCGCGGAATGCCCAGCGCGAGATCCACATGAAAATCCCAGGTCTTGCCCACCATGCAGGCCGAATCCGCAGCCGTGGACAGGATGGCATTGATGCCAGGATCATTTCCAGCACTATGATCGGCTCGGCGTGTCATGCCGAACGCGGTAAAACGTGCAGTCTTCATTCCGGGCGAGGTCTCGAAAAAGGCGTCATCCACCGGATTGGCACCCGGCCAGCCACCCTCGACATAGTCCACACCCAGATCATCCAGCGCGCGGGCAATGGCGCGTTTGTCATCGACCGAGAAATCAACACCCCGGGTCTGCGCTCCGTCACGCAGGGTCGTATCAAACAGATAGATGCGTTCGGCCATGACCGTCAGCCTTCCCGTCGCCAGGTGCTGCCGCCGGCACCATCTTCCAGCACGATCCCCTGTGCAGAGAGCTGGTCACGAATTTCATCGGCACGGGCGAAATCCTTGTTGGCGCGTGCCGCATTGCGTTCGTCAATCAGCGCATCGATGGCATCATCACCATCGCCCTGAAACCAGACTGCCGGATCGTGTTGCAATATGCCCAGCAAGCGACCCGCGGTCCGCAAAGCCCCCACGCCAACCCTGACTGCAACCGCATCGCCATCCTTGTCGGCCGCAAACACGGCATCGGCAACGGCATGGATCCCGGCCAGTGCCGCCGGCGTGTTCAGGTCGTCGCGCAGTCCGGTCATGACATCATCGGGCACGCCGTCAGTTTCGAGAGCCTCTCCTTCGGCCAGAGCCAGTGCGCGATAGAAACGATTCAGTTCCTGACGGGCCTCGCGGACGCCGTCCTTAGTAAAGTCGAGCGGCTGGCGATAATGGGTCTTGAGCAGGGCCAGACGCAGGGCCTCGCCTGGAAATTCCGCGAGCAGCTCCGTGACGGTATAGAAGTTACCGAGCGACTTGGACATCTTCTCGCCTTCACTCATCAGATAGCCGTTGTGCATCCAATAGCGCGCAAACTGCGCTTCAGGATGGGCGCAACGGGACTGCGCGATCTCGTTCTCATGATGGGGAAACACCAGATCGACGCCGCCACCGTGAATGTCGAAGGACGTGCCCAGATGTTCCTTGCTCATGGCCGAACATTCCAGATGCCAGCCGGGCCGTCCCTTGCCCCAGGGGCTGTCCCAACCGGGTTGGTCATCATCGGACGGCTTCCAGAGCACAAAGTCCGACGGATCCTGCTTGTAGGGCGCAACCTCGACCCGGGCACCGGCAATCATCTCGTCACGATTGCGACCCGATAGCTTCCCGTATTCGGGCATCGAGGGCACGTTGAACAGAACATGACCTTCGGCTTCATAGGCATGGCCCCGGCTGATGAGTTCCTCCATCAGTGCGATCATCTGGGGGACATGATCCGTCGCACGCGGCTCGACATCCGGAGGTGCGCAGCCCAGTTCTGCCGCCACGACGTGAAAATTCGCAGCCGTGCGTGCCGTCAGATCATCAATGCTTTCCCCGTTTTCACGGGCACGATCAATGATCTTGTCATCCACATCCGTGATGTTGCGTGCATAGGTCACCGCATTCTGTCCGTAGAGCAGACGGAGCAACCGGGCGAGCACATCGAAAATCACCAGCGGGCGGGCATTGCCGATATGGATATCGTCATAAACCGTCGGGCCACACACATAAATACGCACGGAAGCCGGATCGATCGGCGCGAAGGCTTCTTTTTGACGCGTATAGGTATTGTGGAGATGAAGTGTCATCGGAGTTCCCGGATTGGATTGCAAATCGCGCGGCTTTCAGAAGCACGCAGACAGGGCCTGTCAGGCGATAATTCGCCCGTTGGCCGCGCAACATCGAAAAGACCGAAGATCAAACATGGCCGCGTGTATAGCGCCGATGGGAAAACAAGGCAATTCAAGGGTTTGGCTTAGGCCTTGCCCCGAAATGCATTGGTGATCGGATAGCGGCGATCACGGCCAAATGAGCGGCTGGTCAGTTTGACCCCTGGCGGGGCCTGACGGCGCTTGTATTCGGACAACTCCAGCAGGCGCCAGATGCGTTGCACCGTTGCGGCATCGAAGCCCTTGGCTTCCAGCTCTGCACCCCCCAGATCCTCCTCGATCAGTCCGTGCAGAATGGTATCCAGTGTCTCATAGGGCGGCAGGGAGTCTTCATCCTTCTGGTCCGGACGCAAGCTCGGCAGAAGGTGGTTTGGAAATCATCCGTTCCGGGATCACGGCTCCCGCCGGACCCATCACATCATCGGGGGTATGTTCATTGCGCCAGTGGCAGAGCGCGAAAACATCAGTCTTGTAGACATCCTTGATCACCGAATAACCGCCATTCATGTCGCCATAGATCGTCGCATAACCGACGGACATTTCCGACTTGTTGCCCGTCGTCACCAGCATCGCACCGGTGGCATTGGAAATTGCCATGAGAAGCGTTCCGCGCGCACGACTTTGAATATTCTCGGCCGTCACGCCCGATGCCGGTTCGTTGAAGACCTCGGTCAGCATCTCGTCGAACGCACCCATGGCTGGCGCGATATTGGCGCTGTCGTACCGCACCTTCAGCCGCTCGGCGAGTTCCAATGCGTCTTCAAGGCTGTCCTGGCTGGTATAGGGGGACGGCATCATCACGCAATGCACCCGTTCCGCGCCCAGCGCATCGACTGCAACGACAGCCGTGATCCCGGAATCGATACCGCCTGACAGGCCGATCACCACACCCGGGAAGCCGTTCTTGTTCACGTAGTCCCGCAGACCGAGGACCATGGCCTGATAGATGCGCTCCTTGCCTTCGATCCAGTCATGGACGTCTCCGCTGACACAGGACCAGCCATCTGCGCCGCGCGCCCATTCGGTCGCGGTGAGATCTTCGGTGAACTGCCGGGACGCTGCAGCCATCCGGCGATCGGCGTTCAACACAAACGAACCGCCATCAAAGACCAGTTCGTCCTGCCCCCCGACCTGGTTCACATAGATCAGTGGCAATTCGGTTTCGGTCACCCGCGCAACCGCGTGGTTCATGCGCACATCAACCTTGTCCCGCTCATAGGGACTGCCATTGATGATAACCAGAATTTCAGCCCCGGATTCCATGAGCGTTTCGGCAACATCGGGGGTCCACATATCCTCACAGACCGCCAGACCCAGACGCACACCGCGATAATTCACCGGACCGGGCAGTTCGCCAGCCGCAAAGACACGTTTTTCATCAAACACGCCATAATTGGGCAGATCCCATTTGAAACGCAGGGTCTGAACATTGCCATCGTCGAGCACGGCAGCGGCATTGAAACGTCGGCCGGCTTCATCCAGCCAGGGCGTGCCGATGATCAGCCCGGGACCCCCATCCGCAGTTTCAGTCGCAAGCGCCTCGACTGCCGCCATTGCCGCACGAACAAACGCGTTCTTCAGGATCAGGTCTTCGGGCGGGTAGCCGGTGATACACAATTCGGTGCCCACCACCAGATCGGCCCCCTGCGCGGCGGCCGCATGACGGGCCGCACGGATTTTCGCGACATTGCCATCGATATCCCCGACAACGGGGTTCAACTGCGCGAGCGTGATCTTCAGGGAGTCAGTCATGAAACAAAATGGTCTGAGTTGCTGAGCTGGGGACGGTATGCAGCACCGCACAGAGTGTCAACGCGATACGATGCAAGGCTCGCATCAATCGCGATACTCGAAAAGAATGGCGCTGGCGAAACCGTCATCATCGGTGCGCATCACGCGGTGAATGCGGGAATTGCGAAAACTGGCCTGCAGGATTTCGGCTTCGGTCAATCCGACCCGAGCGGTCAGATGCAGGGCTGAACGCTGTCCCTTGTCGGACCGGGCCTCCCCCTTCAAGCCCTTCAGATAGTCCACCAGCTTGCGCTCCTTGCGTTTGCGCTCCCAGACATAGCGGCCGTATCCCGTGACAGCGACAACTGCCGTCAGAATCGCCGCGACACTCGAGAGAATGTTCAACCAATCCATCGAACCCCCTTCGACGCGACCTACTTCTGCAACAGGAACTCGCGACCGACCTTGACGCGCTTGGTGCCGCCATATTCGACGATATCGGCCGTGGCATAGGTCTGCTGCCAGTCACCGGGCAGATAAGACCCGGTACCGATGGCATCAATCGGTACATCGGCGGCCGCCATCACCTTGCATTTTTCCGGCCCGAAACCTGAGGACGCGACGATCTTCGCCTTCTCGAAACCGCCTTCATCAAGCCGTTCGCGCAATTGCCATAGTGCGGCCGCAGACACGCCGCCGCCGATCAGATGGCGCAGCTCTCCTTCGGTGCGATAGCCACGAATGGCATCGGGTGCGTGGCGTTCCAGCACTGCGTAGCTCTGGGACGGGTCGAGATTCTCGATATACCGGCCACCGGGCGTATCCAGACGCAGCGACATCTTTCCGTCGCGGACCATATCCGGGAACCGCCGGCACACTTCCAGGGAATCACTGATCTCGCGACCGAAATAGTCGACGAGCACGGTCAGGGATTCATCCGGATGGGTTTCGCGGAACATCTCTGCCGCCCGCACCGTTGATCCGGCATACCCGATCAGCGCATGGGGCATGGTACCCAGTCCCCGTTCCTGTCCGAAATAGTGCGCGGTCGCATCCGTCGCGTTGCCGACAAAGCCGATCGCTCCAACCTTGCGGGCGGCACGGGCAGACCCCACCGACGCGGCATAGGCCATCAATTCGGCCATATCGGGGCCCGCACAATGGCGGGCATCGAATGCCATGAACGCCACATTGGGCAGATCCACACACATAGCCGCGGCGTTGTAGGCCGCCACACAGGCCGCACCGAGTTTCTGCAGAAAGAGCGTTTCCAGATCGACCAACTCGTGGAACGAGCCGGAGATGTATATCAGGGGTTCACCGGCACCGACCCAGCGGCCTTCATCAAACCGCAAATCGATTTCGAATGTCGTATCACGCGCCGCAGCAACGCTTTCCAGCCAGTCCAATGCCAGTCTGGTCGCCGAAATCACCGGCCGGCGCATGAACACTGCATAGGTGACCGGCGTGTCGCCAAACTTACCGACAATCGCGCGGGTCTTGTTGAAATAGGTGTCCGTGTAAGCCGTGATCTCGTCCGTATGGGGACGCAACTCGATACGCGGCGTGGTCTTTTCGGACCTGACCTCCGGTTCCACGTCCCGGGATTTCGTTGTGCTCATGTGACTCCCCGATCTTTCAGAGCCTCAGTCTGGCCCGTGATGCGCGATTGGGAAAGCCCCATGCGGCGCCGATCAACCGACAGATGCAGCCAAAACCTCTTCCGCAGCCATTTCCTCACGCTGGCGTTTAAGGCGCTCGGCGATCTGGAATGCCAGTTCGATCGACTGACTGGCGTTCAGGCGCGGGTCGCAATGGGTGTGATACCGGTCGGCCAGGCCCTCTTCGGTGATGGCCTGCGCACCACCGATGCATTCGGTAACGTCCTGCCCGGTCATCTCGAAATGGACACCGCCGGCATGGCTGCCTTCCGCACGGTGGACCGCAAAGAAGGTGTCCACCTCGGAAAGGATCGAATCGAAACCGCGGGTCTTGTAACCGCTCGACGCCTTGACCGTGTTGCCATGCATGGGATCACAGGACCAGACGACCTTGCGACCTTCCCGTTCCACAGCGCGGACCAGCGGCGGTAAGCCGTCTCCGGCCTTCTCGGCCCCCATCCGGCAGATCAGGGTCATGCGTCCCGGATCATTCTCCGGGTTCAGGACATCGAGAAGACGCAGAAGATCATCTGTATCCAGCGAGGGTCCGCACTTCATCCCGATCGGATTTTCCACACCGCTGAGATATTCAACATGGGCACCGTCAGGCTGACGGGTCCTGTCGCCGATCCACAGCATATGGGCCGAAGTGTCGTACCATTTGCCGGTCAGGCTGTCCTGCCGGGTCAGCGCCTGCTCATAAACGAGCAACAGCGCTTCATGGCTGGTGTAGAAATCGGTCTCACTGACCTGGGGCACATTTTCGCTGGTCAGGCCACACGCGGCCATGAAGCCAAGAGTCTCTTCGATACGCGCAGCCAGTTCCTCGAATTTCGCGCCCTGAGGGCTCGATTTTACGAAATCGAGGTTCCAGCGATGGACCTGATGCAAGTCCGCAAAACCGCCCTGAGCGAAGGCCCGCAGCAGGTTCAGTGTCGCGGCGGCCTGGTGATAGGCCCGCAGCATCCGTTCCGGATCGGGCTCGCGCGCGTCTGTTTCAAACGCCATATCGTTGATGATGTCACCGCGATAGCTCGGCAGGGACACGCCATCAATTTCTTCGTGGGAAGACGATCGGGGCTTGGCGAACTGGCCGGCCATGCGGCCAACCTTCACAACCGGGCAAGCAGCACCAAAGGTCAGGACAACAGCCATCTGCAGCAGCACCTTGAAGGTGTCGCGGATATTGTCGGCATGAAACTCGGCAAAGCTCTCGGCGCAGTCACCGCCCTGCAACAGGAAGGCCTCACCTTCGGCCACACGTCCGAGCTGCGCACGCAAGGCTCGCGCCTCGCCTGCAAAAACCAGCGGCGGCTGCTTTCCAAGGGTTGCTTCCACATCGGCAAGCGCGGCTGCATTGCCGTATTCGGGCACTTGCAGGATATCGCGGTTGCGCCAGCTATCAGGCTGCCAGTTCTTTGACATCGTATCCATCGGATCGGAGGCAAAGCCGCCAAATCCGTCCGTTTTCCAGTTTTACCAGGTATCGCCGAGGCGACGGGCCATGCCTATAAGCACCCCCCGCTGCGATTGCCAGCGAAAATCGCACAAATTCAAAGTGCCAGCAAACTCTGGAGGCTTCTATTCTGAGGCGTCCGCCACCGGCTCGCGCATGGTAACGAACTCTTCTGCCGAGGTCGGATGGATGCCGATGGTGGAATCGAACAACGCCTTGGTGGCCCCGGCCTTGAGCGCCACCGCAAAGCCCTGGATCATCTCGCCGGCATCCGGACCGACCATGTGGATGCCCACGACCTTGTCGCTCGCCTTGTCGACGATCATCTTCATGAAGGTCTGCTCGTCACTGCCGGTCAGGGTGTTCTTGAGTGTGCGGAAGGTGCTCTTGAAAAGCAGGATATCACCATACTTCTCGCGCGCCTCATCCTCCATCAGGCCGACCGTTCCGATCGGTGGCTGACTAAACACGGCAGTCGGGATGTATTCGTAGTCCACCACGCTGGGCGTATCACGATACAGGGTCTTGGAGACGGCCATGCCTTCAGCAAGCGCCACAGGCGTCAGCTGATAGCGATCGATGATATCCCCCACAGCGTAAATCGACGGCACCGAGGTCTGGAAATAATCATCCACGATCACCGCGCTATTCTCTTTCAGCTTCACACCAACCTCTTCCAACCCCAAGCCGGTCACTTTCGGACGGCGGCCGATCGCCGACATCACGGTATCGGCCTCGATGCTGGTGCCATCAGACAGATGCACCGTCAGACCTGTGTCCGTCTTCTCCACCTTCTCAAAGGAGGCGTTGAGCTTCATGGTGATGCCCTTCTTCTCCATCTCGCCCATCAGATGCTGCCGGATATCCTCATCGAAGCCGCGCATGATCAGTGGACCGCGATAGACCAGGGTTGTGTCCACACCCAGACCATTGAAAATACCTGCGAATTCAACGGCGATGTAGCCGCCGCCTTCCACGATCACCTTCTTGGGCAGTTCATCGAGATAAAAGGCTTCGTTCGAGGAGATGACATGCTCACCACCTTCGTAACGCAGATCGGTCGGCCAGCTGCCGGCTGCAACAAGAATATGCTCAGCGGTGTATTGCTTACCAGCCACTTCGACGGTGTGTGGATCCACGACCGTAGCCCGACCATCGACGATGGTGACGCCGGAGCCCTCCAGAAGCCGCTCATAGATACCATTCAGGCGCTTGATTTCCTTGTCCTTGTTGTCGACCAGAGTGCGCCAGTCGAAGGAATCCGGCTTCACCGTCCAGCCATAGGCGGCGGCATCGGAAAAATCCTCATGGAAGTGCGAGGCATAGACGAAAAGCTTCTTGGGGATGCAGCCCACATTCACACAGGTGCCCCCCATGAAACTGTCCTCGGCCACAGCGACACGCGCACCGGCATTGGCGGAGAAACGCGCAGCACGGACACCGCCCGAACCCGCTCCAATGACAAAAAGATCGTAATCATATTCGGCCACAGGGCACCTCATGAGACAATGAATGTTGCGGAACAGGCGTTCCGCCATATTTGTTAGAAAGTTACTTAGCGTGCATCCCCGCAAAAGCAAATGTTCGGAACGGAACATGACCATACAGGCGGCGTCACGATCTTGACTGGTCTCCATGACGCCGACGCTGGTGCCATCGCCCGACCGCCCGGCTCGAGCCTATTGCCCCCCGGAATGTGCCCTTCGATCTCTGCGGGCCTGCCCGGCGCGAACCGCGCTTGTCGGCACAGTCTCGTGCGCGCATTCTGCCGATGAAACTCGGGAGCAGGACGAGTGGTCGACATCATCGTTATCTATCTCGCGGCCGGCGTCTTTTCCGGCTTCGTGTCGGGCCTGTTCGGGGTTGGCGGGGCATTTGCGCTGGCTCCGGCCCTGATCATCACGCTCACACTGCAGGGTGTCGGGGACACCCATCTGATGCATCTGACCATCGCCACTTCTCTGGCCACCCAGTTGGTGACCGCGATTCTGACCAGTGTCCTGCGCTACCGTGCCGGTGATTTGCGCATGCCGATGCTTTTCCGTATCGCACCCTTTGTCGGGTTGGGCGCCATCATCGGCTATATCCTGCCCAGCGATGTGCTGAAGATATTCTTCATGTGCTTCATTGGCTTTTCCATCCTGCGAACCCTGATGCAACGTCCCGCCACTGTCACCGGCGAAGGCGCGCAGGTTTCCGATCTGCGCGGCGGAGCCTTCTGGTTTCTCAGCATCATTTCGGGTATTTCCGGCGGGCTGCTCGGCCCCGGCCCGGCCATTGTTCTGGCACCCCTGCTGCGCAGGATCGGTTTCGCCATGCCGATCGTTTCAGCCGCATCCGCAGCACTTCCCGGGCTGGTTGGTGCAATGGCGGCAGGCGGCTACATCGTCGGTGGATTTGACGAAGTCGGACTGCCCGCACATTCCCGTGGTTATCTCTACCTGCCCGGCTTCGCGAGCCTTGCAATCGGTGCGCTGGTGGGCTCACCGCTCGGCATCCGCTTCTCTCACCGGGTTTCCGACAAGCTCTAGACCCGCCTCTTCGTCGCCTATCTCAGCGCTGTCCTGCTCACCATGATATTCCACAGCCTGCGAGGATAATTGCCATTCGGAACGTCGCGGGCTAAGGGTCGCGCAGGGGAAGCCAAGTGCTCTATGAAATTGTCCTGATCTATCTGCTTACCGGAGCGCTCGCCGGATTCGTCTCCGGCCTGTTCGGAGTTGGCGGCGCATTTACCATGGCACCGGCACTGATTATCGGCCTGCCATTACAAGGTGTCCCCGAAGACCATGTGATGCATCTCTCCGTCGGCACGGCACTGGCCGTGATGGCGACGACATCGGCCTATGTCGCTATCCTGCGCTACCGAGCAGGCGACCTCCAGATGTCTGTCACCTATCGCTTCGTGCCCTATATCGTGATTGGCGCGGTCGGCGGGTCCCTATTCGGGGATTTTCTGCCCGGCGACATCCTGAAAGCGATCTTCATGGGGTTTATCGCGCTGACGATCGCGCGGGGTGTTTTCTATAAGGGCCATGAAACGGTCGCTGCCGGTGGGGATCTCAATCAGGTACGCGGTTTCGGCCTCTGGTTCCACGGCGTACTGACCGGAATCACCGGATCACTACTCGGCCCGGGACCGGCCATCGTCATCGGGCCCTATCTGCGCAAGCGTCGCTATTCGATGCCGATGATCGCGGCCACGGCCTCGGCACTGGCCGGTCTGCTCGGGTTCTCGGCGGCGGCGGGCTATATCTATGGCGGATTCAACGAGGTTGGCCTGCCGGACTTCTCGCTCGGATTCTTTTATGGCCCGGCCTTTGCCGGCCTTGCCATTGGTGCTCTGGCGGGCTCACCGGGTGGCGTGCGCGTCTCCCACCACATTCCCGATGTGCTGATCCACCGCATGTTCATCGGCTATCTGGCACTCATCCTTTTCGTGATGGTGCTCTGGGGCCGATAATACCCACGCCTGTCGTCAGATCGCGGCAGAACGTTTTTTGATATCCACGTTCAAGATGTAGTCGTTCTCGGCATAGTCGACCGGACAATCGATCAGATGCACACCGGGTTCGGTCAGCGCCGTCTCGATGATGCCCGGCAGCTCCTCGGCTGACCCCACACGGTGGCCGACACCGCCATAGGCCTCAACATATTTCACGAAGTCCGGATTGCCGTATTCCAGACCCCAATCTGCCAGCCCCATATTTGCCTGCTTCCACCGGATCATGCCGTAAGAACTGTCATTCAATATCAGCACGGCGAGATTCATCTTCTCCCGAACTGCTGTTTCGAGTTCCTGACTGTTCATCATGAATCCGCCATCACCGCAGATCGCCATAATTTTGCGATTCGGATGCACCAGACGGGCAGCCATCGCCGACGGCAGACCCGCCCCCATAGTGGCCAGCGCATTGTCGAGCAGGACCGTATTTGGCTGATAGCCCGGATAATTGCGAGCAAACCAGATCTTGTAGACACCATTGTCGAGACAGATGATTCCATCATCGGGCATCGCTTCGCGGACCTTACTGACCAGATGCTGCGGGTAGATCGGAAACCGCATATCATCCTTACCCTCGGCCAGCTGCGCATCGCCATGGAACTTCACTTCCATCATGCGCGAAAAATCCCAATCGGCTTCTTCCTGCTTCTTCACACCGTTCTTGAGCTGCCAGATCGAATTCCCGATATCGCCAATCACTTCCACCTGCGGGAAATAGACCGGGTCGACCTCGGCAGAGTTGTAGGAAACGTGGATCACTTCGGTCCCGCCCTGTTCCATGAAGAATGGCGGTTTCTCGATCACGTCATGACCGACATTGATAATCAGGGTCTGCCGCGTCAATGGCCTGATGGACATAATCGCCAGACGACAATGCTGCGCAGCCCATGAACAACGGATGCCGCTCATCGACCACCCCCTTACCCAGCTGGGTCGTGATGAACGGAATACCCGTCTTCTCGATGAACACCGGACAGCATCTTTGACGTTAGCTTCCGATTGCCGCCGGCACCAATGACCAGGATCGGGGATTTGGCGGCATGGATTTTCTCCAGCGCCCGGAAGACGGATTTCTCTTCGGCCGTGGGGCGACGCACCGATGACGCCTTGATGGGGCCGCTCATCGGTCTGCTCGTCGGCAATATCCTCGGGAAGTTCGATATGGGTCGCGCCCGGGTTTCTCCTCTTCCGCAATCCGAAGGCCTCCCTGACACGGCTGGGAATATTGTCCCCGGCAACGATCTGCGTTGCGTACTTGGTAATTGGCCGCATCATTTCGACCACATTGAGAATCTGGAACGACCCCTGCTTGGAACTCTTCACCGGTTTTTGCCCGGTGATCATCAGCATGGGCATCCCGCCGAGTTGGGCATAGGCGGCTGCGGTGGTGAAGTTGGTCGCACCTGGCCGAGGGTCTACAGACACACACCGGTCTTGCCGTCAGGACGACCATAGACAGAGGCCATGAACCCGGCGCCCTGCTCATGGCGCGTCAGGACCAGCTTGATCTTCTTCGACCGGGACAGGGAATCAAGAAAGTCGAGGTTTTCCTCCCCGGAATTCCGAAGATGTATTCGCATCCCTCTTCTTCCAGACACTCGATGAACAGATCAGATGCTTTCGCCATTTCCCACTCGCCTCTCGGCGCGCCCGAATTGAATGCACAAATAATCGCAAATATTCAGAAGCTTAGCGAAAACCCCGCGAGGATGCTGACTTTATTTGTCCCGTCGCACCCGTAAAATTCCGGTTTGATGAAATGGGTTCGCCATCCGAACCTGAAGCCTGTCCTTCCCCCCCTAAAACTGGGCTGACCTGCCCCCACTGACTGGTCCGATTTAATTGAATATGGGACCCTTTAAGTCACTAAATATTGTGAAGTATTCTTATTCAAGAATCACCGTCTCAACCACTTCAACTCAAACTTACCGATCTCGACACCATACTCATGGGTCTTCACATTCTGAAGACGGTGTTCTCGTTCCTTGTATCGTTTGATGAATGAAAAGACATGGGTATTTTTCCATTCTTCACCTGTGGTGGTTTTAATACCTCTTCCATTGAGGTGATGAGCAATTCTACGATAACCCATCCCTTCTTCTTGGAGAGACAGTACTAGGTCGATAATCTCCTGTTGGGAGTCAGACCATTTTGTCGGATTGTAGTCGTTTAGGAGGTCATTTGACCCAAATGACACCTTAAAACAGAGATATTGCGAGAAATCGTCAGAAAAATAATCACCGTTCAAAACTACTCTACGGTCACACTCTTTGCGAGGTTCCGCGGCTGGTCGACGTCGGTGCCCTTGACCACCGCCGTGTGATAAGCGAGCAGCTGGATCGGGATGGAATAGAGCAGCGGCGCGACGAAGGGGTCCACATCGGGCATCTCCACCGCCGCAAAAGCCTTGTCGGCGAGCTTCGCCACACCGGCCTTGTCCGACATGAACACCACCTTGCCGCCGCGCGCGATGACCTCTTCGACATTGGACAATGTCTTGTCGAACAGCGCGTCATTCGGTGCGAGGACGATCACAGGAACATTCTCGTCGATCAGTGCAATCGGGCCGTGTTTCATCTCGCCGGCAGCATAGCCTTCGGCGTGGATATAGGAAATTTCCTTCAGCTTGAGCGCACCTTCCATGGCGAGCGGAAATGCTGTCCCCCGCCCCAGATAGAGAACGTCGCGGGCTTTTGCCACGTCACGGGCAATCTCCCGCAGCGCCTCGTCATGATTCAGAACTTCGGTCATCCGTGAGGGCGCTTCGGTCAGCGCCCCTGCCATTCCGGCCGCGCGCGCCTCATCGATGGCTCCGCGGGCCCTCGCCGCCGCAATCGTCAGGCAGGCCAGCACGGCAAGCTGGGTGGTGAAGGCCTTTGTGGACGCCACACCGATCTCCGGTCCGGCCAGGGTCGGCAGCACCACATCAGATTCCCGCGCAATGGAGCTTTCACTCACATTCACCACGGAAACAATATGCTGCTTCTCAGCGCGGCAATGACGCAGCGCGGCCAGGGTATCGGCGGTCTCTCCGGACTGGCTGACAAACAACGCGACGCCACCCTCGGGCAAAGGAGCCTCGCGATACCGAAACTCCGAGGCCACATCAATCTCGACCGGCAGACGCGCAACCGTTTCCAGCCAGTACTTGGCAACCCAGCCCGCATAGCAGGCCGTACCGCAGGCGATCACCGTGACCCGCGGCACTTCGGCAAAGTCGAAAGGCAGGTCCGGCAAACTGATCTCGCGCGTGGTAGCGTTGATGAAGGACTGAAGCGTGTCGCCAACCACCGCCGGCTGCTCGAAGATTTCCTTCTGCATGAAGTGGTCGTAATTGCCCTTGCCGATCAGCGCGCCCGACAGTTCCGTCTCGCGGATCACCCGGGATACCGGATTGTCGTCTTCATCGAAAATATCGGCACCGTCACGGGTGATCACTGCCCAGTCGCCCTCATCGAGATAGCAGATGCGCTTGGTCAAGGGCGCCAGCGCCAGAGCGTCGGATCCGATAAACATTTCCCCTTCGCCATAGCCGATCGCCAGCGGACTGCCGCGCCGCGCCCCGACCATCAGGTCATGTTCACCGGCAAAGACAATCGCCAGGGCAAATGCGCCGTGCAAACGCGGCAGGGTACGCGACACTGCATCCCGGGGGGAGGCGCCCTGGTCCATTTCATGGGTCAGCAGGACAGCAATGGCTTCGGTGTCCGTATCGCTCTCGAAGACATGACCGGCCGCGATCAGTTCGGCACGCAGTTCCTGAAAATTCTCGATGATGCCGTTATGCACCACCGCAACCCGCGGTGTGACATGGGGGTGCGCATTGCTCTCATTAGGAACGCCATGGGTTGCCCATCGCGTGTGACCGATACCGGCATCGCCGGTCACCGGGCTCTTGTCGAGGACAGCTGCCAGATTGACCAGCTTGCCCTCGGCGCGTCGGCGATCGATCGACCCGTTGACCAGAGTCGCGATACCGGCCGAATCATAGCCCCGATACTCCAGCCGTTCGAGGCCTTCGAGGAGACGCGGCGCCGCATCATCCGAACCCAAAATCCCGATAATTCCGCACACAGAACCTAGTCCTTCTTCTTCAAGGCGCGGAAATTGCCGGCCCAGCCGGGTTTGTCCACCTGCGGTGCGCGCTCGATGGACAGCGCATCCTTTTCCACATCGCGGCCAATGGTGCTGCCCGCAGCAACAATCGCGCCATCCCCGATGGTCACCGGGGCGACCAGAGCCGAATTGGAGCCGATGAAGGCCCCTGCTCCAATGGTTGTCCGGTATTTCCCGAAGCCGTCATAATTGCAGGTGATCGTGCCAGCACCGATATTCGAACGAGCCCCGATGGTGGCATCACCGATATAGGTCAGGTGATTGGCTTTCGCGCCTGCACCAAGTTCAGCGTTCTTGATTTCCACGAAATTGCCGACATGGGCTTCCACGCCAATCTGCGCGCCGGGGCGCAGTCGCGCATAAGGTCCGATCACAGCGCCGCTTTCCACTCTCGCCCCTTCCAGATGGCTGAAGGCCTTGATCTGCACATTGTCGGCCACCGTTACGCCCGGCCCGAAGACCACATTGGGCTGTACCACCACATCCCGCCCCAGTTGCGTATCATGATGGAACCAGACCGTGGCCGGCTCGACCAGCGTCGCCCCATCCTCCATCGCCCGGGCTCGAAGCTCGTCCTGCACGACAGCTTCCGCCACCGCCAGATCTTCGCGGGAGTTCACACCGAGCAATTCGTCTTCCTCACCTTCCACCACGGCTGCAGAATGACCCGCCGCGCAAGCGAGCCGGACCGTGTCAGTCAGATAGTACTCACCCTTGGAATTGTCGGTGTCGAGCTGATCGAGCAGTCCCAGCAAGTGTCGACCGTCAAAGGCCATGACCCCGGAATTGCACAGATTGACGTCGAGTTCTTCAGGGCTGGCATCACGGGCCTCGACAATGGCCGTCAGCGCACCACTGGCATCGGTGATCAGGCGTCCATACTGATGAAAATGCGACGGCTGAAACCCGAGGACCGACACCGCCGCCCCGTCCGCACAGGCTGCCGCAGCATTGCGCATAGTCTCGGCGCGGACCAGCGGGGTGTCCCCATAGAGCACCAGCACCGTTCCCGCGAAGCCCTGCAATTCCGATGCGGCGGCCTTTACCGCGCCGCCGGTGCCGTCCCGGTCTGCCTGCACGCAGGTGGGGTGCGGCGCCACGGTCTTCGTGACCACATCCATATCGGGCCCGACCACCACCACAACCTTCGCAGGAGCGAGTTCGGACACCGTATCGAGCAGATGCGAAATCATCGGCCTCCCAGCGACAGCATGCATCACCTTGGGAAGGTCGGACTTCATCCTTGTGCCCTTGCCTGCGGCAAGGATGACAACGGCGATCGGGGTGTCGGTCATTAGCGGAATTTGGTTTGTGAGCGTGCATGCGGATCACCCGCAGCTATGGCGCGGAAAATGCCACACCGGGCTGAATCGCACCAAGTCACGAATTGTTCCCGATTGTTACGGGTTCATTCGGCATCCCCCGTACCAAAGACCAGCGCACCATCACCCTTCCGCGCGCGCACCAGATGGGCAAACCCCTTGCCCCAGGGCGTCGTCAGCTCCAGCCGCACCGGAACACGCCCGGCTGCAAGCCCGACCTGCGACAACCAGACATCCACGGTGAAATCCTGCAGCCGTTTCCGGTCAGGCTTGAACCCGGCGATGCGCTTGAAGGTCAGTTTGCAGCCCTCGGCCCGCCCGGAAAAAGGGGCATAAGCGCTCGGCTTCAGATCGCGGGGCGAAAGTACGGTCATATTGGCATCGTAGCGGCGACGGCCGTCATAGATCGCGGTCTGCGGACGGCAGGTCCCCTCGATCGCACTGGTCAACACCAGCGCCGTCACGCCGCTGGTCGGGTCCACCGCACCGGCCCGCATCGCAGGCGTGACCTTCTTCATATCCTCTTCGCTATAGGGTGGCACCGCACTGACCTTCTGCGCGACCCCATCCTCGTACTCTATGGCCACGACACGTTCGTTGCCGCGCCAGACATTGGCTGTGCGGTAACGTCTGGGGACGATCTCGCCATCGCGCCAGGCTCCCGTGCTGGTCGCATCGAACCGCCAGTTGAACAGCGCGCCGATGATCCCGGAGGTTTCCATCGTAACCCGTGTGTCGTAGCGCGGCGGCATCGTGTCGTCAGCGGCAATGTCCCCCGCTATGTCGACGATAAAATCGAGTTGCAAGGCGCGAAACCCGCCCGAATAGATATCATAGGTCAGCGAAAACCCGTCCGCCCCGTCGCCTGACTGCGCCGGTGCCGAGGTGATGCCGGCCAGCAGAACGGCTGCGGACACAACCGCAGAAACTCCCGACGAAAACCCGCGTGACATGGGACAACTCCGTGATCTCGAGCACACCAATTAGTCTCGCTGACAATAACGGCGAATTCGTGGTCATGTCGTGCAACTTGACTTGATCGAACCAGACACCCTATTAGGACCGCTGTCCTATGGGACGGGCGCGTAGCTCAGCGGGAGAGCACTGCCTTCACACGGCAGGGGTCACAGGTTCAATCCCTGTCGCGCCCACCATTTCGGATGCAACGTATCTGACTTAGTTACAACGGCTTACCGCTAATTAAGCGGCAGAGTCACGACCGGGTTTCCAGCAACAAAACCGCTCTTGTTCCAATCCTGTGCCACAGGAGATGGAATTGGCGACGTTTATGAAGCGCAATGGCCGCTATACGGCGCGTGTCAGGCGCAGCGGACACCCAACGCAGACAAAAACATTCGACAGGCTAACGGACGCTCGGCGATGGGCAACCAAGACCGAGCATCTGATAGACGCCGGGAATGTTATCTCCCAAGACTGCACACTCAATCAGCTGCTCACACGCTATGCGGCGGAAGTGACCCCTCATAAGCGAGGTGCAAAAGTCGAAACCTATCGGCTCGGCGTCATACAGCGGCATTCAATCTGTGACCTTTGGCTATCAAAGCTAAACTCTTCCCATATCGCGCGTTATCGAGACGAACGACTATTGAATGCTGCCCCAGCAACAGTGGCTCGTGAGCTATCGATCATCAGCCATGCCATCCGCATTGCGATGTCGGAGTGGGGCTTCAACCTCCCCGGTAACCCAGCAGCCAATCTCAGAAAGCCGCCGCAGCCGAAAGGTCGAACCCGAAGGCTGGAGGGAGACGAAGAGGCCCGTCTGATGGTGTCGTGTCAGGCCTCATCGAATCCATTTCTTCAGCCGCTCGTTGTCCTGGCCATTGAGACGGCGATGCGCAGAGGTGAGTTACTCAGTCTTCGCTGGGACCATGTCCAGCTCGACAAAAGCTACGTCCATCTGCCCATGACGAAAAATGGTGACAGCAGGGATGTCCCGTTGTCGCCACTGGCACGACAAACCATCGAGGCACTGCCAAGGAGCCTGAGCTGGTGTCGTCATACCGGTCCACCCCGAGGCACTAAAGGGCCTTTGGAACAGAGCAACCCGCAGGGCCGACATTACAGACCTTCGGTTCCATGACCTCAGACATGAAGCGACAACACGGTTCTTCGAGAAGGGGCTAGGCGTGATGGAGGTGGCAGCGATCACGGGTCACAAGGACCTCAGGATGCTGCAGCGGTACGTCCAGCTGAGACCTGAGGACCTTGCCCAAAAGCTTTGTTAGTTCGATAACAGCCTAATGGGAGGCCCTATTCGAACTAGCGACAGGAAAACTACTCGACTGCTGATCCTTCTCGCTGGATCGCCAACCATACCTTTGTGTTACGGCCGACTTTAACGGGGACAACACGCCAATGCATGATGAACGGGGTTCCGTTCTTCTTGTAGTTGATCGCTCGGCCCTCGAAGGGCTTTCCATCTGTCAGAGCCTTACGGAGACGATCCAACACCTTTTTATCAGTAGCCGCACCTTGCAGAATGCGAGGGGTTTTCCCGATCACTTCTTTCGTTGAATAACCGGTCAGAGCATTAAAGCCCTTGTTGGCGTACAAGATTTTTCCAGCCTTGGTTGAGTCCGTGACCAGAATTGAATCAAAGCTGTTATCCAGCAGCGCCTTAAGGGTCGTGAGGCTTAGATCGCCCCCAGAAAGTACTTCAGTCAGTGAATCGGCCATATTATTTTCGGCTCCCTTATGTGATAATTCACAAAAATTAGAGAACAATTTATAATCCAAAAAACTGAAAATAACATCTTTTCTGATAAATTTTTCTGTTTGGAATTTTATCAAAAATATCCTACTGACGTTTAGTTTTGATCTTAGACTTATGAAGGGGCAGAAATGTCAGATTTGACCAAAGGCGAAATTCGCAAACTAAACGCTTTGAAGAAATCAATAGGCGACAAATTAGGACAAAAGGCATTCGATGAATGGCGGAAGGCCAATTCCAAATCAGAAAATTCGGATAAAGTTGCGGATAGAATTGTAAGTATACTCTCTTCGGCCGAAGACATTGAATCACTCAACTTAGGCGCAAAGGGCTATACTATTTACAAGTCTCGTGGTCGAGGAGGAAAGGGGATTAAGGCGGTCAAGAACACTTGATGCTGAGTTGCAATATGGAACCGGCTCAATAGAGTTCCATAAAATAACCAAATCAAAATATTTATAAGCCTGTAGAGGCCCATATCGCCGGGAGACATTGCGCCGTCCCGCATCAGATGGTCATCGAACCAGATGCGTCGGCCAAATACCGAGTGGTTGTCTGATGCAAACTCGTCCCATCCACCATCGTAGACGGCCTCTATGCGGTCACGGGGAATGATGAGGTTGATGAAACCGACATCAGCGAGGCTAAGCCGCAATCTCAGCGCGGCCGACAATCTCACCCGGCGGATGCCCCTTTAGTGATGCCGACCACCCGTTCGGTGAGAGCTGAACCCAGTTACAGGGCAGTGTAGGCGCGTTGAAGATGGACGCGATAACGCAACAGTCGACCCAGCGCGGCTTCCCGTTGGTCTCCTCGATGGTCCTGAGGCCAATGTCGACCCACTCATCGATCAATATGCTCATATCCTTGGGGTCCTTTGCGCCATCTCGTACCAGGTGATCATCGAACCAGATGCGCCTACCGATGAGGTGCTGGTGGTCGTCCAGGTACTGTTCCCAGCCTCCCTCGTAATGCTGCTCGATCTTCTTGATCGGGATAACGAGGTTCAGAAACTCCAGTGCGACGGCCATATGCTTATCCTCCTGGTCAGGTGCGTTCTACGGTCTGGCTTCCCCGGCATATCTCAGATGCCTTGCTGATCGTCTTGCCGAAGCCATCCAATGCCCAAGCTGTTGTTGGTGATGTCGAAGTAGGCCTCAGGGACGATCCCGTTGCCCTCCAGCATGACCAGAGATGCGGATTTGCCGTCCATCCAGAGCTTCCAGTAATCCACGGGAAGGAAGCCAAAGGTCATCAGGGCACGATGCCCCGCAAGGAATGGCGAAGCGGCGACCACAGTGCCTCCGGCAGTTGTGGTGCTGTCCTCCTTATCGACAACGTTTGGTTCATCGACGGCGAACTCGAAGCCAATCACCTTGCCCTCCAGACCTACAAAGTTGGGATTACGCTCCACGCTGTAGAAGGACGTGATCATCTCAGCCTGATCACAGTCGTCTTTTGGGTTTAGCCGGAACATAAGCCGGTCACCATGCGTGATCTGCCCCGGCATGCGTGACCATGATCATTGTCTCACCGAAAAACTCTATCTCCCAACCATCCACTTTCTCGGAAACATCTTCCTCAGTGGCTTCGATGCTTTCATAGTTGAACGCCAACCGGCTGAACCGCCCACTCCACCAATCTCCAAAGCGTTGGGCTACCGCCTGGCTCATGAAGGGTGACGGTTGTAGTTGGGTAGCAGCGCTAACCAGGGTAGGCTCAACAAGCCCCGCCTTATGATCGGCAAGGCACTGCAGTTGGGCCTCTGAAGCTGCCTCCGGGAAATACCGAAGATCCCAGGAGTTCTCCGGATTTTTGAAGTAGGCCGCTACAGGCGGAGCATCGTCTGACACGCTCAGCTTCAGGCTGAGGCCGTCGAGCTTACTGATCCAGTTGTTCACCTTATCGAAGCCAAGGGATATGAGGGCCACCTTGAAGGCACCCATATCGCTGACTGCGACGATCTTGGCATCGATTGTTTCGATTGTGTCGGTATCGACCCCAATAAACCCCGTAATGGCTTTATAGAGTTGAATATCTTGAGGACCTTGGAAGCTATACCCCTCCGGCACATCGGACATATAGAAGGTCGTAAAAACCTCTACCTCAGAACAATTTCGATGAGGATCGAGGCGAACCCTCAAGGCATCACCGCTTACAAGCTGACCGCCCTGTGTGCCGAGATAACCAAAATCTTCTACGTCGTCGTGAATCCATTTGAAGGGGCTATTAAGGTAGTCGCTATCGGGCATTCCTTGCGCCGCTTCCTGCGCCTCGGCCCCTTTAATCCGGATCCCCTCGGTAGAAAGCAGCATCACACTGCACACAGTGATGAGGCCGAGACAAACATATGCCTGTTTGCAGAACGTTGATGGACGTCGCATTTCCATGTCTCCCCTTAAGCGGCTCAGCGCGTGGCTGTTTCAATTGAGGGGAATTCTGGTTCGATAGAGAGGGTTACTTCAGCCTCTGTTCGGCGGTTCCGAATATCCTCAACGCCATCAGCTGTCGCGAATGCGGGAGTGGTCTCGCCTAGCCCCTCGATGCTGAAGGTGTATTCGCCGGGCCAAGTTGCCTTGATGGCATTAACAACAGCGAGGGCACGGGATACGGAGAGCTTTTGGTTATGCTCCTCCGATCCGGAGCGGTCGGTATGCCCGACGACATGAACATGTAATTGAAGGTCATCCCATCCCTTGGAGGCAAAGGATTGGATAAGAATGAGGTCGTCAGTCCGCGGATGTGACTGGTCTAGGTCATGGTGGACTACCAGGCGGACCTTCGCCTCACCGGCATCGGTGATCTCAATCCCCTTCTTGGCCTCGAGGCCTTCCAATGCGTCATTAAAGGCGGTCTGACAGGCGGCAATATGATCGGTCTGCCATCCCTCCTCTGCTTGTTCGATCCAGCAATCGAAGCTGGTGATTGCACGGGCAAGGTCCCGTGAACCCTCTTCGGGCTGAATGAGGCGCATAGCGACGCGAAGTCGTTTATCTCCAATCTCAAGATCCTCTAGGAACTGCTCATCGATGTTCCATTTGGAGAAGTCTTCTGGCTGAGCAGCAGAAGGATCACCGAGAACCCGAAGAGCCTTGGCTGCGAAGTAGTTTGCATCAGGCCAATCCATCATCTGATCGGCTTCGAAGGCGACAAACTTCCGATACTCCTCGGCAATAGCTCCGCCGAAGGTAGAGGCATCGATATCTCTCTCCTTAAGCTCTGCGACATCATAGGCACCACAGGCAGACAGTGATGCCATCAGGCCAAGTCCAAGGGACATCTTTTTAATTTTTTGAGAGATCATGGAAGGCTCCGTCGTTTGTTCGGAGCTTGATTACCGGTTCGTTGTGACCTCAATTTGCAAAGACCAAGGCAATGATGTGGTCAATCGATAAACTGATCTTCTTATCAGCACATTCTGGCCCCAGCAGTGCCCTGCTGCTCGGCAATAAGTGGCCTTTTCTCACAACTGGACTGGATAATAGTCAATGAGCCTCAAGGACGCCCTCAACAAACGCAACGCAGCTGATAACGATCAGGATCAGGGGGACCGAATGCCGTCCCTCAACGATCCTATTCGTTCCTACTCTGTCTCCCCGGATCAGATATTAAAGCCAAAGCCCGAGAAGGCAGCTGATCGTATCGTTACCATCGGAGACAGTGTGGTCCTGAAGGGTGATATCTCAGACAGTGACAGGGTCGAGGTCAGCGGACAATTCGAAGGAACAATCAAGTCGGGTTCGATCCAGATATCGCAGGGCGGCAGTGTAAAAGGGACACTGGAGTGTGAAGACTTATCAATCGCCGGAATTGTTGAGGGCAAGGTCACGTCAACCAAGACACTAGAGATCAAGGCAACAGGAGAGCTAACAGGCGAAATTCTATACAACGAACTGCTTGTCACATCCGGCGGAGAAATTTCGGGAACAGTAGAAAAGCAAAAAATTTCTAACAGCCTTTCTGCAATTCCTTCTCAGTAGAGCTAACCTACTAGTAACTCAGGCTCCCGCGAGGCATCGTCTCCGGGGGCCTTTCTTTTTGACCAGTTCCAATCACATCAAGGTAGTGGGCGATCTGCCGATCGATTTCATCAGGATCGAGGTTATGAACCTCAACCCGACGGGCAGGTTCTAGGTTCTGCAGACGCCCCAGTGTCGCCAGTGCATTATGCGCCACGGCAAGACTCCCAGCGGCCACCGACATCCGATACAGGCCAATCAGCTCCTCGACCACATCGAAGTCTTGTGTCGCCTTCAGAACGGCGTCACGGTGGCTCTGGACGATGTCCTGCACCTCGGGGTGCTTGAGCAGGTCACAGGCACGTTTCGCGGCGCTGGAGGGGCTGTATCCGGCTTGTATGGCTGCGGCCCGGCCGTTACCGCCACAGGCTACGTAGGCGTGGGCGAAGCGTGTTTGTTTTTCGTTGATGGCATCGACAATCTCCCTGATTGGTCAGGGGTATTGTCGGTCATGCAGGGCAGTTTCCCCAGAGCCGCCAATTCTCGCACCGGTTCTAGAGTTACGCGGATGGGTTATCAGTTGCGGGGGTGGAATATATTCACTTTAAATATTTTTTGGGTTATAAGCATTTTATTATTAACCCCTTAAAAGAGAAACCTAATGAGATTTAAGCCCACAATTATTCTATTCACTTTATCATTATTTTTTATAACGGGATGTGGTCCGGGACAAAAAGTCGGTACTTCCTCGCCGATGGGGATGACATTGATGAAGCCGTCGTTGAGTGAAGAAACACCCGATGGTGTAGATGTTCGCTACATAGAGGTTAGTTTTGGGACAGGAACACCGCCGCAGTCGGTATTAGACGCGGCCGCGAGACATTGCAAAAAGTATAATAAAGATGCTTACCACGTATCTACGGGGCGTGGATTGATATTCGGTTACACGACTAAGGCTTATTTCAAGTGTAGAAATAAAAAATAACGAAATAAATATTATGCCCGTATCTACAGTCCATATTTTGAACATCAGCAATCCCATCACCGCAAGGAAGCTCTATGTCTATTGACCACTCCACTCTGACTAAGGGTCAGGAAAGTTTGGAAGATGGTGGCAGGGTGATTCATCGAGTGGCATGAGATTTATGTATCGCTTGGTACAGCAACATCACGCTTTTCTACCTTAGTAGAATGTGTGCTATCTCTTTTTCGGTTTGGTAAGGCATACAGTAGCGCGGCAACAGCATTTTTTTGGTGTTTTTTTAGTCATCTTCCCAATCACCTGAACGATTAGGTGCCAACAATAAATACCAAATCGAGGACGTCTAGAAAACTCGGAGCTATTCAAGAAGGAACCTAGAATATGAACTTGGTAATTCGGTTGATCATCGTAGCTTTAGCCGCCGTATTCCCAAATTTTAAGTTTTCTTACGGAGTGTTCCTGATTATCGGCATGACGTTGGTTTCTGCGTTCTGCTTCTTCGCAGCCTATGTGGACCATATTCATGGTCAACCGGCTTGGATGGTACGCAATGAAATACTCTACGGTATAGGTGCCTCTGCAATAGGGTGGGGCTTAGGTTTGGCTTTAATGCGTCAAGCTAAGAGACATGAGGCTATAGTCAAAAACAACTTAGGCGAGTATGTGCGAAAAAGAGATGCCTAGGGTTCTTGGGGCTGCCTTCTGAGCAGAGATGCGGTGGCAGGTGTCCAACGGACAAACTTATGTCCATCCTCGAACCATGTGTTGTTCAGCCCAAGCATACTATCCAGCCACGATCATTAGCGTGGTGTCGTTGCCGACAAATCATTGCCGAAGCAGACAAGGGTCGACTTCGTGTCGAAGCAGTGGTTTCGGACCTCTTACCCGGGCGTGTCAGTAATTGACCGCCCTACCTTGTACCAGAAACTGACACACCACCTGAGACACACAGCCACCCGATCTTTCATGGTGGATGGCAATACGACACAGGCGGCAGTCTTCGTACTCAAAACCCTTGGGAAAGTCACGAATCGGCCTGATCATCTGGGTAAGCAGACATCTGCGACACCCCAGAACAGGACTTAGACATGGGGAACCTAACCAATTCCGGCTGCGAGGTACCACCGACGACGTCGGACCAAGATCAATCATCAAAATGGACGGCTCACCACGGCATAAACCCTTACAGCGACGACTGGTCTGTACCGCTATCGTTTGCCCTGTCGAGCCAACATCCTGAGCATGTCGTTCTGATCAACAGGCTGTGTCACCAGTATCTGCCGGAGTACCTGCCGAAGAGGCGTGAGTATCGGGAGTTCGGAGCGTATCCACGCCGGGAACTCCGCATCATTATCCTGCACCTGTATCTGATGTGGTGCCGCGACGAACGATTGTTCACGGCGATCCCGATGGGGAACGATACGGCCTATGGCCTGAAGAAGTACCGATTCATGGACGGCCGTTACCCGAAGATTGTCCGCAACCTTGCCGACAAAGGGCTGGTTGATCTTGTGCCGGGTTACCGGGACAGAACGACGGGTGAAGGCCGGACACCCGGATACGACCTACCGACAAACTCAGGCAGTTATTCCTGACGGCGCGACCATTCGAGCAGACCATCCGTCGTGATCGGCAGGAGACCATCATCATCAACAATCGGGATGGTGAACGGCAGACCTACAAAGACACAGCCAAGATCATCAAGGCCCGTAAGGCTGTTGATGCTGTGAACGATGTCCTTGCACTCCACCATGTCGGCCTGATGAATCAGACTGCGGACGCGGTCTATCAAAGGTACTGGGTTAAGGAGCGATCCCGGTTCGAGACGCGGTGTGTCTCGACGACACAGGCGAACAAGTTCATGACCCGGGTGTTCAACAACAGACAGCTGACACTGGGCGGCAGGTACTACGGCCATTGGCCGGGTCAGGTCGAGCGTGAGCTACGCCCCTACATCGGTATCGACGGCTCTTACACGGTCGAATGGGATTACAGCTCCCTACATCCCGCAATGCTCTACGCCCAGATCGGTCTGGAGATCAGGGATGATCCCTACATCATTGAGACTGGTGTTGTCGGTCTCCGTGCCAAAGACCAACAGGTGGTCGGGTGGGACAGGACAGCATCAAAGCTAACCCTACTGGCAGCCATCAACGCTGCTGACCGGGATGGTGCCGTCCTCGGTGCAAAATCAAAGATCAGGAAAGACACCGGCATCAACTATTCGGCGGAAGACATCGCCGACTGTCTTGATCTACTGCTGCTCCGTAACGGGCCAATCCGACACCTGATCCATCAGGACAAGGGCATCGGCCTACAGGCGCAGGATTCCCGTCTGGCTGAGATGGTGATGGGGGTGTTCACCCAACTAGATGAAGCCAATCATCCCGGTCCATGACAGCTTCATCGTGAAGGTCGAAGACGAGGGTCTGCTGCTCGATACGATGGAGACGGCCTACCAATCCATGTTCGGATGGCTCCCATACAAGATGGATGACGATAAATCATTGTTGCCCCGTGGGATGCGTCAGATCATTGCCCAACACGGAATCAGGCCGGGGACAGTCATCAAATACGAAGGTAAGGAATTTACCCCAACTGGCTGGTACCGGGGACGAGTAGACCGATTCTTTGAGCAGCAGCTGGAATACGGGAAGCCAGATTACAGAGTAAAGAAAGAAGATCAGAAAGAAAGAAACACAAAGACACACACCACTGCACTACTAGGAGAGAATACCCGCAAAGCACTGGAAATGCTGAGATAAACAAGAAAAATTATAGCCCTGCAGAGGTCTGGCCTTTCGTCAGTTACCTTCCTTAGATACAGTCACAAAGCCTCTGTATAGCTCTCCTAGGCTCAGCTGAGCGGTCTCTGGTTGTCGTCTATAAAGTAGAAGGGTGCATCCAATAGGAGATTGTTATGAGGCTCTTGATTTCTGCCCTCTGCGTTTCGGGACTGCTGCTCATGGGAGGGAGACCATCTGCAGGTGACGAGGTACCGCTTATCGACCCGCAGATGTGCCCGACGTTGGCATTCCAGATGCGGGAAACCTCATCGCATATGACCGTCTTAATTTCGCTGCTGCGCGATATGCGTCAGCCCAATGTTGCAAATGAGGATTTACAAACTCATTACGAAGTTATGGATCAGCGTTACAGAGCTGCGCTGACCGAAATGACCCAGCTATCGACGTTATGGCAAGACCACTGCAAAAAGAGTGACTGACCGGACGTTGGGTCGCTTAGAACGATGAGTCCCTGAAAGTCATGGTTCACCTTTTCAGACTATTTTGCGCGACTGCAATCAGCGTGATCGCTATTGGCGTCCATGGCGCTGAGGCCATCAATGGCAAACCGCGTGTCGTGGATGGTGACTCCCTGAAATTTGGCTCGGTCGCTGTTCGCCTTCACGGAATTGATGCGCCTGAGAGCGATCAAGTTTGTTCGCGCAATGGTCAGGATTGGCGTTGTGGTTTCGAGGCAATAGCTGCTCTGGCTGCCTTGGTTGAGAACCATTGGGTCGATTGCTCAGAGATCGACAAAGATCGTTACGGTCGAATTATTGCTGTCTGCTCGATAGGGGGACCGCTCGGAGTTGAACTTAACCGCGAGATGGTTGCTACCGGTTGGGCGATAGCCTACCGGCGCTACTCGACCGACTATGTCACCGACGAGATGGAAGCACAGAAATCAGGACTCGGCATTTGGTCAGGAAGTTTTGTCGCTCCAGCAATAGTGAGTTGGTCAATTGTTTTTGGAATCCAGATGTATTGGGAGCCATTCACATTAATTTCACAGGGTTTTAACGTCTTAATTTATAGGTGAGTTGAACGTCCGAATAAATCTTACTCCGAACGCGTAACCAAACAGATCACCATCGTCAAGCTTGGATTCTGAGTAGTTAACCTTCGGGGCGTACCGAAGGCTATCTATACCAATATTCACTGCAATCTGGTTTGAAGCGTCAAGTTTATGTGAGACCTTGACGTCTAAATTTAATGCTGTTGTGTTTTTATTTTTTGAGAGAGACCTGCTGAAACTATTACCTTGGTCGTCGGCGTACGAGGTCGATGCCTTACTCTTCGCACGGTATACTGAGAAAGCTCCTGTCCCCGTGATAGCCCACTCCTCATCTAAGTTTTTTACGAATTCACCCGCAAAAGTCCACCCATAGTAATTTGTAGTTAGCTTTTCGTTATTAACGACAGATGTGGATAGGGCGTTGGTCGCATGATTTCTGATAGCGCCATTTTGAGTTGTTTTCTCACGGATACGTCGAAATGAGGGACCAACTTGTAGGCTGAACATAGGTTCGCTACCGGTGTAAACATGTTCGTCCCCATTTTTCTGATTGTAGTCTAATTCCCCTACAAAATTTATAATCCAGTACTGAAATTTCCGCGATACATCGGCGTCCAACCGCTCGGGCGTGGAATTCGTCTGCTGAAAGTCTCCGTCTTCTTCAATCCAGCCAAAAACATTGCCTCCGTCCCTTACACGCGAGAGGGAGCCGCTACTCGTAAATTCATGGTAAATTCCATTGATGTCGAAACCAAACATATCCGACCCTAGGATTTCGCCGTTTTCATGATGTCCTAGAGACCCGGCAATATTCCACCCGCCGACAGAGGTGTCGATAACCGTGAGTGGCCGAGACTCCTGACCGCCGATAGTCTCGCCCCCATAGAAAAACCCGTTGTCGGGCAGATTAAACCTACTTACCCCTGCACCAATCTCAAGATGAAAACATTTATCACCCGTAGAGATGCAATCATCTTCAGCTGCTGAGGCGATTGAAGCTCCGAGTGTCAATTGAATTAGAGCAACCACGAATGGTATCGAGAGTAAGCTAAATTTAATCATTTTTTTTCTTTCGATTCGGAAAATTTTTTTACAATCAGCATTTACTTACGCCCTAACCCCCGAAAGCACAAATTCTAATCGTCAGGGTTATCGAGAAGGACGAGGTCATCCTCACGGTTCATGACTCCTATCTGGTCAGAAACGACAAAGAGCAATGGCTGGAGCAACTCCTAAAGTCGGTAGGATCGGGGGACCCTCATAGGTTGGACGGTGACGGCGATGGTATCGCCTGTGAAGGACTAAAGCGGTAACATGGCTTACCGAGACACCAAATTTATCGGCGGGGTCATTTATATATTTTGAGAGAACGGCGAATTTTGTCCCCCCCCCCTCTCCTCATCCTACCCAATCTGAGAAGGGGGTTGTCGGACGCCGCGAACAGGCGCGACATGCGCTGATTCGTTTCCTCCTTTGTGCCAAATTTGTGCCACTCACATCGAGGATTCACACAGTGGCTATAATACGATACGATGACGTTTCAGTTATTCAGAACGGTTGGAACTTTACGGTTTTCGCCAGAAATCCGGTCTTTACAGCGTGGCAAGGCGCGTAGCTTTGAGAGGGAGCGAAGCGACCGAAAGCGGGAGAGCACTGCCTTCACACGGCAGGGGTCACAGGTTCAATCCCTGTCGCGCCCACCATTTCGGATGCAACGTATCTGACTTAGTTACAACGGCTTACCGCTTGCGCCAGCGGTAATAGGTTTGCTCCGCAATCTGCACCTGGCGGATCGCGTCAATGCGAGCCTGACCTTGTCCGACAAGCACATCAACCTGCCGTAGCTTGGAGACTATCTCTTCGGGTTTGTGTCGTTTCGTTGCCATCCTTGATCCTCCGTTCACTAAAATACACGGTGGACCAATTCAATGGGGGTGGATCATTGTTGGTTGCCAAAATATCTTTTGTCTTTTCCCGAAACAATTGAGTCTGATTTGATGAAGCACCTAATCTCTATTTCAACAGCCTTTATCATGAGCCTGTTCGTTGCCAGTTCAGCAGGTGCTGAAGATGCCAAACCGGCAGAGTGGCTGTTCGTTCATACAGCGCAAACGGCTGAAATGACCTCCCCGACGACCCTCGTTATGCCGGTGGAACGAGACATTTTCGCCTTTACCGACAGGCCGAACCGTCGCCACGCTTACTTGACAGCCGAGCAGTTTGCCGGGCTGTGGGCAGACGACAAAGGCGACAGCTTCAAGGCGGATCCGCCCAATGCAGTTTTGACGTGGGTTTTGGGAGACACAGTCCGGGAGGCAGAGGTCGTTATCACAGGCGCCGCAGCGGCGTCAGGCGGAAAAACCTTAGTTTATCGAGTTAAATTCGTGGTGGGTACGGATCTAGGCCATCGAACTTTTTTAAAAACGCATCGTTATTTATGGACCCAAATGACTGGTGGCACCACGTTATCGATTAACCGCAGGAGCCATTGACCCGGCCATGAGCGCAGTGGTTGAATCATGAGTCCACGGCAGCGCAGACGGGGAGCCGTTAGAAACCACAAGCGCTTTAGAGAGAAAAGCGCCGGTCTGTCCTTCTCAGAATCAGTTTTGATCCCGCCCGGGTCATGATTCCGGATAGTTTATCTAATAATTTCTGGTGCCAAATTAAGCCTTAGGGCTTTTGTTACGTACTGCCATGCCCAGATAAAGCTGCTGGTCCGTGCCGTCAGTCCGCGTAGCCCACCATGGTGCCACTGGTGCCACCTGCAGACGTACTCTCGCAGCCGATTAAATCGGCTGTTTGCTCATGAAGCTGATGAGAACGTTCTATCAGGCGGGATAGACTGACCGGCGAGGGAGTCAGTGGTTTATCTGGTTCTAGCCAGTACCCCAGAAAGTCGAACCCCTTTCTTGTCGGTCCTATGAACCGCTTCTTTGGGTGCACATGCACCTTCAGATTATCCAACACCCCATACATCTGCTTGATAGCCTTGCGCAGCTTATGTCGTGTCGGAGCAAAGATAACAAAGTCATCCATGTATCGCTGATAACGCACCCCAAGGCTGCCCTGTAAGTCTTTCATCAGCTTGTCGAGAGGCATCAAATACAAAGCCCCGATGAGTGGCGATAAGGCACCTCCTGCGACCATCCCCTTCCCACTTGAGTTATGATCTGGGAGAGACAAATACTCCCCAACAATGCACGTGATCGCCGGTCTAGCCCGACACTGCTTGAGGAGGTCGAGGATGATCTGATGGTCCATGCTGCTGTAATATGACCTCACATCAAACCGAGCCACATAGGCGAAATGATTACAGAGCCTCTGGCTGTAATTGACGGACAGCTTAACCCCGCCATGACCTTTGATGTGAGAGCACCTGCGGCTCAGGTGGGGTGCCAAATCGTCGTGAAGGGCTGTCTTGGCGTGTCTGAGCAGGGTTGCGGTGGCAGGTGTCCAACGGACAAACTAGAGACTATCGTTTATTTGCTTCAAAAAGATCCAAGGTCATTTTTAGAGACTGTCTTGTGACTTCTTCGTCATAGCCATCCTTGCGACACGGTTCGCAGTCCCAACTATGTCCCGCGTTTCTAAAAATATGCTTTTTGAACTTGGGACTTTTGCTTTCAACGATATCCAACTGGTCATATACAAAACGGGGTTTCTGGACGCTATCGTTGTCGCCGTGAATTGCCAGAACAGGGTTGCTGTCGCCGTCAAAATAGTCTGCTGGGTAGCCATTCCATCCCGCGGATGCAGGCCAACGCCAAACACCATAATGTGACGCTCCAGCATTCACGTGCTT